>NFUO01000668.1 GCA_002197545.1 Acidobacteria subdivision 2 bacterium RH1 MAG20 | reverse complement strand
TCCTGGGCCGAAAACGTGGTACGGTTTCCGGTCAGGTTCGCGAAGAACCGGACCAGCTCAGTTGTTTAGTCGCAGTTCAACAGACCGGCTTCTTCTGCTGCCGCGCTTCCTTCTCCTTGGTTTGCCCGGCAACAACAGACCAGGAGTCTGCTGGCCTGCCCTTGTGAGCCTGATTGGGCACACTTCGAGTAAGCCAAGCACTGATCCACAATCATTGGAGCTTGTGGACGGCTCTCACGAGACCAACTTCAGTCTGTGAAGAAACTGTTGTTATCCCGCCTTAGGCGCAGCGCGAATGGCCTCGCGCCCGAGTTGCGGCTTCTTGCCGGAAAAATCCGCAAGCCCCCGCCACTCGGAAACCACGAAGTAGCTCAGGCCCGTCTTGAGCGATTCCACCATGGCCTCCGCCTCTCCGGAGAATTCCTTGTCCAATTCAGGAATCCCGCTGCTTCCGCCATGCTTGGCGAGGAAGAAGCGTTGCTCTTCGACTCCGTTCGCCTGCCCCGGTCGCAGTTTGCGAGCGCCACGCGAGCTGCGGCTCGCTTGCAAGTCTCTGGCTTCTGCACCTGCTTCTGTCGCACCCGTCGACACGATCGTTACCTCCTTCGCTTAGACTCCGCCGCCTTCCAGCTCGAGCGGCAATTCCCTCAGGGATGGTCCTTGTCGAGCGCGCTCCGCTGCAACAGACCTGTCTCCCGCTCACCGACCATCTGCTGTTCGCCGTACTCGGCGACCAGAAGACCGCCGGGATTGGTCTCCGAACGAGTTGTTTCGACCAGCCGCACGCTGTATCGCCCCACGATCCGATCGGTTGTTTCCGCCTGGTTCTTCACCCGGTGAACTTCCTTCACGCCGAACACGGTGTAGGTCCACGGCGTCCCCTTCACGTGCTCGATCGAACGGATCTCAAAATCCGAAATCATGTGGTCGTTCTTGATCTTTCCGACCGTATCCTCATCGCGAAGTCGGTTCAGGGTGTATGCGCGGAGATTTGCGGTCATCAGGTTCAATGCCGCAGCCAGGTTCCGGTCGGCCGAGTCCGGCGTATACGCAAGATAGAGACCGAGAAATTGGCGCACGACCGCTCTGCCTTCGAGATCCCCAGGCCCGACTCCAGGCAACGCAGCCGCAGAAAAAAATTTGTCCGGAGATAGACGCGACCCTGTCAGGCTCCCCGGACGGGCTCCGCCCGCAACCGAAGCGTTCCCGTCCTTGTCGACACGGATCACCGTCGGCGGCTGGATGCGAACGTAGATGGCAAATCCC
>NFUO01000667.1 GCA_002197545.1 Acidobacteria subdivision 2 bacterium RH1 MAG20 | reverse complement strand
GCGACGGGATTGGGTTCTCGAACGGGGCGATGTAGAGGAATACCCCGGCCGGGACATTCAGCCGAACGATGACGGTTTCCATCGCGGCGATCCGCGCGCCAACATGGAGGTGTTTCCCGGCCTGCACCGGCGTCCGCTCGCTAGCACGAACGGTCAGGCTGTGACCCAGTTGCGCTACGCCCGCGAGGGCATCATTACCCCCGAGATGGAGTTCATCGCCCTGCGCGAAGGAGTCGAGCCTGAATTTGTCCGAGCGGAGGTTGCACTCGGAAGGGCAATTATTCCGGCGAACATCAATCACCCAGAATCCGAACCCATGATCATTGGCCGCAACTTCCTCGTCAAGATTAATGCCAACATCGGCAATTCTGCAGTGGCCTCCTCGATAGAAGAGGAGGTCGAGAAGATGACCTGGGCAACGCGATGGGGCGCCGATACGGTGATGGATCTTTCGACTGGAAAGAATATCCACACGACGCGTGAGTGGATCATCCGCAATAGCCCCGTCCCGATCGGCACAGTGCCTATCTACCAGGCGCTGGAAAAGGTCAACGGCAAGGTGGAGGACCTGTCCTGGGAGGTCTATCGAGACACGATTATTGAACAGGCCGAACAGGGTGTCGACTACTTCACCGTTCACGCAGGCGTTCGACTGGCATACATTCCAATGACCGCGAAGCGCGTCACGGGCATTGTTTCCCGTGGCGGCTCGATTATGGCGGCGTGGTGTCTCGCGCATCACAAGGAGAATTTTCTCTACTCGCATTTCGAAGAGATTTGCGAGATCATGCGCGCATACGACATCTCCTTCTCGCTTGGAGATGGATTGCGCCCAGGCTCAATCGCAGACGCAAACGACGAGGCGCAGTTTAGTGAGTTGCGCACCCTGGGAGAGTTGACCACGCTGGCCTGGCGGTATGATGTCCAAACGATGATCGAGGGTCCCGGCCATGTGCCGATGCACAAGATCAAAGAAAACATGGACCTTCAGCTTGAGGTTTGTCATGAGGCGCCATTCTACACGCTCGGCCCTTTAACGACCGATATCGCCCCAGGCTATGACCACATCACCTCAGCGATTGGCGCCGCTATGATCGGGTGGTACGGTACCGCCATGCTCTGCTACGTGACACCAAAGGAGCACCTGGGGTTGCCCGATCGCCAGGACGTCAAGGATGGTGTCATCGCCTACAAAATCGCCGCGCACGCCGCCGATCTTGCCAAGGGCCATCCAGGTGCCCAGGAGCGGGACGACGCGCTCTCGAAGGCACGCTTCGAGTTCCGCTGGAAAGA
Organism: Acidobacteria subdivision 2 bacterium RH1 MAG20; assembly: GCA_002197545.1. The sequence goes on along the minus strand of NFUO01000667.1, from coordinate 98 downwards.
CCAATTTAATCTGTCGCTCGACCCGGAAACCGCCTACTCATTCCACGACGAAACGCTGCCGGCCGAGCCGGCGAAGGCGGCACACTTCTGCTCAATGT
>NFUO01000666.1 GCA_002197545.1 Acidobacteria subdivision 2 bacterium RH1 MAG20 | reverse complement strand
CGCCACCGCCATATCCGCCGCCGCCACCACCACCGCCTCCACCGCTACGTCCGCCGCCGCCCATGCCGGCAGCACGGCGCGCGGCGCGACAAGAGGGGCATCGGGACGGAGGATTCTGCAGTCCGCGCGAGGCGAAGAACTCTTGCTCGCCTTCGGTCCAGATGAAATCCGCGCCACATTCACGGCAACTTAATGTTTGGTCAACCACTGCGCCTGCTCCTTGAGTTGCCGGCGCTGAGGTGATCGAGTGCCGGGGCTTGTCCTACTTGGTCTGTACATTACAGACTCCGGGGCAGGGACGCGAGTCGCGCTCCTGCTACGATTGCCCCACTCTGGACAGGAGACCACCCCACGGAATCTGTAGGATTCCGCGGGGAACCACGGAGCCGGTTGGCGGCGCACTGGGCGTTCGCAATGGCTGCCGGTGGAGCGGAGGACCGACTTAGCAATGTCGAAGCAGCAGGGTAAGAATCTCTTCACCTCGGAATCGGTAACCGAGGGCCATCCCGACAAAATCGCCGATCAAATCTCCGATGCCGTGCTCGACGCGGTGCTGAGCAAGGATCCGCTAGGGCGAGTGGCTTGCGAAACCATGCTCACCACCGGCACGGTGCTGGTGGCCGGCGAAATCAGCACCGACGCTTATATCGACATTCCCGGCGTGGGGCGGAGCACCATCAAAGAGAGTGGCTACGTCCGGGCCACGTACGGCTTCGATTACGAGACCTGCGGCGTGCTGGTCTCCATTGATGAACAGTCACCCGATATTGCTCAAGGCGTAAACACTGGCGGCGCTGGCGACCAGGGAATGATGTTCGGTTTCGCTTGCGATGAAACTCCGGAATTAATGCCCGCGCCCATCCAGCTGGCGCATCAACTGGCTCGCGGTTTGTCAGTGGCGCGGCGCGAAGGCAAGTTGCGCTGGGCCCGCCCCGACGGCAAAACTCAAGTCACGGTTGAATATGACGAAGCGGGCCGGCCACGTCGCGTCGATACGATTTTGGTCAGCGTGCAGCATTCCGAGGATGCCTCTCCCGAGCAAATCTTTGAGGATGTCCAGACCTACGTCGTGGATCCCATCGTTCCCGCGGATCTATTGGACGAGCAAACCAATCGTTATGTGAATCCCACCGGACGATTCGTTATTGGTGGTCCTCAGGGAGATACCGGCCTCACCGGGCGGAAAATCATCGTCGATACTTACGGTGGATATGCGCGCCACGGGGGCGGTGCCTTCAGCGGCAAGGATCCAACAAAAGTGGATCGTTCCGCAGCCTATGCCGCGCGTTGGGTGGCCAAAAATATCGTGGCGGCCGGCCTCGCCGCCAAGTGTGAGAT
>NFUO01000665.1 GCA_002197545.1 Acidobacteria subdivision 2 bacterium RH1 MAG20 | reverse complement strand
TGAGCTTCTGACTCCAGGTGTGCAGCACACTAAAGAAACCAATTTCGGCGCCCAGGTGTCTGGGATCGCGCGCCACCTCGAGAAGAGTTTCCGCACTGGCGCGAAGCAACAGGCCGTAGACGATCTTTTTGTTCTGTAGAGCCAAAGACGCCAGCTGAGAAGGAAGCGTGAAGACGACATGGACGTAGCGTGTCGGGAGAAGTTCCTTCTGGCGCGCGGCGATCCAACGGTCGCGTGCAGCCGTCTGACACTTCGGGCAGTGGCGATTGCGGCAGCTGTTATAGGAGATGGTGGCGCGATGCCCGCAGCGGGTGCATTGATCGATATGACCGCCGAGCGCGGCGGTTCGACAGCGCCGAATGGCCCGCAGCACTTTGACGTGCTTCCAACTGAGCCAGTGGCGATTCCGTTCGATGAAGGCAGCTCCCGCGGTGCGGATCAGATCGGCCACCTCGAGGGGTGGCCGGCTCATCTACTCTTTCAACTTCAGCGAGTCCAAAGGACTCGCGGTCGCGTGGAGATGGCGTTGCGAAAGATGCAAGTAGATGGTGGTCTCTTTTAGATCTCGATGGCCTAGCAGGATCTGAATCGTGCGAAGATCCGCTCCGTTTTCGAGGAGATGCGTTGCAAAGCAGTGACGCAGGGTGTGCGGGTGTATGGTTTTCTGGAGAGCGGCGCGACGAGCAGCTCTCTTACAGGCATGGTAGATCGCCTTGGGAGTGATGGGCCGATCACTGGCGTGAGCATGCCTGCTAGGAAACAGCCACACACTGCGCTTTCCTCGCAAGCGGCGCCAGTGTTGGCGCAATTCGTCGAGCAACTTGGGGCTGAGCAGCACGTCTCGGTCTCTGCGGCCTTTGCCACCTTGGACGTGAATCACCATGCGCTGGCTGTCGACATCGCTGACTTTCAGGCGCGCGAGTTCGGCACGCCGGAGTCCGGTGGCGTAGAGCGCCATGAGCAGAGTGCGATGCAAGGGCGGCCGGGCCGCATCGATGAGCCGGGCAACTTCTTCCTGGTGAGAATCGTTGGCAGGTGAACAATCTTCTTCGGGTAGGGAGTCTCTTCGATGCTCCAGGCTCTCTTGAGAGTCTTGGTGTAGAAGAATCGCAGCGCCGCGAGGCGTTGCGCCACGGTGTTCGGCGAGAACTTCCGCTTCTGGAACAACGCCGCCTGATATTCACGAATGTGTCGCGGCCCTAAACGATCCGGAGAACAGTGGAAGTGTCGAGAAAACCCTTCGACACTGCGAAGGTAGCAATCGATGGTAGTCTTGGCGTAATTACGACGCTGGAGTTCCTCCAGCATCATTTTTCGTAGATGGGTCACGGGGATGCCTCCTTGTGACCCAAACTTATCTCAGCTGTTAGGCAACACTGTTCTGTTCACCTCACGCGAAGCGTCCGCC
>NFUO01000664.1 GCA_002197545.1 Acidobacteria subdivision 2 bacterium RH1 MAG20 | reverse complement strand
GCTAGCCTCAACCAAGCTCCACCCATCAGCCGAGCAGGCCTCGATGACAACAACCTGTTGAGACACCACATTTAGCCACTGAGGGAACCTTCCCACGGCACAAGACTTTTCAGTACCTTCTGTAAATCCGCAGTGTCCTTCAAATTTCACGATAAAATTCCCCGGAATCCGTCTGGTGGTTCTTGACTTTAAGCCGCCCTGCGAACCGGGGGTACTTCCAAATCGGTCTAATCTGGTGTCCCCGGAAGTCCAAGCCTAAAGTCCCTGAATCAAAGACTTTAGATACTTTAGTACGGGGGAGGGGGGTACTGGAAAGATGGAGCCATAAACTGCGAAACGGCCCGAAAATCTCTCACCCGCTGCTTATGGGCTAGAATGTGCAACGATGGCATTCAGATTTCAAGGTGTTGACTTCATCGAGTTTGATTCCCTGCTCTCAGAAGATGAGCTTCTCGTTCGCGCGAACACCCGCGCCTTCATCGAAGACAAGCTGGTCCCGATCATCGAGCAGTGCAACCGCGACGGCCGCTTTCCTCGGGAGTTGGTACGACCAATGGGCGAACTCGGTTTCTACGGAGCCACGCTCGATGGCTACGGCTGCGCCGGGATGAACAACGTCGAATACGGTCTCCTGACACAGGAGCTCGAACGCGGAGATTCGGGCATACGCAGCTTCGTCAGCGTGCAGTCCGCGCTGGTCATGTATCCCATCCATGCGTTCGGCTCGGAGGAACAGAAATCCCTCTGGTTGCCAAAGATGGCCACAGGAGAAAAGCTGGGCTGCTTCGGCTTGACTGAACCCGACTTCGGCTCTAACCCAGGCAGCATGCGCACCCGCGCACGCAAGGACGGCGACCATTACATTCTGAACGGGGAAAAGATGTGGATCACCTCGGGCAGTCTTGCCGATGTCGCCGTAATCTGGGCCAAGTTGGAAGAGCCTGGGGTCTCTTCCGATGCCTGGCGCATTCGCGGCTTCCTGGTCGAAACGGACCGTCCCGGATTCTCTGCGCATGACATCCATGGCAAATGGTCTCTTCGGGCGTCAGTCACGTCGGGACTTTCCATGCAGGAGGTACGGATTCCGGCCACGAATCTGCTGCCAAAGTCCGATGGGCTGAAGTCTCCGCTGATGTGCCTCAGTCAGGCCCGCTATGGTATCAGTTGGGGAGCCATTGGAGCGGCGATGGCCTGCTACGACGTCGCATTGCAATACGCCAAGCAGCGCAAGCAGTTCCGCGGTCAGCCCATTGCAAGCCATCAATTGATACAGGAAAAGCTGGCATGGATGATCACCGAGATCACAAAGGCGCAACTGCTGTCGCTGCAGGTGGGCCGACTGAAGGACCAGGGGAAGGCAGCCTTCCAGCACATCTCCATGGCGAAGAAAAATAACGTATGGATGGCGCTGGAATGCGCTCGCATGGCCCGCGACATTCTCGGAGCCAACGGCATCGCCGACGACTACCCCATCATGCGCCATATGATGAACCTTGAATCCGTGAAGACGTATGAGGGAACTCATGATATTCATACGCTGATCATTGGGCACAACATCACCGGCATCTCCGCGTTTTGATTGGAAAACGATCTTGGAGAATGTCGTGGAAGTCAGTGTGGATCAGCCGAGGTCTAAATTGACGTCCGACGCCAGCAGCCAGGCTTTACCCACCCAAATCAGATAGTGTTGCGCTAAATGGGAAGACCCTGATAGCCTCATGAGCCATGGAACTGCAGATCAGCATGATTCCGTCGCCAGACGATTTGCCGTGGAGAAGCGATGACTACCAGTCGGAGCTTCGCAACCTTGGATTAGCGCTCAGGGCCGATGGTTTGGAGATTCGCGAGGTTGGCGTCCAGTCCGTCCGCGAAGGGTGCGTCGCCTGCATATCGGGAGAGTGGAGGGTAAGGCTCGGCGAGAGAGTTGACCGGGCGCTGGAGGCTCCGGTTGGCTTCTGGTTACAGGCGCGTCGTGGCCGCACCGTTCGATTGACGATCGGGGAGACTGAGGCAGACGTGCAAACAGCCGAGGAACTGGTGAGCGTTATCAAGATTGCCAGATCATACGAGAAAGTCTCGGAGAATGAATCCTGACCGGATGTCAATCTTGAGATGTTCAGGTAACGGCAGACAAAGGTGTTGTGCTTCGGACGCCAGCCTTCGACCAGCGCTAGGGTGAATATGGTATCGTGTTTTCGTTCGTGAAACTCCAAGGTTTCACACGGGGGGAGTACAACTCATGGCGACAGAACACGTCGCGCTGGCAGCCGGTGCCGAAGGCGGCACGTTGGCTAAGCCGGACACAAAACAACAGGGTCCGCACGTAAACATCGTCAACGATTTCAGCATTCAGATTGCGACTGTCAACGGATCGGGGTCGCAATCAGCCAACCTGGTTCTGCTCAAGTCGATCTTCCGGATGGGTATTCCTGTCAGCGGCAAAAACCTCTTTCCTTCCAACATTGCCGGCCTGCCGACGTGGTACACCATCCGCGCCAGCAAAGACGGTTATGTCGCTCGCAAGAAGGAGATCGACATCCTGATTGCGATGAATCCTGAAACTGCGAAAGAAGACATGCTTTCGCTGCCCAACGGAGCTGCGGCGATCTATGAGGAGTCTGCAAACCTGCAGCAGTTTCGCGACGACGTGGCCTGCTATCCAGTGCCGTTTGACAAGCTGACAGCCGCGGTTTGCCCTGAGGCAAAACTGCGCAAGTTGGTCAAGAATATGATCTACGTCGGCATCGCCACGCAACTTCTGAAGATGGATATGGCCGCCGTCGAGTCCGCACTCCGCAAGCAGTTCGCCAAGAAGATAAAGGCGGCGGACCTGAACTGGGCGGCGGTACAGGCAGGCTACGAGTATGCCTCGGCAAACTTTACCAAGCACGATCCCTTCGTATTGGAAACAATGAATGCGACCGAGGGCAAGATCATTATCGATGGGAATGCCGCCGCGGCGCTTGGCTGTATCTTTGCCGGCTGCACCGTGGCGATGTGGTATCCGATCACGCCATCATCGTCGCTGGTAGAGAACTTCATCGACCTCGCGAAGCGTTACCGGATCGAAGAAGACGGCAAGTCCACCTTTGCCATCGTGCAGGCAGAAGACGAGCTGGCAGCAATAGGAGCAGTGCTGGGAGCGGGTTGGGCAGGCGCACGCGCTATGACCGCAACCTCAGGCCCTGGAATCTCCCTCATGGCCGAATTCGCTGGCCTCGGCTACTATGCCGAGTTGCCCGGAGTGATCTTCGACGTGCAGCGCACAGGTCCGTCGACCGGCATGCCGACCCGCAATCAACAGGGAGATCTGCTCTCTGTCGCGTTCCTGTCACATGGAGACACAAAACATGTCATGCTGATTCCCGGCAGCGTAAGGGAATGCTACGAGATGGCGATGGCGGCATTTGATCTGGCCGAGCAGTTGCAGACACCGGTTTTTGTCATGTCCGACCTCGATCTGGGCATGAATAACTGGATGTCCGAGCCATTTGCTTATCCTGACAAGCCGCTGAATCGTGGCAAAGTGTTGAGTGCCGAGGATCTGACCCGACTCGACGGATTCGCGCGCTATAAAGATGTCGATGGCGATGGCATAGGCTACCGTACCCTACCGGGTACCGACCACCCCCAGGCGGCTTACTTTACCCGTGGCAGCGGCCACAACGAGAAGGCGCAGTACACGGAGCGTCCGGACGACTACTTCAACAATATGGAGCGGCTGTCCAAGAAGTTTGAGACCGCTCGCTCGCTCGTTCCACGACCGGAGGTCGTGCAGACTGGCAAATCTACGATCGGTTTGATCGCCTTCGGCACGTCCGATTTTGCAACCCGGGAGAGTCGCGATCAATTGAGTAAGGAATATGGCCTTGAGACGGACTACCTGCGACTGCGCGCCTATCCGTTCTCGCGCGAGGTGCATCAGTTTGTTGCTTTGCACGAGCGAGTATATGTGATTGAGCAGAACCGCGATGCGCAGATGTTGAGTTTGCTGAAGCTCGATCTGGAGGCGGAAGATATTGTGAAGTTGCGCAGCATCCGCCACTTCAACGGGCTGCCGATTGACGCGCGCTCCGTCACCGATGACCTTGTCACGCAGGAAGGAATTTAATGGGAACGACGCCTGTTACCTCTGCCCCTATTGACGCCCCCAAACCGGCAGCTAAAATGAACCGGATCGGTCTTCAGGTCCTCGACTACCGCGGCGGCAAAACAACGCTTTGCGCAGGGTGCGGCCATAATGCCATCTCTGAGCGCATCATCGACGCTTTTTATGAGATGGGCATTCAGCCAGAGCGCGTGATGAAGCTCTCCGGCATTGGCTGTTCATCCAAGAGTCCGGCTTACTTCATCAGCCGATCACATTCCTTCAACAGCGTACATGGGCGCATGCCGTCTGTCGCGACGGGCGCTCTGCTGGCAAACCACACCATGAAGGCGCTGGGCGTCAGTGGAGACGGCGATACTGCCTCCATCGGCATGGGGCAGTTTGTTCATCTGTTGCGGCGCAATCTTCCAATCATTTACATCATTGAAGACAACGGCGTTTATGGACTTACCAAGGGGCAGTTCTCCGCAACCGCCGACATCGGCTCAAAGCTAAAGACCGGCGTAATCAACGATCTGCCTCCGATTGATACCTGCGCGCTGGCAATTCAACTGGGCGCGACCTTTGTAGGACGGTCCTTCTCCGGCGACAAAAAGCAGTTGCTTGCCATGCTGAAGGCCGCCATCGCGCACAACGGCACTGTGATGCTCGATGTAATCTCGCCCTGTGTTACGTTCAACGATCACGAGGGTTCAACCAAGAGCTATAAATACATGCAGGAGCACGAGGAGGCCATCTCCGAGGTAGGCTTCGTGCCCCATTTCCAGGAAATCGACGTGGAATATGATCCCGGCACAACGATCAATGTAGAGATGCACGATGGCAGCCACCTGCGCCTTCGCAAACTGCACGAGGACTTCGATCCGACCGACCGTATCGCTGCGACTTCAGCGCTTATGTCCGCACATGCGAATGGAGAAATCCTGACCGGCATCTTCTATGTGGACACACAAAAGCCCAGCTTTACCGAGATATTGAACCTTGTGAATGAGCCACTTGGCACTTTGCCGGACGAACGCGTAAGGCCAAGTCGTGCAGTGCTGGATGACGTCATGCAACGGTTGATGTAATCCGCCACGGTCAACACCAGAACTGATCTATTTGCCGGTATGTTCGGCTTCAGCATCCAGCCCCGGGAAATCAGTATCGCCATCCTTCAGCATTTCGTCTTGATCGCGGTGGCCTAGTTGGCCGGTGAGGGAGCCGTGTTGGGGACGCTGCTTGCTTTCGGGGTGCTGAGCATCGTCTTCCACTGCCCCCTTGCGAATCCCTTCATCCGGACGAGTGGTTGCAGAATCGGTCATGGCATTCTCCTGTGCCTTGGAGTAAACGGTTTGATAGTAGCACCTCCCCATTTGGGTTGGCTGGATGTCGTCAATAGAAAATACCCGTGGTGTCAAGAAGAGATGCGTTGCGTCCCAAAATTTTGGTTACGCAACAACGGGGCGCGTGCCAGGCATATACCGTGGAAAACAGCGGATTTGACGTGTCAACATCTCCGAGGTGGCGTAGTCTGTTGCCAGGTAAAAAACGCAAAAATCGGCTTCGATCAGTAGCAATTTTCGTTCCTTATCCAGCCAGCAACTTTGGATATTTATGAATTTATCCTTCATCGACATCTATCGGCCTATCGCCATTCTTATGATTGCCGCCATCGGTTTTGCCATCGCTCCGCTACTGATGGCGTGGCTTTGGTCGAAGAAGTTTTCCCCCCGCAAGCCGGGACCTGTCAAGAATTCAGCCTATGAGTGCGGTCTCAAATCGAAAAATGATGTCTTGATCCGTTTCAGGCCAGAGTATTACCTGTATGCAATTGTCTTTTTAATCTTCGACGTGGAGGCAATCTTCCTGCTGCCGTTCGCGGTGGCGTTTTCCGGCTTGACCCTGGGCGCATCGATCACTATGTTGATCTTCTTGTTGTTACTGGTCGAAGGGCTCGTCTGGACATGGCGAAAGGGCGTTTTAACCTGGGTATGACTCTTCCTTTCGTCAATCAAAACATTGCAGAGTGCGTCCAACCTTCAAGCGGCAAGCGAAACGGTAAAAATGGATTCTGAGCTGAAACTCGAGTTGAGCCGACAAGGAATTTTCACTACCACCCTCGAAGAGCTTTACAACTGGGGCCGGAAGAGCTCTGTGTGGCCACTGACCTTCGGCCTTGCCTGTTGTGCCATCGAGATGATCGCCACGACTATGGCCCGTTATGATCTGGCGCGGTTTGGCGCTGAGGTCTTCCGCCCCTCGCCACGGCAAGCAGATTTGATGATTGTCGCCGGTACCGTCACCAAAAAAATGGCCCCGCAGGTAGTGCGGCTCTACAACCAGATGCCGGAGCCGAAGTATGTGATCGCGATGGGTGCCTGCGCGATCTCTGGCGGCCCCTTCAAGCAGGGTTATAACGTCCTGAAGGGGATCGATCGCTATATTCCCGTGGACGTGCATATTCCCGGCTGTCCTCCACGCCCGGAAGCGCTCATGGATGCTTTCATCACCTTGCAGAAGAAGATCGCTGCGCAACCTCTTACCGGAGTAGACAGACCACGGCATCTAAATGCAGATGCGCCCAGTGAATTCGTTGTCCCGGAATACGGAGCGCACGATCTGGAGCCAGCGAAAAATCTCAAACTATGGAACATCATCTACAAGACTCCAAATGACCAGTGCATGACGGGCAAAGATGAACCTGGAAAAGATTAAATCCGATATTGAAGCGGCCGTGCCGGGTTGCTCTCTACAAATCGTTCTCAACGGCAGCCCCTCCGGTCAGCATTCGCTGTTGCTCGATCGAGAGCATGCCTTCGAGATTGGAAGATTTCTGCGGGACGATCCGGAACTCCGTCTTGATTACTGTTCAAATGTCACCGGCGTGGACTGGCTGGATACAGAGATTTCAGAGAAAGTGAAAGTTAAACAGTTAGTAAATGGGGTGGAACAAGAGGTCGAGGAAGTTCGGAAGACCCGGTCTCCAGGTTATCTGGAAGCCGTCTATCACCTGTATTCGATGGAGAAGAAGCATGGAGCACTCGTGCTGCGGCAGCGCACCGAAAACCGGAGCGACCGAGTTACTTTGCCGTCGCTCACACCTGTCTGGCGAAGCGCGGAGTTTCAGGAACGCGAGATCTTCGACCTCTACGGAATTATCTTCGAAGGCCATCCCGATCTGCGCCGCATCCTCATGTGGGACGGATTTGAAGACCACCCCATGCGCAAGGACTATGTTGAGCCGAACGACTATGAATATGAGCCAACACCGCATGACGCAGTGCTTCAAAAATCGACGCAGGCTCGCGCGATAGAGGAACGTCCATGATTCGACATCCGCAATGGGACCGGGAATGGAAATGATTGCTGCCGAAGTTCAGAAGATGACTAGAAGCGCCGGGACTAGCAACGGTGAAGACGCGTTGCTCGAACTCTCTCTGGGGCCACACCATCCGTCCACGCATGGTGTGTTCCGCATGGACGTCGTGCTGGACGGCGAGCGCGTCATGAAACTCAAACCGGTCTTCGGTTACCTGCATCGCAACCACGAAAAGATCGCTGAGTCTGCATCCTACCTCGCCTCGATGCCCTATACCGATCGGCTGGATTACATGTGCTCGCTTACAAATAACTGGGCCTATGCCCTCGCTGTCGAAAAGCTGGCCGGTATACAGGTGCCCGAACGTGCCGAGTATATTCGCGTCATTACAGCGGAGCTGACCCGCCTGCAAAATCACGCTTCCACCATTGGTTTTTTGACACAGGAGATGGGCGCAAGCGGCACGCCGCTGATGTACGCCTTCCGCGAGCGCGAAATCATCCTCGACCTGTTCGAGTCGCTGACTGGTTCACGCATGATGTGCAATTACATGCGCTTCGGCGGCTGCCGCGTTGACTTACCCGCCGGCTGGTTAGAGCAAACTAAAAAAGTAGTCGCGGAGTTCTCGCGTTTCCTCGATGAATTTGAGCGCCTGCTCACAGGCAACGAGATCCTTCTGGCCCGCACCCAGGGCGTTGGCGTGCTGTCAAAGGAACTCGCAATTCAAGGTGGAATCACCGGCCCTATGCTTCGTGCTGCCGGCGTCAATTATGACATCCGTAAAGTGGACAAATACGGAATTTACGAGCGGTTTGACTTCAAGGTTCCTATCGGCGAACACGGAGACGTTTACGACCGCTACATGATCCGCATGCTCGAAATGCGCGAATCCCTGAAGATTCTGAACCAGGCACTCCGCGACATCCCTCCCGGCCCGATTATGGACGTCAAGACGAAGGTCCGGGGATTTCGCCCCAAGGCCGGGGAGGCTTACGGACGGATCGAATCGCCCAAGGGGGAACTTGGCTTCTATCTGATTAGTGACGGCTCCCCCAATCCCTATCGTTATCGGGTGCGTCCGCCAAGCTTGATCAATCTCACTGTTCTGGAAGATATGTGCCTTGGCTCCAATGTGGCGGATGTGATCGTTATTTTTGGCACCATCGATATTGTGCTGGGAGAAGTGGATCGGTAGACTTCCGATGACGCAATTCGGTCAGGATTCAACGTCGCGAAAAGTGCATTGGAATTGTTTACCTCAAGGGCGTGACTCATGTTGGGTGAAGGCATTGCAAAGGGTCTGGTAGAAACGGCCAGAAATTTTTTCGGCAGCTACTTCAGCAAAGACCGCCTGACAACTGTGCAGTACCCCGAGCAACGTTTACCTCAAATCGAAGCCACGCGAGATTTTCCTTTTCTCGTCTATGATGGCGACGATTGGCAGGCCGGGATGCGTTGTGTAGCCTGCCAGATCTGTGAAAAGGAATGCCCCCCCAAGTGCATCTACATCGAAAAAAGCAACGACAAAAAGCCTGACTTCGTTGGCAAGCCACAGTTCTATCCAGCGGTTTTCAATATCGATGTTTCCGTCTGCATGAGTTGCCAGATCTGCGTCGAAGTCTGCCCGTTTGAAGCCATCAAAATGGATACCGAATTTGAATTGAGCACCGATAACCGTTTCGGTGGACTCCTCTGGGACAAGGCACAGTTGGCCAAGTCCAACGGGTATTACCGCCAGATCCATCCGACCGAAGCGGCAGAAGTAGATGCGCATCTCGCGGAGGAGAAAGCTAAAGCGGAGACCAAAGCAAAGGCCGCCACTGAGACTAAGTCGAATCAAACGTTACCCAATGCACCCGAAGCAGGTTCCGGAGCCTCATCGATTCAATGATTTTCTCATCCTCCAACACGGTGCAAAACCATGGGTGAAACCGCGGATCAATTCTTCGTGATCCTGCAACACTGGCTCGTAGGTCATGCGCCTGCCAGTCTCCAATCCACCCTTTCAGCGCTGCTTTCGGTTGTCGCCATCCTGGCAGTGTTTGCATCGCTCTTTGCGGTCACCACCATTCTTGAGCGCAAGGGACTGGGCCGAATGCAAAATCGTTATGGCCCAAATCGCGTGGGCCCGTTTGGCTTTCTCCAGCCTCTCGCGGACGGAATAAAGTCATTGACCAAGGAAGACATTGTGCCGCAGGCAGCGGACAAGACGGTACATCTTCTAGCACCAGTGGTGCTGGTGCTGGCTGCCTTCTCGCTTTACGCTGTGCTGCCCATAGGCCGAAATATGGTGCTGGCTAATCTGGACGCAGGAGTGCTGTTCTTTTTCGCTGTCAGCTCCGTGATGGAACTGACAATCTTTATGGCTGGATGGTCGAGCCGTAATAAATACTCGTTATTGGGTGCGATGCGCGCCATCGCGCAGATGATCAGCTACGAAGTGCCGCTGATTCTTGCGTCGGTCACGGTCATCATGGCGGCCGGTTCGCTCTCCACCGTGGCGATCGTCGAAAAGCAGGCTGGCTATATCGGAATCCTGCCCCACTGGTTCGTCTTCACGCCTTGGGGATTCGCCGGGTTCGTTCTATTCATGATCGCGGCGACCGCCGAATCCAATCGCTCGCCTTTCGATCTGCCCGAAGGCGAATCGGAGATCATCGCCGGCTATTACATCGAGTATTCCGGATTCAAATTCGCTCTGTTTTTCCTGGGTGAATATCTTGGCATGTTCGCCATCAGCGGATTGGGGATCACATTATTTCTGGGCGGGTGGGCTGCACCGCTTCCCTTCTTGACCTGGATTCCTTCATACCTCTGGTTTTTCGCAAAGCTCCTTGCGTTGATTGTCGTCTTTATTTGGATACGTGGCACTTTACCCCGGCTGCGCATGGACCAGCTGATGAACTTTGCCTGGAAGTTTATGCTGCCGATGGCGCTGCTCAATCTCGTCACTGCCGGGGTCTGGCACTTTTTGCCGCAAGGCATCTTGCGATGGTTTGTCTGCGGCCTTCTGGTAGTGGTTCCGTATGTTCTACTGGGTCGCGGATTAATGCAGGGATGGAAGCTGGAAAAGCGGGTCTATCGGTTTGCCGAATAGCCAGTAATAACGAACACGAAAGGATCAACTTGCTGTTCACGATCTTCGCAATACTGACTGTGGCGGGAGCGGCGGCGGCCATGTGCCTCCGCAACCTCGTACATTCCGTATTGGCGCTCACCGTGGCCTTCACTGGCTTGGCCGTGGTGTATCTACAGCTCGGCGCGCAATTCATTGGGCTTGCACAAATCCTGGTCTACGTCGGAGCGGTGGCGATTCTTATCGTCTTCGCCATCCTGCTTACGCGGGATGCAGGAGCAACTCCGCAATCCATCATCGGCAGCTCTTGGATAGGAAGCATTACGGTCGTCCTCGCCATCTTTGGAATTCTAGCGTGGGCCATCTATCACAGCGCCGCGTCTCGAAACACCGTACTGCAACAACCCGAAGCCTCCATGCAGCAAATCGGCAACGCTCTGATGTTGCGATTTGCGCTCCCGTTGGAAATTATTGGCGTGCTGTTGACCGCCGCGCTTATCGGCGCCGTTACTATCGCCATGCACGAAAAGCAGGAGACACGATGACTTCGCTGGCAAGCTGCCTCCTCCTCTCCGCACTCCTTTTTGCCATCGGTCTGGCCGGTGCGCTAATGCGCCGCAACGCCATTCTTGTGCTCATCGGGATCGAGCTGATGCTCAATGCCGCGAACCTCAATTTCATCGCATTCTGGCGGTATGGCCCGAACCCTGAAGCCTTGACCGGAATGATGTTTGTGGTCTTCTCGATCGGCGTTGCAGCGGCAGAAGCAGCAGTCGGTCTGGCCCTGATCATCTCCCTCTACAGACATACCAAAACCACCAACATCGACGAGGTGAACTCCATGAGAGGGTAAGACATGCGAAAGACCATTGCTGCATTGCTCCCTGGCGGTAGACTCCCGCTCTAAAAAAGCGAAATCCGTACGCTGCAAACCTTTGTTGAGACGACATGACCTGGATTGTCCGAAATCTCTGGCTGATTCCCGCACTCCCGGCCTTCGCAGCGGGGCTGAGTGCTCTTGCCAGGCAGCGAAATCGCGGGTTCGCGGCATCGCTCGCGATTGGCTCCATGGGGCTGTCGTTTCTGCTCTCCCTCTGCGCATTTGCGCACACGCTCTCATCGAGCGGCCACGGTGAACCGAAAATAGAGGTCTTCAACTTCCCCTGGCTTCAGTATGGAGGAGAGTGGCTGAAGCTCGGCTGGATGCTCGACCCGCTCACTGCGGTAATGCTGGTGATGGTCTCGTTTGTCGGACTGCTGATCTTTATCTACAGCACGGGCTACATGGCCCATGACGAAAACTTCACACGCTTCTTCTGCTTTTTGTCACTCTTCGCGGCGGCGATGCTGGGCGTGGTGATTGCAAACAGCCTGCTGCTGCTGTTCATGTGTTGGGAGCTAGTCGGCCTGACCTCCTATCTGCTCATTGGATTCTGGTATCAAAAACCCGCTGCGGCCGCTGCAGCCAAGAAAGCCTTCATCACCACACGCATTGGTGACCTGGCGTTTCTCATCGGAATCGTTTGGTTGTATTCGCAAGCCGGCACACTGCTTTTTTACGACCATGGTGCTGGATGCCTGGAGCACTCCGCGCTCATGCAGATGGTCGCGCAGACAACGTGCGTCGGCATGGCCGTCTCCACTGGCATCGCGCTGCTGATCTTCGCCGGTGCGGTTGGCAAGTCAGGCCAGGTCCCACTGCACGTCTGGCTGCCGGATGCTATGGAAGGTCCGACGCCGGTCAGCGCGCTGATTCACGCGGCGACCATGGTTGCGGCGGGCGTATTTCTCGTCGCGCGCGTCTATCCGCTCATGTCGACCCATAGTGACATCGCCCTCGCGCCTTCATCAACCACGGCGCTGCAGGTTGTCACCTGGATTGGCGCCATCACAGCCGTCTTTGCTGCCCTGATTGCCATCGCGCAAGATGACATCAAACGCATCCTCGCGTATTCCACCATTTCGCAGTTGGGTTACATGATGATGGGTCTGGGTGTCGGCGGAGTAGCAGTCGGCATGTTTCATCTCATCACGCATGCCTTCTTCAAAGCGCTGCTCTTTCTCGGGGCGGGATCGGTCATTCACGGTTGTCATGAAGAGCAGGATATCCGTCGCATGGGCGGACTGAAGAGATTCATGCCGATTACCTTCGCCACCTATGCAGTGGGCATGCTGGCGCTGTGCGGATTCCCCCTGTTCTTCTCCGGCTTCTGGAGCAAGGACGCCATCCTGCATGCTGCACAAGCCTGGAGCATCTCGCGCGTGCCGTTCTACCTTGGGAGCTTTGGTGCGCTGTTGACGGCCTTCTACATGACGCGCCAGGTGTATTACGTGTTCTTTGGCGAATCACGTTTCGCAGGGAACCACGATCTGTCTCATACCGCAGGCGTCGAACATCAGGCCCACAACTCTCCCACCTCTCCGCACGAGAGCGCCGCCGTCATGACGATGCCGCTGGTGATCCTGGCTGCGTTCGCAATCTTTTTGGGCGTGATCGGCACACCCGCATGGCCGTGGTTCGATTCGTTTCTAAACGGTGAGGCAGCTACTTTTAATTTCGCAGGGTTCCTTGAGAGTCGCATCCTTCCCGTGATGCTCTCTTCCTCGATCATCGTCTTTGTCGGTCTGGGGATGGGTTGGTGGCTCTACGGACGCAAACCCATTGTTAGCGCCGAGGAGACAGACGCGCTGGAAAGGTTGCAGCCACAAATATTTCATCTCCTGCGCCGCAAATTCTATGTGGACGAGTTCTATCAAGCCACCTTTATCCGTTGGAACGCGTGGCTGTCGCTTGTCAGCGACTGGTTCGACCGATGGATTTGGAACGGCGCTGTGTGGGCGGTCTCTTATCTTGTGCTTGGTCTTTCGTGGCTCGCTCGATCCGTGGATACCTACATCGTGAATCCCGGCTTTGACGAAGGTTGCCGCACGGTAACGGCTGGAGGCAAGCTTTTGGCACGTCTGCAAAATGGCCACACGCAGAACTATCTGCGCCTGGTTGGCGCTGCGTTCGTGGTACTGGTCGCGTTCCTGATCTGGAGTGGCGTGCGATGAACTCACTTCCGCCCATCTCCTGCCTGACGATCGTGCCATTGCTGGGAGCGATAGCAATTCTGGCTCTCGGCGCGAAGAGCCACAAACTGGCGCGCGGGCTGGGGCTGGCCTTTGCTTTCCTTGCGCTCGCCCTCATCCTGGTTTTGTGGCATCGATTTAATCCCGCCTTCGGGGGCCTTCAGTTCGAGGAAGTACACGCCTGGATTCCAGTGCTGGGCGTGCAGTACCACGTGGGTATCGATGGTCTGGGCCTGCTGATGCTACTTCTTTCAGCCATAGTCGTTCCCATGGCGATGGCCGCGTCGTGGCAGATTCACGAGAGAGTCCCGCTCTATTTTTCGCTCATACTGATGCTTGAAGCAGGGCTGTTCGGGACTTTCACGGCGCTCAATTTCTTTCACTGGTTTCTCTTCTGGGAGCTTAGTCTCATCCCTGCATTCTTCCTGATTCGGCTATGGGGCGGCTCCCAACGCGCCACTGCGGCGACCCAGTTCTTCCTCTACACCATGGTTGGAAGCGTCGCGCTGCTGCTCGCGTTCCTGGCGGTCTTTTTGTGCACAGGCAAATTTGACTTTATGGACGTTGCCGAAATGGCGAGGAATGGACAGCTCGTTCCCGCCTTCGCGGCTATTTCGGGCTGGCACAGGTTCACGGCGGAAAAGATTGCGCTGGTCCTTTGCTTCGGAGTCTTTCTCGGCTTTGCTGTGAAGGTGCCGCTTGTCCCATTCCACACTTGGCTACCCGCCGCCTATGCCGAGGCGCCGACGGGCACCACCATGCTGCTCACCGGCACCATGTCAAAGATGGGTGTGTATGGCTTTCTTCGGATACTGCTCCCCATCTTTTATGTGCAGCTGCGATTGATGCGGACACCGCTGTTGTGGCTTGCCGTGGCCACCATCGTGATCTCCGCCTACGCTGCGCTCGCGCAACAAGACCTGAAACGGATCTTCGCCTACTCCTCCATCAATCACCTGGGCTATTGCATGCTTGGGATATTTTCCGTCCTGAAGTTCACCGGAGAAGATGCAGCGCTTGCAACTGAAAAAGCCGCGGCGCTCAACGGTGTATTTTTGCAGATGTTCAACCATGGCCTCACCGCTGCGACGTTGTTCTGGTTTGTGGCCTTGCTGGAGAAACGCAGCGGCGGTTTACGATACCTCAACGACTTCGGTGGGCTGCGCAAAGTCGTTCCCGTGTTTTGTGGTCTTATGGGAATCGCGCTGTTCTCATCGCTGGGACTGCCAGGACTCAACGGCTTTGTCGGTGAGTTTCTGATCTTTAAAGGCACATTTCCGCTGGCGACGTGGCCGGCGTCGGTGTCGGTCCTCGGTCTGCTCTTGACGGCGATCTTCATCCTGACAATTCTGCAGCGCGTCTTCTCCGGGCCACTCAACGAGAGATGGTCGCAGATGCCTGATCTCACGATCGGGGAGCGGCTCGCTTTGCTGCCGGCCATTGCACTGATGTTCGTGCTCGGGCTTTATCCCCAACTTGTACTAGGCGTCATCAACAGCACGGCGATGCAAATGGTGCAACAACTGAGGTTTTAGACGACGGCGACATAACTATGCTGGCATGGACCATCTACATCTCGTTTCTCGGCGTCATGGTGCTGTTGCTCCTGCCGAAGGGCTCCGTGCGCGCCGCACGCATCCTCGCTCTGATGACGGCGGTGGCCGGGTTCGCTGTGACTCTGGTGGGATTCGTACAGCAGCAGTCGGGTGAACTGGTAACGGTCGCGAGGATTCCCTGGGTTACCTCGCTCGGCATCGAGTACCACCTCGCGGCAGATGGAATCAGCATGACTCTGCTCCTGCTCACGGGTATCGTGGCGATCTCGGGAGTCCTATTCTCCTGGAATATTGAGCATCGCGCCAAGGAGTTTTTCGCATTCTACCTGGCGTTGATTGGCGGCGTGTACGGTGTGTTTCTGAGCTTCGATTTATTGCTGCTCTTCGTCTTCTACGAGATCGCCATCATTCCCAAATATTTCTTGATTGCGATCTGGGGTTCCACGCGGCGCGAGTATGCCGCCATGAAACTCGCGCTCTATTCATTTGTCGGCAGCGCGATGGTGCTGATCGGATTGGTGGCGGCATACGTTGTAGCCGGAGCCAGGACGATGGACCTGGCGCAGCTCGCTCAGTTTCCCTTCCCTGTTCATTTTCAGATGTGGGCGTTTCCGCTGGTGTTTGTCGGTTTTGGAATCCTCGCTGGCCTCTGGCCATTCCACACCTGGGCGCCTACCGGTCACGTCGCCGCGCCCACTGCGGCTTCGATGCTGCTCGCCGGCGTGGTGATGAAGCTGGGCGCCTATGGGTGTTTGCGCGTGGCCATGACGTTGTTTCCGCGCGGACTCGATCCATGGGGCTTTCATGTGCTCGGTTTCGGCTCATGGCGCGGCGTCTTCGCTCTGCTTGCGCTGATCGGCATCGTGTACGGCGCGATGGTGGCGCTGGTACAAAAGGACTTCAAATTCGTCATCGGCTACTCGAGCGTGAGCCACATGGGCTTCGTCTTGCTTGGACTGATGAGCTTGCAGCAGATAGGCCTGGATGGCGCGGTACTGCAGATGTTCTCGCATGGCATACTCGCAGGGCTGCTGTTCGCAGTCGTGGGGCGCATGGTGTATGACCGCACGCACACTCGCGACCTGTCAGAGCTTGAGACAATGCATCTGGCCAAGGCCATCCCCTTTGCAGCGGCGACGTTCGTTCTTGGCGGCATGGCATCGATCGGCCTACCGGGCTTCAGCGGCTTTGTTGCGGAGCTGCAAATCCTCATCGGAGCATGGCGCGCCTTCCCGCTGTTTGCGCTTGTCGCCGGACTAGGCATCGTGATCGGCATTGCTTATACCTGGCGCGCGATGCAGAAAGCATTCTTCGGTGCTGCACCGGACCATAGCGTTCCCGCCGCGGCAACTACACTTCCGCCCATCTCTGTCCCTGAGCGCATCGGCGCCATAATCCTTGTAGGCGCGAGCGCTATCATCGGACTCTACCCCCAATTGCTCTTGCGCATCATCGTCCCCGCTTTACACTCGCCGCTGTTCGACGGTTTGTGGAAAGGAAGTGGGCGATGACCACCTTCAACTATCTCGATTTGTTGCGTCTGGTCTGGCCAGAAGTGACCGTCGTTGTCGCTGCGCTCATCGTGTTGTCGGTGGATCTCATGTTCCTGCGGACTTCAGAGACGCGATTCCGGAGCTCGGTCGCCGCACTGCTATCGCTTGCCGGCTGCGCAGCGGCCATTGCCTGGATACTGCATACTCCGCAATCTGCGAATGTTCTTGACGGAATGCTTGTGCTGAATCCTCTGGCACAACGAGTGCAGATCGCTCTGCTCCTTCTGACCATGCTGACGATCCTGCTCTCCCTTGGATCGAACTTCACCCAACACGTCAGCGAATATCTGGCTCTTATCCTGCTGGCGACGGTCAGCATGATGTTCCTCGTCAGCACACAGAACCTCTTGTTGATTTTTTTATCGCTTGAACTGCTCAGTCTTTCGCTCTACATCCTCACCGCATTCAACAAGCGCAGCGCCCGGGCGGCGGAAGCCGCGTTGAAGTATTTTATCTTCGGTGGAATTTCGGCAGCGTTCCTGCTGTTTGGAGCCAGTCTCCTGTACGGTCTGTCCAACTCGACAAATCTTGTGGGCATCGCCAGCAGCCTTCACGGCGCATCTTTAGACCCGTTGTTGATTGTTGCTATGGTGATGACGGTGGTTGGACTTGGATTCAAGGTAGCCGCTGCCCCATTTCATTTCTGGGCGCCGGATGTGTATCAGGGCGCACCGGCCCCCAGTGCTGCGTTGATCGCGTCCGGCTCCAAGGTTGCCGGTTTCTTCATTTTTTTTCAGGTCATGGTGATTGGCTTTGCCGGCGCGGAGGGGAGCGCTGTCTTGCACGGTTACGCCGCAGGATGGGTGCCGGTCGTTGCGCTCGTCGCTGCGCTCTCCATGGTGCTGGGGAACCTCGTGGCTATTATGCAGGCCAGTGTGCGGCGGCTGCTCGCATACTCCGCAATTGCGCACGCAGGCTATATGTTGCTGGGCATCTTGTCGCACACTAGTCAAAGCCTTAGCGCGTTGCTTTATTACGCCATCACTTATGCGTTGACGGTTCTCGGAGCATTCGGTGTTGTAGCCCTGGTAGAGGATGCAACTGGCGGCGACACGCTCTCCGACTTTGCGGGACTCAGCAGGCGAGCGCCCGTACCGTCTTTCTGCATGTTAATCTTTTTGTTGTCACTGGCGGGCATTCCACCCTTGGCTGGATTCTTCGGCAAGTTCTATCTGTTTTCTGCCGTGCTGACCTCCACACCAGGGTCGCTTGGTCTCCTCTGGCTGGTGGTTCTGGCCATCGCAATGAGCGCGGTGTCGCTCTACTACTACCTGAAAGTGCTGAAGTATATCTACGTCGCCGATCCGCCAACTAACGCAGCCCCGATTCGCGTCTCGGTGCTGCGCCAGATTGTTTTGTGCCTGATTGCGCTCAGCGTGGTGCTACTCGGTTGCGCACCGAATTTATTGCTGCACTGGCTGTAGCCCCTACATCAATTCATCGATGAAGGACTTGGCGACCTCGGCGGGAATACGGTAGTCCTGATGGACGAGCGGGCCGCTCTTCAGTACCGGCTCTGCGCCGTGCAGCGTAGGCAGATCGGTCCGCTCGAAGAATTTTCCGATGGGGATCTCGTCGCCCCACATCAGAGACTTCTCCATGGCTGCGCCCCAATCGGTGGAATCGTACTCAGGGTTATCTTCAAGCTTCTTCACTCGCGGACGGAACCACTGGAAGGTGTTGTCGTGGTTGTAGGTGACGCAGGGGCTGAAGACGTCGATAAACGAGAACCCCTTGTGCTCGATTCCCTGCTTGATTAACTCGGTGAGATGCTTTTGCTCGGCGCTGAAACCGCGCGCGACGAAGGTCGCTCCCGCAGCCAGAGCAAGAGAAATTGGATTCAACGGCGACTCAATACTTCCGAAGGGCATGCTCTTGGTCTTCATTCCGAGGCGGCTGGTGGGCGAGGTCTGGCCGGTTGTGAGCCCATAGATCTGGTTGTCCATTACGAGGTAGAGCAGGTCGACGTTGCGGCGCGTGGCGTGCACGAAGTGGCCGCAGCCAATGCCGAAGCCGTCTCCGTCGCCGCCTGTGACCAACACCGTCATGGCGTGATTTGCCATCTTCATTCCCGTCGCTACGGGCAGAGACCGGCCGTGCAGTGTGTGCATGCCATAGGTGTCGATGAAGCCGGGAAAGTTTGACGAGCATCCGATGCCGCTGATCGTGGCCACCTCGTGCTTCGGGATCTGCAACTCGACCAGCGCCTTCTGGACAGCGGCGAGCACGCCGAAGTCGCCGCAACCGGGACACCAGTCGGGATCGACCTTTCCCTTAAAATCAGCCATCACGATTGCATTCGGAGTTACAACTTCTGTCGCCATCTTTAGTTCTCCTTGAAACGGGAAAGGATTGACTTCTGGGTCTTAGCTCCTACCGTGAACTTTCTACAGCGTGGTGTCTAAACCATGATTTCGTGGGCAGGCACAGAGAGATTGGTCTTGCCCGCAAGCTGCTCCTTGACCGCCTCAACTATATGATGCGGCAGGAACGGCTCTCCGTCGTATTTACGAATATTGCCATCGGGGACAAAGCTGGTTTCACTGCGCAGATAACGAGCGAACTGTCCGCTGTAGTTGTTCTCGACGATGATGGTGTGCTTCGCGCCCTTCAGCAGGTCGACGATCGCGTCCCCGTGCAGCGGAACCAGCCAGCGTATGGGGAGATGATTGGCGGAGATGCCCGCCTCCCGCAACAGTTCGCACGCCTCGTCAATCACCCCGTAGGTCGAACCCCAGCCGATCAGCGTTACATCTGCGTTGGCCGGACCGAGTATCTGGGGCAGCGGAACTGCAGCCGCGATGCCATCTTCTTTGCGCATGCGCTTTTCCATCATGGCGCGCCGCTTGACCGCATTGGTGTACTCGTCGCTGATCAGCACGCCGTCCTCATCGTGTTCGTCGCTCGAGACGGTATGGGTGAAGCCCGGCACTCCGGGAATGACGCGGGGGGAGACGCCGCTCTCAGTAATTTTGTATCGCTTATAGGCTTCGTGGTCGCCTGTCCCATTCGACGTGATCAGTTCGCCGCGATCGATAGCGGGATGGAAATCGAGTTCTTTAGGGTCGACACTGAGCCGTCCTTCGGCGAGCAGCAGATCGCAGAGCACGATTCCCGGACACTGGAAACGCTCGGCTATGTTGAATATCTCGGGAATCAGCTTGAAGCAGTCGGCGATGTCGAGCGGAGCGGCGATGACCCTGGGATAGTCGCCGAAGGCCGCGCCGAGCATCTGCCAGAGATCGCCCTGCTCGGTTTTGGTGGGAACACCGGTGGACGGACCCGCCCGTTGACAATCGATGACCACGATCGGAATCTCCGCCTGCGCTGAGAGGCCGAGGCCTTCGCTCATCAGCGCGAAACCGCCGCCCGAGGTGGCGCACATGGCGCGGACGCCCGCGTGCGCGGCGCCAATCGCCATATTGATAACGCCAATCTCATCCTCGACCTGGCGCACCATGATATTTGCTTTGCGTGCGTGCTCCGCCATCCAGTGCAGAACGCCGGTGGAGGGGCTCATGGGATAGGCGGAGTAGAACTTGACGCCGGCAGCCGCGCCTCCCATCGCCATGGCGGCGTTGCCGCTCAGCACGGCGTAGCGAGTCTCCGTCATGGGCAACGGCCACGCGAAGGGCTTGAAATTTTGCGTGGCGTAGTCGTAGCCGGCGCGGGCGATACTGACGTTTTCCTCGATCACCGCCTTTTCCTTCTTGCGGAACTGCTCTTCGAGCACGCCTTCAAGAGCGGGAAATCCAATCCCCATCATGCTCAGGCCTGCGCCGATGGCAAGGGTGTTTTGCGCGATTTTATTGCGGCTGATATCGGCGAGCTTCGACACCGGCATGGGGCAGAGCTGCACCCCGGCAGCGGGAGTGCCTGGCTTGATCAGGTCCGCGTTGTACAGGCAGGCGCTGCCGGCAGAGAGCAGGCGCATGTGGCGGTCCATTGTGTCCTGGTTGAGCGGAATCAGCAGGTCGAGCTTGCCGTCCGTAGTGGCGATCTTGTCCGGACCGGTGCGAATCGTCAGGAAGGTATGGCCACCGCGAATGATGGACTGATAGGCGTTGTAGGCGTTCAGGTGCAGCCCGCGCCGGCTGAAGATCTTCGCGAAAATATCGCCGGGGGTAGCCACACCCTGACCGGCGGCACCTCCGATACCTACACTGAAGCACTGCCTCATAGACGTCTCCCCAAACCAGCCCATGGTTTTCAGCGACCGCGGCGCCAGCTAATATCGAGCCCTCGGATTTTACGGCGCGCCTGCCATCGAGGCAAGTACGGGTTGGAATTAATTGTTGGACCACATGGGCGACTCTCTGGTGCAGAAGGTTATGAAGAGCAGGCAGTGTGAGTGGCGCTTCAACACACCTCAACCCAAACGCCAACAAGCCCAATTAATTCAATGGGCTACAACTCATCTCAAGTAGTTATCTAGGACAGCCCCTTATTGTTTAGGGATTAAGACAGAATCCGCTTTAGTAATTCTGAAGAAGCATTGCCGGACTTCTAACAATGCGTAGGGCAAATCAGAGTGAACGCACCGGGATATTTTAAGCCCAGATCGGAATGACGCGGGCGATGTGGCTTTTCTCATCCCTCGCGCCTCTTCTCTGCATTTTTTGGCGATGCCAATACGGCAACTTCCAGCGGCCCCAACGATACTTTTGTGATGTTGGCTTGCCCAACAATCAAGTCGTCCATTGGCTTAGGCAATGCGATGTCGTTGTGCGCGGTTTCGGTTAAATTCAGCAGAAAATAGAAGATCGTTTCGGAATTCTCCCGGCTGACTACTTCCACGCCATACGGTGCGGTAATCAGCGGAGAAAGGTTTCCGGCGGCTCCGGCGGCGCGCGCCAGAGTCTCGTGAAACCCATTATCAGCGGAATCGGTTCCCACATAAAAAACCCATCCTCGTCCGTGACGATTACGAGTAATAGCCGGTCGACCGACCATTCGACCGCCGCGAAAAGTGGCGATCGCCTCCGCACCGCGAAGCGTCAGCGATTCAAGGATTGTGCGTGGATGGAAAACAGTCTCGTTCCCGGAAAAGCTGATTCCAAATTCGGTGTTCACCTTATTTTCGACTAAGTCAACATTCGATTCCGCAGTCACTCCCGCCATGTCGGTGAACACGCCCGGTGGAAGCACGCGCCTCATACTGCAGTCCATCTTTTGCGTCCCGGCGCGATAGTTCAGCACGAGAACTCCGCCATTGGCCACAAATGCCTGAAGGCGCGCCACAGTGGCATCGTCAATCAGACGCAGATTCGGCGCCACAACTACTTTGTAGACCGAGAAATCTGCTGAGGAGGGAACGACGTCGATATTGCGTTGCAGCACCTTGAAGCCATTGTAGTAATGCATCACCTCGCCGCCGTATCGACGGCTCTTATCACCTTTATCTCCCACGTTCCCGAAGGCCTGCGCCCATGAGTTCGTGAAATCATAAAGAAATGCGATATCTGAGCGAGTGGTTGCGCCAACCAGATGAGGACCCAGTTGTGCGAACTCCTTAACAATTTTCTCGAAGATGGGCTTTTCCGGATTGATCGAACCGTCGAATCCCTTGATAAACGAAGGCCGGTACTGCTCGTTGCCAGCCAGCGGACGACGCCACTCTAAATAGAGCTGCCCATGGCCTCCATGCGCCAGATTGATGTATGCCTGCAGGCGCAATCCTTCGGGCAGAGCATTCGATGGCAGATATGCAATCTGCTCGGCGCAGAAGAACCGCTGGTTCGGTCCGGCACATCGGCAGAAGTCATTGAAGAGGCTGGCGATGTACTGCCGTTGAAACTCGGAAAGGCCCGGCGCGCTGCAGTAGTTATCCCAAGCGGTGGCGTCGAGAAACTTCGTGGCGGCGAATACATCCACTGACCATGCGGGGCTCGGCCAGTTGGTGTAGAGGAACTGATCTTTGATCTGCTTTCGCAGAATGACGGC
Source organism: Acidobacteria subdivision 2 bacterium RH1 MAG20 (assembly GCA_002197545.1). Next base: position 851 of record NFUO01000664.1, on the reverse strand, counting down.
CTGGCTCCGCAGATGATTGAGAAAGGAATCGGCGAAAAACCGCCGATAATCCAAGGTGATCGCAGGCTGCCAGCCGCCTTCGGCGGAATTCGTCGGGAAATGGATCTGCGACCAATCGGAATACTGATTGCTCCAGAACGCACCGTTCCAGGTCCGGTTGAGCGCCTCCAGAGTGCCATAGCGCTGCTTGAGCCATTCCTGAAACGACCGCTCAGAATTCGGGTCGTAGCACTCAAAAGGAAAGCCCGGTTCATTGTCAAGCTGCCAGCCGATCACGCCTGGGTGATGGCCATAGTGCCCCGCCAAAGCGGCGGTAATCCTTGCGCTTGCATCCAGATAGTTCTGGCTGTTGGTGCAATAGCCTTTTCGACCGCCGTAGGTGTATGGGCCAAGATCATTGCCTCCCAGAACATCTGGATGCTGCTGGTAGAGCCAAGAAGGAACCGATGCCGTTGGCGTGCTGAGAATAACATCGATACCGTTGCGATTCGCCACCGCGATGGCGCGGTCCATCCAATCAAACTGGAACTTCCCGGTCTCCGGCTCATACGAGACCCATGCAAACTCGCCCATGCGAACGGTGTTAATACCAAGCTCGCGCATCTGGCGGAAGTCTATCTCCCACTCCGATGGCTCCCACCATTCAGGATAGTAAGCCGTTCCCAGAAAATAACGATCCCACACGTTCCGGCTGTTTTTCGCCTGCTCGGCCAGAAGCAGGTCGCTTCCGAAGAATGAATTGCCGCTTCCAGTCAAAGCACCTATTCCAGCAAAACCAGCCAGTTTGTTGAAAGTCCTTCTCTCCATCACTTCCTTCCTCTTTCCTTCCGTAACTGTTCGACCTTTATATG
>NFUO01000663.1 GCA_002197545.1 Acidobacteria subdivision 2 bacterium RH1 MAG20 | reverse complement strand
GTCGCTCGGCTTCGGCGGTGACGACGTGAATAGAGCGGCCGACGCCATCGTAACCCCGGACAGCAGCACCGCCGCGGCTAATGCGATCATGGTTTGTGATTTCATGGCGATCTTCTCCTTGCGGAATGATCGCCCCGTGGAGGAAACGCGATGCGCGGGCGGGAGGTTTCGTTACATCGGGTTCATGTGGCGCGGCGCGGAGTCGCGGGTACGGCTTGGAAAAGGTCAACGCTTGCATATACTACGGCAATGCCGTAGTATGCAGCCGATGCACACAGTCGTCGAAACGGTGCCCTATCTTGCTGACGCCGAGCGCTTGTTCAGCGCAGAGGAGCAAGAAATGATTATCGACACCGTGTCGGCCGACCCACGATGCGGCGTCGTGATGCCCGGGAGTGGCGGAGTTCGCAAGTTACGCGTTGCGGTGAGTGGACGCGGCAAGCGCGGCGGTGCACGGGTCATTTATCTATTCGGCGGCGCTAATCTGCCCGTGTTCCTGCTCGCTGGCTTTGCCAAGAACGAGAAATCGGACTTGTCACAGGCCGAACGCAACGATCTCACAAAAATGACGGCAGAATTGCTACGAAACTATCGGAGTGGACGATGAGCAAGCACGCATTTGACAAGATCAAGGCGGGTCTGGAAAGCGCTAAGGCCTATCTTGACGGAACGGCGGACAAGCGGAAGTACCGAGTTCATGTACCGGAGAAGATCGACGTAAGAAAAATCCGGACAAGGCTGGGCCTATCCCAGGAAGCCTTCGCCGAGACTTACGGGTTTGCGCTCTCTGCGGTACGTGACTGGGAGCAGGGTCGCAGACGGCCTGAGCGAAGTGCGCGTATACTGCTCAAAATCGTCGAGAGAGAACCTGAGGCGGTGACGCGGGCGCTGGCGGGGTGAGGGGGTGACGGGACGACGACGGCTTAACTCAGGCACGCACGGTCATGGCTAAAGCTAAGCACCTCGATCCCATTCCGCCCGGCGAGATTCTCGCCGAGGAATTCATGAAGCCGAACGGCATCAGCC
>NFUO01000662.1 GCA_002197545.1 Acidobacteria subdivision 2 bacterium RH1 MAG20 | reverse complement strand
TGGAAGCCAGCCATCCGCTGATCGAACAGATGGGCCACGAGCTCGTTGTGACGCTGCCGCCGCAGCCGGTTTATCTCGACGTGGACCCCTTAAGGGTCACTCAAGTTCTGTCGAACCTCCTGAACAACGCAGCCAAGTACACCGAGCGGGGAGGCCGCATCTGGCTGACGGCCGAACGGCAGGGCAGCGACGCCGTGGTCACGGTGAAGGACACCGGCGTCGGCATTCCTGAGGACATGTTGCCCCACGTCTTCGACATCTTTACCCAGGTTAATGGGCCCATGAAACGTTCGCAGGGCGGCCTCGGCCTTGGTCTGGCGCTGGCGAGGCGGCTGACCGAAATGCACGGAGGCAGTATCGAGGTCAGAAGTGGACCGCCAGGAAGAGGCAGCGAGTTTACCGTGCGTCTGCCGGTCGCGTCCTACCTGGCCAGCAAGGAGTCGCCGCCGAGCGAAGCGCCGATCGCCGCACACCAGAACGTCGCTTCAGCTTCCGCAGCGATAAGTGAGCCAATCCGTAGTGCCGATGACTAAACCCTGGTTCGTTTGCTTCGCGGACCAGATCAGGACTTCCAAAAACGCAAGCTTTGGGAGAGGCTGCCCCTGCAGGATGCCGCGCTACAATGCTAATAGGCGGCCTCGTGAAACCTATGCCAAGAAAGCGGCGCGCATTGGAGGCCGTTCACTCGAATTAGCAGGAGAACCACCGTGTTGAACTGGGCTTTTCTATTCTTCAGGGCGGCGATTGCCGCCGCTAGCGGTTTTCCGCGCGTGGCCACTGGTCCTGTGGGTGTTGGCAAGTTGCTGCTTTCGTTCGCCGTTGCCAAGGTGCTGATCTTTCTCGTCATAGCTCTTCTGATCGGTTTGCTGTTGGCTCGGGACGACTTCCACGTTCCTCGCGCACCATGAGCGCGTAGAGGCAGGGTACGACGAACAGCGTGGCCGGCTCGCCGGCCAGCAGGCCGCCGAGAATGGCGCGGCCCAGCGGAGCGTTCGCCTCGCTCCCCTGCTCCAAGGCCAAAGCGCTGGGAATCATCGCGAAAAAGGCCGCCAAGGCCGTCATCGTCACCGGCCGCACCCGCATCC
>NFUO01000661.1 GCA_002197545.1 Acidobacteria subdivision 2 bacterium RH1 MAG20 | reverse complement strand
GAGCGACTCGCAAATGTTTGCGCAACTGCTCAAGGAATATGAATACGACGGTATACAGACATGTGCAGCCGACGGATCATGCGCGGAGCCTTGCCCGGTCTCAATCAACACTGGGACTCTTATCAAGTCATTCCGCCAACGCGAAAACACAGATGGGCGCGAGAAGGTTGCGCTTGCTATCGCCAAGCACTGGAGGAGCGTCGAATCCATCGCCCGTATCGGAATAGGCGTGACCGATTTCATATCGAGAACCGTTGGCGTGAGAGCCTTGACGGGTCTGACTGCGCTGGCAAGAGCGGTGCTCAGCAAAGACCTCATTCCTTCAGTCCCTGGACCCATGCCTCAGAAAGCCCCGCGCAGGCTGCCGCAGACTTCGCGTCAGGGCGCCGCGGCGGTCTATTTCCCGGCATGCATCAACCGGATCTTTGGCCGTGCGCGAGGCATGCTGCGGCGACCGAGCCTTCCCGAGGCGCTTGTTGCGCTATCTGCTCGCGCCGGGCAACCGCTCTGGATCCCCGACAACGTGCGTGGCCTTTGCTGTTCAACGCCTTGGAGTTCCAAAGGCTACCGGCTTGGTCATGAATGGATGGCCACAGCGATCGCGGACGCAATGTGGGACTGGAGCAACGCTGGCGCCCTGCCCATCGTGATCGACGCTGTGTCATGCACTCACGGCCTATTGGACGATGTACGAACTCACATAGACCGCGAGCGACAAGAGCGATTCAACAAGATCGAGCTCGTCGACGCGATCGTTTGGGTACACCGGTTGCTCCCAATCCTTCCGATCAAACAAAAGCTGGCTAGTGCGGCGGTGCATCCGACCTGCTCCATGATCCATCTCGGTCTCGATGAGAAATTCATCGAGATCGCCAGGGCTGTTGCCGACGACGTGATCGTTCCAATCGGAACAACGTGCTGCGGAACCGCAGGCGATCGCGGCTTACTGCATCCAGAGCTCGTTGTCTCGGCTACACGCGAGGAGAAGGCTTATCTGGACGCGCATCCCGCCGACATCTACCTTTCAGCAAACCGGACTTGTGAAATGGGCCTGCAGCAAGCGACCGGTAAGCCGTACGAGTCTTTCATCTTCGCGCTCGAGGAGACGACTCGTCCCGATGGAGCAGCAGGATAGCTGCAAGTGGATCGTTCGAGGATCAGCGCCTTTTGGCACCAAGAGATATTTCATCATTTTCGTCCGGAGAGTTCATAATGAACGTCAATTTATCGATGATTCAGCACCATCGCGCGGACTTGGACGGTTTACGCATGCACTTCGTAGAAGCCGGGAAAGGCCCTGCTGTGGTTTTGCTCCACGGCTTCCCGGAGACCTGGTATGCCTGGCGTTACCAGATCGCCCCGCTGGCGAAAAATTATCGAGTTATCGTGCCGGATCTGCGCGGCTATGGTGCCACCGATAAGCCGGCGAGCGGTTATGACAAGCGCACGATGGCCAACGACATTCGAAGACTGATGCAACACCTCGGCATTCAGAAGGCCACTATTATCGGTCATGATCGAGGCGCTCGAGTAGGAACGAGATTTGTAAAAGATCATCCTGAAGTGGTCGAGCGGTTCGCGGCGCTGGACAATATCCCCACCAAAGTTGTCTTTGACACCAAGAGGGCGGCATTCGCGCGGTTCGGTTGGTTTTTCCTCTTCCAAGGTGTGCCCCATCTTCCCCAGGCGCTGGTACAGGGGCGCGAAGAGATGTGGCTGCGCTACCTCTTCGGAGACTGGACCTACAATCCCGAAGCGTTGAGCGACGCGGACATCGCCGTATACACGCAAGCTTATGCTCAGCCGGGCGGTCTGCATGGCGCTTTTTCCGACTATAGCGCCTGGCGTCAGGATCTCGAGCAGGATTACGCCGATGCGGACAAGAGGATCGCATGCCCCACCCTTGCGCTGTGGGGAGCCGAATTCGCCGGAGCGAAAATTATGGACATGGCGAAACTCTGGGACGACATGGCTTCAGATCTTAAGGTTGCACCCATCCCGCTCTCAGGCCATCTGCCACACGAAGAGCAGCCCGAACAAGTGACCGCCGCGTTGCTCGATTTCCTGCAAGCTTGAAACACAAAGGGCTAGCGCACCGCATAATTGGCGTTTTGTCTTCACCAAAGGAGAGAGATAACATGCCTTACCTAACGCGAGGACGCCGACAATGGCGACGCAAGTGAACGATCCGCTTTGCGGGATGAAGAAGGAGCGATTACGGTGGCAACAAAAACAGTGGCAGATCTGCTTGTGCAAACTCTTGCGGCGGCCGGCGTCGAAAGGCTCTACGGGGTTTCCGGCGATTCCCTCAATGGAATTACCGACTCGATTCGACGGCAGAGCCAGATTCAATGGATTCACATGCGCCACGAAGAGGCAGCCGCCTTCGCGGCCGGCGCGGAAGCACATCTGACTGGAAGACTGGCGGTATGCGCGGGGAGTTGCGGCCCAGGCAATCTGCATTTGATCAACGGTCTTTATGACTGCCATCGCAGCCGCGTCCCAGTGCTCGCGATCGCAGCTCAGATCCCGAGCAGCGAAATTGGAAGCGGCTATTTTCAAGAAACGAATCCGGAGCACCTCTTCGCGCAATGCAGTCACTACTGCCAATCGATCTCGCTTCCGGAGCAGATGCCGCGTGTTCTCGAGATTGCCATCCAGACTGCTGTTTCGCGTGGTGGGGTCGCAGTGGTTACGATCCCCGGAGATATAGCGCTACGTGATGCAACGGAAGAGGGACCACGGCTACATTTTCCCCCGCCCAGACCGACTGTATGTCCCACCAGTGATGAAATTGAGACGTTGGCAACCCGACTCAATGGATCCACGAAGACAACGATCCTTGCCGGGGCGGGCTGCGCGGGAGCTCACGCGGAGTTGGTTGAACTTGCGGCCAGACTGAACGCCCCAATCGTGCATGCCATGCGTGGAAAAGAATTTATCGAGTACGACAATCCATACGATGTGGGTATGACTGGCCTCCTGGGGTTTTCGTCGGGTTATCGCGCGATGATGACCTGCGATGTGTTGCTCATGATCGGAACGGACTTTCCGTATCAGCAGTTCTTCCCGAAGGAAGCGACGGTCGTACAGATCGACATCCGGGGAGAACAATTAGGCCGGCGCACCAAGGTCGACTATGGCTTTGTAGGAGATACAAAAACGACTCTGCAGGCCCTTCTGCCGAAGCTGACGCAAAACCAGGACGATTGGCATTTGAAGACCTCCCTGGAAAATTACCAGAAGGTGAGGAGGGGTCTCGATGAACTTGCGACAGGGGAATCTGGCAAGAAACCGATCCATCCGCAGTATGTTGTTCGAGTCCTCAACGAGTTGGCTGCCGAAGATGCAATTTTCACCTGCGATGTCGGCACGCCGACTATCTGGGCGGCACGCTATTTGACCATGAACGGCAAACGGCGCCTGCTCGGCTCTTTCAACCACGGCTCGATGGCGAATGCATTGCCCCAGGCTATAGGCGCCCAGGTGAGCCATTCGGGGCGCCAGGTAATCTCCCTATCGGGCGACGGTGGTCTTGCAATGCTCATGGGGGACCTGCTCTCGCTGTGCCAATTGCGCGCGCCCGTCAAGATCATTGTTTTCAAGAACGAGTCATTGGCCTTTGTCGAACTGGAGATGAAGGCAGCGGGGATTGTCGATTTTGGAACCGATCTGCGGAACCCGAACTTCGCAAAGCTGGCCGAAGCTGCGGGTCTCCTTGGTCTGACGGCAGAAACGCCAAGTCAAGTGCCGTCCATGATTGAGCAAGCTCTCCAACACGACGGGCCAGCGCTGATCGAGGTTCTTGTAAGCAGACAGGAACTGTCGATGCCCCCGACCATCACTTTCGAGCAGGCGAAAGGCTTCGGCCTTTTTGCCCTCAGGGCAATTCTCAACGGGTATGGGGACGAGATTATCGATCTTGCGACGGTGAATCTCATCCGGTAGCTGAAGTGGGACGGAAGTTTACTGACTCTTGTCAAGGAAACACGAAGTGACAAGCCTCGCAAAGCCCAAAGCACTTGTAACAGGAGCGTCGCGCGGCATCGGTCGTGCAACCGCATTGGCTCTGGCTAATGCTGGCGCTCATGTTCTTGTTCATTACGGGAAATCAAAACGAGATGCAGATTCAGTCGTCGCCGAGATCCGAAGTGGAGGCGGCAGCGCAGATGCAGTAGGCTCTGATCTTGAAGCACCGGAAGGACCCTCCGAACTCGCCGCGAAGGTGCACACCCTGGTAGGAGATCGGCTCGACGTCCTGGTCGCGAATGCGGGGATCTCTAAAGCGGCGCGAATCGAAGATCACACAATTGCCGATTTTGACAGTCTCTTCGCAACGAATGTGCGTGCGCCCTTCTTTCTGTTGCAGCAGCTTCTTCCGTTGTTGGGTGAGGGCTCCAGCGTAATCGTGACCACTTCGCTAGCCGCTCGCGTTTCCCCTGGCTCTCCCGGACAGGCAGGTGCGTCCTTGATACCGGCTTATGCCGCAACCAAGGGTGCCTTGGAGACCCTCGTAAAACACTGGGCCTCGCAGTTAGGCCCACGTGGCATCCGTGTGAACGCTGTTGCGCCTGGGATTATTGAAACCGATATGTCCAATTTCACCAAAACGGAAGCAGGCCGCAATCTTGCACTCAACATGCAGTCGCTCAAGAGAATAGGTAAACCCGATGATGTCGCCGACGTGATCGCATTCCTCGCCTCCAATTGTGCCCGGTGGGTCACCGGGGCAAGCATTCCGGTGGACGGTGGGTCGAAGCTGTAACCGTAGACATCCGAAAAGCGCGGCTACAAACGAAAACCCAGACCGACGGACATCCTCATTCTTCGATTGCACGACAGCGGAGCATACATTCCGGTTTGTCTGAAGGTACGGCTGAACGCGTGAGAGAACTGCGCTCGCGCATCGCGTCAATCTGCTTTCTGTCATGACGCCAGAAGATCGACGCGTAGCCGCATCTCCCAACGCTCTCAATTCCACAAAGTACCTGAACTCAAGCGCCTAATCGAAAGCGCATTCTGGCAACCCGATTGCTGTTGGAATATCGAACGCGAAGCGATGCCGACAGTACAAACCAGGGGCGTAGCCATAACTGCACAACATTTTGAGACAGCAAAGGAGACTCGCTTTGGCATTCAAATTTGAAGGCAAACTCGCGGTCGTCACTGGTGGATCGACGGGCATGGGGTTGGCAACAGCCAAGCGGTTCGTCGATCAAGGTATGGAGCACGTGTTCATCATCGGTCGCCGCAGGGAGCAGCTCGACGAGGCAGTGGCCGCAATCGGTAAGAACGTTACTGCAATTCAGGGCGATGTCTCCAATCTGGCAGATCTTGACCGTCTATATGGCGCGGTGAGGACGCGAAAACGCAATATCGACGTGCTCTTCGCGAATGCCGGGATCGCTCAGATCGCCCAATTTGAAACAGTGGATGAGAAGTTCTTCGATTCCCACTTCAACGTGAATGTAAAGGGAACCTTCTTCACTGTCCAGAAAGCGTTGCCCCTGCTGAATGACGGCGCATCGATCATTCTTACCGGTTCCATCGCTTCGATCAAGGGATTTCCGGATATCAGTGTCTATAGCGCTACCAAGGCAGCCATCCGCTCATTTGCACGCACCTGGAGCAACGAACTCCGCGGGCGCATGATTCGCGTGAATACGCTGAGTCCGGGCCACATTGATACGCCGATCTTTGATACCTGGCAACAGGGCGACGCACTTGTCAAGCTGAAAGAGGAACTTGCAAAGAACGTACCGTTGGGACGGCTCGGTGATCCGGACGAAATCGCCACTGCTGTCTCCTTCCTCGCATCCGACGAGGCGAGTTACATCACGGGAATTGAACTCTTTGTTGATGGCGGCGTAGCGCAGATCTGATTTCCCGCGCATTTTCGGTTCGAGATCCATCCTGAGTTGTCTAAGACTTTCGAACCCTTGTAGACGATTCATGCCCAGCACCCAAACACAAAGGAGACTCCAATGCAAACAGCTCAACCTGACTACTTCACTGCTTATCAGTACGTAAAGCTGACTCGAGACGCCAACGGCGTGCTGACAGTTTCACTTCACACCAACGGAGGGCCGTGCCTTATGACCGCACAAACTCACACTGAGTTTGTCGAGGCCTTCTATCGTATTTCGCAGGATCGAGCCAACAAGATCGTAATCCTGACGGGCGCAGGCGGAGACTTCATTACAGATGTCGATTGGTCCTCTTGGGGCAACCCCGGCGATCCTGGCATCTGGAGCCAGATTCACGACGAAGGTGTTCAGGTTCTGGAAAACATCGCCAACATACGTGTGCCGCTCATTGCGGCGGTCGAGGGGCGCGCGCATATTCACACTGATTATCTGCTGCTCGCCAATGTGATTGTGGCTGCCGAGGGGGCGACCTTCCAGGATGTGGCCCACTTTGCCGCTGGTGTTACGCCCGGTGACGGAATCTTTACCACTTGGAGTTATCGCGCGGGAGCGGGACGCGCCGAGGTGTTCCTCATAAACCTGCAACAGGTGCCGGCACGTACGGCACACGAATGGGGAGTCGTAGCCGAGGTCACGCCGAACGGTAAGGCTCTCGCCCGGGCACACGAATTGGCCGCGCTCTACCTAAAGGTCCCCGAGGTAACGCGTCGTAATACGCGGATTCACTTCATCCAGCCCCTGAAAGAGCGCATTGTGCACGAAGTTGGTTACGGGCTTTCGCTTGAAGGAGCGTCTGCAGCCGACCTTGTGAAGTCGAAGCAAACCAAATCCGAACGTCAGGCTTCGACAGCAAACGTTGCATGAAGGCGAAGAATTCATCCGGTCGGCGCCGCGATTTGACACGCAGCCGGTCGGAGAATTCGGTATTCACCGATTGGCCCTTGCGGGAGAAGGTGAACGCACCGCGGTGGTTGGGCGCGAGTATCTCGGATGGTGTCCAAATATCGCGTGCCTGCCCAGAAAGAACATTGTCCAGATAGGAGATTGAACATGTCCAGGCCCTTGGAGAACAAACTTGCACTCGTCACAGGATCGTCGCGCGGAATCGGAGCTGCCATCGCTATCCGTTTGGCCGCCGAGGGCGCATCCGTCATCGTCAACTACGCCGCAAGTCCAGCTCGTGCTGAAAAGGTCGTGAAGGAGATCCGCGATGCGGGCGGGAAGGCAGAGGCCGTGGTCGCTGATCTCAGCACCATTGAGGGCACGAACCATCTGATCGCATCGATTGACAGGGTTTTCGGTGGCTCTTTCGGTGACCGTCTCGACATCCTCGTAAACAATGCAGGCACAGTCGTCTTTGGCCCCTTCATGGATGGCGCGGAAGACTCCTACGACAAACACTTCGATCTCAACGTCCGGTCTCTGATCGCGTTGTCGAAGGACGCTGCGCGTCGGATGATTCCGCAGAAGTGGGGCCGGATTATCAACATCGGATCCTGCTTCGGAGAGGCTGCGCCCCTTTCCGGCGTAACGATATACATCGCTACGAAGTTTGCCGTGCATGGGTTTACTCGCGGCCTTTCTCGCGAACTTGGCTCAACCGGAGTTACTGTGAACGGAGTGCAACCCGGACCAATAGATACGGAACTTAGTCCCGATGACGGTGGTCCGGCCTCGGAGGTCATGAAGAAACTAACCAGCGTTGGTCGGTTCGGCCGAGTCGAGGAGATTGCATCCGCGGTCGCATTCCTGGCTCATCCGGAGTCCGCGTTCATCAATGGCGAGAACCTGACTGTCGACGGGGGCTGGAACGCGTAACTGATCGGTTAGCTACGTGAAAACGAATGCAGCCTACACGACGTGGTCACGATCGATATGTCGGGTGTCCGTATCCGCAAGCGCAAGATGGTATCCGGCATGAACGAGATGTACTGGAGAACTACAGGACAACGGGCGCGGAGTGTCTGCATGCACATCCGCGCTGCAATGAAATCTAAACCAACGCGCTGACAACGCAAACAAAGGAGATGAAGCTATGTCACTCGCAAAACGAAGTGAAAAGGGGTTGCTCACGCCAGACAATTGCGTCGTGGCGCTTATCGATCACCAGCCACAGATGCTGTTCGGAATTACCAGCATCGATCGTCAAAGCCTCATTAACAACGTCGTGGGTTTCTCAAAGGCGACCAAAGTGTTCGGCTTGCCCACGATTCTCAGCACGGTCGAGACGAAAGCCTTCAGCGGCTATATCTGGCCGCAACTCAAGGCGCAGTTCCCCGACATCGCGCCCATCGAACGCAGCAGCATGAACTCCTGGGACGATGCAAAGTTCGTTGCGGCCATCAAGGCCACAGGTCGTAAAAAGATCGTACTCGCAGGACTCTGGACGGAGGTCTGTGTAGCTTTTCCCACGATCCAGGCTATCGCAGACGGCTACGAAGTGTATGTGGTGGAGGACCTCTGTGGCGACCTCGATGTCAAGACGCATGATGCCGCAATGCGCCGCGTGGAGCAGGCGGGGGCCAAGCCGGTCACCTGGATCCAGGTCATGCTCGAGTGGCAGCGGGACTGGGCCCAGAGGGAGACCTATGACGCAGTGATGGACATTGTAAAGGCACACACAGGTGCGTACGGAATGGGCGTCGAATATGCCTACACGATGGTGCATGGCGCGTCGCCAACGGAACTTCCCGATTGGACGCCACCGCTTGAGCTAGCTCACAAGTAAGTAGTAGCCGGGGAAGCTTGACCGCCTTCCCCGCCTTACTTTCTCCACAACCAGCTCGATAACCACGGAGGACGCTATGTCTCAGAAGACGATCTATCACAACGGAAAGATCGCGACCAACTCGACCCCGTACTTCGCCGAAGCGATGGCTGTTGAGGATGGAAAGGTGCTTGCCACAGGCACCTCCTCCAATTTGCTCCAGAATCGCGAGGCCGGCACAAAACTCGTGGACCTGGGCGGCCACACAGTGATTCCCGGGCTTAACGACTCCCATATGCACGTGATCCGCGGGGGACTGCACTATAACCTGGAGCTTCGCTGGGACAGCGTTCCCTCTCTTGCCGATGCAATGCGCATGTTGAAAGAGCAAGTTCTGCGTACCCCGGCCCCGCAATGGGTCCGCGTCGTCGGCGGCTGGACAGAGTTTCAGTTTGCAGAGCGGCGCATGCCGACTCTTG
>NFUO01000660.1 GCA_002197545.1 Acidobacteria subdivision 2 bacterium RH1 MAG20 | reverse complement strand
GCGGACGCGACAAAGGATAATCCTGTGAGACCGGTAGACGAGAATGCGCTCGGGCGGATTCCCGGGGCGCTGCATCGGCGAGATCACTTACGCCGATACAGCGGCTCGATGGAAGTAAGGAATTCTGTGATACAGTAAGGAAGAGGATGGTTCCATGCAGAAGCAAGCGCGGATCACAAGTAAGGGGCAGATAACGGTGCCGCGAGACATCCGCCGTGCCTTGGGCGTGCGCGCCGGGGCCAGTTTGCTGTTTGAAAGCGACAGCGGCGGGTTCCGGGTTCGATCTGCTCGATCGAAGAGCCCGTTCGAACAGTACCGCGGCATCGGAAATCCGGGGATCCCGCCGGGACGGAACGCCGTGCGCCGGTGGCTGCGCGAGTTGCGCGGCCGATGACCACGGCCATCGACACCAATGTCATCATCGCCCTTTGGGACAGGGATACCGCCCTGAATTCAGCAGTGCAATCAGCCTTGGACTCAGCGCTGCAACGGGGCGGTTTGGTTATCGCTGCGCCAGTCTTCGCGGAGCTGCTGGCCTGTCCCGGAAGGGACGAAGCGTTCCTTGATGCTTTCATTGAAGACACGGGCATCTACGTCGATTGGGAGTTCAACGCGGCCATCTGGCGCAGGGCTGGACGCGCCTTCCAGGGCTACTCGGCGCGCAGGAGGAAGCAACGCGATTCCGGCGCGCGTCGTATTCTGGCCGACTTTGTCATCGGCGCGCACGCCGTCGAAAGACATTGTGATCTCCTGACCCTTGATGACGGCCCCTACCGGGCTGCGTTTCCCGAGCTCAGGATCGCGGCGGTCTGATCGTTGAATGCCATCAGCAGCTTCTCATCCCGAGTTTGAGATCAATCGGGAACCGGCGCGCACCGGGATAACCTACTGGCCGGATGGGCGCCTGCGAAAGAAATAGGTACGAGTATCGAGGCGACGGCTCCCACAATACAATCGCGAGGTTAGTATGGTCCCTGGTTCCGAAGCTCAGGTCAAAATACAG
>NFUO01000066.1 GCA_002197545.1 Acidobacteria subdivision 2 bacterium RH1 MAG20 | reverse complement strand
CTTTACCGCCGCAAGATCGTTGAAGGGCAGCGCCAGCGTATGCTGGGCGGCCTCCTTCGGAACCCCCGCCGATCCCGGAATGCCCAGCGTCGCCACCCCGGAGCCTGCCTTCACCAGCATGGCGTCGGAGTGGCCGTGATAGCAGCCCTCGAACTTGATGACAAAATTGTGCCCGGTAAAGCCCCGCGCCAGCCGCACAGCGGACATGCAGGCCTCCGTGCCGGAGCTGACAAACCTTAGTTTCTCGACCGAAGGGAAGCACTGCGTCACCAACTCAGCCAGATCGGCCTCCGCCGCCGTCGAAGCGCCAAAGCTCGCGCCCCGTGCTGCCGCCTGCTGGATGGCCTCAACCACAGGCGGAAACGCATGGCCAAGAATCATCGGCCCCCACGATCCAAAGAAGTCCACATAGCGATTACCATCCGCGTCGAACAGATAAGCACCTTCAGCATGGGTCACAAATGGCGGATCGCCGCCCACGGCACAAAACGCCCGGACAGGCGAATCCACGCCTCCAGGAAGAAACTTTTCAGCGCGTTGCTGCAACTGGCGGGAGCGGTTATGAGAAAGAGGCATCTCCTTCAGTATAAGAGCCCCGGTTGAAAGTGACGGAGCACAAACAAAGCTCAATTTTCAGTGACTTATCCTCATCCTGCTAGACTGAAATTCTTCTTCTTCAAGCGATAATACCTATGGAGCATGACTTTGCCGGATGATACCTTCCCCACGCCCGCTAAAACACTAACGGATGCTGCCGCGTCCAGGCAGTCTCCGGCACAGCGCGCCGCCGAGACACGCGCGGAATCCTCCCTCCGCTCTGCGATAGGCCTCAAGAAAGGTGCCGACCAGAAAAAGCCTGCCAAGGCGGCAGAACCAGCCGGTAAACGTACCTCAACGGCGAAAAAAAGCATCAGCTACGCCGACGCCGGCGTCGACATCACCAGCGCTGAACGCAGCAAGCAACGCATCAAGATGCTCGCTCGCAAAACCTTCAACCGGCAGGTGCTCAGCGAGATCGGCGGCTTCGGCGGCCTGTTCGCGCTCGACCTCGAAAAGTTCCCAAACCCGGTGCTTGTCTCCTCCACCGACGGCGTCGGCACCAAACTCAAGGTCGCCTTCGAGCTTGGCATCCATCACACCGTCGGCCAGGACCTCGTCAACCACTGCGTCAACGACATCGCTGTACAGGGTGCCACGCCGCTCTTCTTCCTCGACTACCTCGCTACCGGCAAGCTCGACAACTCCATCATCGAGACCGTCGTGCAGGGCATCAGCGAAGCCTGCCGCGCCAACGGCTGCGCTCTTATCGGCGGCGAGACGGCGCAGATGCCGGGCTTCTACGCCGACGGTGAATACGACCTGGCCGGAACCATCATCGGCGCGGTGAACCGCGACAAGATCATCACCGGCGACACCATTGAGGTGGGCGATGTCCTCGTCGGGCTGCCCTCCAACGGCCTTCACACCAATGGATACTCGCTGGCCCGCAAGCTGCTCTTTGAAGTCGCAAAGTACAACCCGGACCACTACGTCAACGAGTTGAAAGACAAGACTGGCGCGGCATTGATGCGCACCCACCGCAGCTATCTCGCCATCGTCAAAAAATTAACAGGAGCCGAAGTCGTCAGCGGCATGGCCCACATCACCGGCGGCGGCATCACGGAGAACCTGCCTCGCATCCTCCCAAAGGGCATGGGCGCGCTGGTCGACCTGGCCTCCTGGCACGTACCCCCTTTGTTCGAGCATCTGCAAGCGCTCGGCAACGTGGACCAGGACGAGATGCTGCGCACCTTCAACATGGGCATCGGCCTCATCGCCGTCATCCCAGCCGAAAAGATCAAGAAGGCCAAGGCCATCCTCAACCGCGCCAACGAACGCCATGTCATCATCGGACGCATCGTTCGCGGCGAGCGCAAGGTCAGCTACAACTAGCTTCCGATGCAGCGTTGGCATAGCTAACGGCATCCAAAGACATAGCAGCGGCAGCCTCGTCACGTATCGTCGATACTAGGCAGCACAACCAAATAGGAGCGTGGAGTGAAGCGGCTAGGAATCTTGCTGTCCGGGCGCGGGTCGAACTTTCTTGCGATTGCCAAGGCAATCAGCGATCATCGCTTGCTCGGCGCAAAGATCGCAGTCGTTCTCTCCAACCGCGAAGACGCTCCCGGACTGGACGCTGCACGTGAGCTGAAGATCCCCGCCTTCTGCGTTCCTTCAGCCGGACGCAAGCGCGCCGACCACGATGCGGAGATGATTGCCCGGCTGCATCAGCATCGCGTCGATCTGATCTGTCTTGCCGGATACATGCGCGTCCTCACCGAAGAGTTTGTGCGCGCCTTTCCCAACCGCGTCCTCAACATCCACCCCTCGCTGCTGCCCGCTTTTCCCGGCCTCGACGCTCAGAGACAGGCGCTCGAATATGGCGCGAAGGTTGCCGGCTGCACCGTCCACTTCGTCGATGAGGCTGTCGATCACGGCGTCATCATCCTGCAAAAGACGGTCCCCATCAAAGAGGATGACACCGCTGAAACCCTCTCGGCCCGCATTCTGCAGCAGGAACACGTCGTCTACACCGAAGCGATCACCCGCGTCCTCAGCGGCCAATACGTCATCAGCGACCGCCGCTACGTCCGCCGCGACAAATAATCGCTACCCCTTAGGTCTGCTCTCCCGCCTGGGTTTGCTGGTCTTTCGCATCGCTCAGCGTTACCTTCACGTCCATTCGCTTCTGGCCGCGGAATATCGTCAGCGTAACGACATCTCCAGCATGATGCGAATTCATCGCTGCCGAAAGGTCCTGTGCATTGGCAATCTCCTGCCCGTCCAGCGCAACAATCAAATCGCCGCCGATCATCACCGGGATGTTGCCCATGTACGCCCGCTGATTGCCGCCACGCAGCCCTGCGCGTGCCGCAGCACCCCCCGGCAATACATGGTCAACGAGGATGCCGTAGTCCACCGGAAGGCCGAGCTGCTGAGCGATATCAGGCCCTATCGGCAAGGTCACAATGTCAAGCGAAGGCCGACGCACATATCCGTATTTTTCGAAATCGCTCAGGACCGCCTTCGCCGTATTGATCGGAATAGCAAACCCAACGCCCGAGCTCTGGTCCGCGCCGTTGCTCGCGATCATCGTCGTAATCCCGATCACCTCGCCGCGCGAATTCAGCAGCGGTCCGCCTGAGTTCCCTGGATTGACGGAGGCGTCCGTTTGAATCGCATCTTCAATCGGATTCTGCTCCGGCCCGCGAATGGAGCGGATGGCGGAGATGATTCCCCGCGTCATCGTGCCCTGCAACCCGAACGGATTGCCGATGGCATAGACCCGCTGCCCCACGACCAGCCCCTGGGAGGAAGCCAGTGTTGCCGGCACCAGGTCGGGTGCATTGTCGATCTTCAGCAGCGCCAGATCGTGGCCTTTGTCCACCGCCAGACGCCGGGCTTTGTAGGTGTGCTTGTTCGAGAGCTTGACCTCGATCTGCTGCGCGTTGTTGATGACGTGGTTGTTGGTCAGAATCAAGCCATCTTTGGTCAGGATGAAGCCCGATCCCTGGCCTTGCTGCGGCACCGGCCCATAGAAGAAATCGAACGCCACAGCCGTCGAAGTAATGTTGACAACAGAGGGCATGGCCTTCTTGTAAACGGCAATGTTCTGCTGCTCCTCCGTGTCAAAAGCGGGAGCGGCGGCGGCCTGCGTCAGCTCAAGGGTGCCCATTGGGCCTGCCACCGTAGTCGAAGCCGCACTCGGCGCGGCGGTACCTGAAAGCGTGCGATGCACCCACGGCGCAAAGGTTCCGGTTGGCGCGAGATGCGTCGTCAGATAATAGAAGCCGGAGAGCAAAAGAATGACCAGCAGAACGGGGCGCAGTTTCATGATTGAGACCCTTGATTCCTTTATGCCGAACATATCGGCCTTGTCTTCAATTGTAACGAGATACAGCCGGCGCGGTACAAATCGCAGCGGAACGATATATCTTCAACGTGCCGCAAGTCGCAGAATCGGCCATAGTTGGTCAACCTGCCATTCCAGTTCTTTTATGGGGCCGTCGTTGGTGAGAACGTAGTCGCACAGGGCTATCTTCTGGTCATCCGGCACCAGGCGAGCCAACCTTCGCCGCGCCTCGTCCTCAAACTCCAACCTCCGCTCTTCAGTCAGTTTCCCATCGCCGGTGCATCGCTGGATAAACCGCGCAATTTTTATCTCCTCGGGCGCAGTCACCAGAATGACCCGGTCAAACCGCCGCTGCCATTCAACGGCCCCGCCGTGGGCCGCCTCAAAGATCAACGCTGACTCCACCATTACCACCGCGGCAGGGTTGCGGCGCGCAATATCTTCGATAAGGTCTTGCTGCCGGGCAATCACCGCGGGATGCACAATCGCATTCAACTCGTCCGCGCGTCCCTCTGCAAAAGCGATATGGGCAAGCGCGGAACGGTCAAGCCGCCCATCGGGCAGCACCACATCTTTGCCGAAGTGGGCAACAATTTTTGCGTGGACAGCCTGCCCCGACTCCATTAACTCCCGTCCGATTGTGTCCGACTGAAGCACCTGCGCGCCGTGTGCGGAAAACAACTTCGCTGCGGTCGACTTGCCGCTCCCCAACCCGCCTGTAAGGCCGACGCGCAGCATAAAGCTAGTCCTTCTCCGTGGAGAGCCCGCGACGCAACTTCGCCGCGGTCACCGTATTCTTCATCAGCATGGCAATCGTCAGCGCGCCCACTCCGCCCGGTACAGGCGTGTAAGCGCCTGCAATCGCAAAGGCCGCAGGATGGATATCTCCCACCACCACCGAGCCGCGTTTGGCGAACGTGGCCGCCCGCGCTGCATCTCCGGGAAAGAAATCCTCGACCTCCGCGGCATTCGTCACCCGGTTGATGCCTACATCGATCAGCGTTGCTCCCGGCTTCACCATCTCCGCTGTCACAAACCCCGGACGCCCAATCGCCGCCACCAGAAGATCGGCGGCGCACGTAAATTTCGGCAGGTCCTTCGTCTTGCTATGGCAGACCGTCACCGTCGCCGAAGCATTCAGCAGCATCATCGCCGCCGGCTTGCCCACGATGTCCGAGCGTCCCACAACCACGGCATTTTGCCCCGCAATCGGCAGATTGCTGCGCTTCAAAATCTCGATAATCCCGGCAGGCGTACAAGGCGCCAGTCCCGGCTGCCCACTCTGCAACCGGCCTGCATTCACGGGATGAAACCCGTCCACATCCTTGTCCGGCGACACTGCCTCCAGCAATCGTTTCGTGTCCACAGGCTTAGGCAGAGGCAACTGAATCAGTATCCCGTCGATGTCTTCACGCGCATTCAGTTCCGCCACCAGAGCCAGCATCTCATCCGTCGTAATGCTCTCCGGCGGCGTCAGCATCTCGCTGTAGATGCCCAGCTCGCCGCATGTCTTCACCTTGCTGCGAACATAAATCTGCGAAGCCGGCACATCGCCCACAAGAATCACAGCCAACCCGGGAATGATTCCGCGGCCCGCAAGTTCCTTGACCTCAATCGCGACCTCGGCCTTGATCTGCCCGGCGATCGCGACGCCATCCAAAATTCGAGGAGTATTTTTCATCTCCTTCATGGTATCGCGTTGAAGCGGTCACCCTGAGACCACGAAATCGCTAAGATAGAGATCAGAACAGAAAAATGAGCATACGGCCCATAAAACCCGAAGACCTCCGCTGGATCGTCTGCCCGGTCTGCCGTCAAACATTGCAGCTTCAGCCGGAGAGCGTCCTCTGCCTCGGCTGCGCCCGGCAATATCCCCTCGTCGACGGCATCCCCGTCCTGCTTGCGGATCGCACCATCTAACTCGCACACCTACGGAACTTCCTCCTGCACCTCTGCGTAGAAACAAGTGGGTATTTCACTCCTCGGCAAGCTATGTTGCCGAGGAAAATGTAACCTCAGATCGCTTTCCGCATCCAATAAGTGGAAGGCAAAACAGATGACATCGCGTCATCGAGAGAGGAGGAAAGAGACCATGACAGACATTCAGAAGAACCAGATTGAACAGTTTCCGGCAGCAGATCTCAACGGCCTGCGCGAAGAACTGCGGAAATCGAGCCTTGATTCCTGGCAGTCCGCTGACCTCATCAGCAGCTTCCTCTCCGGACGCGGCTATGGCGTCTCCACCGATGCTGCGCGCATCGCGGCATCGCGTATCGAGTCCGTTGCCTCATTACAGTCCATGCAGGAAGAACTCGAAAAACTTGCCTTCGTCATGTGACGAATCTCACCGTCACTATTTCTCAAAAAGCGCCCAGCCTGGGCGCTTTTTATTTCTCCGAAATAATCGCTGTCCTTCTCCCGCCCATTCGAACAACGGTCGATCTTACCGTCCATAGCCGCGATTGATTTATCGTTGAGTCATGCCGTCCTTGTGGACTCCTCCTAACTGGTCTCAACGCCTTGCCGAACTCCAGGCACCTACTGGAGACTTAAAAGAAGCTCCGCTCCGCCGCGACGTCCGTTCCCTCGGCATCCTCCTTGGAGGCGTCCTGCGCGAGCAGGCCGGCGACCCTCTCTACGACGCCGTCGAAGCCCTCCGCCGCACCGCTATTGCCCGCCGCGAAGCCGACGCAAAAGAAGACGCAGCCGCAGCCACCTCGCACCTCCAGCAAGCCCTTCGCCGTGTCGGCGCGCTCGAACTCTCCGCCGCCTACCAGCTCGCCCGCGCCTTCGGATTTTATTTCGAGCTCATCAACCTCGCCGAGACCAACCACCGCAAGCGTCGCCGTCTCGCCATCCAGCTCGACCAGAACGCCGCTCCACAGCGCGGCGATCTCCGCGGAACCCTCCGCCGCCTCCGCGAAGCCGGCCTCGACGCCACCCAGGCCTACGACTTTCTCCGCCGCATCTGCATCACTCCCGTCTTTACCGCGCACCCCACCGAAGTCGCCCGCCGCTCGGTCATGTTCAAGCGCCGCCGCATCTCCGACCTGCTCGAACAGCTCGACCGCATCCCCGTCCCTACGCCCCATCTTGAATCGCTCGAGCGCGACCTCATCGCCGAGATCACCGCCCTCTGGCAGACCGACGACGTTCGCAGCGCGCGCCCCACCGTCCGCGACGAGATCCGCATGGCACTCGATTACTACGAGACCAGCCTCTTCGACACCCTTCCCGTCCTCTACTCCGAAGTATCCGCCGCCCTCGCCGCCGAATATCCCGAATCGATCAAAAGCCCGGGTGCCCCACGTCCGGCACTTGAGGACGTGGGAGGAACCTCCGCAAATTCTGTCTCTGCCCCACCCGCCATCTCCGATCTGCCCCAGCTCATCAGCTTCGGCTCATGGATCGGCGGCGACCGCGACGGCAATCCATTCGTCGTCCCCGAGGTCACCCGCGAAGCTCTCGCAATGGCGCACAACCTCCTGCTCAACCACTACCGCCGCCGCCTGCAAAACGTCTTCGATCAGCTCGGCAGCTCCACGCAGCAGGTCCCGATCTCCTCTGAGGTCAAAGCACTCCTCGACCGCTACCTCGCCCAGCTTCGCGCCGCTGGCCAGACCGCCCTCGAACAGCGCTTCCCCTACGAGTCGCTGCGCCTGCTCATCTCCTGCATCATGATGCGTCTCGGAGCCATGCCGCAGGGCTCCGTCCCGCTGCCGCCAAACCCCGCGCTCACCCGCTACACCCGCGCCTCCGACCTCCTCTCCGACCTCACCGCCCTCCGCGACAGCCTCGTCAAGAACCGCGGTCCCCGCCTCGCGCGGATGCTCATCGATCCGCTGCTGATTGAGGTCCGCACCTACGGGCTCCACCTCCACACGCTCGACATCCGCCAGCACGCCCGCGTCCACGCAGCCGCCATCGCCGAAATCTCCTCCTGGCAATCGCCATCCGCCGCAGGCTCGTCTCAGGAACTCCATCTCCCTGCAGCCCTCACCCCGCAGACCAGTGAAGTCCTCGACACCTTCCGCGCTATCGCCGAACTCAAAAAAGCCTACGCCCCCGAGGCCATCCGCCAGTATGTCATCAGCGGAGCCACCAGCGCCGAAGACGTGCTCCACGTCCTCTGGCTGGCCCGTCTCGGCGGCGTCAAAGTCGAAGCCGACGAGGCCACGCAAGACCCCGGCCTGCAACCCGTCCCTCTCTTCGAATCCATCGAAGACCTCCAGAACGCTCCCGCTATCTGCCGTCAGCTCTGGACCAGCGAGGCCTATCAGCCTCTGCTCAAAAGCTGGAACCACAAGCAGGAGGTCATGCTCGGCTACTCCGACTCCAATAAAGACGGTGGCATGATCACCAGCACCTGGGAGATCTACAAAGCTCATCGCGCCCTCCACGAAGTGGCCCGCGAGTGCGGCGTCACCCTGCGCCTCTTCCACGGCCGCGGAGGCACCGTAGGCCGCGGCGGCGGCCCCACCCACCGCGCCATCTTCGCTCAGCCCATCGACAGCTTCACCGGCGAACTCCGCCTCACCGAGCAAGGCGAAGTCCTCAACTGGAAGTACTCCGACGTCGTCCTCGCCGAGCGCAACCTCGAACTGATGATCGCTGCTTCACTCGACGCCCTGGTCCGCCCCGACGCCATCTGCCAGCGCGGCACGTTGCCTCCCCACCTCACCGGCGAGATCCTCCCCGAGTGGGAGACCGCCATCGACCAGCTCTCCACAACCTCCTACGACTTCTACCGCAAACACATCCTGGACAACCCGGAGACCTTTACCTACTTCGAGCAGGCTACCCCGGTCGCAGAGCTCGAACACGCCCGCCTCGGCTCCCGCCCAGCCAAACGCAGCGGAAAAAAATCCATGGCCGATCTCCGCGCCATCCCCTGGGTCTTCGGCTGGATGCAGTCCCGCCAGCTCGTCCCTGCCTTCTTCGGCGTAGGCCACGCGCTAGACCGCTTCGTAAAGGAAAACCCCAACGGCCTCGCCCTGCTCCAGACCATGGCCAGCGACTTTCCCCTCTTCCTCGACATCGTCCGCAACGTAGAGATGGCGCTCGCCAAAGCCGACTTCGGCATCGCCCGCCTCTACGCCTCGCTGGTCGAGGACGTTGCCCTCCGCGACCGAGTCTTCGCCACCCTGGAAGCAGAGTTCAACCTCACCCACCGCATGATCCTAGAGATCACGCAGCAAAAGACGCTCCTCGAAAACAACCCCGTCCTCGAGCGCTCCATCCGGCTGCGCAACCCATACGTTGACCCGATGTCGCTCATCCAAGTCGAACTCATCCGGCGCAAACGCGCCGCCATCGCCGAAGGCAAACCCGACTCCCCCGAGCTCAACCGCGCCATCTCCGCCACCATCAACGGCATCAGCGCCGGCCTCCGCAACACCGGCTGATCCTCACAGCGGCGTCGGCTTCCACATTTCATCCTCGCAAACTAAGGCCCAGCAGTTGAAACTCCCCCTCATAGCCCTCCATCTCTTCCTCGATCTCCTCAGACCCTCTACGCAGCACTCCCAGGCCAGCATGAATCACTGCCGTTGCGAGTCCCAGCAACAGAAGCTTCATCAGATTCTTCTCCATCTGCATCTCCATATGGATTACCCAGAAGATAAACGGCGGAAACACCCCCACATACAGCGTCAGCATCAGCGGCAAACTGGTCCTCCCCGGCATCCTCGGCCGGTTGAACGGCACGCTCTGTTGAAAGAAGAAGAACCCATCGGTCAGCAGGACACAAAGGCATAGCCCACACACCGCCTGCACCAGCAGATGCCGCGCATCCCATCCCGCCACTCGCAAAGCAGCCAAGATGCAGCCCATCACACCCATCGCGCACAAAAGGACCCATCTGCGCGCCGCCCCCGTACACTCCCCGAGATTCACGCCCGTAATGCGAAAGACCCATCCCGCCGACAGATTGAGCGGAAACGCAAAGGCCGTTCGCAACCCTGCAATCACCCAGAACAACAGCAGAGGCATCATCGCGTGCAGGCCCTTGTCGGAGAGCGCGGCCTCGATTCTCCCACCCACCGCATGAAACGTCACCGCGCACGCCACAGCCAGTGCGAGGCCTGTTCCGCAGTACACCGCCAGATACACCTGATAGCGATTGTTCCGGGCAATCGTCTGCCCGATAAAGTGAAACACTGCGCGTTCTCCCGGCCTCCGAACCACACCATGCACCAGCCGCGCCGCCCAGCGCGACGGCTGCCGTCGTCTACCCCCGCCTCCTTCGATGGCCATCTTGCGCATCCGCGCCCATGCCATCGGATAGGTCAGCAAGACCATCGCCGCCGCGATCGCTGTTCCACGAACCGCATACCGCGTCATCTCGTGTGCAAACGCCGGTGCGGCAGCTCCGCGAAGGAGCTGCTCATACACGCCCAGAAACCAAAGAGGCGGCATCCATCGCGCCATCCCCAGAGGCTCCGACAGCAACGCCTGCATCGAATCGCCATACTTTGCATAATGCAGCATCAGCAATGCCAGCACCATCACGGACAACATCTGCATGATCGGCGAAGCCACGCGAAACCGCGCCGCATCCAGCACACAAAGCAGCACACCGCCCAGCGCCAGAAAAAACAGCGCCGCAAACACTCCCGCCAGCAGCACCGCTGCCCCATGCGCATATATCTGGCGGAAGAAGTCCCCTTTGCTCACCGCCGGCAACATAAACGTTCCAAAGAGATTGCAGCCAACCAGAAACAGCGTCAGAAACCCGATCAAAGCAGCAGCCTTTGCCGCCAGCATCTGCATCGGTTTCAACGAAAGCGGCGAAAGGATCAAAAAATCCAGCCGGTCAGGAAACAGCATCTCCCACTCAAAGATCGATACCGCTCCCATTACCGCAAACGAAATCAGCACAAAGAGGTACTCGTCCTCAACCCTGCCCCACAGAGATCTCCGCGGATATTGGTTCTGCATGAAGAATCCAATCATCGGCCCCGGCACTGCCACAATCGAAATAGCGCGCACCACCGTCGTCAGCGTATCTCCCTCCACCTGGATGGTGTCGTTGTCGAAGAAGCGCCGGAAGAAATGGTCGACCAGCATACGAGTCACACTGCGTCTCTCAGCCATGGCGCACCTTCATGACGTCCACCATCTCCCGCGCCACCTGCTCCGTGTCCGTCTGCTGCACCAGTTGCGCAAAGACGCTCTCCAGCGTCGGCAACTCCATCAGCTTGGTCAGTTCGCTCGGCGCCGCATCGGCAACCACCCTGCCCTTTGCCAGCACAATCACGCGATCGCATATCCGCTCCACCACTTCCAATACATGCGAGATGTAAAGAATTGCCTTTCCCTCGCGTGCCAGCAGCGCCAGCAAGTCCTTGAACAGCCGCGCAGATACTACATCCAGTCCCGAGAGCGGCTCGTCAAAAACAATCAGCTTCGGATCATGCAGCAGCGCCGCCGCAATCAATACCCGCTGCTTCATCCCCTTCGAATAGTCTGACAGCGCCGAGTATTGCGCCGCCTCCAGCGACATCAGCTGCAGCAGCTCCCGCGCCTTGCGCTCGATCAGCTTCTCTTGCATCCCACGCAACCGTCCCACCAGTTGCAGATACTCCAGCCCCGAAAGATGGTTGTACACCTGCGCCTCCTCAGGCACATACCCAAGCTGTGCCCGATACGACGCCAGATCGTCATGGATGTTCCTTCCCTCAAAAAAGATCTTGCCATTCGTCGGCTGAATCATGCCGATCACCATCTTCACCGTCGTCGACTTCCCCGAACCATTCGGCCCCAGGTACCCCAGCACCTCGCCCTCTCTCAGAACGAAGCTTACATCCCTCACAGCAGGAATACTGCGATAGCTCTTCGACACATTCTTGAGTTCCAGCATGATCTACCCCTATGTAGCATACTTCTTATTGAATATACTACATAGGGATTAGTAAGAGAAAACGGGCTTTTCGCTCTTTGGACACATTGGCCCCGATGACACACACACGATTCAGTTAGGTCTCCGGTCAGCGGGTGCTGAACGCACCCCACCCATTGTTCTCAGCCAAAATGGAGCATCAAGCAGCAAAACAACCCTTTTATTCTCCACAGCGATCTCGAAAGGCAGTATCCCCCAATTTATGCGAAGGCAATTTTGCACTCACCGAGACAACGGAGTCTCCGGATGGCACCCCGTTTCGGGACAACTTTCGATTTGCCAATGACTTGCCCATTGGCTGACAATTTTGGGTTTGGAGTGCAATGGCAAGATTTGGATGTCACGAATCAAAGAGATGAATCTGTCTTAATGAGCAACATAAGCACTGCTACAACAGCGAATAAAACGGAGAGGTATCTCAGAGGTATGTAAAAGAATGTGTGCCTTTCAGGTTCTGAAAGCTTCACAGATAACGCCCACACTCCAGCTGCACCCATTAGTGTTCCGAGAGCGCCGGGCCAAGAATGATGATTTATATAGTTAGCTCCAGCAGCGGCTTGAACCAGACCAGCTACAACTAAATAGCCTAAAACCGGCAGCAAGCCAGCGAGAATGCCAAAACCCGACCAGACAATCATTCAGTTACCCTCGAACCCTGTAATTCAAAATTTCGACGACGCTCCTCTACCCCAGCGACGAAGGCGGTAGTGTCCTTGTGCCATAGAGTTGAAAGCTCCGGCGTGTGTCCTACGATCGCCCAGGGCGCTCGTGATGAAGCGTAAAGTATTAGCTCATTCACGCGGTCCAGCTTACCTTGAAGAGAAACATCGCCCCCATAGAAAATCAACACCGCCCGCATAGTCTTTCCGGTGGGGATGAAGTACACATAGCGTTGTGTCTCACTTCTATAAGCCCACACTAGATGCGAGAGAGGCAAGATGTTGAATCTGAAAAATTGATTTCGAATCGCGAATGTATCGGTTATCAAGATACCGTCGCTCTTGAATGCTGGTTTCATGTGGAGTTCGCGTTCTGAAAGGACTGTTACTTCTAGCGCATCGGGCCAGCTTTCGACACGTTGCACGACAGGATGCAGAGTGATGTCTCTCGTGTATCTCCATGCAGGCAAGGCGATTTTCCATAACAGAAAACAGAAGAACAGCATCGCGGCGATGGCGATGTATCCGCCAGCACGATAATTCTCTGTCGTATCTAGCATGACCGGCAAAAATTTCTCTCTGAGCATTTCGTCTGAGGCCTCCGGAAGGATAGTTGGAACGATACTGGCTGACGAATACAACTTGCCTTCCACATGCAAGGGCGGTTCTTCTTTTGCTTTGACAACGAGAAGGCGGCCACCGACAACCAGTACGTAATAGTTGGCTGTCGGCTGCGGCGTCCCCTTCACCCCGTCTCGCGATTCGGTTGTTATCTCCTGCACTCCCGAATCGACGACCTTTTCTCCCGTTATGGAGACAAACTCCTGTTTCGACTGACCGGGGATACTAGCCGCAAGCTCGACGACCGATAGGGGATATGGGCCTGTGCTGAAATTCCGCCAGTAGTTAGCTGCAAAGACATTTCCTGCGATCACGGCCCCGGTGAGCATGGTCCATGCGATAACCGTTCGCCACGCTCTCTGGCGGCAAGCTCTACGTATCCATGTTTCCATCACAGAAATGTACCAGTGCCTATTGCATACGGACACATATTTGTTAGTTCACTTAGATGACGGGTAATCGGAAGTAAATCTCACTTGTTGCCAACAGGGCCTTTCCGCTCTTTGAATCCATCTGGCCCATTGACACCCCTGATAAAATGAAAACAGAGGAAAGATCAAAGCCCGGCTCACGCCGGGCTTTTCATTTGGCACTGAGTCTGTACCGAGGTCCAGACTTAAGCAATTTGTTTCGAAGACTTTAGGACTTAAGTAGGGGGAGGGGGGGACCACCGAAATACGGCGAAACAGCCGCCTGCACAGCCTAGAAATGAGGTCAGGGCCGCGTGGTCGGCAACTCTTTCGGACGCCAACAAACTTTATTTACTGCGTCGGCGGAACGTACATCGGCAATCCGGTTACCGGCCAGTGGCTGACCTGAGCATCCACATTCAACCCGATGGCAGCGGCAGGCGATGAGGAAGGAACCACGCCAACGTTCCATCCATCGACGACAACCAGCGGCACCTCTCCCTTGAGGTCCGCCTCACTCGCCTCAATCGAAATGGTCTTCGTCTCATTGGGCACCAGCGAGACGTAGTTTCCGGTGTAATAGACCGGCAACACACGCTCTCCCGAACCTTGACGGCGCAGTTGCAGATGCGCCATCAGCGCCACCTGAGCGCCGGGATTGTGCAGCGTGACCGACAACAGGCACTTGCCATCGGCGTCGTGCCGCTCGATCTTCGCATCGAGCGTAACCGTCGGCAACTGGTTGAGGGCTGTCAGGTCGTCCTGATGAGCAGGCAGTGCGCGCCAGTAAAAGTTGTCGGAGAGCAGCTTCCCCGACGCATCATGCAGTTCCAGCTTGACGAAGTAGACCGACGATAGATTCGCGAGATTCGCGGGCCACTCCACCACACCCAGACTGGTGGCAACACTTGGCGCGGCGGTCACATTAAAGTCGTGCTGATACGGAATGGAGCCGTCGAGGTTATAGATCGAGACGTGCGCGGTAGCATTTGTCAACGGCGTGGGGAGATTATTGATGACCTGCACGTCGCCATTGCTCTCATTCAACTGAATATGGACCAGTTCGCCCGCCTTCTGCACCGCAAAGAGAGACGAGTTCGGTTCAAGGTCATGATGATAAAGCTGCCACACAAAGCTGGGCTGCGCAGGATTGCTCATCCAGGTAATGATGGCCGTGCTGGGATTAAAGAGCTTGGCATTGCGTCCTTCATACATGGCGCGAAACGCCTCGTAGTTGGCAAGCTGGGCTTTCCGAACGAAATCGGCAAGGTTCGCCAGCTTTCCATAGCGCGCCTCGATGACATCTCGGTAGGTATCTCCGCCCGATGCGCCTCTGGCAAAATCATGCTCTGCCCAATCATCGTTGATGATCTCCCAGTCCTTCTGCGGCATCATGCCGTGGATCGACTCCAGCGTCGGAATCGAGACGCTGCCGATCTCGGTCTTGAAGGCATGCTTGAAGGCATAAAATTCGCGCGGTGTCCTCCAATGATAAGGGCCACTCGAAAAGACTCCATGCCCGGCGGTGGAGCTGGGTTGATACAGCCGCGTGGGATCAAGTTCGGCCATCATCGGACGCAACTGATCGTCGATCTCTTTCGGCGGATAGCCTTCGTTACGTGCACACCAGATCGCAATCGATGGATGGTTGCGAAAACGGAGGATCTTGTCGCGGACATTGGCCATATAAGTAACCAGATCGGTAGGATTCGGACCATCGCTGGGGTTCGGCTGAAAAAACTCATCCCAGATCAACAAGCCGTATTTGTCGCACAGCTTGTAGAAGTCTTCATTCGTGCTCTGCCCAACCCAGTTACGAATCAAGTTGAGGTTGGCAATCTGATGCATGCGGATCTGCGCTTCCAACCGCTCACGCGGGTTGCGCTTCATCGCCTCATCCAAACCCCAGTCACCACCCCGAATAAAGATGCGGACGCCATTGACCGAGACCGTGAGGTTCTCCGAATCGGGAACGGAGTAGGTGATCTTGCGGATGCCGAAGGTGGTATCGCTGGTATCGGAGATCTTCTTCTTGACGACAAAACTAAGGTGCAGCGTGTAAAGATTCTGCGGCCCATAGCCGTTCGGCCACCACAGTTTTGGATGATCGACGCGCTGAGCCGGAAGCGAAACCACCGTTGAACTGTGAGGCGCAAGCTCTACATCCTGCTCAAGGCTGATGCCTCCGAAGCTACCCTTTAGCGCGCCCTTTTGGGGTTTGTCGGTCACGTTCTCGACAGTCGCCCGAATGGAGATGTCCGCGGTATCTGTCTTCGGCAGCGGCAGATCAGTCTCTATCAGAGGATTCTTGACGACCACCGGACCACTCGCAGAGAGATAGACCTTCTGCCAGATGCCGGTGTCGCGATCACGAATGGCAGGCATCCAGTCCCAGCCAATCGTAGAGAGAAATGTCGGCCCATCGATGGCGGTGATGCCACCGTTCAGGCCCATGCCGTTCCGAATCGTATGTTCATGCGGCACTCCGGGATGCGGCTGAGGAGTAATCAGCACAGCCAGAACAGCCTTCTTGCCTGGCTTGACTAGCGACGAGATATCAAATGTTCCCCGGATGAAGGCTCCCTTGATGATGCCAACCTGCTTGCCATTCACCCATACCTCCGCGGCATAGTTGATGCCATCGAAGTTGAGCCAGATCAACTTGTGCGAGTACGACTTCGGAACAGTGAAGGCGACCCGATACCAGTAAGGTGTGCGGCACAGGCTCTCAGGAATTCTGTCGGGGCGATTGTTCTCTCCGTAGAGCGGCTCGGGATAGACACCATCATTCACCAGACTTGTGAGCACGGTGCCCGGCACAGTAGCCGTGTACCAGCCTTCAGATTTAAAACTCGGCAGCGAGACGGCATCTCCAGTTTCAGATACTTTGGCCGCGTCCTGCAGTTGCCAACCCGAGGAGACCACAACCGGCGCCGGCAGCACAGAACTTGCAACAGAAGGAAGAACGCTCAGCAAACCTAAAACTCCGGCAATCATGTAGGACAACATTGAGCGTTGCACTCGTATCTTCAATTTGATTTGTCCTCGACAGATTGTTTCCAAAATCTTCTTATGTCTAAACTCATGAACATAAAAGCACTAGGAAAACTTTACATGGTCTCAGCATCTCGCTCTTTGCAACAGAGTTCCGCGATCGGCAGTCGCAATTTTGCAAACGACCTTTCCTAACCAAGATCTTCTGCACTGGAAATGTTTCAAAGAAACAAAGAGGCCACCCGGCAACAGGGTGGCCTCTTCTTTAGGGAGAATAGTTCCAACGGAGGCAAAGCCATCAGAACTTTCTGGCGAAATACTAAGTTTGCCAAAATCAGGTGTCAAGGCTTAAACAGTCGCACGATAAGTCGTTATTTAGGAGTTAGTTACGGGGGTTACTTCTCATACAACAGCGGTCTATGTATTCGCCTTATATTCGCCATACATGATACGACTGATTACTGAACCACTATCAAATCAGCCGTTTAGCTCCCGACCTGCACCATCTCCGGTGCAGCCAAATTACACTTTTGGTTCAGGTTCCTGCGCTTCCAGATGAATCTTTGCGAATTGTCCGCTCAGGTCAATCCGTAAAAACTCCGGTTCCGTCGCCGCTGGCTTTCCCTGCAGCACACGAATTGCCGCCCTTCCAAACCCAAGAAACAACCCCAGTATCACCGCCGCCAGCGCCAGCAAGCCCGAAAAGATGGCAATGCTGGTCAGCAGGCTCACCGTCTTGTGTACTTCTGTTCTAAAGTCCAGCGGCGGAGTCTTGTTCCACGTCATCACAACGTGTAGATGGGCATCTTCAACCATCTTCTGCGCCGCGTCGGGACTCCATGCTCCCGTCGTCATCGCCACCAGCGGCCCTTCGCGCCGGAGCTTTACCGTTCCCGCTGCCGCGCCCTGGCGATTCATCTCGGCCTCGATCGCCCGTCCGTGGTTCCCTGCAATCTGCGGCGTCGGATAGAGCAGCAGCGTCAACATGCCGCGACCCTCATACTTCGCCATCACCACCTCGGCGCTCTTATCAAAGCCAATGATCTCCGCAGGCAACACGCCACCCATCGCCTGATAACCCGCAGGTCCCAGCGCATACCGCACCGTCTCCGCCTCCAACCCCTTCGCGGGCAGCAGCGTCGGCAGCAGCGGAGATTGCGCCTTCGTACCACCGATCTTCGGCAGTGTCGTCTCCAACAAACGCAGATCGTTCACCACAGAAGCACCCGCCCTGCTCACGTCCGCTATGACCACGGTGACACCGCTGCGAAAGATAAAGTCTCCCGCGCCCGAAGATGCCATCTCCGAGCCAACCTTCCCGTTTCCCGATAGAACCAGCCGCGAACCCGGCTTGCGCAGATAAGTAAACGCGCTCACCGCTCCCGTCGCATCGCCAAACTGAAACGCCGTCACATCCAGCGTTCCCGTGCCCTTCTTCCGCTGATAAGTGATCGTATCGCCACGGTTGAGTCCATCTTCTTTTAAGACATCTGCCGCCTGTCCCTCAGGCTGAAAACAATCTTTGCAGGCAGGAGCTTCTCCCGCACGTTGCCACGCCCCAAAGCTCGACGGCAGCAGAGGAACGGGAGGCTCCACCAGCATCGTCTTTGCCGCCTGTCCATAAAGGACCGAACCCAATCCACCCGCCAGCGCCACACCCAGCAACGCCCCCGACATGATCCGAAACCGTGAAGAAAAACCCATACAGCGGTCAGACTATCACCAGAACGCCCTCGAAAGCTGTAGCCCTCACCTGGTGCTCGCCCGCTCCGTGGGCAGCTTCACACCGCTTAGCCCAGCCTCATACCTTGCAACGCCCTTGTACAAGCTCTCCGCCACCCGTTCGCGGTACTCCGGCTCTTCCAACTGCCTCGCGTCGTTCGGATTCGTCACAAAAGATATCTCCGCCAGAATCGACGGCATATTCGCTCCAATCAACACCACAAACGGGGCCTTCTTTACGCCGCGGTCCTTTAGTCCCGCATTGCCCCTCTCCAGCCCGCCGTACAAACTCTCCTGCACGTCGCTGGCAAACTCCCGCGACTCCGCAATCTTGTCCTTCAACGTAATCTTCTTCACCAGGTCGCTGAGCTGGTGGATCGACTGATCGGAAACTGCGTTCTCTCTCGCCGCCACTTCCAGCGCATCCGGCTGCGTCGTAAAGTTCAGGTAGTACGTCTCCACTCCACGCGCGGTCTCATCCCGCGAAGAGTTTGCATGGATAGAAAGAAACAGGTCCGCCTGCGCCTTATTCGCAATCGCCGTTCGCGTCTCCAAAGGAATAAAGGTATCGTCCGACCGCGTATAAATGATCTCCGCGCCCAGCCGCTCATGCAGCAGCTTGCCCAGCCGCAGCGCCACATCGAGCACCACATCCTTCTCCTCAATACCGCCATATCCCAGCGTGCCCGAGTCATGCCCGCCGTGTCCCGCGTCGATCACGATGCGCCCAATCTTCAACCCCAGCGCCCTTATCAGCGAAGTCTCTCCATCCGCCGTAGGCACCGCCGCCCGCGCCGGAACCGCACCCGCAATCTCGGCCCTGCTCCTCTTCGTGCGCCTGCCGCCAGCATCCAGCTTTTGTTCAGCACTTCCTGATCCCTGGTTCCTGGTCTCTGTTCCCTGCTCTCGTACTATCGCCGAAATCGGCTGCGAAGTTGGCCTGCGTGTCGCCTCCACCTTGCCCGGCTGATCGCTCAACGATGCCATCTCCGCCAGGCTGTTCGATTTCGCCTCCACCGTATTCGGCACCGGGCGCGTTGGCGTCGACTTCGCCACAACGGCAGTCTGCGGAGCGGAAGCCGCCCTGCCAACTGCCGCTATCCCTGTTCCCTGCTCTTTACTCCCCCCATGAATGTCGATAATCAAGCGATAAGGATTCGGCAGCAAAAACGCCGAATACTCCGTCACATCATTTACATCCAGCACCACCCGTGTCATATCGTTGGTAAATTGTGCCGCACGGACACGCTTCAAAAAGCCATCGTCCGTTACTGTAAAACTCTTCCCCACTAACTCCGGCGCCAGCCGTGTCCCATGCAAATCAAAATAGATACGGTCAGGATTCGGCACTCGCGCAGCCTCATAGGTCACGTCGTCACCCAGGTCAATCGCTACCCGTGTATAGTTCGGTGTCGACCAATGCCGAATTCCCGTCACCTGCGCCAGTCCATGACGTCTCACCGATGTCTGGGCAACGTGCGCTGGCCCCGCCTCTACACCAACGCTATCTTTAGTCTCTTTTACCGAAGCCGGAGCCGAGGCGTTCTCATCCACCCCGCTCTGCACAACCACTCTTCTCTTCGTCACCGGCATCGGAGCAAACGAACTTCCCGCGGCACCCCTGCCGCTCACAGCAGCCTGCTCCACGCCCTTCTGATCCCTGGTTCCTGTTGTTCCCTGACCTCTGTCTTTCTGCTCCCTGATCCCTGGTTCCTTCAAAGACGCCAGTCCGGCCCGGGCCTCCTCCGCCAGTTCGCTCTTGGGATAGTCCTTTACCAGCAGAGCATACTGTTTCCGCGCGCCCGAAGCATCGTGCAGATCATTCTGATAAATCTGCGCCTCCGCCAGCAGCGCCGCCACCCGCAGCGAACTCCCGGGATACTGCTTCCGCAAGAACTCATACTGCCCAATCGCATCGTTGAGCAACTTGGTATCGTGTGATCCGCGTCCCTGTTCCGCCAGCAACTCCGCCACAGCATTCACCGCGGCAGGCGCATACGTGTCCCCCGGCGTCTCATGATAGATCGTGCGAAACCCGTCCATCGCCTGCGTATACTCCGCCCTGGTCCGCGCTCCCGCAGGAATCGCCTCCAGCTTCTCCCGACCCTGCACTGCCTGTTGCCACGGCGTCAACTCCACCCGGCGATGCGCTGCCGTCCTCGTCTTAGCCGACAAACTCTGCGCCATCGCGCAGCAGCAAAGCACCGCAACGCAACCCCCACATAACCGCCGCTTCCATATTCTGAGGCCCATCATCAATCTAAAGTTTAAGAGAGCGCGCCGCCCAGCGCGTGTGAAAAGAACCCCGGTACTCCCCCCGATACCCCCACAAAAGCCGCAGGCAATTTGAAAAGTTCCGATTAAACCTTGTACATTCCCTCAGCGGTTTGGCCGCTGACGTTGACCAGCGCGCCCCAATTGTACCCGGCTCAGATCTCACCCTTTGCTCAAGGAGTGACTGCCCTGAAGGCGTCAAGTGAGTCAACTTTCGGTTTGCCCGCTATACGCCCGGAGCTTTCGACAGCGGATTTGCTCGTCATATCCATGGTCGCGGGGTGGCGTTAGCAAGATCAATTTTACGCTTGACAGGCATAAGAGTACGTTTGTACTCTTTCCTCATGCGGTACTCCCTGGAACACAAAGCACAGAACCACGAGAACATTCTTGCCGTGGCCGCTCGCTCTTTCCGTGAGCACGGCGGTGACAGCAGCGGCATCGGGACGGTGATGAAGAAGGTAGGCCTGACGAAAGGGGGATTCTACAGGCATTTTGAGAGCAAGGACGACCTGTTCATCGAAGCGGTAGCCCGGGCATTCGACGAGATGGGAAGCGGCATGGATAAAATTGCAAGGTCCGCTGCCGAAGGCCACGCTCTGCGGGCAATGATCGAATACTATCTAAGCGAGCGTCACGCGAATTCGCCAGGAATGGGTTGCGTGATCTCCGCCCTCGGGCCGGAGTTGGCGCGAAAGCCTCTGTCCGTGCGAAAGCGGATTGAGGCGTCGCGAGAAGCGTACCGTGAGCGGCTACTGCCATTTGTTCCCGGTCGGACGCGAGAAGAAAAAGTGGCGAAGTTTCAACTGTTGTTCTCCAGTATGGCTGGGGTGCTGACTGTGGCCCGGATGACCTCGTCCCCCCAAAGGCGTGAGCAGATGTTGATGGAGGCGAGGATTTTTTTTATAAAGTCCTTCGCGGAGCAGTAATTTTTTTGTCCGCGAAGAGTACGATCGTACTCTTTACAAGAAGCAAAACCATAACCTGATTGAATCGAAAGGATAACCGGTGAAATTGATGATCCCTTTACTCATGGCAATGCTACCCGTCGCATCAGTAGCGCAATCACAGTCGGGAGTCTCCCAAGGCTTGCCCAGCGCGGCGATACCTAAAACTACCGCAGTGCTGGTCATTCAGTCTCCCAAGCAGGGCGTAACCGTTCAACAAATCATGGCCGTGATGCCGTCGGAGGTTGAGGCAACCGTGAGGCTCTATCTCGACGGGAAAATCCGCGAGTGGTATTCGCGCGGCGATGGCAAAGGCGTCATCTTCCTTGTGGAGGCGAAGACCAAGGAGGAGGCACAAGCCATTATGGAAACGCTACCGCTCGCTAAGGGTCAATTGATGGATGACCAGTACATTCCCGTTGGACCCTTGATGCCGCTCAGGATGTTGATAGGCCCAGGTGCGCAGCCGTGAGACTCTCCTCGCGGTAGCACTGCTGCAGGAGGAACCCTGGAAGGAGACGATCATGTCTCTCATACCATGCGATAGGAGGCCAAAATGGCGCCGGACACCATCTTCAACATCCATCTCGTTTTCGGTTATGTAGCGTGCTTGCTCTGCTTCAGGGTTTACTTCTGGCCCAAGCTCAGGTCAATGGACAGTTTCGAAGCGCAACGCGTAATCGCTACGATTCACAGCTTCCGCTTCTTCGGCCTGGTTTTTATTCTTCCGGGCGTAGTCGGGCCCGATCTGCCTGCGAGCTTTGCTACGTTCGCAGCCTATGGTGATTTTGCTACCGGCGTGCTGGCGCTTCTGGCGCTTCTCGCGACAAGAATTCGGCCGCTGTTCTGGACCTTAGCCGTCGCCTTCAATGCAGTTGGAACAGCCGATCTTGTCCTCGACTACTACCACGCGGTCCGGGCCGGCCTTCCCGCAATTGCGGGACAGTTGGGCTCGACCTACGCGATCCCGATCATCTACGTACCCGCGCTGATGATCACGCACATTGCCGCTTTCTACTTGCTGCTGTGTTCTCAGCCCAAGGCGGCGATGGCTGGCGATGTGGTCGCATCTTAGGCCGTGATCAGCCGCATCGACTTCTTGTCGTGAGGAGATCATCGAAAGGCCGATGCGGTTCTCGACGAGCAGTATATCACCGAGTCCACTCATCGAGCGTCAGGAAATGACCCACAAGCCAGTGCAAAATTATGGGTTATTTTGCAAGTACAAGGGCCGCCCACTCAGGACGGCCCTTGTACTTACTTGTTGAGGCTGAGCTTACTCGCGCTCAGACCGCTTCCAGTTGATGAGATCGCCCAGCGTCGTGCTGCTGCTCGACGAGGATGAGGACGACGAACCCGAGTTGTTGCCCTTCGGCGACTTCTCGCGCTCCTTGTAGCTCTCCACCTCGGCACGGCTGGCCTCTTCGCCAACTGCCCGAATGCTGAGGCCGACCTTCTTCTCTTCCTGGTTCATCTTGACGATCTTGAACTCGTGCTCCGAGTCGACATCCATCGCCACCGGCTGGTGGTTCGCATCGACCGCCTCGGAGACGTGGCACAGGCCCTCGACTCCTTCCGCAATCTCAACGAAGGCGCCAAACTGCGCCGTACGCAGAATCTTGCCCTTGATGACGTCGCCCACGCGGTGCTGGGCGAAGAACGTGTCCCAGACATCCGGCTGCAACTGCTTGACGCCCAGCGACAGGCGGCGGTTCTCGGGCTCGACGCCCAGAACGATCGCCTTGACCTTCTCGCCCTTCTTCAGGACCTCCGAAGGATGCTTGATGCGCTTGGTCCAGCTCAGGTTCGAGACGTGCACCAGTCCATCAATCCCATCTTCGATCTCGATAAAGGCGCCGAAGTCGGTCAAGTTGCGAACACGGCCCTCAATAATTGCGCCCGTCGGATACTTGTCCTCCAACTGCTCCCAGGGATTGTCCTGCAACTGCTTCATGCCCAGCGAGATGCGGCGGTCGTTCGGGTTCACGCTCAGAATGATCGTGTCTACCTCATCGCCCGGCTTCACCAGCTTCGACGGATGCTTCATCCGCTTACTCCATGTCATTTCAGACACGTGTACCAGTCCTTCGATGCCCTGCTCCAGCTCGACAAACGCGCCGTAGTCGGTCACCGAGAGCACGCGGCCGCGAACCTGCGCCCCAATCGGGTAGCGCTCGATGGCGTCCAGCCACGGGTCCGGCGTCAACTGCTTGAAGCCCAGCGAAACCCGCTGCTTGTCCTTGTCGAACTTCAGCACCTTCACCTGGATCTCGTCGCCGACGTTCACCAGGTCGCGCGGATGCGTCAACCGGCCCCAACTCATATCTGTAATATGCAGCAGGCCATCGAGGCCCCCCATATCGACAAACGCGCCGTAGTCGGTCAGATTCTTCACCGTTCCTGTCAGTACGCTACCTTCTTCGAGAGTCGCCAGAGTGACCGATTTCTTCGCATTCTGATCTTCTTCCAGCAGTTCCTTGCGGCTGATCACAACATTGCCGCGCTTCTTATTCAGTTTAATGACGCGGACTTCGATCTCCGTGCCGATATAGCCATCCAGATTGCGTACCGGACGGACCTCGACCTGCGACCCCG
This sequence comes from Acidobacteria subdivision 2 bacterium RH1 MAG20, assembly GCA_002197545.1. The sequence goes on along the minus strand of NFUO01000066.1, from coordinate 108,215 downwards.
GCAGAAACGCCTTGATGCCGATGTCCACGGTCAAGCCGCCCTTGACGCGGCTCAAAACCATGCCCTTTACAGGAGTCTTGTCGTTCGCGGCCTGCTCCAGCTTGTCCCACACCTTATGGCGTAGCGCCTTCTCATAGCTGACGAGATAGCCACCCTCGGTCTCGTCGCGCTCGACCACAACCTCAACCACATCGCCAACCTGGAACTTGGGTTCGCCATGGATGTCCAGCACCTGCGCCAGCGGAATAAGTCCTTCAGACTTGAGTCCGATATCGACAACGACATGCTTGTCCGTGATCTTGAGGACGGTGCCAGGAACGATGACCTCTTCCGCGGTCAAATTCTGGGCAGCGGCGGACTCAGCAGCCTGTTCGCGGTCAAAATTTGCCAGCGCGGCCGCAAAATCGGCGGCATCGTAGTTCAGGTCGTCCTCGGCAGGCTCCTCGCTTGCCGTAACCGTGGCAACGTGGCCAGACTCCGAGCTCTCATGAGCTGCGGCAGCATGGCTCGCCTGCGCGGCGTGGTCAACAGATCCATTCGGTGCTTCGTGGGCAGTCTCATGCTGTTGGGTTGGGGTGGATTCAGAAGACAGGTCGGCGTGATCCGCTGTCGCTTCGGGCGCTAGGGTTTCCAGTTCGGTGGTCAGGGGTTTGCTCTCGGTGTGTTCAGGATTGTGGTCGTCTACCATGATGAATGCGGACTCCGGGATCCAAGGATTCATTCCATCTCGGGCGCCGCTTGTTTCGGGAGCAATCAGCATTCCGGGAGGACGCTGGTTGGTTCTAAATCCCCGTGACAGCTTCGGCAGGCAGGAATGAACTACGTCTAGCAGAGGAGCGGCTGCACTTGGGTCCCACACGCAGTGGCTCACCTAAAAGCATAGAACTTTGGATGCCATACGTCAACCAACTGCTGCGTTAACATTCGTCAAACGCTTACTTGTTCCCCTTATACTCGCTTCTATGGATCGTCTCTGGACCCCCTGGCGCTACAACTACATCACCCGCGCCGACGAACAGGCCCGCACTGGCGTCCCTCCCACGCTCGCCGGCTGGCCCGCCGCAGAGGACAAGCACTGCGTCTTCTGCAACATGATCGCCGCCACCGACTATGCCATCGCCCACGGCATGACGCAGGAGGCCGCCGAGCAGGCCGCCCACATCGTCCATCGCGGCCCGCTCTGCTTCATCTGCCTCAACGCCTACCCCTACGCCACCGGCCACGTGCTCATCCTGCCCTACCAGCACATCGACTCCCTCGCCGCCCTTCCACCCGAAGCCGCTCAGGAGATGATCCTTACCGCCCAGCGCATCGAGCGCTGTCTGCGCCAGGTCTACCACCCCGACGGCCTCAACCTCGGCATGAACCTCGGTGAGTCCGCCGGGGCCGGCGTCGCCGATCACATTCACCTCCACGCCCTCCCGCGATGGAGCGGAGACACCAACTTCATGACCGTCACCGCCGAAACCCGCGTCCTTCCCGAGACCCTCGACGTCACCTGGGCGAAACTCCGCGAGGCGTTTTCCACAAGTACAACTCCAGTGCCATAGACTTCATCAAACGCCTTATACGACGGCGAAAACCTTCGCCATTCGAGGGCATAATGTCCATCCTTCAAAACTCCCCTGCCTACTTGAGGCCAGGCCCTCCGGTCGTTAACCAACACCGGGGCAGCTTTACGCCTCAATCCCGTCCTTATCTCGTCAACGGTCAGAAACGAAAATCTGCAATCTCTGCATCTGCACAGAAATGTCTCTCTCTGTTCCCGCACGAGTCCGAAGACGCGCGCCTCACCGGCTCCACACGCTCGCTTTATCGACGCCTCCTGGCTCTGAATCTCCCCGGTTCTCTCACCCGCATCCAGGCTTATGCCGAGACCACCTTCGTCAGCGGCTCAAAGATTGCCTGACCCACGGCATCCGCCTGTTCTCAAAATCAAGACCCTGCCGGATTGGCAGGGTCTTTCTTCATTAACTTGTTCCTGCCATTGCAAATCCACCCAGCGATCACTTCGACCCGGAATCCGCCTGAACACTCCCACCTGTTACCGGCTCATTCATCTGCGCATCCATATGCCTTCGGTGCTCCCGCGTAGCCTCAAAGCTCGTAATCTTCCATTGCCCCGAAGGTAGATGCTGATAAATCCTCGTATACCGGTACATTCCTTTCATCGGTACTCCATCATTGGTCCCCTCTACCTGCGCCCGCGAGGTCACAATGGCGATCGTTCCAATCAGCTTCACCTTCATGTCGCTCAGTTCCAGCTTCGTCAGCATCAGTCTTCGATCGGCCACACGGCGCAGTTGCTGCCCCTTTGTGTCTACCTCTCCCGTCATCGAGATGCCGAGATAGTCATCCGAGAGCATCTTCCCCATCGTCGCCGTGTCGCCGGCAAGCTGCGCCCCCCGCCACTGCTCCTCCAGCGCCTCTACCTGGTGCTTCGCATCGTGCTTCTTCTCCTGGGTCGCAGGGGCCGCCAATGCTGGGCGCACGGCACAACCGGCAGACAAGATCACCGCCGCGACAACGGCAGTCATCATGGAACGGCGAATTGGCTGACTATACAACCTCATAGGCGTACCGGATAGTAGACTGCTTCGCGTCAAGAGTCAAAACAACTTTCGTCACCTCTTAGCGAGCCCCATCTCATCCTCGCAATTCACTCACCGCTAACAAAAATCTCTTAGCTTTCCTGGCCATCGCGAGGACCATGAAACTTAGACTCTACCCAAGGAACAAAGGGTTTCCGCCCTCATCCGGCGATCGATTCATCCCTGCCCTAGCGAAACAAACGCCGGTCATCTCGATCCAAATCTTTGCAATTCAAAGACATATTTAAGAGGCCAGCGGTTACTTTCGTTTGCCCGTCCTCTTCCAGCCTCACAACAAAAACGCTCCCCGAAGGGAGCGTCAGCCCTGCTATTCCACCCACAATTCAGCAAACAGCCGTCAGGTTCTCGACCTGCCGATCGCGCATCCTTTGGTAAAGGCCGCCAATCGCATACTGGTGAAAGTGCGGCGTCGCCCGGTGGTGCTCGAGCGCTGCCTCATCCGCATACTGCTCATAGATCAGCACCGTACCCAGATCGCCCTCAAGAAAATGGGCAACGTAGCTCACGCACCCCGGCTCCTGCCGCGAAGCCGCCGTTAAATGCCGCAGCATCTCGGCAATTTCCTCGTGCTCATCCTGTCCAAACGTCATCCGTACAGTAAAGCTCAACATACCTGGCTCCTAAGCTTTCAGCGCCTCTTCAAATCCAGCAATCGTCATCGTCTGGTCGCGGTCCGGCCCGGTCGAAACCATGCCGATCTTCGCCCCCGACTCCTTCTCAACAAAGTGCAGATAATCCTGCGCCAGTTGCGGCAGTTTGTCGAACTCCGTAATCCCCTCGGTCGAAGCCTTCCAGCCCTTCAGCTTCGTATAGATTGGCTGGATCGACTCAAAACCCCGCATGTCCGCAGGAATTACGTCTGTCATTTTTCCATCAATCTTATAGCCGGTGCAGACCGGAATCTCCGCGCACTCATCCATCACGTCCATCTTGGTGACGACCAGCCACTCCGTCCCATTAATCATGTTGCTATACCGCAGCAAGGGCAGGTCCAACCAGCCGCAACGCCGCGGGCGGCCCGTCACCGCGCCATACTCCTGCCCGCGAGCCCTCAGCAGATCAGCCGAGTCGTCATGAATCTCCGTCGGGAACGGCCCTTCGCCCACGCGAGTCACATAGGCCTTCGTGACCCCAATCACCGTGCCGATCTGCGTCGGCCCGACTCCTGTCCCGGTCACCGCTCCGCCAGCCGTAGCCGACGACGACGTAACAAACGGATAAGTCCCATGATCGATATCGAGCAGCGCACCCTGCGCGCCCTCGAACATCACCTTCTCGCCATTCCTGATAGCGCCATTCAGCATCACGGCGGTGTCCGTCACAAACGGAGCAACCTGCTCCGCCGCCCGCGCATACTCCTCATACATCGTCTTCGGGTCGAGCGGCTCGGTCCCAAACAGCGCATGAGCAATGGTGTTCTTCTCATGGCAGGCGTTCTCGATATGTGTTCGCAGCAGCGCCGAGTTCAGCAGATCGACCACCCGCAACCCGCTGCGGTGCATCTTGTCCTCATAAGCAGGCCCAATCCCGCGGCTGGTCGTCCCGATCTTCGTCCGCCCCGGAGCATTCTCCGCCGCCAGCTCGATCATCCGGTGGTAAGGCAGAATCACCTGCGCCCGGTTCGACACAAAGAGCTGGCCATCCACCGGCAGCCCGGCGTCCTTCAGCTTCTTCACCTCGTTCAAAAACGCCATCGGATCGAGCACGACGCCATTGCCGATCACGCCCTTGCACTCCGGCCGCAGCACGCCGCAGGGAATCAGTTGCAGCACAAACTTCTTGCCCTTGATGATGACCGTGTGGCCGGCATTATGGCCGCCCGCATACCGTGCCACCACGGAGAATTTCTCCGAGAGCACATCGACGATCTTGCCTTTGCCTTCATCGCCCCACTGGGCACCCAAAATAACCGCTGATTTGCGTTGACTCACGAGGAATGTGTTCTCCAAAGGATTTGGTTTGGCCGGATAAGCGCACCTCGCACCAGCGAATGCGCTTCTCCTCCATCATATCGTGTCCCACGCAAAGCCATGCTTAGGGTGCTGTCTTGGCGTCGGACTCAGGCTGATTCAACACAAACGAAAACGTAAGCGTCGAAATCACCTGGACCGGAGTCCCATGGTCCAGATAAGGCCGGAAACGCCACTTCATCATCTGTTCCTGTGCTGCCTTCTGCAGTCCCGGATTGTCGGAGAAGTAGTTGTCAACCGACCGCACATTGCCCTCGCGGTCCACAACGATCCTCATCGCCATCGCTCCCGTCCGCGCCCCCGTAGCGATATCCGGCCAATGGGGAACAGGCATTGCAATGCCTGACTTACGCATGGTCATCTCCGGAACCACCACAACCCGAAGCTGTTTCTTCCGCGGCGTCGCCTTATGAATGACAAAGAGCTTTGCATCCGCGGGGTTCAGATCTTCCAGAAGCGTCATCTGCGCCGTCAGCCGCGGACCACCCTCACTCTGCGCCGTCAGCCGCCGAGCGATCTGCTTGCCATGGAAGTCCGCAAAATCATGCAGCGCAACATCCCAATCGATGTTGCCGCCATAAACCATGAGCCCCGTCTCTCGCGAGATCGCAACCGAGGCATCAATATTCTTGGTTGTCGTCCCATCCGTCCCCTGAATCGTATACTTCGCCCGGATCTGGCCACGCTTGCCGTCCGGCTTCATCACCGTCTGGTGCAGGGCTGCAAGTTCATCGAGCCGGGGCACCGTATCGACCAACTCCACCGTAAGATTGCGAAGCAGCTCCGGAAAGACCGGTCCCTCATCCTCCTCGTGCACCTTTTTGCCATTCACAATCAGCGTCTGCGAGAACGCGGCGGAGTGGAACTCGCGTCGCCATACCGTCGGAGACTGCCACCACTCCTCCACCTCGGCATCCCACCGAGGGTCGTGCGTCTTCTCGTCCGAAATCTTCGCCTTCAGATGAAACGGCGCGCCCCCCGGCGCAGCCAGTGTGGAGTGGCTGGCCGCCTCCTTCACCACATCCTCAAGAGGAACCAGTTGTTGCGTCATACCGATGTTCGACAGCAGAATCGCACCGGCCATAAAAGCTGCAGAGAGAACTCCCTTATGCATGTTCCGTCCCATTCTCAAACCAGAAGGCCACGATCAACCCCTCCACAAAAACACGCCATCTCAACCGCAATGGAGAGTTCCTGTGCCGCTACAAATGCACGTCATCTCGACCGAAGGCGGCTTTTTTGCCGCCGCAGTGGAGAGACCCCTGTATTTCGCTTTTGCTTGTCTTGAAAGGTTGATGTGTCTTGTATCTGAATCCATAATTTTTAGACAGCTTCTCAAGCTGTCCTTCCGTAGCTGAGTCTAGTCTGCCCCAACCGGCAGACTTCTGGCGAATTATTCCGTGCGTAGCGCTGTCAAAGGGTCGACACTCGCCGCTCTCCCCGCAGGCACCGCGCTCGCCGCCAGCGCAACCACCGCCACGCCGATCACCGCCAGTACATAGCTCACCGCATCAAACGGCTTCACCCCATACAGCGACGAAGTCAGAGCATGCCCCACCAGCATCGCCAGCGGCACGCCAACCACGACACCCACCGCCGTCAGCAGCAAACTGTCCTTCAGAATCATCCACACCACTTGCTCCCGCCGAGCGCCCACCGCCATGCGCACGCCAATCTCGGCGGTCCGCATATTCACGCGATACGCCAGCGTGCCATACAGCCCCGTCGCCACCAGCACAATAGCCAGCAACCCAAAGAACTCCGCCAGCCGCGCAAACATTAATTGATTCGAGATCGTCTTTTCAAACTGCGCCCGCTGCGCCATCGGTTCCTCCAACGGAACGTTTGGGCCCATCTCCGCCACCACCTTGTGCGCCGCAGGCAAAATCGCCAATGGGTCTCCCTGCACCCGCATCTCCACATGCATTCCCACCGCCAACCCGCTTTGCGTGTAGTCGTACCAGAGCATCGGAATCGGCTTTTCCGTCATGCCGGTGTACTTGTTGTCCTTCACTACGCCGACGATCATCATGTCTCCGCGCACATGATGCCCCAGTGGGTTCTCATGGGGCAGAAACCGTTGCGCAAACAGCTCACTCACCACCGCTACCTTCTGCGAAGTCGCCGTGTCCGCATCGGTGAATCCGCGCCCCGTCACAATCGGTACTTCCAAAGTATGGAAAAAGTCAGGACCCACAAAGTTGTTGCGAGCCATATTCGAGTCTGCGCCGCCAACCGGCTCTACCGTCCTGCCATCCACGACGGCGGGATTGTTGTTGGACCAACCTGAGCCGAGCCGATTGCTCATCACCGTCACCGCTTCGACGCCGGGTAACACGCGGAGCCGCCGCTGCAGTTCTTCATAGAACGCGACCCGCTCTGCTTTCGAGTGCGTACCCTGGGGATTCACCCCAAATACCACCAGCCCCTCGGTCCGCATGCCCAGCGGAACGTTTTCCAGATTTCGCAGCGTGCGGATCAGCAATCCCGCGGCCACCAGCAGCACCACGCAGAGCGCCATCTGCAGCGCGACGATGATCTTTCCAATCCGCGTCTTTCCCGCATCCGCACTCGAAGTTGACGCTGAAGTCTTAAGCGCCAATTCCGCGCCGCTTGCAATCGCCACGCGAAATGGCGCCAACCCAAACAGCACCGCCGCAAACACCAGCACGCCCAGCGTGAACAACAGCACAGTTCTGTCCGGCGCAAGGCTGGAATCGATCTGCCCCCATCTCCCCAGCGTCCGCGTCGCTATCTCCGCAAATCCCCATGCCAGCGCGCCACCCGCCCCCACCAGCAGCAGGCTCTCGGTCAGCAGTTGCCGCAGCAGCTCGCCGCGGCCTGCGCCCAGCGCCAGCCGCAAGCTAAACTCCCGCTGCCGCGCCGCATTGCGTGCCATTAACAGCATCACTACATTTGTCAGCGCAATCAGAAGCACCAGCCCCACCATCGCCATCAGCATGTGCAGCGGCTTGCCGTACACCTCATCGTATCCGGGGAAGCTCTTTGCCGCGTCAAAGCTCAGCACCGGCGGCTTTTCGCCCGGCTCCGGCGCATTGCCGATGCCGATGTATGCTGCCCGCTGAAATACCGGTTGCAGAGCAGCAACCGCCTGCTCTCGCGTTACCCCCGGAGCCAGCCGCGCCAGCATCCGCAGGCACCACCACCACGGCTGCTGCAGATATGTCTTGCCGTCATCGGGCGAATCACCCCACGCATTCAGCTCAACGCGGCTCTGCAGTGGAATCCAGAAATCGACAGAATCGCCCGGCTCGGTTCCTTCAAACCCCTCGGCAGCAACTCCCACAATCGTAAGCGGCACTCCCTTCACATACATCGTCTTGCCCAGTACATCGGGGTTGCGTGAAAACCGCCGCGTCCAGTAGTCGTAGCTGATCACAGCAATCGGCGCATGGTCTTTTTCGTCTTGTTCCGTAAACGCATGCCCACGCGCCATCCTTACACCCAACCCGCTGAAAAAGTTGCCGCTCACCATATCGCCTTCGGCTGTCTCTGGCTCAGCTCCAATCCGCACACCCACTTTGCCGCTGGAGAGAGGCACATACGCCATCACATCGCTTAGCACCCTCTTTTGTTGCCGGAGCGTGTCATACACAGGATAGGAGAACGACGTGTCCATATCCCCCGTGTTCCCCCCGCGATTCGGAGACCCGGAGGTCTTCAAATACACCACGCTCTGCGGGTCGGCTACCGGCAGCGATCGCAACAGCACCGCATTCATCACGCTGAACACCGCCGTATTCGCGCCCATTCCTAACGCCAGCGTCAGAATCGCCGTCACCGCAAACCCCGGACTCTGCCGCAACCCGCGCAGTCCAAACCGCACATCGCGCCACAGCTTGTCCAGCCAGACCCACCGGTCCTTCATATAGAAGCGCTCTTTCGCCGCCTGGACATTGCCGAACTCACGCCGCGCCTTCGACCGCGCCTCGTCTTCGTTCAGGCCCTCGCGCCGCAGCTCATCCGCCTCAAGCGCAAGATGCGACTTGATCTCCTCCGCAAAATCCTCTGTACTCCGTTTGCGCCTGAACATCGTTATGCCTCCTCGCCGCCCGGTTCCATACTGTGATCGAGAATCAATCCCATGGCCCGCGTCAACCGCCGCCACTCGCTCGTCTTCTCCACAAGCTGCTCGCGCCCCATAGCCGTCAGCGAATAGAACCGCGCCTTGCGGTTGTTCTCGCTTACGCCCCACTTCGCGCGAATCCACTTCTTGTCTTCCAGCCGCTGCAGCGCCAGGTACAACGAGCCATGGTCGACAAAAAATACCTCAGCCGACTGGCGCTGGATAATCCGCGCCACACCCTGCCCATGGCACGGCCCCAGCACAAGCGTCTTCAAAATCAGCAGGTCCAGTGTCCCCTGCAATAAGGCAATGCGGTCGTCGTTACTCTCTCGGGTAGTCATCCGACCCAAGTATCTTCGCGCTTGGGTCGGATGTCAACCCAAATAAGTAATTTTCTAAAAGTGCGTCAGAACAATAGATGGCATAAACTGGCACATCTTTTGGATCGCCCCTCGCCTATGCCCTCAACCCGGTCTCTGTACGGTTTTGCTATCTTCCTCTCGGCGTTCCTCCTCTTTCTTGTCGAGCCCATGTCAGCGAAGCAACTGCTTCCCGCATTGGGCGGATCTTCGGCGGTCTGGCTCACCTGCCTTGTCTTCTTTCAACTCACCCTCCTTCTGGGCTATCTCTACGCACACTGGCTGACCCGGCGCCCCTTCAATCGCAGCCAGCAACTTCTCTACCTCGCGCTGCTCGCGATTGCCATCGTCATACTGGCTGCGCAAAAGCTCTTACGTCCAGAGCTCAGTCAAGGTTCCATCCATCCCGTCACAACCATCTTCATCGCACTCACCCTGACCATCGGCCTTCCCTTCCTCCTCCTCGGCTCGACCAGCCCGCTCCTGCAAATCTGGCTCTTCCGCAAACAGGGAGGCCACATCCCCTACCGGCTCTTCGCGCTGTCGAACGCAGGTTCTCTCCTTGCCCTGATCGCTTACCCAACCCTGGTCGAACCCCATCTCACCCTTAAATTGCAACGATCCCTCTGGACCGCAGGCTTCATGGTCTATGCAGTCCTGTGCGCCATCCTCTCAAGGCAGGTACCAGCAACAGCACAGGCCACACCAGAAGAAATCACCGGCCCCGCCAGTCCCCCAACCTCATCCGCGACAAAATGGCTCTGGTTCCTTCTACCCATGGCCGCTGCCATGCAGTTGAGCGCTGTCACCAGCCACATCACCAGCAACATCGCCGCCATCCCGCTGCTCTGGATACTCCCCCTCGCGGTCTATCTCATCACCTTCATCCTCGCCTTCGAGTTTCCCAGCTTCTACCACCGCAGCATCGTCGTCCGTCTGCTGGTCGTCATGCTTGCCAGCCTCGGCTACGCCATCTCTAAAATCGACAGCAGCTTCCCCATCGGGATCGCCATCCTCTTCTTCCTCTTCGAGTGCTTCGTCTCCTGCCTCTTCTGCCACGCCGAAACCTACGCCCTGCGCCCCCGCAGGCCATCTGAAACTACCATCTTTTATCTCCTCGTAGCCGCCGGCGGAGTCACTGGGACCTTCTTCATCGGCATCGCCAGCCCGATACTGTTCGCAGCAAACTACGACCTCTCCATTACCTTCGTCGTCACCGCCCTTCTCGCGCTCGCCGTCACCTGGCCCGACGGCTGGGGCCAGCGTCTGCTCTGGTCCACAGCCAGCGTATTGCTGCTGTTCCTGAACTTCGCCCTGCACGGCGCCTATGCCCAGCAAACTCTGCTCGAGACCCGCAACTTCTACGGCAGCCTACGTGTCAAACAGGGCGCAACCCACGCAGGCCAGCCCCTGCGAATGCTGCTCAACGGCACCATCCAGCACGGCAATCAGATCTTCAGCCCCGGCCTTAACAAGACGCCGACCACCTACTACGCAAAAGACTCCGGCGTCGGCCTCGCCCTGGCCAACTGCTGCGCCAATCGCCCCCGCAACATAGGCGTCGTGGGCCTCGGAGCCGGAACCCTCGCAGCCTACGGCAATCCCGGCGACCGAATCCGCTTCTACGAGATCAACCCTCGCGTCCTGCCCATCGCCCACAACCTCTTCACCTACCTCCGCGACTCCTCCGCCCGCATTACCTATGCCGAAGGCGACGCCCGCGCCTCCCTCACGCACGAAGCTCCGCAACACTTCGACGTCCTTGTAGTCGACGCCTTCTCCGGCGACGCAATCCCCCTCCATCTCCTCACTACCGAAGCCCTCGCGCTCTACCAGAAACACCTCGTCCCCGGTGGGATTCTGGCCTTCCACGTCTCCAACCAATATTTAAATCTCGCCCCCGAGATCGCGCAGCTCGCCGCCTCCATCCATATGCAGGCAAAGCTCTTCGACACGCCCTCGGTCGACCCGCGCGGCGAGTTCAGGTCTACCTGGGTCCTCGTCACCGCCAGGCCCACATTCTTCACCCTCCCCGAAGTCGCTGCGACAGCCACGTCCATCACCCCCATCCCCGGCCTCCGCGCCTGGACCGACGACTACTCCAGCCTGCTCCCCATCTTCCAACCCAGCGGCCACTAAATCTATACTGCAGAAAGTCATGCCCGAACTCCCCGAAGTAGAGACCGTAGCCAACGGAGTCCACGACCGCACCCACGGCCAGACCATCCGCTCCGTCTGGACCAGCAACAAGCCCCAGACCTTCAAGTCTCCACCTGATCAAATCGCCGAAACCCTCACAGGCAGCCGCATCGACCGCGTCCACCGTGTAGGCAAAACCCTCGTCGTCGACCTGAACATGGACGTGAGCACAGCCCTAACCCGCCATCGCAAACCCGCACAGTTCCTCGTCCACCTCGGCATGACCGGACGCCTGCTCGTCTCTACTCCCGAAACCCCCATCCCCCCGCACACCCACGCCATCCTCACCCTCAGCAGTGGACGCGAACTACGTTTCGTCGACCCCCGCCGCTTCGGTCGCCTCTCCATCGCCGACGCAACCTATGCAGGCCCCGGCCAGGAACCGCTCACCATCTCGATCGAGGACTTCATCGCCCTCTTCCACCATCGCAAGACCCCCATCAAGGCGGCGCTGCTCAATCAGTCGCTGCTTCATGGAGTCGGCAACATCTACGCCGACGAGAGCCTCTTCCGCGCTGGAATCCGCCCGCGCCGTCAGGCCGGACGCCTCACCCACGCCGAACTCACCCGCCTGCGCACCGCCTTAATCGAAGTCCTCAAACACGCCATCAAACTAGGCGGCTCCTCCGTCTCCGACTATGTCGACGCCGAAGGCATCGCCGGCTTCTTCCAGCTCGAACACCGCGTCTATATGCGGACCGGCCAACCCTGCACCGTCTGCAGAACCCCCATTCAGCGCATCACCCTCGCCGGACGCGGCACCCATTTCTGCCCCCACTGCCAGAAGTAGGCCCGAGACCTAATCAACAGTGTAAACTCTGTTGCGCCATGCTGCGTGCCGGCTGGCCGTGGAAGACTCTCGAAATGGAGCGGTGAAACGAATATGAAGAAAGCCGTCCCCATCATGAAGTGCTCAGACATGAGGCGCTCGCTGCGCTTTTATACAGAGGTGTTGGATTTCACACTGAAGTATCCAGAGGCGAGCCCCGAGGACTGGCTCCTCGAACTGATCAATGACGACGCCGAGATTCAGCTCTCTTACGAAGGCCATTTCGGCACGCCGGTCAACATCTTCCTGAAGACCGCCGCAGATGTCGATGCGCTGTTTGCCAGGTATATCTCGCGCGGCCTGGACACCTCGCGTAAGACGGAATCGCCGATCCATCAAGGTCCATTGAACCAGACCTGGGGCAACAGGGAGTTCTACGTGAACGATCCGGACGGCAACACGCTACGCTTCTGCGCCCCGTTAGCCTAAATCCCCGCCGCCTGCTCCGCAGAAATCGCCGATCCAATCACCCGCACCACCGGATCATCCTCTACAATCTCCAGTGCATAGCTTTGCAGCGGACTCATCTTCACCATCTGCTGCATATAATCCCGCAGCATCCCCATATCCAGAAACCGCACGTTGAATCCCGTCAGAAAGACCCGTCCCGGCCCGGACATGTGGATCGACGTGGACGTGGCCGCAGCCAGCGCCTTATGCCACATCCGCTTGAACTCCAGGCACCGCGCATCGCCCGCCTTAGCGGCTTCAAACACCTCTTCCGGCTCCATGTCGAGAAACCGCAGCCGCATCGCCCGGTGCCCCATGATGCCTTCCAGGTGGCCTCGTCCGCCGCATCCGCAAAAGCTCTCCTTCTCATCCAGCGTCACCACCGTATGCCCGCCTTCCCACACACCAGGCATAAACGGATAGCGCCCATACCCAATCCCCACTCCCAGCGTCCACACGCGAATCGTGCTGTCCAGCTTTCCATGCTTCGCCGCGAGCCCCGCCGCCGTGGCATCGGCATCATTTACCACCGTCACCGCAACATCCAGACTATGGCTCCGCAACTGCGTCTTCAGCAGCGCCTCTATCCGCGCCCCCTTCAACTGCGGCAGGTTCGGAGACTCCTCCACCACCCCATTCTTAATCAATCCCGGCAACGCAACCCCAACCGCCGAAACCCCTTCCGTGCCATCCACCGCCGCGACCACCTGCTCGCAGATCGTCTTTACCAGACTCTCCGTCGGCATCTCCACCAGGGCATACTTATCGTCCTCGTGTTCAGGAAACCGCCACAGCTCTCCCACAAGCTTATGGTCGACCACCAGCCCCGCAGACATCCGCTCCGATACCACTACGCCAACAATCTTTGCCATGCTTCGTCCGCCTCATCTGCCTCATCGAAATGCAGGGCGCCCGCGTCTTTACTCGAACTTGCTCACGCGATTCAACCCGTTGAAAGCTGCCACTTTATAACATTCCGCCAGCGTTGGATAGTTGAAGACCGTATCCACGAAATAATCCAGCTTTCCGCCCAGCGCCATCACCGCCTGGCCAATGTGCAATAGTTCGCTTGCACCTTCGCCAATAATGTGGACGCCAAGAATGGAATGGTCCATCCGGTGAAAGATAATCTTCAGCCGCCCCGTCGTATCGCCGCGAATCTGCCCACGCGCAATCTCGCGATAGTACGCTACGCCAACCTCGTAAGGAACATCCTCCTCCGTCAACTGTTCCTCGGTCTTGCCGATAAAGCTGATCTCCGGAATCGTATAAATCCCATAAGGATAAAGCCCCGGATTCGACAGCACCTCGTCGTCCCCAAACGCCCGCGCCGCCGCAATCCTCCCCTGCTCCATCGAAACCGAAGCCAGCGACGGAAACCCGATCACATCGCCCCCGGCAAAGATCGTCGGCACCTTCGTCCTGAAGTCCTTGTCCACCGGAATCCGTCCCCGCGAATCCGCCTCCACCCCAACCGCCGCCAGGTTCAGCTCATCCACATTGCCCTGCCGCCCAACGGCATAAAGTAGCGCATCCCCCTGGACTTTTTTCTTACTCTCCAGATTGGCGACCACCGTGCCATCCGGCAACTCTTCGACTGACTCCACCTCTTCATTCAGCCGCATCGTCACCCGCGAATCCCGCAGATGATAGCTCAGCGCCTCCACAATCTCCTGATCGGCAAACTCCAGCAGCTTCGGCCTCCGCTCGATCAGCGTTACCCGCACTCCCAGCGCCGAAAACATGCAGGTGTACTCCACCCCAATCACGCCGCCACCTACCACAATCAGCGTCTTCGGCAGGTTCACCATCTCCAGCACTAGGTCGCTATTAATGATGCTGTGCCCATTAATCGGCACCTTGGGCGACGAAGCCGGCTTCGTCCCCGTCGCAATCAAAACATTCTTCGCCTCAATCACCGTCGAGCCGCGCGAGTTCGTCACCTTCACATGTGTCGCGTCTTCAAAGCTCGCCACGCCCACCAGCATCTCGATGTTGTTCCGCGAGAGCTGCGCCTCGGTGACGTCCACCTCGGTCTTGATGACATGCTGCACCCGGAAGGCAAGGTCCGCCATCGTAATGCGTTCCTTGACCCGGTAGTTCATCCCATAAATGGACTTGTAGTTGTAGCCCGAGAGATGCAGCACCGCCTCGCGCATCGTCTTCGACGGAATCGTGCCCGTGTTGATGCAGGCCCCGCCCACCACCTCACGCATCTCCACCAGCGCGACCTTCTTGCCCAGCTTGGACGCATAAATCGCCGCCCGCTGTCCCGCCGGACCGGACCCAATCACGATCAGATCGTAAACATTATTCATATACACAAACTCATCGGCAATTCACTCGCAGAGACTTACCCATCAGCGCTTCAAACCCGCATCATGGGTGAGTTCCTTGCCCGGTTAGCGGCCCCCTGATCGCACTGCACAGGACCGGTTTTTTTCAAAAAACGCGCCAATGCCTAACCTACCACAGCAATATCAACATCCTACGCCTCCCACTCCCTCCCATCGCACTCAAAACTCCCATTCCCATACACTTACAACGTGCGCCGCTACGCCATCACCAGCCGAACGCTCTTCCCCGGCCCGTCTCAATCAGCCGACAAAGATCGGGTGCCCCATCCTTCGCAGTCGTATCGCGAAGGGTGGAATCCGCTGCAGTCAGCGCAGCTCTCTGCCCTTATCCATCAAACCGCCCTATGGGCCGCCGAAGGCATTGACTACATCCAACTCCGCGAAAAAGACCTTCCCGCCGCTACCCTCGCCGCGCTCACCCGCCGCATCCTCGAAGCCATCCGAGACACCCCAGCCAAACTCCTCATCAACTCCCGCCCTGACGTAGCCATCGCCACCGCCGCCCACGGAGTCCACCTCACCTCCGCTGTCAGCCAACTCACACCCACGCAAGTTCGCGAGCTCTACGCCGCCGCCACCCTATCGCCGCCCATCATCTCCATCTCCTGTCACACCCTCGCCGAAGTCGAACAAGCCCGCCGTCATAACGCAGACCTGATCCTCTTCGCCCCTGTCTTCCAGAAATCCATCGCAGACCAGCTCATAAGCGCCGGGCAGGGTCTCGAAGCCCTTCAAACAGCCTGTCTCGCCGCCACCCCCATCCCCATCTTTGCTCTCGGAGGCGTCACTCTCGAAAATACCTCCGCCTGCCTGCAAGCGGGAGCCGCCGGAGTAGCCGGCATCCGCCTTTTCCACAATTCCTGAAATGAGATAGGCTTACTAATTAAACTTTACTAAGTACGTCAAATGTCCTAAGACAAAGTTCGTTCCGCATGTTCCCATTCTCCAACACAGTAAACATCTCTGCTGCGTTGATTCAAAGGCAGCAACCTCAATTGAAGGTACCTTCTTCTCCATTTTTTGACGATTATTCAAATAAAAGTAACCGGAATGCGCGCTGACGTGGGCGCCTCAGGTCCTGTTCGGTGCAAGGTTAGGCCATCACATTCGATGGAGATCCAAACGTGAGACTTATAAAACATTTGTTAGTAATTGCCCCTCTTATCGCCCTTCTTGCCGCTCAGACCAGGCTGCATGCTCAAGTCGCCAACAACACAGCGCTTGTCGGAACCGTATTCGACCCAAGCGGTCGTCCCATCGCCAATGCTACGGTTACGGCTGTCGAGGAAAGCACGAAGGTCGTCCATCCCGGTAAGACCAACGCGGATGGCTATTATTCGATCACGTTCATCAATCCCGGAACCTACGACATCACGACTGCGGATGCAGGTTTCAACCAGATCACGAAGACAGGCGTCATCGTTCCTGTCGATCAAGCGGTACGCACCGACTTCTCCCTTCAGGTCGGATCGACCAACACCGCTATCACCGTATCGGCTGCATCTCCTCCCATAGCCACCGACGATGCCACCCTGGGTGAAACCTTCAACACCAAAGCCGTAGAAGACCTTCCTCTCATGGGACACAATGCCCTTGAGATCGCGGCGACAGCCTCAAACGTAACCATCGGACCGCCCAGCAGTTATTCCGGCGTTCCTCCGGGAGAAGATTTCATCGGAGCGGGCCAGCGCGAGATTCAGAGCAGCATCAACCTCGATGGCGTCTCCATCATGAACAACCTGATCTCCCTGGCGGCGGCACGGCCCAGTTCCGACATGATCTCTGAAGTCCAGATGCAAAGCGGCAACTACTCTGCGCAGTACGGCTCCTACCTCGGACTTCACGTCAATCTCATCAGTAAGTCAGGCACCAACGACCTTCACGGCACCGTCTACGATTACATCCAGAACACGGCCCTGAACGCGCACCAGTTCTTCGACCCGGTCGGCAGCCCCAAGCAGGTGCAGCATTACAACCAGTACGGCTTCGGTGTCGGCGGCCCGGTTTACATTCCTAAGCTCTACAACGGACGGAACAAGACCTTCTTCTTCGGTTCCTACGAAAAGATCAACCAGATCTCACAATCCTCCGGCATCGGATCGACCCTCACGGCGGCAGAGAGAGCCGGTAACTTCTCCGCAATCGGAAGCGGGCAGTTCGACGCGGCAGGCAACTGTACCAGCGGCACTTGTCTCTACAGCCCTTTCACCGGTGCGGCCTATGTCAACAATCAAATTTCGCAGTCAGACCTGACCAGCGGAGCAGCCCAAATCGCCCAAAAGCTCGAGGCCTACATGGCCTTGCCGACTCCCGGACTGGCCGGAACAACCGGGAATGGAACGCAAAACAACATCCAGGCCTTCTTCCCCAACAACCTCGTCATCACGCAGACGCTCGATCGAGTCGATGAAAACATTGGCGAAAAAGTACGGCTCTTCTTCCGTTATCACTGGCAGGACATTAACGTGACCGGCGGCTCGATCTTTCCCAGCAGCGCCTCCTACGGCCCCACCAACACCCGCAACTACGCCTTCGGTTACACCCAGGTCATCACTCCCAGCCTGATTAACGATTTCCATATCGGCCTTAATACGGTCATATCGGACAGTCTGGACTACTTCGCCGTAAACAACCTCAAGGACGCCGGTACAGCTCTCGGCATCCCCGGCTTCAATTCCGACACTCTCTACAACAATCCCGGCCTGCCCACCATCAACATCGACAACTACATCGGTCTCGGCAACTCAAGTGCCAACTGGACACAGGACGACCGCACGCTCGACGGCTATGACCAGATCAGCTACAGCTTCGGCAAGCACAACATCATGGCAGGTCTCGAACTACGCAAGTTGACCATTGGCAGAGAGGCGGCCAACGATGCGCGAGGAGTCCTCCAGTTCTCAGCCGGTGCGACAGGTACGGCCGGAGCCACAAGCACCGGATACGCGGCAGCCGACTTTGTCCTGGGGCTGGCCCAGACCTCGACGACTCCGATCTACCCGGTAAAAGGTTCGATCGGGGAATGGCGGGACGGTTTCTTCGTGCTCGACAACTGGCAGGTATCCCAAAAGCTGACCCTCAACTACGGCCTGCGGTACGAGCTTCCAACCGTGCCATACAGCTTGAATGGCTACACCCGCATTCTGAACGCCACTCAAACCGCTCTCATTCCAGCCACATCGGCGACGACCCCCGCCGCATTTCAACCCAATGTCGGATTCAAATTTATCAATCCTACTCATAACGACTGGGCTCCCCGCGTGGGAGTGGCCTACCGCGTCACGCCGCAGACGGTGGTCCGCGGTGGATTCGGCATCTACTGGAACGCCAATCAGCTCAACACGTATACCCTTACCACTCAGAACTTCCCTCTCTCCGCCTCGGTCGGTTTCAACACTGCCCCGGGCAATCTACTCTCGCTCACCAATCCCACACCGGGTGCAGGCGACGGCGGCCCCATTGCCGGAGTCCCCGGAAGCTATGTCAATGCGTTCACCATGAACCCCAATCTGCCGACGCAAGAGCTCTACCAATGGAACGTCTCCCTGGGACAGGAGCTGTGGCAGGGAGCAGGGGCGGAGTTACAGTATCTCGGTTCCCATGCACTCCATCTGGACCGCGACTTTTACAACAACTCTCCTCAACCCGGCCCCGGCGACATCAACGCGCGGCGCCCGAACCAACTCTTCGGTCAAATCCGCACTATTCAAAATGACGAGTACTCCAACTATAACGGCCTCACGGCAATCCTCCGTCAACGCTCCCGCTGGGGACTCGCCGGCCAGCTCAGCTACACCTGGGCGCACGATCTGGATATCTCGGACAACTCCAACAACGGCGGCACCACGATGAACCAGTACAACATCAACCTGGACTACGGCCCATCCAATTGGGACATCCGGCACCGCTTCGTGGCTGCCGTGACCTACACCCTGCCAAAACTCCAGGGCTCAAACGTTGTAGAACGCGCAGCGTTGGGCGGATGGCAGGTTAACACCATCGTCACTCTGCAAACCGGCACCCCGTTCAACGTCTTCCTCGATGACGACCAGGCCAACGTAAGCCAGCCGAATGGAAACCTGCAGCGCCCAAACTGGGTACACACGCCAAAAGCAAATTGCAGCTTGAGCACCTACATCAACGGAAACACGACGTCCTGCATCGACGCTACGGCATTCGCCATACCCGCTCCCTATACCTTCGGCAACGGGGGCAGGAATCCCCTGCATGGCCCCGGCTACAGCAATGTGAATGGATCTGTATTCAAAGACTTTCCCCTCTGGGAGAGAATGCGGTTCCAGTTCCGCGCTGAAGTCGCCAACATCTTCAATCATCCAAGCGCCTCCAACCCCGCCTCCGATCTTCAAAGCGGCTTCAATAGCAACGACCCTAGCACCTACGGCGACTTCGGCACGGTCACCGGCACACAGTCCAGCGCCCGCTCCATCCAGCTCGCCGGAAAGCTGGTCTTCTGACCGCTCTCGATTGCACCTCCCCATGCAACACCTATAATCCTAACGAGGCCGCCAACATGGCGGCCTCTTCTTTTGCATCTCCGGATCTCATCTTGTTTTGCCCAAATCATCAAAAGTGTTTGTCAAACGTTAAAACCGTCTAACCTAAAGAAAACAAAATAAATAGCAGGGTTCCAACATACTCGACTCACCAAGCGCGAATACAAATGTGCAATTGATATAATTGCTTTTAGCAACTATTAGCGTATAGACTCGCCCCATGGCGGTCAGCAACATTCAGGAAGAGGCACAAATCTCTGCCGTGCGGGAGTTCAATCGCTTCTACACGGCGCGGCTAGGCTTGTTGCGCAAGCGGCACCTCGACGGGGAGTTTTCGCTCACAGAAGCTCGCATCTTGTATGAGATCGGAGCCAGTCCCAGGCTGACGGCTTCCTCCTTACGGAACACGCTTGGCCTTAATGCCGGATACGTCAGTCGAAGTCTTGCACTGTTAACCAAGCGAAAGCTGGTGCGCCAGACGCCATCAAAGCAGGATGGCCGTGAAAAGTTGCTTACGCTCTCGCCTGAGGGAGATAGCGCTGTAGCTTGGCTGAACGAACAATCGGCACTACAGATACAAGGGCTGCTGGCTAACATCAATTCGACCGGCCGCACTGCTCTGCTTGACTCGTTTTCGAAGATTCGCTCCATCCTGAGAGAACCTGAAGGGCGCTCCATTCGAATCGTTCGCGTGTCCAAATCCAACGACGACGCGATTCGATTGCTGCAGGAGTATTACGAGGCGGTTAGCGTCGTCCAGCGGGACACTCCTGAGGCGATCCAGAAGATCATCGATGATCCCGGTTCGGGCATGTGGCTCGCCTATCTGGATGAAAAGGCTGTTGGGTGTGTCGTGCTGAGAAAGCTCGGCTCCATTCCGTTCGCCGGAGAATGCAAGCGTCTCTATGTGCAGCCTATAGCCCGGGGGCATCGCATTGCAGACAAACTGTTGGACGCACAGGAAGATTTCGCCCGCAACAAAGGTCTGCGTTGGATCTACCTTGACAGCTATGATGATCTGAAAGTTGCCATTGCTCTGTATCGGAAACGCGGGTACGTCTCGTGCGAACGCTATAACGACAACCCCCAGGCAACAGTCTTCCTTCGCAAAAACATCGGGTCCGGGTCTTGAGGTGCTCGGCCTCGTCTCGGCGCAACTGTGACGATCAGTGAGGTAAGCATGTTGTCACTAATTCAAATGATTGAATCAAAACACTTTATTTCGAAGATATGCCGGGAGGGCGTACCCATGAAAGACAACGATGGAAGGACACGACCGGCCAGACAGCAAATTTATTTCCACCTCCGCCTCTCCTCAGGCGTACTATGAGGGGCAATCCGGCCCAACAAAATTCGCGACAAACGCGGAGCGTACCTCATTATGATGTCACCCGGCGCTTCCGATCCCACAAAGTCTCCCTCGTATTTCGGAGACGCCCTCACCGACGCCGAGCGTCTGCTTAAATATGCCGCGGAAACCGGGATAGATGTCGATGACACTACCCGCGCCGCTGTCCTCCTGGCCCGCAGTACACCGCCCGATAACTGGACAGAGTCAATCATCGACAATCTCCTCGAAGCCCTCACGAAACTCGCCGCACTCCTGAAACCCGTCACTGCCGCCAGCCTCAAAGCCTGGAACGAAGACACCAGCACCACTGTTCGCTACTACCTCCGCATAGCGATCATGCTCGCCTGCATCGTCGTTCCCGCCTCCATCGCCAGCTTCGCCACCTCGGCCCTCTCCAACTCGCTCCGCGCCGACATCGCCAGCGCCAACGATCTCGCCGTCAAACTCCGCGCCCAGCTCGGCCCGACACCACCGGCTCCCTCTGGAGCCGCCGCGCCTGCCCTTCCTCCCGGCGTCAGCGACACGGATGTTATCGGGGAACTGCAGGAATACGCCTCCACCATCCGCCTCATCGACGCCCGCGCCCGCGAACTCAACTGGCTCGTTATCCCCCGTGAAACACCTCCGCCCCAAACCCAATCCCAAACTGGAGGACCATCCAATAAACACCGCGCTGTCTTTGAACTCGACCCCGCTCTGCCTAATTTTTACCAGGCCCGCGACTCCGCCACCGCGACCTATCAGTCTGTCCGTTACTTCGCCCAAAGCCTGCTCAACGACGTCTCCGTCTTCTACGGAGCACTGACCACCTGCATCCTCCCCGTCCTCTACGCGCTCCTCGGCACCTGCGCCTACCTGCTGCGCAACTTCGAGAGCCAGATGAGCAACCACACCTTCATCCCATCGCCAGCCAACTCCGCCCGCTTCCTCATCGCCGCCATCGGAGGGCTTGTCGTCGGCCTCTTCAATAACTTCAGCATTACTCCCCAGATCACGGTCTCACCTCTCGCGCTCGCCTTCCTCGTTGGCTACGCGGTCGATGTCTTCTTTGCCTTCCTCGAAGGTCTCCTCAAAGCCTTCACCAGAACCGAACCGCCACCCCATACTCCGGCAGCAAACACCTGACCGTTTGACCTACACCTTCAACCTGCATAACCTTAAAGACGTGCTCATAACCCCGCTCCAACTAGTCGATGAACCCCTTGAAATAGACGAGACCATCCAACCCGGCGCTCTTGACTACACCGCCGACCTCCGCCAGGTTGGCCCGCTTCCCATCAAAGGCACCGCAGACCTGCTCATCGAACACCGCGACGCCGGCTCTCACGTCAATGACATCCGCCTCCGCGCCGCCTACCAGGGCGACTTCGAAATCCTCTGCGCCCGCTGCGTCGAACCGGTCGCCCTCTCGCTCAAAGGGGAGTTTGATCTCATCTTCCGCCCCGAAGAAGCCGACGCCAACCCCGGCGAGCACGCAATCACCCCCGACGAGACCGAAATCGGTTATTATGAGGAAAGCGGTCTTTCGCTTGAAGATGTGGTGCGTGAGCAGGTGTTACTCTCCCTGCCCGGCCGTACCCTCTGCAAAGAAGATTGCAAAGGGCTTTGCCCGCGCTGTGGCCAGAACCTGAATCTTGCAACCTGTTCCTGCGGTGAAGCTCCGGCTAACCCACAGTGGAATGCTCTTGCGGATCTGGCATCCAAGCTCGAGCTCAAGCACTAAGAAAGTTTTGCTTCGTCGTCAGCGTGTCATTTGCGTTTCCGCCTGACTGCCGCGGCCCACTGAAAGGGACACTGCAATGCCTAATCCAAAACGGCGCCACTCCAAGCAACGGACTGCCAAGCGCCGCAGCCACGACTTCCTTACCCCCACCGGCCTCTCCGAGTGCCCCAACTGCCATGAGCGCAAACTGCCCCACCGCGTCTGCCGCAAGTGCGGAACCTACAAGGGCCGCGATGTCCTTGCGGTCAAGGAAGCAAGCTAGCATCATCCACATTCTGAAGCTCCAAGTCCCCTGCTGATGCCGATCGACATCGTTGTAGACGCAATGGGTTCTGACAAGGCCCCCGAATCCGAGATTCGCGGGGCCATCCTCGCTGCGCGTCAGTACGACGTCCGCGTCCACCTCACCGGCCCCGAAAACATCATCCGTCCCATCCTTCGTCAGCACCTCCGCGGCCAGCACTTGCCCGTCTTCATCGTTCCCGCCTCCGAGTGGATCACCATGGACGACAAGGCCGCGCAGGCGGTTCGCTCCAAGCGCGACTCTTCCATGCGCGTCGGCCTCAAGATGGTCCGCGAAGGCCGCGCCGCCGGCTTCTTTACCGCCGGAAATACCGGCGCCGCCATGGCCACCGCCAAGATGGTGCTCGGCATGTTGGCTGGTGTCGACCGCCCAGCTCTCGCCACCATCCTCCCTACCACCCAGGGAACCCCCTCTCTTTTACTCGATGTCGGAGCCAACGTAGACTGTGACCCAGATAATCTCGTCCAATTCGCTGTCATGGGCCATATGTACGCCCAGAACGTCCTCAAAATTCACAACCCCCGCGTCGGTCTCCTCTCCATCGGCGAAGAAGACTCCAAAGGAAACTCGCTCACTCGCGACACGCTCCCTCTCCTCCGCGCCGTGCCCGGCATCAACTTCATCGGCAACGTCGAAGGCCGCGACCTCTACAATGGTCATAATGACGTAGCTGTATGCGATGGCTTCGTCGGCAATGTGGCCCTCAAGACCAGCGAAGGCATCGCTAAACTCGTCACCGCCTCACTTCGCGAATCGCTCAAGTCCACCGTCACCTCCCAGGTAGGCGCGCTTCTCTCCCGCAAGGCCTTCAGCGAGTTCAAAAAGCGCCTCGACTACTCCGAATACGGCGGAGCACCTCTGCTTGGCGTCCGTGGAGTCTGCATCGTAGGCCACGGCTCCTCCAACGAAAAGGCGATCATGAATGGCATCCGTGTAACCGCCGAGTTCGCCCAGGCCGAAGTAAATGCCAGCATCGAAGCCGCTCTCGCCGCTTCCGCCATCGGCGACTGAAATCCGACGGCGTAAAAACCTCAGGCAGAAGAAAGCAGGCTGGCCATCAAAACCGCCAGCACCGCCAAGCTCACCGCCACATAGAACCGATCTCGCTCCAACGCAAAACCCACTACGGCAAACACTACCCGCGCAATCGGAGTGGCGATCAGCAACAGCACTCCCACCTGGATCACCGCCGCCGGATCGCCCATCATCAATAGCCGAAAAAGGCCTCGGACACTGCGCAGACTGGCGGGCTCGCTGGCAAAACTCCGATAGTTCACCACATCCCCAATGTGCTCCCGGACGTAAAGAAACCCTCCTACGAGCACCACCGCCGAGGCAAGAAGAACCCCGATCTGCAGCAGTCGCCCCATGATAGTCTCCATCCGACGGTCATCGAAGCTATGTGTCATTTACACCCTCCCCATCCAGCCGTTCAAAATCATCTCTACGCCAAGCGCCAGAATCACGACGGTGAAGATACTGCGCAGCAACGAGACCCGCGCTCTAACCAGCAATCGCGCACCCAGCAGCGATCCCGCCAGAACCCCAAGCATTACCGGAAACGCCAGCCCCGGATCGACGTAGCCGCGATGCAGGTAGATCCCCGCGCTTGCCGCCGCCGTAACCCCGATCATGAAGTTGCTCGTCGTGGTCGAAACCTTGAAAGGGATACGCATGATCTGGTCCATGGCCAGCACCTTCACCGCGCCTGAGCCAATTCCCAGCAGCCCCGAAAGCGTCCCCGCGCCAAACATGGTCGCAAGCCCAGCCGAGATCCGGTCCACCTTATAGCTGAGCTGCCCACCCATGCCATCGGGATATGACCCGGAAAGCCGCAACCGATCCGACCACGGACTGCTCCCGCCACCTTCCTCCTCTTGGCAACGGCTCTGGCGCCACGACAGCCATGCCGAATAGAGCAAAACCACGCCAAAGATAATCGCGAGCGCACGAGTCGGCATTCGCGTAGCTAGAAATGCGCCAAAGACGGCTCCTATCGTGGTTGCAATCTCCAGAAACATTCCGATGCGGACGCTCGAAAAACCTTCTCGCACATAAGCGGCCGCGGACCCCGAAGAGGTAGCCATCACCGAAATCAGCGAAGCCCCAATCGCATAGCGAATATCGACGTGGAACACCACGGTAAGCAGGGGAACAAGCACGACACCGCCGCCAAGACCGGTAAGAGCCCCAAGTAATCCAGCCATAATGGAGCCGGTAAATACGAGCAAGGTAAACAACAGCACCGGCAATGTCGTTAGATGTTCGATATCAAGACCCGATAACGTGCGCACGTTGATGATGCCACAAAGACCCTTTATAAAAAAGTAAAGCAATAACTTGTGTCTGAAGCGGCCAGCAAACATCAAACACAATATGGGTCATACCTGGACATTGGCGGACATCCCCTCGCAAACGGGCAAGCGCATCCTCATTACCGGCGCGAACAGCGGCATCGGGTACCATGCAGCCTTCACTCTCGCCCGCAAAGGCGCTCACATCATCTTTGCCTGCCGCGATCGCCGCAGGGGCGAAGCCGCTCTCGCCCGCCTCGCTACCGAGGCCCCCGGGACCAGCACCGAACTAGCCATTCTCGATCTTGCATCCTTCGCCTCAGTGCGTGAATTCGCCGAACGTCAGCTTGAAAAACCGCTGCATGTCCTCATCAACAACGCCGGAGTGATGGCCCCGCCGAAACGTCAGCAGACAGCCGACGGCTTCGAGCTTCAGTTCGGCACCAACGTCCTCGGCCACTTCGCCCTCACTGGCCTCCTCCTTCCAGCACTTCAGCAGGCTGCCGCCGAATCGTCTGAATCGCCCCGCATCGTCACCATTGCATCCATCGCTCACAAACGCGGACGTTTGAACTTCGATGACCTGCAGTACAAACAGAACTACTCTCCCATGAGGTCCTATCAGCAATCCAAGCTGGCCAACCTGATGCTCGCGCTGGAGCTTGACCGCCGTCTTCGCGCCGTCGACGCAAACATTCTAAGCATTGCCGCCCATCCGGGCGTAGCGAAAACCAACCTCTTCCAGACATGGCAGCACTCCGCCATCGAAACTGCCGCCCGCAAAGTTCTTGGACATCTCATCGGCGCATTCCTGAACACAGACACAGAGGGCGCCCTTCCCACGCTGTACGCTTCAACCATCTCTGAAGCAGCGGGCGGCGACTACTATGGCCCGCAAGGCTTCCAGGAAATGTGCGGCGATGAGATCGGCCTCGCAAAAATAGCGCCGCAAGCCCAAGACATGGCCGCCGCCGCACGCCTATGGAAGACCTGCGAAAACCTTACAGGAATCAAATATCCCTAGCGCAATATCCAAAAATATTTACCTCTGTACAGACCAGCGCCAATGACTGCCTCATGTAGAGCTGTCGCACGAATAGCTCCTATAAATCAAGCCCATACGCTACAAACGAGCGATAAACTGATATGCTTCGTGAGCGATTCTATCTTGCGGAATCACGAAATCTTCCCGAAGGAAACTTTTGTGAAGCTTATCTTGAATTTTGTATCTGTTGTTGTCGCGGGATTTGTTCTGCCGATACATGCTCAAACGATTGCCCACCGCAGTCCGGTCTTTCAAATCGGAGTCTTTGATCGATCGTCCGTGGAGTTCGCCGGAGGAACACCCAGGCAGCCAACTGTCTTCGTCGCCGGACAAAGTGATCCCGCGAAAGATTGGTATGCGACACAACCAGCCGTGTCCGTTTCAGCTTCGACCGAACACGCAACGAATATAGCTGCTGCTCCGCGGTCGATCAATTTTTCTCTGGACCACGCTCCCGCGTCCGCCTATCGTTTCCATGTTTCTTTGCTGATTGAAACGGCAAGCTTGCCTGCTCTGCAGGTCAATATCAATGGAAAGTCTGGCAGGTTTTATCTTCAGCCAGAACTTGATTCGAACATGGGCGACGGAATTGCCGCTTTCGATCCTGTGTATTCTCACGCAGATGTAGTGTTCGATTTTCCCGGCAGCTATCTGCATCAGGGTAGCAACACGATTACACTCCAGGTGGTCGAGGAATCCAATCAATTCGTGCCCAACGCAAGCTTGACCTATGACGCAATTGAACTCGACGACGGTCCAGCAGACTTTCATCCTCAAACGTCCTCAGCGCAAATACTTCCCACCATCTTCTACCGGCAGCAGCACGGCGAGCTCGACGAGATTGTCGAGCTACTTATCCGTTATGGCGAGCTGCCAAAACCAGATAGCTACGCCGACCTCGTCATAGCTGGCAAACATTATCAGCAAGCCTTTCAACGGCATCAGGATTTTGGAGAAGAAAAAGTCGAATTTGCTGTGCCCGAATTCCCCGCACAAACTCAAGCCCAGTTCATCTGGGACGTAAATGGAAAAGTTCAGCATGAGGCACGCACGATTACTCCACAAAAGAAATGGACTCTATTTCTTGTTCCCCATGTTCATCTCGATGTGGGCTACACGGATTACCAGGCCAAGGTAGCTGCCATTCAAAGCCGAATCATCGACGAGGCGATGGATCTGACGGCGCAGCATCCCGACTTCCGCTTCAGCATCGACGGAGAATGGAACCTGGAGCAGTTTCTGAAGACACGCACGCCGGCAGAACAACAACGCGCAATTGCTGCCATTCAGAAGCAACAGCTATTTGTTCCCGCGCAATATGCCAATCTACTCACCGGCTTTCCAACGGCGGAGACGCTGATCCGATCGCTGTACGCCAGCGCCAACTTCAGCCGAGAGCACAAAACTCCACTTAACTACGCCAATATCACAGATGTCCCTTCGTACTCCTGGTCCTATGCTTCGATTCTGGCGTCCGCAGGGATCAAGTACATTTTCGCAGGAAGCAATAACGACCGCGCTCCGGTGCTGCTGCAGGGACGTCTGAATGAAAATTCTCCGATGTGGTGGGAAGGTCCGGATGGTCAGAAGGTCCTGCTCTGGTACTCCCGCCATTACATGCAGATGCAACTTTTATTTGGCCTGCCACCTCTGGTTCCGGCAGGGCACGACACGCTTCCCTTATTTCTACAGATGTACCAGCACGCCAATTACCACGCAAATGCTGCAATTATTTTCGGAACGCAGGTAGAAAATACTGATCTCTTTCCACAACAAGCGGAGCTGGCGCAGCAATGGAACAGCGTGTATGCGTATCCGCGATTGCAGTACTCGGGATTTCACGGCGCGCTCGAAAATATCGCGCAACAGTTTGGCGACAACATTCCGACAGTAAGCGGCGATGGCGGCCCTTATTGGGAAGACGGCATAGGTTCCGATGCATTCTATGCAGCGATGGAACGAAACAATGAGGGTCGCGGGCCATCGGCAGAGAAGCTGGCTACACTGGCCTCACTGGTCAATCCGCGGCTGGCAGCGGACAAGACCGCTCTCGATCAGATGTGGGCCAGCATGGTGTTGATGGACGAGCATACATGGACCTCGGGCAACAGCGTCTCCGATCCCACCAGCACAGAAGCGGTGAGACAGCTTGCGGTCAAGGATGCACATGCCGAAAAGGCGGAGGCGCTCGTTGATTCTTTGACTCGTAACAGCATGGCCAGCCTGGCTGATTCGATCTCCGCCGGTAGCGGCAACCTGATCGTCTTCAACACTCTGAACTGGAGACGCAGCGGGCTGGTGTCGTTCGATCTGAACAAAGGTGATGAGATCGTAGACGTTTCGAGTAGCACAGCGGTTCCAGTTGAACTGCTTCAGGATGGCCCCAACTTTCGTCATGTGCAATTTGTCGCGCAGAACGTTCCTGCTGTCGGGTATAAAGTGTTCCAGTTGCGGCATACGGATATATTACCTGTCCCTGAAACTCTCCTCCACACTGCGACGCTCGAAAGTCCTTACTATCGCGTGCAACTGGATGCTGCAACCGGCGCGGTGCGCAGCATCTACGATAAACAGTTGCAGCATGAACTAGTGAACCAGCAGAGCTCTTATCGTTTCGGACAATATCTCTATGTGACTGGCGGCGATAAGGGGCCTAACAGCGTCTTGCAATACCGCATGGTATCGCCCAAGCCAACGCTGGAGATTCATCCATCGCACGATGGCCATTTAGTTTCCGTAACACGCACGCCTTATGGCTGGGTTGCTCGCATGGAGAGCTCCGATACGAATACGCCTGCAATCGCAACTGAGATCCGGCTCTTCGATAAGGAAAAGAAAATCGAGTTCATCGAGGATGTAGACAAGAAAGAAGTGGACTCGAAGGAAGCCGTCTACTTTGCATTCCCTTTTGCCATGAAGCAACCGCAGTTTCAATATGAAATCCAAGCCGGTGTTGTCGATCCTGCAAAAAATATGTACCCCGGAGCGGGGCACGAATGGTTCTCCGTGCAGCACTGGATATCGGTACAACAGGATGGAGTATCGGCAACGGTCATACCGTTGGATGCACCTCTGGCCACGCTGGGCGATATCAATCGTGGAGCATGGCCAACGCAATTCGGCAAGCGCCCGGGAACTATCTTCTCCTACGCGATGAATAACTACTGGCACACCAATTATCGCGCCGGACAGGGTGGACACTTCCGCTTCCGCTATGTCATTACCAGTGCGTCGTCTACTCAAGCTGCAGAGTTGAGTCGCATGGGCTGGGAGGAGATGACCCCGTTCGAGCAAGATGACATCACATCGCAGGACAAGGCGCTAAACCTGCCGCGCCCGCTGGACGGGAAGCAGGACAGCTTCCTCGATGTGCAGGACACAAACCTGTTACTCGATACGTGGAAGTCAGCCGAGGATGGGCAAGGCACCATTCTCCGCTTTCTCGATCTTGGCGGAGTGGCGCGGACAGTCTCCGTACAAATGCCGTTACTGGAGATGAAACAAGCATGGCAGACCGACGCCGTCGAGAGAAATCAGAAGCCCTTATCTTTGGTTGGGACCAAAGGCTTTGCGTTTACTATCCAGCCTCATCAGATTGTGACCGTGAGAATAGTCGGCGACGGTGCAATGCAACCACCCAAACTCTAATTAGGCTTGCGGCCATAGCTGCTATTCGCCTTACTCGATAGGCAATCTCTATGATCTTAAACCGCATTCCCAAAAGAATGAATATCCAGCGCGCAAAGAAAAACTTATGCGTTAGCAGGATCTTGCCGTACGGGAATGGTTGCGCGGAGAGCTTCAAGGCGTTCCAGAAGGTGCTTCTGGAGTGACGCATACTCCGGTCTGCCATAAAGGTTCTGCGTTTCCTTTGGATCAGCGCGCAGGTCGTAGATCTCGAACTCTTGCGGCTCCATGACGTAGTGGATCAGCTTGTATTGCTCGGTTCGAATGCCGCGGCAAGGGCGCACCCCTTCCGGGTTCGGCCACTCGAAGTACTCGTAGTACCACTCCTTACGGAACGATGGGTCGGGCGCCTTCGCCAGAGGAAGGACGCTCTTTCCCTGCATGTGCACGGGGACCGGCACACCTGCAAGGTCAAGAAAGGTTGGCGCGAGATCGGTGTCGAGAATCATCTCATCACGGACGGTCCCTGCAGGAATGCGCTTTGGATAACGCACCATCAAGGGCACTCGAATAGACGGTTCATGCATCAATCGCTTGTCGAAGAGCCGCCATTCGCCAAGGAAGAATCCATGATCGGATCCCTGGACGATGGCGGTGTCGTCAAGAATATTTTTCTTTTCAAGATAGCTGAGGACACGACCGATATTTTCATCCACCGCTACCAATCCGGCATAGTAGTCCTTCGCTACTCCTTCCAGCGATCCGCAGGCAGGATGCGAGGGCGTTGTGCCGATCTTGTTCTCAGCATCCGCAAAGCTCTTCGGCTTTCCTGGATAACCCTTCAGGTCATCATCGAAGGTTGCAGGCTTCGGAATCACGGTCTCGCGATACAGGTCGAGATGACGTCGCGGACGGAAGAACGGTTCGTGCGGCGCGACAAACCATACCAGCAGGCAAAAGGGCTTATCGCCGCGATCTTCCTCCAGCCATGCCAGCGCGCGATCTACGGTAAGGTCGTCTGGATACACGTTGTGATATTGCTTCTGGGGCCCTACTTTGCCCTTTCGTCCTTCTTTGAAGAAGGGATTAGCGTAGTTGTTGCTTGGGTCGTTATGGCCGAAGTAATAGTCCCAATAACGCTCCTCAACGCCATTACGAATGTGTACTTTCCCCAGGATGGCCACCTCGTAGCCGGCCTCGTGGAGAAGGTCGGTGAAGAGGGGAATGTCGGAGGGCAAGGGAATTTTCATGTGTTCGTTGGATAGTGCTCCAGTGGAGTTGGAGTACATGCCCGTGAGCGCCACGGCACGTGCCGGCGCACAGAGCGCATTCGTGCAGAAGGCATTGCGAAAGCGCATGCCTTCGCGGCCGATGCGGTCATGATTGGGCGTCTTCAGAATTGGATTGCCCGCGATAGAAAGCGCATCGGCACGCTGGCCTTCGCCAAAGAAGAACACGAGGTTTGGGCGCTTCGGCTTTGTCTCTGCCGACGCAACGGGAGCGCCGACCGAGGAGGCGAGTACCGTACCGGCGACGGCGAGCGATCCCTGTAAAAAGTCTCGCCGCGTAGCTCCGCTTGGAAGATCGCTCTGCATCGCGGTGATGGAGACAGAGGCATTCTGTTCGTTCGAATTCGACATGAGGATTATTTTCTCCGTGGATAAAAGTGTATAGACAGGAGTGCCGGGTTCAGAAGGAAAATTTCAACTCCAAAGCGCATCGTCCGCAGACTGCCGCTCATCCCACATTGGTGTTGGAGCAAAGTATTGAGTTCCAGGCTGGAGATGCTGTTTTACGACCTCATCGACGAGGGTTACGCCCAACCCCGGAGCTTCCGAAACTTTAATGAAGCCTTTGTTGATGATCGGCTTTTCAATTCCAGTTACCAGATCCTGCCACCACGGCACATCGAGCGAGTGATTCTCAAGGGCAAGGAAGTTCCGCGTAGCTGCCGCACAGTGCACGTTGGCCATACAGCCAACAGGCGTTCCCGCGAAGTGCATCGCCATCGGCACACCATATTTGAAAGCCATATCGCCGATCTGATGGGTGCGGAGAATGCCACCGGAGGTCATCAGGTCCGGGTGAATCTTATCGACCGCATGGTTAGCGCAGAGCTTCTCAAAGTCTTCGATCTCGTAGATGTCTTCGCCGGTGAGGGTAGGAGTTGTAGTTGAGTCGGTGATCTGTTTCCAAAGATCGGTGTAGAACCAGGGAATCACGTCTTCCATCCACTCTAGGTTGTACTTCTCGTATGCTCGGCCCATTCTGATGGCTGAGTTGACTCCTACATGACCGAGGTGGTCCATCGAGAGCGGCATGTCGTATCCGATGGCCTCGCGGACCGCAGCAACATACTCGCACATGCGGTCGATGCCCTTATCGGTCACTTCGATGGCAGTGAAGGGATGCGGCTGCTCGCGCAACTCCCAACGCGTCATGTCCGCGGGCTGCATGACCATGCCGGGCATCTTGGCGAGAGTATTGATGCCTAGGTCCATCTTCATCCAGGTCATCCCCATGGCCTTACGCTCTTTGGCGCGGCGCCCATACTCTGCTGGGTCTTCTGACTCGGTGGTATCGGCGTAGATGCGAACTTCATCGCGCCACTTCCCGCCAAGCATCTGATAGACGGGAATGTTGTAGATCTTACCTGCTATATCCCAGAGTGCCATCTCTACCGCGCAGACGCCGCCAGCCTGACGTGCGCCACCGCCGAACTGTTTAATCTTTTCAAAGAGATAGTCGATCTTGAGCGGATTTTCACCCATGATGCGGTTCTTTAAAACCATCGCATACTGATACCCGCCTACGTCGCGCACCTCGCCAAGGCCATACACGCCTTGATTGGTATCGATGCGAATGATCGTGCAAGGACTTGGGCCAGGCTTCTTCACCGTACAGTAGCGCATGTCGGTGATTTTTAGTGTTGACGGGCTGGAGTTCTGGTTGACGTTCTTGATGGATGTTTGCGCATCCGCCGTGCGACGGCCAAGAAAACTACCGGCCACGATGGCCAACGAAGATTTTAAAACGCCGCGACGATTGAATTTTCCATAGTTGTCTACCGACATAGGACTCTCCTTGATGGGTTGGATTTACGCTTGGTCGTCCGACATCATCATCAATGGTGCAGAGTGTATACCGTGTTGCGTAAGATCAGCCCTGCCATTACGGTTACGCATGTCTTTGTTGCGGTAGATACAGAACTCGCTAGGAGACAAAGGGAGCAATCTGTACCGTAGTATCCGACACCAAAGATTGATGGATTGCCTCAAGTGTTGCTGTCACCTGCCGCCCATCGTAACCGGAGACATGCGGCTCCGTATCCTGGATGATCGCGTAGAGAAAATCTTCGAGACACGCCGGGAATGCCCCGCGGAGCCTGCCGAAGATCTCCTGCGTGATGAAGTTCTTCGGATAAGTGAAGGCTTTCGGTGTACTAAGCTCCATCGACTCACGTTTCCGGTCCAAATGGATGTGCCCATCTGTACCAATAATTTCGACAAACGAATCGACAATCGTTGGAAAAGTGTTGGGGTAGATCCATCCTGACTCAAAGGTCGCAATCGCTCCATTGGCAAACCGCACTTGAGCATGAATCAAATCATAGGTTGGAATACCTCTTGCTTTAAGCACTTCCTGGCGGCCCCAGGCGCGTGCCTCCACTGGTTCGGAAGCAAAGATCCAGCGGATCAGATCGATGTCATGCGAAGAAAGGAACCATGCAGGAGTTGTTTTTCCCGCCCAGGAAATCATTTCGGTTGGAACGTAGATTGTGTCATTTTTGCGGGCGAAGCCTGAGAGCGGCACGCCGATTTCGCCGTTCGCGACGCTCTTTTTTGCCTGATGGTAAGAAGACAGCCAGCGATGATTGAACGTGACCTGAATCTTGAGCCGATTCTTTGCCGCAAGCCGGACCAGTTCGTCGGCTTCCGCAACTGTTGTGGTCAGCGGCTTCTCGATGAGTACATGCCGGCCCGCCAGGAGCGCCTTCTTCGCGGGTTCAAAATGGGTGTCATCAGGCGTGGCAATGATCACAGCGTCAAGTTGTTCCCGGTCGATCATCTCTCGATAGTCCAGGTAACCTTTGGCCCCAAAACGTCCTTCATATTCGGCGATCTTCGATGGCCTTCGGGATGAGACGGCGACGAGCGACGCCAGCGGATGAGCCGCGTAGATTCGCGCATAGAGTTCACCCATGACCCCAAGACCAATCAGACCAATTCGAACTGGAACTTCTGATTTCATACCCGTATTCTCCCGTCGGTACTGTGTCATTACGGCCGCTCGGCATGAACATAGGCAGAGCCCAGCTCTTTGTTTACTTGGGTTGAGTTGTCAGCGTAAAGCGGATTTGGTGCCTGCCTGGCGAGAGGGCAAGGCCTTGTCCTCTCGCAAAGCCGGAGCCGCTCGCTCCGTCAAGCTTGAAGGAGCCCTCTTCAATCTGCCCTTCAAGCTTAAGCATGGATGATTCTTCGAGCTCCAAGTTGAGCACAATATCCCGCTTCGTCCGGTCCAATACAACATTTTCGGATGACGTCCAGGAAACACTTGGACCATCCGCTATTCGCAAAATTCGAGCATGCCCCGCAAATACATGCGACTCTACCCCTGAATTCGACTGGGTAACAGTCAAGATATCGCCGTCTGTAGCCATGCCGGAGGTCTCAAGTATTCCAGGTTTTTTACGGAAGAGGGCCACCGTCTGTTGGCCTCCGTGATTTTGCAAGAATAGCTCTCCGTTCTCTGTAGAGCGTCTCTCGATCGTGCTCGCTTCTTTTGATTGGGCAACAGAAAGCGCAACCAGAAATTTAGCGCCGAGAGAGGGCTTTGACTCGAGCGACAGCATGTACGGTTCGCGGACAGGGACCTTATCGAGATTGGTAAAATCGCCGATTGCAATCGGCGTCCGGCTGATCTGCCAGCGTAAGGACGGATCGCTTGCGACAACCGTCAGTGTTGCATGCTGGTCTTTGCCTTCGACGACAACTCCCAAATCCTGTTGTTGCGGCTTAGCTCCCGGTGCGGCATGGAGCAACCATTTAAAAGTGTGCGGAGCCTTTGCATTCAGATCATCGCTCACGATAAGCAGGTCCGGCTTGAGGAAGAGATACGCCCGCCGGTATCTGGTCACCGTTTCGCCATAAGCTGGCTGCAAGTCAGCTTCGAGATAATCGATCTTATCGCTCAGCAGAGAAGATATGATTCTGGGATGGATGGATAGCGCTTTGAAGTAGTCTCCGTCATAGGGGACCTGGCTAAAGGGATTGCCGTCCAGCAAGACCACATTATGCGCTGCGGCCTCTGAGAAGTAATCCTTATAGTTCGGGTCATGGTAGTAATCCGCGTAGCCTCCCTCACCTACTAAAAGATCTCCGCCCGACGCTAATTGGAAACTGCCCTGGTCATGATGCTCGTGGTTCATCCAGGCGCCCACCCGCAGCGAGATTACTGTTTGATCCTCTCCCCACCCTTGGCGAAGCACGACGCTTCCCCGCGATGGGAATATCCTTGATACTGGAGGCGTGGAAAACTGCGCCGCAGCCTTCGTGCAACATAAAAGTTCAAGCGCGTTCGGTGCTTTCGCAATGGCGGCTGGGTTGGGCGACGCATCCTTGCTTTCGGACCGCACCTGAGAGGAATCCATCGCAGGCCTGGCCACCGTGTCATAGAACCAGCGCGCTCCTGGATCACTGGAGTGTTCGGCCACCCAGGCATAGCCATACAACGTGGAGAGCGAAGAGTTGGTATCACCCGTATCGAGGACGAGTTGCGGCTTCACCTCCGCATATCGGAGCCACCAGAAAGATTCCATCATCGCTGGGACACCTGTGGGAACAATGTCCAAACTCTTCAATGCGGAGATGCCATACGACATTCCCTCCATGGCGAAGATCGCATATCCCGCTGGTTCTCTCTCGCTTCCATCGCCGGGAAAAAGACCTTTGAGCAGGTCTTCATATGCCACAAGGAGCTCGGCCAATGAAGCGCCATTTTGAGTACGCCACCGCGGGTTTGCGCGATCACAGGCTACCCACGCGGCAATAGCGCCACCCACCGAATGCGCCATGTGATTGCTGCCTCCCGTCGGCATACGTTGTTTCAGAAAGTAATCGTCTACGGTTGGCTGAATGCTTTTGCTGAGCAGAGCGCTTTCGATACGCGACCGCTCCTCTGGAGAGAGCTGATCGGAGATGAGGTCATAGCCCAAAGCCGTTTGTTGCGTGAAAATACCCACGACATAGTAGGTATGCATACCGTGAGCGGTGAACCATGTAGGGGTCCAGGTCTTCCAGGCAGCTACCGTTGCCAGTGCTTTACGCGCATTTGCGAGCGATTGTTGATCGCCGTTCAGCCGGTAGTCGAGAGCGCCATAAGCGATTGCGCCTCCGTAGTTGCTCATCAAGGCCATATACGCCGGCAGGCCAGCGAGCACAGACTCCTTCGGCAGCAGAGCGATGCTGTCTCCCGCATGTGGATTGAAGGCGATTTGCTGCGCCTGGCGCATAGCTTCTCGATGAATGGCCTGCCGCAACACGGCATACTTGCTGTCCGTTCGTAGCTGGGCTATCCGCTCAGAGGGAAAAAGCACTCCGGCGCCTGTACTATCAGACAAGACCAAAACCTGAAAACGAAGACTGGCATGATCATCTGTCGCTTCGATAGTCCAGAGGCCAGGAGTTGCGTCTTTTGCCGGCGTCCAGTGGACTTGCGGTCCCTGGATCGTGACATCGGCATTCACGAGTGTGCCACTGCCATCCTTCACCAGCACATGTTTCGGCGCGGCGGAAAAGGAAAACTGGGTAGGCTGCCCTGCCCGCACAAATCCATCTATGATCGGCGTAGATTCGCTGCTGGACTCAAGCAGGCGCGGCGAAACCATTCCCAGCGCTGCAGGACGCATTGCGCTGAGTGAAAAAGAGTAGAGCGTCAGCAAGCTATGCGAACCGAGCGGAGCATTCCGCATCGAACAGAGGATCGCTACAGCCTCGATCTCTGTTTCCCCCTTTGCCCGGAACATTGCCCCTGTAATCACGGAAGGGTGACGGGGATCGGAGTTGAGAGGAAGCGGCGCCTCGTACTTAGTTCCGTTCGTGCCCGCCAGAATAATCTTCGCGGAGATAGGTTGTCCTGCAAGATGCAAGGAATAGGCAAGCGCGATTTGAGTTGACGCGGTGAGGCGAAACTTCAACGGCCGGATCATTCCGACCGACTGCGTCCTTTGCCCTTCATTAATTACATCGCGAACAAGAACCGCATCCGTCCCGGATGTCGCAGTATAAATCGAGGGGTCATAGCCAATGTCCTGGGCCAGGGAATAGCTCTGCCACGAAGGAATGCCGTTGCTGAAGCTATCTTCCATCCTCCACTTCGCATAGTCCCGCCCGGCTCCTTCGGCGCACCAGACATGCAGCGGGAGGACCAGCAACAATGCGATCACTGCCCATACCTGCTTTTGCATTTTTATCTCCTCGCGAATCCTGCGGCCGATTCATGGTGATGCTTTGCCAAATCTGATCGATTCTCTTGTACCTTATGGAAGACGGCGAGGATGTCGTCCATATCGCGCTGGGTGCCAAGAAAAAGCTGGTGCTCCAGCCAAAGACCGTCAGCGCACACACGCTCGCACTCCTCAAGATAAAGCGCTCCGTAGTCGGGAATCGACTTCCAGCCAGCACCTCCATGCTTCGCCAAAGCCTCCTTGCGAAAGAGCGGGTTCCGATAAAGAGGATAGGGATAGACGGCACGCAAGGGTATTCCCTCTGCCTCTACCGCCGCCAGAAAAATGTCGCGTGGAACT
The DNA here is from genome assembly GCA_002197545.1 of Acidobacteria subdivision 2 bacterium RH1 MAG20. The sequence continues at coordinate 70,690 of NFUO01000066.1, read as the reverse complement.
CCCGCAAATGCACTTGGGTCATAGCGGAGTGTCATCAGATATTGCGGGTTATTCTGCACGAACTCACTCGTCGTCCCAGTCATGATTCCGTTGAAGCCCTTAAGCAGGCTCCGCAGATATTCGGCATTGCGTGTGCGGATGGCTGTCTGCTCCGGAACGCGCTCCAGTTGGGCATTCAATACGGCGCCTTGGAAAGCAGTCAAGCGATAGTTGGTGCCGAGGCTGTAGTGTTCATACCAGGCAGCTCCTCGCCGCCGTCCCTGATTGCAATAGCTCCAGGCAGCATCCGCAATGGCCGCGTCATTCGTTGCAACAGCGCCACCTTCGCCTGACGTAGCCAGCTTGAACGACTGGAAGCTGAAGATCCCGACTGAGCCAAAGTTGGCCACGGGCGTGCCTTTCCACCGAGCACCTAGTGCGTGCGAGCAGTCTTCCACAATCAAAAGCCCATGCTTCGCTGCAATAGCTGCGATTGCGTCCATCTCCGCTGGGTGACCGCCAAAGTGAACAACAACGATCGCCTTTGTCCTGGGCGTGATCGCCGCTTCTATCGCGGCAGGCGTCATGTTCAACGTCTGCGGATCGATGTCGACGAAGACAGGCACGCCCTGGCACAGCAAAATGGCGCTCGCGCTTGCTATGAAAGTGAAAGGCGTGACGATTACTTCGTCACCGCATTCGATGCCGATAGCGCGCAAGGCCACTTCGAGCGCGACGGTGCCGTTGGAGCACGTAACTGCGTGCTTCACCTCGTGCATCTTGCGAAAACTTTCCTCGAACTCCTGTATCTCCACTCCATATCCACCCCACTTGCCGCTACGGACTACATTGATTAGTGCGGATTCTTCATCCGATGAGAAAATCGGCCATACGGTAAATTCAGCGCTTCGAGTAGGTTTACCGCCAAAAATCGCTAACGTCATGTCTACCTTCCCTTGTATGCATTTTGTTTTCTCTTCGTCTCCAGCATTTTGCCGATGCTCTCACCTGCCGTCCGGAGTGCTGTTGCCACCTCAAGGTCGCGACTCTCTGTAAGGCGGGAGTCCGGGCCGGAAAGACTCAGTGCCGCCGTGACGCGCCCATTCGCGTCGAAGATAGGAGCGCCGATGCAGCGGATGCCATCGGAATCCTCGCTGTTGTCGATCGCGAACCCTCGCTTACGTGTCTCCGCGAGGTCTTCGAAGAACTTCTCTTTCGTTGCAATCGTGCGCGATGTCATCCTCTTGAACGCGGGTTTCAACAATCGCTCCGTCTCTTCCGGCTGCAGATGGGCGGTTAAGCATTTCCCGAGAGCGCTCGAATACAGAGCGCTTCGAATGCCCGCATGCGCCGCCAGGCGCAACATCAGCGGACTTTCGATCACATGAATATAGAGAACCTCATTTCCATCGATCACTCCCAGGTTGACCGTCTCTTTGAACCTTTCGACGAGTCTTTGCATCATGGGATGAGCAATTTCAATCAGGTCGGCCGTAGGGTGCGCCGGTGCCATCAGAGCAAAAAATTTCGGATGAATGGAATACAGTCCATCTCTGCTCTTCGACACATATCCAAGCTTCTCAAGCGTAAAGAGAATTCGGAAAACGGAACTTTTGACAATTCCGCTGCGCAAGGTCAGATCTTTCAATGAAACGTCCGTACGCTGTCCGAAGGCCTGGAGGACCTGCATCATGCGTTCTATAGCGTTAATGTAATTATTCGTCGGCATTGCGATGTCCTATCGGGATAAATATCTTTTCCGCATCCAACTATCCCTGGTGGGGCTATGCCGCATGAGATCTTTTGAGTAGATCAACGGCGCCTCTTTCAAGCACTAGCGATGCTTCCGGTGTGACCCGCGAGGCAATGACCTCATAACCAGACACCGCGGCCTGTTCGACCGTGGGAACATATCCGATATAGTCATTTGCCAGGCCAACAATCATGGTGCGCAGGAAGGGAGAGTTCTGACGAATGGCGAGACCGATCTCGACAAAGACCTCACCGGGGAGACTGACAATTGCCGTATCGCCAACCCTGACAACCGAAACCTCGACGGGAAGTACGTGGGGCGCTTTGGTCTCCTCATAAAGAGAGGAGTAATAATCTTCGATGCGGGCGAAGAGCCAATCCTGCCGCCGGATAATTAACTCCTCCTGTGGAGCCTGCTCTCCCAGCTCGCCCAATGCTGCGAGCGCAGCCTCTTTCGCACGTTTCATCTCTTTGCGAGGAGCATATTCTTTGAGCGGTAATTGGATGATGCTGTGTTCACTTGCCAAGTATGGGACTTCCGTGATGAGGGTATCTACGGACTCGATCACGCACTGTGCCAGCCGCGTTCCAATTTCCCTGGCTTTTTCAAAGGTGCGGAAGGAGGCAATGACTCCAACGGCACTCAGATAGCTCTTGTGCCCAATACTAAGATCTCCTTCAGCGCCATTTAAATAAATAGGAATCATACCGTCGCCGAAATGGTCGTTCATTCGCTCAACAAAATAGTGAGGGAAGTCCCTGGTGACCTCCAGAGTGTTCGGACCTAGAACCGTGGGATGACAGGGATAGTTCACCAAGGCCGATTGGACGTGTCCAGCAAGATTTTCCGTCAGGATCACTCCGGCATAATCATCGATTGGTTTACCGTCTTCGGTTCTGCGATTCGACGCCACACCATCCACATGGATGAGTCCGGTCTTTAGGATTGCGGGTTCTCGCCGGGCGAAGGCTTCTTGAATTGTTTCGACAACAACATTCTGGAGGCCCTGCATGTACTCCACATCGAGTTCCTGGTCTCCGTTGAAAAAATGTTTGATCGTTACCGGACCGCAGTGTGTGTGAGTGGCACTGAGAATGATGTCACGCTCAGCGATCCCAGTAGACAAGTGCACCGCCTTACGAACCGTGTTCGTGAATTGCTGAGGAATGCCGATTAGATCCAGGCCCACGAACGCCACGGCTTTGTCACGATCTCCGATCACCATAGCTCGCGCAAAGAGATCGTCATGAATGCCACTCGCTACCCCTTTGCGTGCATCGAAGCCGGCAAGCTCGCAGCCAGGCTTCGGGGTTATTTTTCCTTTTGCAACGCCAACAAGCAAGTTTTCCATCGACATATTGTTTCTTACCCACTTTCTATGAATCGGCCGGCCCGAGTGCGATGCGCTCAGGTCGGCTGTTTTTCAAACCTATCGATATAAGGCCAATCAAGACGAGAATTCCGCCGCAAGCGAGATCAATCATGCGGGCTGTTCGCACACCCGAAATTGCGCCGGCCAAAATAAGCAAAGCACCAACCATTATTGTGGAGAATCCAATGATCTTCGATGGGCGAGACATGCCAGGATTGTCTACCGACTCGCTACGTAGAACAGGAACGTCCATTCGCTTGAAGAATATCTGTGCACGTTCCTTCTCTTCACCAACTGATGGCCAGATCTTTGAACCGGCATACATTCCAAGTAATGTTGCCGCCATATTCAACAGAATTCCCATGCCCTCCCACTGAAGCAGGGTCTTCTGCGAGAGGTGTAGCGGAAGCAGCCAAAACGCCCGAATGAGTGTTGCCGCGATTCCCGTCGCCAGGCCTGCAGAGAAGCCGCATACCACGCCCGCCGCGGAAATTGACCGCCATATCAGCAGAGAGAGAACTGGCAGAACCGTCGGTGCGACGAGAACGCCAAAGACAGACACCATCATCTGGAAGAGCGATTGCTGATGGCTATGGGCCAGCCAGAGACTGAGGCTTGTAATAATGATTCCCAAAAGCAATGTAAACCCCCGGCCAACCCCCAACAATGCGCGCTCCGAGGCGTTGGGATGCAGAATGCGCTGGTACCAGTCCTTGGTCAGTACGCTGGCGATCACATTTAGGTCCGAGCTTACAGCAGCCATCGTCGCCGAGAACATCGCCGCCACAACAATGCCGATCATGCCAACAGGAAGCAATTCCAGCAAGAGTAAAACAAACGTATCTTCCGTTCGTCCTCGGGCAATCAGGTCGGGAAGAAATTTTCTTGCCAGAATCGCAGGAAGAAACATGATTGGTGTACCCACCAGCGTCAAAGCAGCGGAGAGATAGGCAGCCTTTGTCGCAGAGCGTTCATCCGGAACGGAGTAGTATTTCTGGGCCAATGCCCAATTCCCGTTGTAACTCACGACGACCACGGCGCCATATCCAATGACATAGATCCAACTGTAAGGGCCTGCCGTAAACCGGAACAGGCTGGACGGGATGCCGTTGAACGCGTGATGCAAGCGCCCAAGTTTCAAGATCGCCAAGGGAAGCAAAAGGAGGATCGCAAGCGTCTTCATCAGGAACTGCACATAGTCCGCCACGACCAGCGCAAACAAGCCTCCACTTACGGTATAAGCGACGATAATCAGCCCGCAGAGCGCAATCGAAATGTCGAAGGAAAGACCAGCGATGACAGAGAGAAACAAGGATGTCGCGAAGATCTTGAGGGCATCATCGAAGAGCTTGGTAGGAATACCTGCCCAGACAAAAAGCTGCCGCACTTTGAAATTACATCGCTGCTCTAGAAATTCGATTGGCGTGATCACTCGAGCTCTGCGCCAACGGCGAGCGAAGACAAGTGCGCCCAGTAGGCAAGCAGGTACGCCCGTCCAAAAAATCGTGATGGCCACCCAGCCATAGACGTAAGCCATCTGTGAGTAGACGACGAAAGCAAATGCACTAAAGCCTGACATGTAGTGCGAGATTCCTGCCATCCACCAGGGAATCTGATGACCACCTGCGAAGTAATCTGTGGAGGTCGCCTGGCCCTTCCGAGACCATAGCCCGATCGCCACAATCAAGACAAAATATCCAATAATCACCAGATAGTCCGCAGGCGTTAAATGAATTGACGACTTCATTCGCTAAGATACCCCGCGACGCTCCTGTCGGAATGCTGTCTCATCGCTTCTCGCGCGCTCAGAATTTTTTGATGTGTGACGTTGAGATCGCGACTGACCATAAATAATCGAGTGTTCTATTTTGTTATTTTTCAGAACATGCTCTCGCGCTTATCCTAGCACCCCAAATAGGTGGTAACAACGGAATTGAGACAAAATTCTATTCTATATTCCGTACAGCAGAATATAGGTTCCGACGGTTTCACGCATACCAATCGGCGCTCTTCCGAGTGAAATACGAGGAGTCGCCATGCTTTGGCGTGCACTCCAGTAGCCTTGTGTCCCGCACCGTGAATTCAGTTCTTGAGCGTTGGCTGACTCGATTAGAACAACAGCTTGAGACTCAGTTGAGCTTCTCTCGGGTCCTGAGCCTGGGTTATGACTCCATAGGTAGACGTGCCCAGAGTCGTACCTGGCGAATAGAAGTTCGGGTGATTGAATAGGTTAAATAGCTCACCACGGAACTGCAGTTTGAGCTTCTCGGTAATGGCGAAATTCTTTAGCAGGGCAAGATCGACATCATTGACCCCAGGGCCAATCACGGTGTTTCTGCGAGCGTTGCCGAAGGTTCCTGCAGGAGCAGCGGCGAATGCGCTGGTGTTGAAAGCATGGGTCACCGAATGAGGTCCTGAATTCGGATTGCCTACTCGATTCGGATACGAGGTTCCGTATCCGACGTTGGCATTGTCGCCAGACATGACTGCGGTCAGCGGCTGGCCAGTTGAGGATGTAACCACTCCGCTCACCTCCCATCCTCCCATCACGCCTTGCTCGAAATTATTGAAATGAGAGCCGAAACGCTTGTCGTGGCCGAAGGGAAGCTGGTAAACGTAACTGAACGTAAAGCGATGACGGACGTCTTGGGCGCATAGTCCCTTCTGCGCGCCTGGATCGTGAATATTTTGGATCCCTGTGTCTGTCTCACCGATCGAGCCGGAGCTTGCGTCATCAATGCATCGCGCATACGTATATGCGGCAAGGAAGACAAGGTCGTTCGAGAATCTCCTCTCTGCCTGGAGTTGAAGCGAGTTGTAGGTGGACCCCGCCTGACTGTTGAAGTACGAGATAGAACCGTAGCCTGGATACGGCTGGCGTGAAGCGACAGTTCCGGGGCCAAGCGCGGCCTGGTTGACAGGAATGTTCTTTGAGAGATGCGTATCTTTGTTCGCCACATAGGCCGCTTGCAAACTAATGCTCTTGGGAACCTGAACCTGCAGCGCAACGTTCCATTGTTGGGAATAGCCGTCGTGCCAATCCTTCTGCATCGTGTAATAGGTGGTGCTCGTTGCCGGCGGGCTCAAAGCAAATGGATGACTCAGGCTGTAGTTCGAAATCTGGCTCGCGTCCAGGATCAGAGTGTTCTGTACGACGAAGGGAGTATTGATCGCCAGATCGACGAAGCTGTTGTCGGCTTCTCTCTGATAGAAGATGCCATATCCAGCACGGACGACTGCAGCTTTCAGAAAAGGGGGAACGTACGAGAGGCCTATTCGGGGTGCGATATCGGAGAAATCGTTGTTGACAAGCGATCGCGAAAACGATGTTTGTTGATAATTTTTCGCGGTGACGAGGGTGGGAAGCGCCGTGGAGTAGTCGAGGTTTGAGATGGTATTGTTTCCCGAAATCGGGCGAAGCATGAGTTCATAGCGTAGACCAACATTGGCTGTGAGTGAGGGCGTAATCCGCTAATCATCTTGAATCCAGGGATGATATTCATTGCTGCGGAAATCTGGGTTGAAGATAGTAATGCTATTTTGGCTCTGCTCCGGTACTCCGAAGAGATAGTCGGCGAAGGCTGTGTTCGCATTGGGGCTTCCCGTCGGTGAGCTGAACCTGCCGTCAAAGGTAAAGATTCCGCGTGGGTAGAGTGCTTCTTTGTAACTAAAGCGCCTGGCATCATATTCCATGCCAAACCGAATGCTATGAGCATTGTGAGTCCAGTAGAGCGAGTCACTCGCCTGAAACAGCGCACTGCGCCAACTCACCGGCCCTGACTTGAAGGCCCCACCCGCGCCTCCTGCGTTCGGGCCGCTGTAACCATGCTCTCCAAAAACTGCAAAACCGCTGACAGACATCGTCGGAACGCCCCAGCACGCCGGATCTTCGCAAAGACCGGTCATGCCGAGTTGACTCACCACGTCGTTTTTACCGGCGTTTGCCAATTGCAGAGCCTCAAGGAAGTGCGTGAGGCCGAGCTTCAATTCATTCAAGACGTGATCGTTGAATACATGCGTCCAGCCTGCCGCGGCGCCGTAGCCCTCCGGGCTTTCGGTCAGGCCGTCCGTCGGAAAAAACTTAGGTTGGGCATTGCTGCTTTTTTCGATAATATATCGACCAAAGAAGGTGTCTTTCAGCGCGGCGTTGTAATCGACACGGGCAAGATATTGGTTGGTATTGATACGATTTGGATTGCTAGATACATAGTTATATCCATTAGCAGTCGTATTTCCTGCCGGGACATACTTCTTCAGAATCGTTGAAGTGATGGGATTGATGTCCGACACCGGAATCATGTCTCCAGGTACCGGCTGCCCGGAAAAGGGGTTTTTCAACTAAATTCCTTGCGCGAGAAGGTACGACATATCTCCGGATGCCTGCGCGGCGGTAGGTACCAGGCCAGTCTGCGTGATCCCGGTTGAAAGCCGCGTTCCTTCATAGCTTCCGAAGTAGTACAGCTTGTCTCGAATAATTCGTCCGCCGATTGTACCGCCAAATTGATTTCTTTTAAGGGGAGGTTTGGCGCTTCGCGCAAAATAGTTACGCGCATCAAGACTGTCGTTTCTTAGAAACTCATAGAGATCGCCGTGCGCGGTATTGGCTCCAGATTTTGTGACCATGTTGATCTGTCCGCCTGCCATTGCGCCGAACTCTGCGCTGAAGTTACTCGTCTGAACGCGAAACTCCTGAATCGAGTCAATCGAGGGACTGAAGGCATCAGCCCCGATCTCCGGTTCGTCGAAGTTGATTCCATCCAGGATGAAGGAATCATTTGTCGACCGCTGACCATTCACGCTGAAGGACACTCCGCTTGCGCGGGCGCCATAGCCGTTTCTTGTGACGATGTTGTTTGCGGAGCCGGTAGTCACTCCCGGAATCAACAGATTCAACTGGGTAAAATTTCTCCCGTTCAGGGGCAGACCAACTATCGTTGCATTTTCCACGACATTACCGACCTGCGCATCTGTGGTCTGGAGCACCGGCTGTTTGGTGCTCACCTCTACCTGCTGGCTGGCCGTACCTATCAGCAATGCAAAGTCGACACGCGCCTGCTGTCCGACATCTGCCTTCACTCCCTCGACTATCGATGTCTTAAAGCCCGACATAGTGACTTGCAATCGATATCTCCCTGGAGGAAGACTGGAGAGTTGATATTCTCCAGACGAACTTGTAGTTGTCGTCCGCTGCAAATTGGTATCGATGCTTACGGCGCCTATCCCTGCGCCTGCAACCACGGCACCGGACTGGTCCTTGACTGTCCCCAGGATCGTTGAGGTTTGCTGAGCCCATGCCACCATACCGCTAAAATAAATAAAGAGAATGCCTGCGCACAATTTTCGCAATTGTCGTCTCCTTGATGGAATAGGTAGAAAATTAGTACATCATCGAAAATTCGGCAGGCAATCTCTATATTCTGCACACAAGAACTACACACAGAGCTGAGCGCATCTCAAAATCTCTTATGAGATGACACATTATTAGCAAGATCGAAAATCATGTCAACACTTTTTCTAAAATAAATGTGGGTGTTCTGCAGAATAGAATTTAGCCGCGCTCTTCAAATCCCCACGAGCCCAATGCGTTCCTCTTGACTCCAACCACCACAAAATCTAGAGATCCATATTATTGAGCGGGCCTTGGGAAGGTTAACACCTAAATCTCAGCCCAGCCAAAGTCACGCATGGCCTATCGATGAATCTCCCCTGAAGCGCAACCAATAAACTATCCGACCAGATCTTCCATCCAAAAGCGCAACCATCGGGGGACCCGGCAGACGCGGGTTGACAGTGGTCTTAAGCGTTCCGCACAGGTGTTCCATTTCTCTTGATCATTCGCTCAATCGCCAACAGATTCAGCATGAGAAAGCGAGGCTGATGATAGTTCTCGGCTCGCGTCATCTTGGGGTTGAGAGTAACCTGCCTGTCCCCGCTCACCTGCCACAGTGGCGACTCAATGCTCTCCATGGAAAACTTTGTCCGCGTGTACTGATAGAGATCGGAATAAAAGTCCACAGCCCACGGGTCTCCCGTTTGTTCAATAAGGCAGATCGAACCGGTGAGTGCTTCCTGATGGGGAAAGAGTGTCTTATCGAGAGTCCAGGCATTTTCGTCAACGTTCTTGAGATTGCGCAGCAAGCCGCCATAGACGCGATCTCTCGCCACATCGCAATGACGCCGAAACAAACCTGCGCCGCGATCGAAGAGTTGCTTATCACCCCGGCGTAACGCTTCATACAGGACCATCCACAAGGTTTCAATGGCATGTCCTGCATAGACGAGCTGTTCATATTCGTTTGCCGGGCGAGACAGGTCATGATTGATGAGCTCGTTCAGAAGTTCAAAGCGCGGATTGAAATGGTGATTCAGGAGTGAATCGGCCGAGCGATGCGAAAGCGCTTCCAACTCCGGATCAGGCTGCATTTCCAGCATCTGGGTCGTTGTACGAATCAGCACCATCCAAACACCCTCGATCCTTGCTCCCGGAAATGGCCTCGCACCGAGCCCCAGATAAGTCTCGCCGATCTTTGGGTTGTAGTCTTCGCGATCGTACCTGCGCACACACTTGAGCACGATCTCCTTCGCGTCGTCCCAGTATTTCTTTTCATCAGTCGCTTTGGATAGTTCGACCAGTCCCTCCGCGATGAATATGTCACCATAGAGTTCATGGTCAGGTGGGCCTGCGGGGCTGCCATCACGGTGCAACAACTTGGGCCAAAACTCATCAGGTTCCTGCGGCCTACTGCGCTCGATGAGCCGGTGTGCTCCCTGAGCGATATCCAGATATTTCTGGTCGCGGCCGAAGTTGTTATAGAGAAAGCTGTAGACCCACATACCGCGGCTCTGATACCAGGTTGGCTTATCGTCGGCGACGCGTTCGCCATTTGGCAGCACAGTACACATAAACCCGCCAAACTGGTGATCAATCACATACCGCTCATGAAAGGGCAGGTAGTCGGCAAAGAGATATTTTTGATACTGATCGCGCAGCGTCTCCAGAGGCAATGAATGCGGAACCCGAGTCGATTTTTCCATAGGCCCCATAGGCTGTGCTGAAGAAAGTCTCATAGGCGATGCTCCGAGCATACCCACAAACATTTGATTAAAACCACGGCGATTCATGAGAGGTCTTGTTCTCCCTTTCACATCTTCTCTTGTTCGCACCGGGCGAAAAAATATTCTAGCTACCCTGTTCAGTACAAGCGACATATTGGAGGCATCGAAAATATGCAACCTGCATCGAGATACCACAATATCGTATGTGCATTGATTCGTTAGATCAGAATCACCAGATTTTCTGACGCGCCTCCAGCTTGCGAACCAGTGCATCGACACTTGTCTAGCGACGCTGCCTTCTGAAACCATGGCATATTCTGCATATAGAATGGCGTGGTTTGCCTATCGTTCTTCTGACGCTCGGCCTAGAGTGGAACCATGTACAACGCTAAAGCATATTCCGCTACCACTCAGACATCCCCCCTTGCATCCACTTCCATTGCTCGACGCGATCCGGTTGAAACTGATGTCCAGATTGAGATCCTTTTCTGTGGCGTCTGCCATTCAGATCTGCATCAGGCACGGAACGAGTGGAGCAACGTCGCGCCGACGGTCTACCCCTGCGTGCCCGGCCACGAAATCGTCGGACGTGTCACCAAAACAGGTTCGGCAGTCACAAAGTTTAAAGTTGGCGATCTGGCTGCAGTGGGCTGCATGGTGGATTCCTGCGGAACCTGTCCGGAGTGCCAGCAATCCTTGGAGCAGTTCTGCCACACCTTTCCCACATTTACCTACAACGGCCCCGACAAACACACCGGCGGTGTGACTTACGGAGGCTATTCAGAGAGCATTGTCGTAGATCAAAATTTTGTGTTCAAGGTACCGGACAATTTGGATCTGGCTGGAGCCGCTCCTCTTTTGTGTGCAGGCATCACCACTTACTCGCCGTTGCGCCATTGGGGTGTCACCAAGGGCAAGAAAGTCGGTGTGGTTGGACTGGGCGGCTTGGGGCACATGGCCGTGAAATTCGCGCACGCCTTTGGCGCTCACGTGGTTCTGTTCACCACATCCTCGAACAAGAGAGAAGATGCATTGCGCCTCGGCGCTGATGAAGTAGTGCTCTCCCGCGATAGTGCCGAGATGAAGAAGCATGCTGGAAGTTTCGACTTCATTCTGGATACTGTCTCCGCCGATCACGACGTAAACGCCTATCTGGCCCTGCTCAAGCGCGACGGAAACCTTACGCTGGTGGGCGCGCCGGAAAACCCGTTGCCGGTTGCAAGCTTCAGTTTGTTGTTCGGTCGCCGCAGTCTATCGGGCTCTCCTATCGGCGGCACCAAAGAGACTCAGGAGATGCTCGACTTCTGCGGGAAGCACGGCATTACTTCGGATGTCGAGATCATCCCGATGCAGAAGGTCAACGAAGCCTATGACAGGTTGTTGAAGAACGATGTCAAGTATCGGTTCGTGATTGACATGGCTACCCTCAAGGCTGAAGCATAGCTCCGATATGAGTAAACACTTCCGAGTTTCAAGCCAACTCGCAGGCAAGTTGAAAGAGTTAGGGGTTCGTATACCTGCCGTACTGCAACGCGCTGGGTTACCGCCTGATCTGTTTGACCAGCCTCGGATTTTAGTAACGACGGAAGAGTTATTTGCTTTATGGCAGGGAATTGGCCAAATCAGTCAAGACCCTGCCATTGGGTTCAAGCTCAACACTGAAAGCAAAATAGAACGCTACGACCCCATTTCGTTGGCTGCGCTTTGTATGGCAAACTTCGAGGACGCCCTGCGGCAGATGGCGCGTTATAAACAACTTACCTGTCCAGAAGAGATTCTGACCGAAAAATCAAAAGAAGAGTGGAGCATACAGTTTCGATGGCTGCTGGCCAGGGAAACTGAGCCGGATGTTCTGATCGATGCGTGCTTTGGCTGGGTACTGTCCATCGCGCGTCACGGCACGGGAACTCAGCTATCGCCGCTCCGCGTGGAAATGGTGCAACGACGCGCGCATGCAAAGCTACTGGAACGACATTTCGGATGCCCGGTAGTCTTCGGCTCCCGCCGCAACGCTCTTGTGTTCCGCGCTTCCGACGCCGAACGAGCTTTCGTTACTCATAACGCGGAATTGCTGGCGATGCTTGTGCCTCAACTCGATGAGGAACTGAAGCAGCATAAGAAGCAACAAAGTTTTCCTGAACAGGTTCGGCTGGCCATCCAGAAGAAATTGGCAGGTCAGCGACCCAAAATGCAAGATGTGGCTAAAGATCTCCATATCAGTTCGCGTACATTGCAGCGACGCCTGCAGGAGAGTGGGCACAGCTTCCAGCAAGTTCTGGAAGAAGCCAGACATGAACTGGCCCGTCACTACTTGACTCACTCATCGCTGGAGTTGAATGAAACAGCTTATCTACTTGGGTATGAGGAAGCTAACTCCTTTGTTCGCGCCTTCCGCAGTTGGGAAGGCGTCCCTCCGGCGCATTGGAGGGAAACCCAAAGAGCTAAGGCCGTTTCATAACTATCTAATAAATAGCGATCCACGCAGCACGATGCCGCATGATTTATTTCATAGGAGGCTTGTACATGCCTTCTGTCTTACCCGCTTTGATCCAGCTTTCCGCAAACTCAACAACCTTAATTCCCGTGCGCCTATGGGTATAGGCCACCATGATGCTTCCATCGGGCCGCTGGAGAATGGACGGATAGCTGAACTCGTCTCTTCCTTCACGCTTTGGAAAATGTTCTGCACCAGACGACCCCTTATCGAGTGTCTCGATATCACGAACCCATCCCCATGTCTGCCCATTATCCGTGGAGAGAGCTACGGAGAGCGGTACGCGCGGGCCTGTCCCAGGTTTATGGCCTGGCTTCGGTGCATTCACGTTATTAAACGCAAGCACTATATGCCCATCCTTCAAAACCCTTGCCTGAATAGACGCATTGTTGTTCGGCAAGACAGTCGGCACGGGTGCGGTCCAGTTGCAACCATCCTTTGAAGTTGCACGGTATATCCAGTCCGCATAGCGGCTGCGCAACAGCATGAGATAAGTGCCGTCCTTCAATGGCAGCACATCCGGATGAACTAACCCTGATGTAGAAGGAATACTGCATTCCTTCCATGTCTTGCCATCATCTTTCGACAGTTCCACCACAGAGTAATTGCTCTCCGCCCCCTTGGTAATCCCCGCGGTAGGCGTAAAGAACAACGGCAGCAGCCATGCACCATCTTTGCGAACCACAACTGGCTGACGGGTAAAGGACCCCGCCTTGCTAAATAGCAGTCGCGGAGCGGTCCAAGTCTTTCCATTGTCTGTCGAATTCAGTACAAACACCTGCGCATCCGCCTGTCCCTTACCCGCAGTCTGTGACGTATGGAAGAGCCAGAGTTTGCCCTTAGGGTCCTGAAACGCAATTGGATTTTGAAATGATTTGCCATCTTGACGATCGATCAGCGTCGTCTGGCCCCATTGGTTGGAGCCATGAGGCAATCGGGCCATCACAATCCCCACCCCCGATTCACCTTCCCACGAGCCAGAGAACCAAAAGCACAGTGTATCTCCATTTGCCAGGTTCAATAAGTTCGCCGCATGGGACGAGGGGTAAAGAGGAGACAGATAAGCTGATTTGAGCCCATGCTGCGACTCCTGCATCTTTGTGCGATCTTGCGCATTTAACAGATGGCTCGGCAATGTACATAGCAAGCAGCAAGAAAGGGCACTGACAATTCTGAGTGACATAGGTCTCCTGCGGCGTATGCACTTTTCAAATGCGAATGCATCATTGTCGCAAATACTTGACAATAATAATTGTCAATTATCAAATTGACAATGTATTTGGCAAATAAAATATAGATGCGGATATCTATTTCACAAGATGTCACTGCATCTTCAAAGCGATTGCCTTCGCCGCAGCCAGAACTGCCTGCCGTGTAATGGCTTCTTGTTCTGGCGACATACGATTCACTGGCGTCGAAACACTTATCGCTGCCAGCACCGGCTTATTTGGCACAATGATCGGAGATCCAATACAGATACCGCCCAGCATGGACTCTTGCCGATCGGTTGATGTTCCTTCCAGCCGAACCACTTCCAACTCTCGCTTCAGGGCCTGCCGGTCAACCACCGTATATTCGGTGCGCTTATGTAACCCATAAACCTCCAACATCCGGTCAGCTTGTTCCGGCGACTGGTGCGCCACGATAGATTTGCCCATTGCGCTGCAGTGGGGCGGTATGATGCGGCCCCGCCGATTGGAGACTCGAATCTGGTGATAGGTTTCAATCGTATCCAGCACCTGAATGTAATCCTCAAACAGGTGCGCCAGACTTGTTGTTTCATTCAACTGCGTGGCCAGTTCTTCCAGGTGGGGTCGTGCCAACAAACGAAAGTGTTCAGCACCTTCACGCAGTCTTCCGAGCAGAACGCGAGGCGTAAGTACATAGGTGCCATCCGGTTCCTGGCTCAGGTAACCACGTTTTTGTAGGGTCAACAGAATACGAAAAGCTGAAGATTCCGGCAGGTCCGTCTTCTGGCTTACATCCCGCAACGAAAGCGATGGGGAACTCATCTGAAAGGCTTCAAGTACATCGAGAGCGCGTTCAATCGTTCGTGAGTGATACCGGTCTTCCCCTTCACCCGCGACCTGGTCCTTGGCATCCGGACCTGCCCACCTTGGCCGGCGTCGACGTTGTTTTGGCGGATCCACAATCTTCGGTTCACTCATACACAACCCCTCAGGCAAATGGAGATGATAACCTCACTGCGCTTCCCTTGCCCGGGCATCTTACAGCACAGAGCTCTATATCTATATATAGAGAGAGCTTAAGTCCGTAGCCTGGCCCTATTGAATGCGCAAGTTGAGAATTCAATCCATTCCTAAAAATAGATTGTCATGGTTTCCAGTTATGTATGCAACTTTCAAAATTCCCTTCAAGTAAAACCCCTGAAAAAATCAATACAGCGCAGCCCGATAGATGCTCTTTGCGTCCTCCAATGTCAAAGAACGCGGATTGTTCTTCAGCAGTCGTGTCACCTCCATCGCCGAGGCTGCCATCGCATCGATGGCATCTACAGGAATCTTCCACTCGCTCAGCGTCATGGGGATCTTCGTTTTCCTGGTCAAATCGAACAGCATCTGGACCCCAAGCTCCGCGACAGTCAAATCATCCCCATCCGCCTGCACGCCCAGAGCCCTCGCAACTTCCGCATAGCGGGTCGGGGCAAACGAAAGATTCATCCGCACAACATGCGGCATCAGGATTGCATTTGAAATCCCATGCGGCACATGAAATCGCCCACCCAGCGGATAAGACAACGCATGGATCGCCGCCGTATTCACTGGCCCCAGACATAATCCTCCATACAGGCTCCCAACCGCCATGTCCTCTCGCGCATCCACATCATCCGGCACCGCAAGAACCCGTAAAAGGCTGCGGCTTATCAGCCGTATTCCTTCAAGCGCATAGAGATCGATCATGGGATGAGCAACCTTGTTCGCATATGCCTCAATACAGTGAGACAGTGCATCCATGCCTGTGCCTGCTGTCACCTGCTCAGGCACGGACAGCATCAGCAGAGGGTCAATATAGGTAGCATCTGGAATCAGCCACGGGCTAATGACGCCTTTCTTTAGTTGCGCGCTTTCATCCAACAAAATCGCGTTCGGTGAAACCTCACTTCCCGTTCCAGACGTCGTCGGCAGGCAGACCAGGTGGATGCGTCGCCCGCGCAACTGTCCTATGCCATATGCCTCGGCCACACTCTGTTCGCTGTCCAACAAAGCAGCCGCAAGCTTGGCTGTATCCAGCGCACTCCCGCCGCCAAGCCCCACTACAGCGTCCGGTTTGTACTCGCGAGCACGCCCAAGGACTGTCTCAAACATTGCCACCGTCGGTTCGCCGGTAATCGTCGAATCGATCTCCACCCGCACACCAGCTTCTCTAAGCTGCTTCATCAGGGGCTCAGCCAGCCGTCCAGTGTAGGAGCCGGTTACAAATAAGACACGCTTCACCTCGCGCTCGATCAGGTGACGCGCACATTCCGCGCTTGCCTCACGACCGCAGACCAGCCGCCGCACCTGTGTGATTGCAATCGTCCTCATAGTCTCCGCGTAAATATACTTAAGCTGCTCGTCCTACACATTGAATCTAGCGTTGGTAGAAGAAAGACTGGCCTCTACACCTTGGCTGATATCCCTTCTATATGCTTTAACGCAGTGGAAGCACCCGACTTCAGGCAGGCAATATCGTTCGCGCAGAAAAGCAGATCGATTCCCAGCTCCACCCAGAACTTGGCATCCGGATAATTCACTGCAGTTGCGACCAGCTTCCCATGCCTGCGCGCCGAATCTACTACCTTGCGCACTGCTTCAACCACAAGAGGATGAGAGAGTTGTCCCGGAACTCCAAGGCTGGCAGACAAGTCTGCAGGTCCGATAAAAATATCCACGCCTTTGATCTCGCAAAGTTCGTCGATACGATTCACCGCCTCAATCGTCTCCACTTGAACCAATAAAGACAGCTCTTCATTCAGCTTCTGCTGTTCCTGCTGCACGCTCTCCACCAACCCATACTGCAGCGAACGCGACACGCTGAAGTAGCCGCGAACGCCGGCTGGCGGAAACTTCGCATAATTCAATAACTCGCGCACCTGCTCCGGCGTACTTACCATTGGCAGGTCGATGATGTCAGGCCCACACTCTGCAGCCTTCAAAATGCTCTCGCGGCGTGTGTCTGGGATGCGGATCATCGTTAGCATATTGAGTCCCGCAGCCATGCGGCAAAGGTCTGCCGCCTCGGCAAATGTAATAAACGCATGCTCCATCTCAATCCAGATCACGTCAAAACCAAGTCTGGCCACAATCTCCAAAAAGATAGGGTTGTAAAAATAAACTGACGCGCCAAGTAGCGGCTTTCTCTTACCCGTGGCAACAGCATGCTCAAGTCGATTCATGGGTTCTCCGATTCTGATTTATTAAAATCTGATGTTGCAGCAACCTTATAAAAAATACATTCCTGTGTGGCATTCGACCGATCCTGCATAGCGCCGGCAATATTGCGCTGTGCAAGCCACTTCCAAAGCGTTACTGCTTCGTTCCACTTTTCCTCGCGCTTCGCGGCGACCCCCTGCAACAGAAGGCTCGCAATATAGCCCACCCCCACCATGACGAATTGTCCGACAACTCCGATCATGTAGTCCTGCCACATAAAACGGAATCTCGCGCCGGTCCACAACGGCGATGCGCCAGATGTGAGCGTTGCCCACACGGTAAAAACAATATTGAAGACAATTCCAACCTGCACACCAGCCTTATTCGCCCGCTTGCTTAAAAATGCCAATAGAAAGATACCGGCGAGGCCTCCGGCAACAATCGAAGATGCTGCATAGTACAGAGACAGCGCCGTGCCATGGCTATGTGCCAGCAGCCATGCGATACTCAACGCCGCCATTCCGCTCACCACCACCGCTGTCTTACCAAGCTGTAACAAGCTCTTCTCCGTCGCCTGTGGCCGCCAATTCTTGTAGAAATCCTCCACGGTAATCGTCGCCAGGCAATTCAGATCAGATGCAAGCATCGCAATTCCTGCGCCAAACAGTGTCGCCAGAAATACCCCCGCCATTCCTGGAGGAAAATGCGTCGCCAAAAAATGCGGAAATACCTGGTCCCCTTTGGTGATAAACGACGGTAGCGCCTCTCCACTGAATCTATAAAAAGCCCACAGCAGAGTACCCACCAGCATGAACAGAGACCACACTGGAATGCAGAGAAGCGCGCCCAGCAAAATTCCCCGAAGCGCCTGTTTGTCCGTGCGCGCTGCCAAGTAGCGCTGCACCACCGTCTGATCGGCCGTGTACTTCTGGATATAAAAAAACAAGCCGTATAACACCAGTACCAGCAGTCCGGGCTTTCGCAGGCTCATGCTCGTATCGCCAAGACTGAATTTGTGCTCCCGCCAAGCTGCATGGAAGATTTGCGAAGGACTAGCTGGTGTCAAATGCAGCAGCAATCCTATTGCAACAAAAACTCCCACCCACAAAAGAATTCCTTGGATCACATCAGCCCAGATAATCGCCTCGAGGCCGCCAATCAACGCATACACTACCGTAATTGCAACTGCGCTCGCCAGCACATATTCCACTCGCCATCCTGTAATACTATTCACCGTAAGCGCTAGAAGGTACAACACAAACGCCATTTTTGCCAGATGGCCAAGGGCAAACATTGCAGACGAGTACAACCGCACACGCCTTCCGAAGCGGCGTCCGAAATACTCAAACGCACTCATTCGGACCACGTGGCGAAAAAACGGAACGATAAACGGTCCGGCCACCAAAGGCACGATCAACATCATGGTCCCAGGAATAATCAGCGACCAGTTCCCCGCGTACGATGCCCCCGGATAAGCGATAAATGTAACGCTGGTAATAATCGTCGCCAGCAGCGATATACCCATCGCCCAGCCCGGCACCGAGCGGCTCGCTACAAAGTAAGCCTCCGTCGAAGTTTGCCTGCGAGAGAAGTAAACGCCCACTGCGAGCAGCAACAACATGTAGATACCGATGATGGCGGGATTGAGCCACTGCATCCTGGACATGGCGTATCTACCTGCCCGCCTGTACTGGAACCGAGTTTCCAACGGATCTTCGGTTGGCATTGGCAGCCATTGTGACGGCAAGCCGCATGGCCGACTTCATATTTTGCTCACTTGCCTTATTCTTCCCCGCAATGTCGAACGCGGTGCCATGATCTACTGAAGTCCGTATGATGGGAATTCCAAGCGACACATTCACTGTGTCGTCAAAGTCCAGCAGCTTCATTGGAATATGCCCTTGATCGTGATACATAGCCACGACCAGATCATGCGACCCGCGCGACGCTTGAAGAAATATCGTGTCCGGTGCACACGGACCATCGCACAAAATGCCGCGCTCCCGCGCAGCCGCTATCGCCGGAACAATCCGTTCCTGGTCTTCACTGCCAAAGAGCCCATGCTCACCCGCATGTGGATTCAGGCCACAGACCGCGATCCGGGGAGCGTTATGTCCAAACAACTTCATCGCGTCATTGCCCAGCTCAATAGTCCGCAAAATCCGTTCGATCTGCAATTCCACAGCTTTGCGCAGCGCAATGTGCGTGGTCACATGAATGACGGACAATCGAGGACCGGCCAACAACATCCGCGACTCCTTGGCATTGCACAACTCGCCGATGTATTCCGTATGCCCCGAAAAAGGCATACCGGAGAGCGTGACTGCCTCCTTATTCAATGGCGCAGTCACCATCGCCGAGGCTTCGCCGCGCAGACACATCTGGGTTGCAATGCGTACATACTCGGCGGCAGCCGCGCCATACGCGGCTTTCAGCTTGCCGAATTCGATCTGCTCCTCTGCAGGCAGTTCCTTCGCATCGAGCAATGTCGCAGGTAAATCCGCCATGTTGATGCCACAGCTTCGAGCAGCAGCTTCCACCGCACCCCGATCTCCAACAATCACCCATTCCGCAAGGATTGCAATCTCGGCATCTTGCAGCGCCTTCAGCACCACCTCAGCGCCTACCCCGGCAGGATCTCCAACTGTTAGCGCAATCTTCAAGCTACTCTTCGTAGTCATAAATAAACCTGATTCCCGGTGCGAATAGGAGCTCGCAATAAATGCATCACTTCTTCTAGACAACGCTGGTCGCCAAATCCACCGGACTTCGTTGCCACCTTTATCTTGTCAAGCAGGCCGCCTCTCAATCGCCCCATCGCAACCCCTCCTGATATCTCAACCGTCAGAGAAATTTCCTGAGCTTCAACCGCTTGGCAAACCATCTCCGCGGTGTCTCCGCCGCTCAGCACCATAGCCTCCATACCGCCGCTGCGAGCTTCGTGTAACAACTCCCTGAGACGCTGTGGCTCCGGATTAGTTGTGTCGATAGCAACTATAATGGCGCCGGCTACATCCAGTGCACCCCGCACATCCTCCACGCCAGCAGACGATACCGCCAACACCTGCAGTCCTACTGAATCCTTCAGGTGCTTTAGCTGCCGCTGTGTCACCGCATGATCGGAGCCCACACAGAACACAATCTTGTGCGACCAAGCTTCGCCCTGCTGCTCTACAACAATATTTGCGTCTGCCCTGTTCAGACGGCGTGCGGCCAACAATTTCGCCGCAAAGAAAGCCAGGCCCGCCGACCCAATCCACAATACTCGATCGTCATAATGCATCAATGCTTCCGCAACATGGCCTAGCTCGTCGTCTTTCGTGGCATCGCAAAGGACATAGCGCACTCCCATCGAAGAAAGTCGGATCAGCTCTGCCACCGCACTCACTGGCGAATTTAGTTTGCTTACATCCAATAGCGCAACATCTCTCGCACCTTGTCCTACAAGCAGCTCCCTGACATCCAATTCCAAACTTCCTGTCAGGTCGCGCACCTGCAGTCGACCGCCAACTATCGTTCGGCCTTGCGAGGGCAGCGCCGGAGCCATCACGCCCAACCGGCAACCCGTGCTAAGCATCATGGCATCGCATTCCGCAACCACGTGTCCACGCAGCGTCGAATCAACCTTCTTGAACAGCAAGCTATCCGGGGCAATAGGAACCATCCCACAAGCTGCTTCCACCCGCTTCGCTGCTTCACCCGCAGTCAGCCTTCGGCTATTCGTACTTACCGCAACTGCCTCTCCGTCTTGAAAGACGGAAGTGCGAAACAACACCCGGCTATCAAAACCACACTGCGCAAAAGCAATCCCCGAGTCGCAGGCGCCCGTAAGGTCATCCGCAACTAACAAGGCCTCACATTCCTTCCGCACCTGACTCTCCGACTTCACAACTAAGCCCCCAAACCGCCGCCGATGTATAACCGGCTCGCCCTAAAAGGTGAACCGGCCGCTAACCTGTATTGTGCGCGCAGTAGCGGACGTAAGCTGTCCGAAGCTACCCGAACTTACATTTGTCTGTAGTCCACTTAGGTTTGTGTGGTTCAGCACATTAAATGCATCTCCACGAAGCTCGAATCTAAACCTCTCCGTGAAGGAAAACGTCTTCCCAAGAGAGGCATCGACATTAATCGAACCAGGCTGCTGTAAAGCGTCCCGCCCCAGAAGGCCGCCGCGAATCTGCGCGCCACTAGCCGCAGAGAGTGGAACCTGTGTGAATCCTGCCGGATTTAAATACTGCAGCGTTGAGTGATAGTTCGAGAGATATGGGTTGGTTCCCGACGGATCGGGACGATCACTCGGGTAAGACGAATCACCATTCAGGATATTCACTGGCAATCCAGTCTGCCCATTGACGACCGCTGAGATCCGCCATTGATCCAGCAGAAGCTTCGCAGGCCTGCTGGTCATCCCTGTCCAGGCAATGATTGGAGGTTCCCACAGGAGCGAGCCGCTAAATTTATTTCGGATATCAAAGGGCGTACGGCCATAATCGGCCCTGATGTTATCAATGTCCTGCGGAGCGTTCTGCAACAGCAAATTAGCATCTGCAAATGACATATTCCGCGACCACACATAGCTCGTCGTATAGGAAAGGCTATGCGCAAAATTCTTGCGATAGCTCACCTGCATCGCATGATAGTTGCTCGCATCGCCGGCATAGTAATAGCGAAAGGCAGAGAAAGTCGGATCAGGCGCAATTCCCGTTACACGATCGGGTAAATTCCTTTGCTCCGTCATATTTTCTTTCAACCCGCGGTTCCCTACATAGTCAATTTCCAGCACTGAGTTCCAGAAGAGAGACTGCTGAACTCCCAGCATCCATTGCTGGCTGTATGGATTCGGGAAGTCGGCTTTGATTGCCGCATTCGCCAGTTGTGTCGATATCACTCCGCGAGCCTGCAAGTCACTAAGTATGCTCTGATAAGTGCTGCGTGGTAATGGATAATGCAAGTTCGCATCTGTAAGTTGCTGGCCGCTCAAAATCACGCGAAATGGCTCAGTGGCTGAATCCTGCACTTCATCAATCGGACCACCGAAGATGGGGTGTGGACCCACGAAGATCCCATACCCTCCGCGAATCACCGTCTTCTGTTGCGGACCTACAGCCCAGGTAAAGCCCAACCTCGGCTGAATATTGTTGTGGTCGGCATTGTAGAGAGAATCGGCAGGCCGATAGGCGCCAAAGCCAGGCCCAAGTTGCGGACGTGCAGGATCTACGCCGCGATTGAAAAAGCGGCCACTGTCTTCCTTCGGCACCGTGTAGTAGTCATAACGGATGCCGGCATTCACAGTAAGCGTATGTGAAACCTGAAAGTCATCCTGTACATAGCCACCATATTGGTAGGTGTAAATATTGAAGGGGTTCAGATCGAAGGTTAGCTGGACCAGGCTCGGAGTATTGTTCCTGAAAGCAGCAATACTTCCAAACCCGATAGTTGCGGTGTTGTAGTCGGTACGCCCAGCATCCTGCCGCTGAACGATCCCGCCTATCTCAATGGAGTGCCGCCCTAGGCTGATCGCAAACTCCTGTTCCCCAGTGTAAAAATCTCCACGCTTGTCGAACTCTTCCGCGCCGCCTGAGTCGATGCCTGCAACCGTCACCTGTTCCACATCACTAAAGAAGCCCTCGTCCAGCCGGGTGAGCCGGATATGGTTGTAGCCAAATCGTGTAAGTGCAGTCCATCGATTTGCCGAATGCGTAAATGAAGCATTGAAGGCATCTGTCTTCCCCGTGGTATTGCGAGGATTCGTTAGCACTACATTTGGACTAAGCTTTGCGGGACGGCCGCGAATATAGCGCACCGTGATCAAATTATGTGAATTAGGGTTATAGTCCAACCTCGCCGTTCCATTGCCATCCGTCTGCCGCAATGATCCGCTGCCGGAGTACTGTACAGTCGTCGCCGTAGGATCGGCTGGCTGGCTCACCGTCGGATATGTAGCAAATAACGAGCTGTAAACAGCAGGGCTCGTACTCTTGAGATAAGGCGTCGGCACTGTGCCAGTAACAGCCTGGTAAGAGCTTAATCGCGCCCCCTCGTAGCTGCCAAAAAAGAAAAGTTTGTTCGTCAGAATCGGTCCACCAATAGAACCGCCAAATTCATTGAACGTAGAACGAGGTTTACTCGTAAGAAACTGATTGCGAGCATCATACGCACTCAGATCATTGATCTCGTAAAGGCTGCCATGGAAAGCATTGCCGCCGCTCTTCGTAATAATATTTGCGTTTCCTGACATGGTGCCGCCAATCGAAGCCGGCGCCACTCCCTTCACCACACTCACTTCAGCAATCGCATCGTTGTTGATGGTGTTAATGATGTTGGGTCCCTGGTAAAAGCCAAATGCTGGCGTCTCCGGATCAGAGGTTGCGTTCGTGCCATCTACCGTCAGGTTAAACCCGGCGGGCGGCAGACCGTTGATCGTAAGGCTGGCTCCCGCTGGGCTGTTCGGGTCGCCCTGTGTCGATATGCCCGCGCCAAGCTGCAATACGCTCGTCCAGTCCTGCTTGGCAACCGGCAACTGGTTCAGCGCCTTCGTGCTCAACGTACTCGTCTGCTGAGAAGAAGTAGAATCCAGCAGGGGCAGCTCCGACGTCACCGTTACGGTCTGCTGCGCCGACTGCACGTTCAACGCAAAATCCACACGCGCCGTCTGCGCCGCCACCAGCTCAACATTCTCGTGTCGTTGCGCCTGAAAACCGTTTTGCGAAGCCGTCAAGGTATACACCCCAATCGGCACGTAATCGAAATTGTAGAGACCCGCATTGTCCGATGTGGTTGACCGATGTATCCCGGTAGCTACATTCGTAAGCGTGATCTGCGCCCCGGGGACCGATGCTCCTGTCGCGTCGGCCACGTTGCCTGTCACGCCTGAAGTATTCATTTGGGCTCCCAAAGTTAGGGTCGAAATTAGCAACAGCACCAGAAATGAAATCGGGCTACAAAAAACTCGACCCCGGTAAGAACGATTCATGCAACCTCCAAAACGCTGGACAGGTAATTTCAAGAACCCAAACTGTATAGTCCACCGATTAGAAAACTGTCAATAGTAATTGCCATTATTATTTTATAATGGCAATTATATTTGAAAATGAACATTCTCCATACAACTTGATGCGCTGTCGAACGATGTCCCACTCAGACTCACAAGAGCAGCATGTTTTTATGTGATGTATTGTTTATAGGTTTATTTTCAATGAGTTATCTCTTGGACTACCTAAGATATATACGTTGATGACGGTGTCCGTCTGTCCAGCCATCCTTGCACCTTCGGCTGCATTTTGAACCTTGGCTGGGATGATTGCTTAAGCACTACATCTTACCGAACCCACGACCCATTTATGCCTCTGCTCAAGCTGTTCGCTGCAAAGGACCGTCAATCTGCGCTGTTGACCTAATGGGCAGATAACAGGCAAACAGCGCGATTTGATAAAAGTGGGCCTTGTCGCAAGGCTCAACTTACGGCTTAGACATTTGCACCTTGAAAGAATATGTCCCCGCCGGCAACTCATAGACATTCTGACCATCGCGCTTTGCCATCACGCGAACCAGAGCGTTTTTCGACAGAGCTTTGCCATCCATCATATAAGTCTGTGCTTTCGCAGGAGACAACAGCAATTGTCCCGTCGCGTTGGGAGGAATAGTTAAGTTCCATTCCGCTTGATTTGGAGCGGCCGTCCATGCAGAACGAATCGTGCCGTAACGAGACTCGTAGGAGAAATCCAGGCTTCCCAGGCGAGCGTCGAAATTGGGATGCAAAATGATCGTATGGAAACCAGCATCAGCGGCAGTAGTATCAACACCGGCGCCGTAGCGGTAAATCCATTCCGCCACCGAGCCGTAGGCATAGTGATTGAATGAGTTCATACCGGGGTCGCCAAGCATCTTGTCGCCATTCCAACGCTCCCACATGGTCGTCGCCCCATGTTCCACCATATAGCCCCACGATGGATATTCGGTATTGAGCAGTAACCGGTAGGCAACATCAGCATGTCCAGTGTCTGTGAGAACCCCCATAAGATACGGAGTACCCAAAAACCCTGTCCCCAGCTTCCACTGATTCGCGGCAATCCGATCGACCAGCCTCTTCGCTGCGAATGGACGCAGGGATTCAGGCAGAAGATTCATATGCAAGGCAAGTACATACCCCGTCTGGGTCTCTACCGGTTGCGTACTTTCCTTTGTCTGTACGCCAGGATGAGGGATTGCCGCGCCAACAAAACCATCCGGCCCCACATAGGCGTGGTTGAAGGCAGTTTTGATCTTTTGAAATAGATCGGCATACTTAACCTCCTCATCCTGTTTGTTCAAAGCATGGGCCATCTGCTCCATGAGCGTCACGTCATACGCCCAGTATGCAGTCGCAATCAGGTCTTCAGCCGTTGCCCCTTCCGGCGACAACCAATCGCCAAAAGCGATGCCGTACTGGTTCTTCCAAAGATGGTCCGGGTTCGCGGCATCGATTGCCGCCAGGTATTTTTTCATCGCATCCCAGTTCTGTGCGATGACGCTTGTGTCGCCCGTCTGAATCCACGATGTCCAGGGAACGATCACTCCTGCATCGCTCCATCCCGCCCCAAAGCCAGGATTAATCTTTCCTGTACCCGGAGCGTAGATCCCATACATCGGAGTTCCAACCTGAGTGCCGCGAAGATCGGCAGCATACTTGCGCGAAAACGCAGTGAGGTCCATGTTGAAGCTTGCCGTGCGCCAGAACACCTGTGCATCGGCAGCCCAGCCCAGCCGCTCATCGCGCTGCGGACAATCGGTTGGCACGCTGACAAAGTTCGAGCGCTGTCCCCACAGAATATTGCTCCATAGCTGGTTCACCATGGCGCTGCCAGTCTTCAACTGGGCCGTCTCCGGTGCATCCGTATGTAAAACAACTGCACTGACAGCACCCAGACCTGGATCTTCCTGTACGCCGGAGACCTCGACATAGCGAAACCCATGATAGGTAAAGGACGGCTGATACTCTTCCATTCCCTTCCCAGCGAGAATGTAGTGGTCCGTCGCTTTGGCGTTCCGCAGATTCGCAACATACAAAGTGCCATCGGCGTTCAGCAGTTCTGCGTAACGCAACCGAACGTTAGTTCCGGCTTTTCCTTCTATGCGAATTCTGGCGACACCTGCGAGGTTCTGTCCAAAGTCATAAATAAAGATGCCCGGCTTGGGGTTCGTGACTGTCTTGGCCGCAAGCACCTGATGTGCGCGAACCGGCTGGAATGACTGCCACACGATCTGAGGCTCATGTGGATGAATCACAGAGACAGGATGCCACCTTGCCTCGGAGAAAGATGCCGTGTCCCAGCCTGCTTGCAGCCGCCGAGCATCATACGTTTCACCGTCATACAACTCTGCAAATGTAATAGGAGAAGTATCCGCTTTCCACGATGCATCTGTCGAAATCCACTCCACCGACCCATCCGCATACTTGATTCTCAGCTGCGCCTTCAAGGCATCTGGAGTATTTCCGTAATTATTGCCCTGGCCAATCCATTCGAGGGGGGTCGAATACCATCCCGGCGCAAGATAGGCCCCAATGACATTCTTCTTTTTTTGCAGCAATGAAGTGACATCGTAGACCTGATAAGTCGTACGTTCCCGATAATCCGTCCAGCCTGGAGACAAGACCTGATTGCCGACTACGTTGCCATTCAAGCTGAATTTGTATGAGCCCAACGCCGTAGCATAGAGCCGCGCCGATACCACTGGCTTGGTGATCGAGAAACCGTGTCGCAGCGCCGCGACTGCTGAAGTTGGTAATGGATTACCCAGCGTATCCGGAGATTCGAATGGACCTTTCTCAGGTTGGAACAACACAGCTTGGGCCCAGCCGGCATCGTCATAGTCTCCGTTGTACCAATTCCCTTGTGCGTTGAACTGCGCCTTCCACTCCGGACTTCCCGTCTTCAACACCCGGACGCTACCATCAGCCATCTTCAGGTAAAGGGCCGCGCTCATCGGCGCCTGACTCTGGTCTTTATTTCCATGGAGAACGACTTCGACAGCAAGCAGATTTTGACCAGCTTGTAGCTCTGACGTAACGTCTTTTCGCGTGTAAGTCTTCCACGGACTGCGTCCCCACGGCGGCAGCGGTTGCGGCAACAAAACCTGCTTGCCATTAATCCATGCAGCGGCGGTGTCTTGCCCTGTGACATACAACACGGCTGCCTTTACGGATTTCGGTAGCTCAAAGGCAAGCCGAAAATCGTGGTGTGTATCAGCATCGCCTTTATAGCCCGTCACCTTGGCATTGGTGATCCACTTCGCATCGGCCTGGCGCACGCTGCTCTGCTCGGCGCCTTCATAACCAATCCATTGCGCCTTCCAACCGCTTGCATCGAGCAGCCCTGTCTCCCACCAACTCACATCGCTCTGAGGATACGTCTTGCCATCCTGGCCCCACACCTGGACTCGCCAGTAATAGCGCGTCGTCGGAGCCAACGTCGGACCACCATACGGAACGTCCACCGAGCGATCGGACTCCACCCTCCCGCTGTCCCACACATCGGCGTTGCCCTTCTCCAACAAACTTGAATCGCTCGCCACCAATATCCTGTACGCCGTCTGCCGAGCTCCGGTACGGCTGTCCTGCAACTTCCAGGAAAGCAGCGGCTGCTTTGTATCAAGCCCCATCGGCATATTGAGAGCATCACATTGCAGCGCTACCGGCTTACCCACCGCATCCTGTTGCGCATAGGCGCTCAACGAAACGCAGAGAAAAAGCAATAGCCCGTAAACGGTAAACAGTTTTCTCATCATCACAGCTTTCTCATTCGTTAGCGGCGCGCTGCGTAGAGTTGCTGTGCAACAAATCGCCTTCCAGTTCTACGTTTTGTCTTACCAGGCTTGCTTATAGGGCTTGAGGGTGCGGAAAATGCAGTTGCAGGGTTGCACGCACTTTGGGGCAATGAGGAACAGCAATATCGGTTGCTCGCATATCCTAGTTTTACGCCGTATTGTATGTCAAGAACTAATTTCAATAGAAGATTTCACTATGCGGCAACAACCCTCCTCACTCTGATCCAGGCGATTTACAACTGAAAGACAAACCGCTGCGCTCGTCTTTTAGTCTCCACTCATCGATAAGCCACCACAGCCACCTCAAACGGTTGCAGCTCCAGTGAATGATCTGCAAGTCCTTCTTCGGTTGCTGCGTTGTCCTGCGTCGAGGGAGCCACATAAGCCACCCGCGCTCCAGCCGCATCACTTGGCAACTTCACTCTCTGGCTGCGATTGCGCTTGTTGATCATCAGCAATGCCTTGCCCTTCTCGCGCACAAATGCCTGCACCACAAGGTCCGCATTGCCACCTCCCGTCTCTACCATGCGATCGCCCGGACCGAAGTTATCTCTAAGCAGCTTCAGCACCCAGTACCGAGCATTCGGTTTTGTGCTCTCATAGCTCATCATGCTGACACTTGGATACTGCGACGGATAACCAACCAACTGCGACTCTCCAACAACATCGATACCGATCTTCGCCGTCTCGACATAGAGATAGGCATACATTGCGCCTGCCAGATTCCAATAACTTGCAGGTGGTGCCTTTCCCACGTAGGCAGGATTCCCAATCTCTTTACCATCCTCCGGCAGAATCACGCCCAACTCATCTAAATCGGTCTTCGTCGAAGGCGAATACCGTTTCCGAATTGTCTCTGCGAAGCGAACCGTATGAAGAAACCCATCCGCCTGATCGAAGAAGGTGTATTGCCAGTCATCCAGCGTCTGCGCTGGTGTAGGAGTCGCATAGAAGTGATAACTGATGAAGTCTAAAGGCGCTCCCTGCCTATGGTTTGCGGGATTCAAAAAGTATTCGAACATCTCCGGGTGAGTGCTCGGCCATCCCAACGCAAGCCCCATGAACTTGATATTCGGATCGACCTTACGCATCGCCGCTGTAACCGAATCGTAAAACTTTGCATAGAGCTCCGGGGTCCAGCTATGTTCGGATTCGATCTCATTCAGCACCTCCCAGTAGTCGATCTTGTAATGGTGGCCCGACTCCCATCGCTTCCCATACTCATCGGTAAAACCGCCCTTCGTGTACCAGGACAACAGCCGCGCAAAATAATCTGAGATCTCCTTCATGGAAGGGTCGCGCAACTCAGTCCCCTGCGTATAGTGCCAAAACACCTGGTTCGGGTCGTCTGGATAAATCACTGGCTTGCCCGTCTTATACATCCACGCCGGAATCGTGCTGAAGTTGATCACCACCGTATGGTCGCTCGTAGCTTTCATGAAGTCATCCATGGTCGAGTCGATGTGCGAAAAATCCCAATAGGTCTTTCCATCCGCAGGCGCTTTCAGTTCGGCCACAGCCTGTCTCGGATAAGGCAGCCACGGCACATACCGTACATAGTCCGCGCCCAGCGAATGCAGTGCCGCAAAAGACGAGTCATGCAGCTTCGCACCGCGCAGAAGCTGTGGATTTACGACCACCTGCAACGTAGGAGTCGCCTTCGAGACTGCGACCGTCTTACTCCAATCCACTGTAATGTTCGCAGCAGGCGCCTGCGCTCTGGCATACATTGTCGCGCACAGAACCATGGCCGCGAAGGATAGGCCGCACCATATCCACACTTTTTTCATCGCATCCTCATCTCTCTCAATAGGGGCCCTTCACTCTTGCTGAACCACTGAATATGAGCGGCACTGACATTCGCGTTTCCGTAACCATCGCCAACGCACGTTTTTCCCGCAACCAACGTTAGCACGACAACTCGGCTCACCTAATGCAATTGCTTGTCCAGGTAGGCTTCCACCGCAGCAGCCCATAGCAACCCATGCGCTTTTAACCCGGCATCATTGAAGTGCACGCCCTTCCCATTGTTCTGCCGATACTGTGCAGTCAGCGTATCGGTATCAGGTCCCTCCAGCGCAATGCCGCTCTCCCACAAACTCCGCTGCGCGGCCTGAAGAGGTGGCGACGACATGTCCGTGGGCGAGTGATACGTGGCCTCTGCAACAAACCACGGAATCGCCCACCCAGCTTGTTTCCTTGTAGCCAGAATCACCTGCCGCAACATCCGCCCATACGTCTCTGCCGAAATATCATGCCCAGGCGGCTGATGCGAGTCCGATTCTCCCTGATGCCAAAGCACCGCGCGAAACCCATGCGCCCCAGGCTGCCCATCCAGTTCATCGATCCGCGTCATCATGCCATTAAACAGCGCCCCATCGCTGACCAATGTTCCGTTCTTATCTCGAACAACGTCGATCTCCTTCGTCGGCATCAACTCGACAGCCTCTCCAGCCGGCAGCCATTGCCGCACACTCGTCGATCCATGCCCCACCGAAGCCACCCCAATCGGAACCCCGTACTTGCGATAAAGCGCATCGCCGAACGCAGGAATAAAACTCCCCTTACTACTGTTGTCCTGCACCCCCGGCTGAGGATCGTTCGCCAGCCTCCAACTCTCTCCGCTGAACGTCGAAACCATCCCCGTCGCCGTCGTCTGCTGAACCTCCCCATAGTTGGTAGAGTTCGACTGCCCCGAAACCACGAACACCTCGCCAACCCCCACATGCGGAACCGTAACCTCGGCCACCTCCTTCGACCCCGCCATCGCCTTCACATCGACGACATAATACCCCCCGGCAACCGCGATGAACTTCGCATCAAAATCTCCGGTCTTCCTGTCCAGCGCGATCTTCTCCCACTTTCCAGGGAGCGGCCCCAACAGGGACTTGCCCACCACCCTCACCTCCACACGATCAGCCCGCACGGAAACATGCCCCCGCACCACAATCGATCCTCGCAGCCGGCTCTGCCGTTGAAACACCTGGTAATCCAGCGGCGAAGACAAAGACGCCAAACTCGCCCCATCAATTGCCGCCGCTGAATCAGGAGTTCCCTTCTGTTGCGCTCCGGCGGAGAGCTGCAAAGCCGCCAGCAACGCCAGACATCCCACCAGCTTCACCACGCCAGACCAGCGACTACCGTGCCCAATCATTCCAACTCCATCAAAGTGCCCCAAAGCGTCAGGCTCAGTTTACTTTGCCTTGGCCGCCCTGACTGCCTTTGCCCGCATCTTCACCACACAGGGCGCGTTGCGCATCTGTTCATTCATAATCAAAAACGCTCCCAGCCCATGCTCGTCATTCGTCTTCCGCGGACGGTCCAGATAGAACTGCAAATCCCCCACATTCGTCCCAATGCAGATGTTCGCAATGTCAACACCGCCATTCGCATCGACCGAAAGCTGAGAAAGCACGCCGCCATACCCCTTGCACGCAACCTTCTCATACTTCTTTGAGACGTACCCTCGCTCGACCGCCTTCGAAATCGTATACACATACATCGAAGAGGCCGAAG
Source organism: Acidobacteria subdivision 2 bacterium RH1 MAG20 (assembly GCA_002197545.1). The sequence goes on along the minus strand of NFUO01000066.1, from coordinate 39,344 downwards.
TCTCCAGCCAGTTCCCCGGCTGATCTGGCTGGTTCACCACGTTGTACCAAAGTCCTGTCCTCGGGTCCTGATACCTCGCATACGCCTGCACCAACTGCCGCACCAGCGCAATCAGCTTCGGACGGTTGGGATGGTCCGCCGGCATCTTCTCCAGCACATCGATCAGCGTCATGCCATACCACCCAATCGACCGCGCCCAGAAGATCGAAGAATGGTGCGTCACCGGGTCTGCCCACTTCTGCGTACCCGACTCGTCATACGCATGAAACAGCAGCCCCGACGCCGGATCGTTCAAATGACTGGCATAGATCAACAACTGCTTCGAAGCCTCGTCATACGCATACTTCTGCTGCCCGAAGGCCTCGCCATAATGCACCATGAACGGCAGCGACATATACACCCCGTCCAACCACAACTGGTGCTGCCGGCTCGTCGCATGCCAGAAGCCGCCATCCTGCGTCCGAGGATACGTCTTCGTCAGCCGGTCCCAGATCTCCGTCGCCGCAGCCTTGTACTTCTCCTCTCCCGTCTCGTGATAGAGGATCAGCATGATATTTCCCGGCAGCATATAGTCCAATGCATTGATCTGCTTGTCGATCTTGCCCTGGGCATCCACATGATCATCCGCCCAACTCTTCATATAGGCCAGATACCGCGCATCATGCGTGCGCTCATACACCAGATACTCGCCATACAGATAAAGCGCCTGCGTGTAGCCCCAGCCCCCCAACTCCGTCGCCGAAGGATGGTCCCGCATCGTCGTCTCGACGACTGCCTTTGAGATATCGGCAGGCAGCGCAGCATCTTTGGCCGACGGGTTCACCGCACCGCTCTGCGCCCCGGCGGAGACAGCAAGCCCCATCAACGCACCCAGCGCCAAACCCTGCCCACAACGGGTCATTCCCTTTATCCAACTCATTCGTCGTCCTCCGAGACCACACAACCTTATATCTGCCATGACCTCACAAAGGCAAATTTACGTCGGACCATGAACAAATGAACAACTTACCTAACCAACGCCCGATAATCCTCACGCCCCGGCGCAAACACGTCCAGAACCTCTGAAGCCTCCAGCGCCGAAGCCTGATGTTCCACCCCGCCGTCGACGACAAAGCTGTCCCCTGCAAATACATCGAACACTTTCCCATCCACGTCCACGCGCAGCGCGCCTTTCACCACATACACAAGCTGATGATGAGGATGGCTATGCCGCGCACCCACCCAGCCCTGTTCAAAATAATGCCGCACCAGCATCAACTCATCGCTGTGCGCCAGCACCTGCCGAATCATTCCCGGTTCCGGCACAAAACTCTTTGCCTCTTGCGTTCTGACCAAACTCATCTTCCATCCAATCTTCAGAATGTAATGCAACCCATTCCCATAGAGTGTATCCTTCTGCGCAGCCATGGTTGCCACTAGCGCGATCGCTCTACGTAAAGCCCTGGAGTCGGATGAAGTCATTCCATACTTCCAGCCGCTCGTAGAATTGCGTACCGGCGTCCTCGCCGGATTCGAAGCCTTGGCTCGCTGGCGGCATTCTGTCCAGGGTCCCATCTCGCCGGATATATTCATTCCCCTCGCCGAAGAGAGCGGCCTGATCGGCTCCCTCACTCGAAATCTCTTACGCCGCGTCTTCACTGCCGCCGCAGCCATCCCGGAGAACCTTTCTCTCTCATTCAATATCTCTGCTATCCAGTTTCACGACCGCTCGCTCATTGAGCAGATACATTGGGCCGCCCAGCAAGCAGGTTTTTCGCTCAAACGTCTCATCCTTGAGATCACGGAGAGCGCCCTCATCGAAAATATCGGGCAGGCACAGTCCATCGCTCAGGAGCTAAAGGCCCTTGGCATACGGCTTGCGCTCGACGACTTCGGCACCGGCTACTCCAGTCTTCGCCACCTCCAGTCTCTGCCCTTCGACGAACTTAAAATCGATGCCGGCTTCGTCCGGGAGATGGCGGACACGCGTGAGAGCAGAAAAATCGTCGCTGCCATCGTCGGCCTCGGACACAGCCTGGGTCTCACCACGGTTGCAGAAGGGATCGAAACGAAGGAGCAGGCAGACATGCTCCTCCGGCTAGGCTGCGACATCGGCCAGGGCTGGCTCTATGGCCCTCCCGTTCCTCCCAGCGACATCGCCGGCTTCCTCTCGGCCCAACACGGGACATCTTCCACCAGCGCCTCCACCAGATTTTCTGGCCTCGACCTTCCCAACCTTGAAGCCCTGCCCGCCCAGCGCCTCGCTCAGTTGCAAGCCATCTATGACGGCGCTCCCGTCGGCCTCTGCTTTCTCGACTGCAATCTGCGTTATGTCAGCATCAACAAACGGCTCGCCGAGATGAACGGAATCCCTATCGCCAACCACCTTGGCAGATATGCGCCCGATATAATCCCTGAGATATTCCCTAACGTTGAGCCATACATCCGTCGCGCCCTCCAGGGCGAAACCTTTACCGATATCGAAATTGCCAGCCCGAAAAAGGATGCCGAAGGCCACAATCGCGCTTTACTCCTCACCTATCAGCCTGTCCGCGATGAAGCCGATGAGATTGTCGGCGTCTCCGTGGTTGTCATCGATATAACCAACCGCAAGCTCATGGAGGAAGCTCTTCGCGAAAGCGAGGACCACTACCGCCATTCCGTAGAACTGAATCCTCAGATCCCCTGGACAAGCGATGCAAATGGCATGGTCCTCACAGCAGGTCCCCGTTGGGAGATGGCCACCGGATTGACACTGGACCAGACACTCAACAAAGGCTGGGTGAAGGCGCTCCATCCCGATGACGCAGAGCCAACCCTCCAACGATGGAGGGCAAGCCTGCAGAATGGCGTTCCCATAGACGTCGAATTTCGCATCAGCCGCGGCGATGGAAACTGGCGGTGGATGCGTTCCCGCGCAGCGCCGCGGCGAGATTCCACCGGTAAGATCATTCGTTGGTACGGCACCGTTGAGGATATCGACGATCGCAAAAAAGTTGAGCAGGCCCTCCGCGAAAATGAGGCCCTTCTTCGCGCTGTCTTTGATGCCGTCCCCGTAGGTCTGGTCATCGCAGAGTCGCCTAGTAACCGCGTCGTCATGAGCAATCCCCGCGCGGAAGCCATCTTCGGACGCCCCATCCCTCCGGGCGAAGACATGAACGCCTATCGTCAAAACGCCTTCCATGCTGATGGAACGCGTCTTAGCCCCGAAGAATATCCCACAGTTCGCGCCATGAGCAGTGGAGGATCGACTGGTCCCGAAGACATGCTCTATCCACGCGGCGACGGCATTCAAGCCTGGATCAGGGCATCTGCCGCGCCTGTCCGTGGAAAAAACGGCGAAATCGCAGGCGCTGTGCTCGCCATCCAGGACATCGATCAAGCCACGCAGGAAAAACAAAGACTACTCGACCGCATAGCAGAGTTGAAACATCAACTGAATATCCGTCCCTGACTAGTCTCTAACTGTCCAGAAACTAGGGCAAATCGTCATCTCGACCGAGGGCAGTCCACTCTGCCCAAACTAACGTCATCTCGACCGAAGGCGGGGCTTTTTTCAGGCGCAGTGGAGAGACCCCTGTATTTTGCTTTTGCTGTTATCGCCGCCTGGCATCTCTTTTTGGCTTGGAACCTGTATTCCTAGTGCTTAATCAGCCACATCAACCAGCTCGCTGCAATTGTCCCCAGCACAAACAGCCCGAAACAGAACGCCCCAAACCGGATCATCATCCGTGGCTCAGCCCGCTGAGTAATGCCAAACACCACTGAAGTACACAAGGAGAACAGCAACACAGCGTCAAAATGTGTGATCGTCAAGAGGCCTTCCTCCCGGTCGCCAGCGAATGCGCATCCACCGCCGCAATCACATTCAGCAGTCCAGCCACCACCATGAACTTCGTTCCATAGTCCGCCGAAACCGTCAGCACCGCCGCCTGGCCAAGATCGAAGATCCTCGCCACAACATACAGCAACCCAGTCCCCAGATCACCCGCAAAGTTCAGAATGTCCAACAGGTCGCCGGTATTCGGCGAATAGATCTTGCCCTGCAACGCGATCCCAATGCCAAACATCAGCAGCAGGGTCACAAACAGCAACAATCCTCGGACCCACTTTCCCAGCAGAAAGTGCCCTGCACCCGGAACCAGCCATCCGGCAATCAACACCAGAAGCGCCATCGAAGAAGACTTGCCAGCGGCGCGCGCCGGAACCTGTACGTTATTCGCCATCGTCAGTTGCAATCATAGCAGTTACGCGAAACGGCTGGTGGTGTCCTAATTTGCATTTTGGGGCTTATCTTGGCAACCGCGCCTTTTCTCTATGGCTTAGGGCCTACAACCAATATGAAAGTGTCGGCGGGGAGATTTATATCCAGCCTCCTTCCGTTCAGGAGTTTAAATGAACTCAGGGCATCGGTGAGCACTTTATATGCTCCATCGGCAGGCTGGCCGTCTTGGATTGACCGAGCCAAAATTGTAAGTCCAGAACCTACTCCAACCCTCATTGCGGCAGGAAATCTTTGCTCGAAAGCTGATATATGCTGCATATCTTCATCACTAAAGCCTGGGGCACGCGGGATCATGTTAGCCGGGATTGGCTCTGGCAATGTGGGGACTTTCCAGCCACCACCAGTCAACTCGCCCATCAAGGAGAAGGCAAACCAATATGCTTCGGGATCATTTGGTTGGTACAGAACTGTAACGGTACCCGTAGCCTTTCCTCTCAACAAAGAGCTGAGGGCGTTATTGGGTACAAAGCGTGGTGCTTGCTTCGTAGCTAGTTCCAAGAGGCTTTTCTCTGCCTTAGCCGCGCGCTCCTGTTGTGCAGCTAGTTTTGTTTTTGCATCCGTGAGATCAACGTCAAACTGGTGGATTTTACCTTCTTGGCGCTTGTTGATGATGTTGCCAGTGATGAGCACCCCCCCGCCGGCCAGAAAGGTCAGGAATATCAATATCTGGGCAGACCAATCAAATAGCGATTTCCAGAACTCTACTGACACGCCGGAACTCCTGATGAATCGTATCTATATAGCAACCCTATACATTCTTGTGAGCCTGTCGCTTCTTATATCAGATTGGATTAGAAAGGCTGTGAATGCTGCCCTCTGAGTCACATTTCAAATTAGGACACCACCAAACGGCTACACCCGCACCAACTCCGTCTGTACCCTTCCCGTAATCTCGGCCTTCCCCGCCCGCGCCATCATATCGATCTCGCTCCGCACCCCGAACTCCCCCGGAAAATAGATCCCCGGCTCAACCGAAAAGCACGTATTCGGCAGAATCAACCGTTCATCATGCGTCTCCAGATTGTCCAGGTTCGCTCCATTCCCATGCAGCGACGAGCCAATATTGTGCCCCGTCCGATGCGTAAACCACTCCCCAAACCCCGCCCGCCGAATCACCTCGCGGGCCGCATCGTCCGCCTCCCACCCGGCAATCGGCCTCCCCGCTGCAAACGCATCCGTTACCTTAGCCACAGCCGCGTCTCGCGCATCGCGGACCGTCGCAAACACCATCTGCTCCCGCTCCGTAGGCTCCCGGTCCACGACCCCCGTCCAGGTAATATCGTAAAAACAGGCATCGGTCTTATCCAGCTTCGCCCAAATATCAATCAGAACAAAATCCCCGCGGCGAATCGGCTTTGAACTCTCCGCACTCGGCTCATAGTGCGAATCGGCAGAGTTCGCGCCCACACTCACATTTGGCCCATGGTCCCACACCAAACCCTCCCGCCGCATCGCCTCGCAAAAGTATTCGACCATCGCGAACTCATCCGTACTACCCGCCCGCACCCGGCTTCCCATCTCCTTCCATGCGTCAGCCAGAATGTCATCAATCCGCTGCTGCGCCACAAAGTGCGTAGCTATCTGTTCTTCCGTAAGCACCGCTTCAAACTGGCTCACCAGATCAGCCGAGCTGACAACCTCCTTCCCCATCCCCCGCACCAGTTCCACCGTCCCCGCATCTACCAGCGAGACATACATAATGGCGTTTCGCGGCGAATACTGCATGGCAATTCGCGTCCGTCCGGCCAGCATCGCCTCCACCTGCGCCTCAAGCTCCTGCCACGACGAGTACGCCGCCTTCGAGCCAGGCAGCGAGTCCAGCCGCCCCGCCTCAATCCGGTGCACCAGCTTCTTCGGCTCACCCTCCGCAGGAATGAAATAGAACCACCGCCGCGTCACCAGCAGTCCCTCGCCGAGACCAAGAATCCGATAAGCCAGCGGGTCGCGATAGTGATGGTCATAGAACAGCCATCCATCAAGTCTCTGATCACGAAGCGCAGCCTGAATCGCAGCAATATCCATACCTGCAATCTTATTCGACACCCTGTTCACGAGTTTTGCCTTTCTCCCACTCCTCAAAATCATCGTCTCGCTCCCTGAACAACATCGAAGGGTCGAAACGATTGACTCCATTCCCTATCCCAGCCACCGACCTCAAAAACACCGGCAAAACTGCTTGTCAAGTCCCCATACCATCTAACTTAAACAAAACAAACCAAATAGCGATTGCCATTTAGTTCCACTCAACCCGCTACACTATAAATAGTGGGGAAAGAAACAAAGACCCAGCGGCGACGCTGAACCTAACTCCTTTAGAAAGAAGACTTTGAAAATAAGTTACCTGGAATGAAGACTTTACGGCAAAAGTACCAGAGGGGGGTACCTCTGGTCAGCTGCCAAACCACATCATTGGGAGCTAGCTGTACTTAAGCCAGCGGAGCACTTCAGGAAGAGTAGGCTTCTTGCCATACATAAGGATGCCAACCCGATAAATCCGGCTGGCCACCCAAAGAATGGCATAGATCGTCAGCAACATCAGCGCGATGGACAGCGCAATCTGCCATACCGGCGGCATCGCCAGCGAGATTCGCAGGTACATCAGCAGCGGGCTACAGAAGGGGATGAGCGACATGACAACCGAAAACGTCGAACTCGGATTGCCGACAACCAGGCCGGCGGCAAAAAAGCACGCAGCCAGCGGCATCACCAGAAACATGTTGAGTTGTTGAAGTTCCTGCTCCGAGTTGGTCATCGCGCCGAGCGCGGCAGCAATGCTCGCATACAGCATAAAGCCAAGCACGAAGTAGACAACGAAGAAGACGAGCTCCGTCACGCTGAGCGACACATGCGCATTGCCGCCCATCATGGACGAGACCAGCGAAGTGCTCGTCAGCAGAATAGCGGTAGCCAGCCAGATGCCTACCTGGGTTAGTCCAACCGAGCCCACACCAAGCATCTTGCCGGCCATCATCTCCTCCGGCCGGATAGTCGCCAGCAGGACCTCGAAGACCCGCGAAGTCTTCTCTTCGATGATGGATCGGGCAACATTCATGCCATAGAGCATGATGACCATGTACATCAAAAAGAAGAGGATAGCTGTGGCAATATAACTAGACGTCGTATCGGCAGCTTTACCAGCCTTGGTGGTGTCCACCTCAACAGGTTGCATAATCGAGGCCACATCGGACGAGCCCATCCCTTGATGACTCAGCCGCTCATGCAGCAGGACCGTCTGCAACGCAGACTCGATCGTCTCCTTGGTCGCGACGTTCCTCGCGGATCGGGGAGTGTAGGCAAAGGTAGGGCGAGCGTTGGCCTGGCTGGAAGGTGTAATCCACAGATAGCCGTCAAGGCTCTTCTCGGTGAGTTCGTTATCCAACACTCCACGCGTATCGCTGCCCGGAGGCGAGATGACATCGACAATCATCCTGCTGTCTTTGCCGTTTTCAAGCTCGGACTGAAGGTCCAATGCAAGCTGCTGGTCCTGCGAAACAACGGCAATATGCGAGGCGGATTTCGTGTGGGAACTTGAGACAACCTCAAAGATAATGCCACCGCCCATCAGCAGAGGGATCAGGATCGTAGAAATAATGAAGGCTTTAGTACGGACGCGCTCAAGATATTCGCGCTTTGCGATGAGCCAGATATTATGCATCGACTTTGCCTCCAACTGTTTCGATAAAGATCTCCTCGAGCGTAGGTTCGATGACTTCGAAGCGGGAGATGCGCGCCTTGCCGACCGCCGCCGCCAGCAGCGCCTGTCCATCGTCTCCATCGCGAAGCTTGATCTCAGCGCGGCCATTGTAGTTCTTCGCCACTTCAATCGAAGGATGATTGAGAAAGGAAGAGTCGCCTTCAAAGCTCATCTGAACGCGGTTATTGGGATAGCGCGATTTGATCTCACGCATCCCGCCGGAGAGAACAAGGTTCCCATTGTGGATAAGCGAAATGGAATCACATAGCTTTTCAATCTGGTCCATGCGATGCGTCGAAAATAGAATCGTGCGGCCCTGACTGCGAAGATCGACGAGTGTGTCCTGCAGAATCGTGGCATTGACCGGATCGAGACCGCTGAAGGGCTCGTCCATGATGATGAGTTCGGGCTCGTGCAGCAGCGTCGAGATGAACTGGATCTTCTGCTGCATCCCCTTGGATAACTCTTCGGTCTTTTTGCCGATAGAAGCAGAGATTCCAAGGCGCTCGCACCAGTCATGGGCGCGCTTGCTGGCAGTGGCCGCGTCGAGGCCATGCAGTTGGCCCAGAAAGATAAGCTGGTCCATCACCTTCATCTTTTTGTATAGGCCGCGCTCCTCGGGCAGATAGCCGACCCGAGGGAGGTTCTTGCGGGTAAATGGCTGGCCGAAGAGGCAGATGGATCCAGAGTCGGGCACCGTAATACCGATCATCATGCGGATGGTAGATGTTTTACCTGACCCGTTGGGACCGAGAAGACCGAACATGGTGCCGGGTTCGATGTTGAAGCTGATGTCGTTGACGGCGACTTTTGTGTCGTAGACCTTGCGGACTTTCTGGAGCTCGACGATGGGCATGGGTTCTCTAACGTCAAGTTTAGCAGGGATGTTTGACAATAGTTCGTTTATAGACGAACATAATTGCGTGTACAAAATTCGGCATTATGTGACTCGCGATGGCAAAGATCTTTATGCCAAATGGCACGATGGCCTACGAGACGGAAAAGCGAGACTCGCAGTAGACCGCCGCCTCAGTCGGTTGGAGATGGGCAACTTCGGAGACCACAAGTTTTGTATGAATGGAGTCTGGGAGCTGAGGATTGATGTTGGAGCTGGATACCGCGTGTACTACGGTATCGACGGCGGCCACATCATCCTGCTGCTCAGCGGTGGCGACAAGGGTTCACAAACTGCCGATATTCAAAACGCTGCTGAGTGTTGGCGTGAGTGGAAGGAGCGAACAAGATGAGAGACAGAAGTCATGACGACGCGATGGCGGAATATTACCGTGAACACCCAGTATACGCGGTAGAGATGCTGAACAGCATTCTTGAGGATGGCGAACCGGGTGAACTGCTGATTGCGCTGCGGCAGATGACGAAGGCATTTGGCGGAGTTCAGAGCGTTGCCGAGAAGGCGCACCTGAATCCAACACAACTGTATCGAACGCTATCGGCAGACGGAAATCCGGCGCTCAGTAGCTTGACTGCCATATTGAAGGCGATGGGCCTACGCCTTGCAGTCGAGCCGGTCAAAGCTACTTAAGACAGATATTGATAGCATCGGTTTGTGCTGGAACTCTCGACTCCAATCAAATATGTAAAGCGCGTGGGAGAGCGCGTCGCCGAAGCGCTCGCGAAGCGGGGGGTCGAGACTGTCGAGGACCTGTTGTACCACCTGCCCTTCCGCTATGAGGACAGACTGAATCCACTGCCCATCAGCGGTCTGACCGCCGGGGCGATGGCCAGCGTGATTGGCGAGGTGCGCGGCACCGTGCTGTTGCGGACGCGCAGTATGCCGCTCTTTGAGATGACCGTCGGACAGGGTTTGAGCACCGTAAAGTGCATGTGGTTCCACGGAGAGTATCTGCGCGACAAGTTTCGCGTAGGGCAGATCGTAGCGCTTTACGGACGGGTCGAAGCGTCGCGGTCGAGCGCCGGGAAATTCAAGATGATTCAGCCGCAGTTTGAGATTCTACCCACGAAGGATGGCCCGGAGGCGGAGTTCGTGCGGCTGGAGATGGGGCGGATCGTTCCCGTGTATGAGTTTCTAGGGGGCACGACAGCCTGGGGCGCAAAGCTGACCTCCCGATGGCTGCGGCGGGTGCTATGGGGAATCTTTGAAGAACTGGAAGAAAAGACGGGCGCCGTTCCGGAGACGCTGCCGTCCGCATTGCTGGAGCGACTGAAGCTACCGGGAAGAATGGAAGCGCTGCGGTCGATCCACTTCCCCGAGGCTGGGACACCGATGGTAGAGCTGATGTCGGCGGCGACTCCGGGACATCGCCGCCTTATCTTTGAAGAACTGTTTTATCTGGAACTCGGCTTGGAGCTGAAGCGGCGCAGGATGCGCGAGCGCGAGGGCACGGCCTTTGTGACCAACATAAAAGTCCGCGAGGCAATCAAGCAGGTGCTCCCTTTCCACCCAACCGCCGCGCAGAAGCGTGTGCTCGGCGAGATTGCCAGCGATATGCGCAAGGCGCAGCCGATGCGGCGGCTGTTGCAGGGCGATGTAGGCTCAGGCAAAACAATCGTCGCAATGCAGGCGGCGCTGGTGGCGATCGAAAACGGCTACCAGACCGCGCTGATGGCTCCTACTGAAATTCTGGCGACGCAACATTATTTGTCTGCACGAAGGCTGCTGGGAAATGTACTTTCGCCGCGCACGGGCAAGCCCTATCGCGTGACGCTGCTGACCGGATCGCTCGATGAAGCGACGAAGCGCGAGGCGCGCGGAAGGATATTTCGCGGAGAGGCCGATCTTGCAATCGGGACACACGCGCTGATCGAAGACAAGGTTGACTTTGAGAACCTGGGCCTCGTGATTGTGGATGAACAGCACAGGTTCGGCGTGCAACAGCGGTTTCGGCTGATGAAGAAGGACACCGCGCTTGACCCCGATGTGCTGGTAATGACAGCTACGCCGATCCCTCGCACGCTGGCGCTGACGCTTTATGGCGATCTCGATGCCAGTGTGATCGATGAACTGCCACCGGGACGGACTCCTATCGTTACGCGCAGGACGACAGAGGAGCGAGCGGATGACGTCTGGGGATTTGTGCGGAAACAGGTCGCGGCAGGGAGACAAGCCTATATTGTCTATCCGGTGATTGAGGGGGCAAAGGATGATCAGCCTGAACTTGATTTCGCGCAGGATGATAATGTCCCAGAAGTCGTTCCTGATGACAAATCTTCAAAGAGCAGGAAAAAGACAAAGCCAGTGAAGACGGAAAAGCTGTTTGAGCCGAAGAAGGCGCTCCGCGCAGCCAGCGACATGTACGAGGAGTTGCGCAATGGGGCTCTGACCGGACTTCGGCTGGGGCTGCTGCATGGACGCCTGAGCGCGGATGACAAGGAAGTAGCGATGCGGCGATTTCAGCGTGGGGATACTGACGTGCTCATCGCCACCACGGTGATTGAAGTTGGTGTAGATGTGCCTAACGCTTCAGTGATGGTCATTGAACATGCGGAGCGATTTGGCCTGGCACAGATGCATCAGTTGCGCGGACGCGTGGGACGAGGAGCAGCCAAGAGTTATTGCATATTGATGACGGGCGGCAGGGTAAGCGAGCAGGCCGAGGCCAGGCTGGATGCGATGGTGCGCACACAGAATGGCTTTGAGCTGGCCGAGCTTGATCTGCAACAACGCGGGCCGGGAGAGTTTTTCGGCACGCGCCAGGCCGGTCTGCCGGAGTTTCGCGTAGCTAACCTGATACGGGATCGCGCATTGCTGGAGTTCGCTAAGAAGGAAGCTTCACGATTTGCAGAGCAGCCCGACCCGGCGATCTCGCATGAAGAGACGGAAGCAGTGTGGGCAAGACTGAAACAGCAGTGGCAGCGACGGTATGGGCTGGTGGAAGCCTGAGAGGGAGCCGTTAGTTTTCGCTGAAAAGCTAACGGCCAAACTTTAGCTGGCGATAGCCGGAGTGTATGTGGACGACTGTGTCGTCTGCGAGTTTACAGCGAAGGCCTTTTTAGGGCCACGTTTGCGAGCTACGAGGACGCGAATGCGCTCGATCATCTCTGCGGCGGAGCAGGCGCCTTTGGGTAGAAAAACATCGGCGGAGCAGGCGCGGTCGAAGGCGTTGACCGTGCCGGAGACAATCATGGCGGGCAGGCATGGATGATGCTGCTTGGCGCGACGGACAAGTTCGTTGCCGTCCATCTGGGGCATAAGGAGATCGCAGAGAAGAAGATCGAGTGATCCGGGAGCCGACTGTTGCACAATATCGAGCGCTTGCTGCGCGCTGGTTACAGAGATGACGCGGTAGCCGCGAGTTTCAAGCAGAAAAGTGCGGACAGAGAGTACTTGTTCGTTGTCGTCGACGCAGAGAATCGTCTTCTTAGGGCGCATGCGGTCTCACATTCTGCCGGACGCCACGGGTAGGGTGGGTCGAGGCCGATAGGCCAGAGACGAAGTGTCTGCTGGTTTGCAGGCACTCCGGTCTGGAGTGTTGAACGTTCCCCGTGGTCCGGTACACGCTCCGGAACATAGTGGGGCCGGCTGTTCCGAAATCCCGAAAAGCAGCAGGAGCGACCGACAAAGCTCTCCTGTCCGCTCCACGAAGGAACAGTGCCACCAGTCTGGCAAACGATGCAGCCGGACCGCGGGGTGCGAGAGAGGGCGTGTGCGGCGCAGGTTGCCACGCGACTCCGCAGGCACAGGGGATCGGTCTGCTGCGGATGCAGTGAAGTCGAAGCCGGACGAACTGGATCGACCTCACTGCGTTGCAGACAGCGATAGTGCGCGTGGGGAGGCGCGACTGCGGGCAGTCGAAGCCTTCTCTCAACTCAAATTGTCAGAAACCAGGCGAAAGCAATTTCGTTCGTTGCCGGCGGCTCCGCACATTGCATGCGAAGCCGTCGTTAACGTTTGCCAAGAGTAGGAAGGTTTGGCCATCAACGCAACAGCGAAGTTTGAGCGAAGACAGGAGATATTTGTGCTTGCGCATCCACCGCCGTCTGCAAACCCACGTGAATACAGGAGATTGATGTTACAGTCCTGTTGAAATCTGGTGCATCACGGCAGGAAAAGACGTCCCATTGCAACGGGAATGGTGCGGCCTCCGACGAACACCTGCGACACAACCTCACCATCGATTGTTGCGCTGACATGAATGCGGCTCGGTCGAAGCATCTCGATTCCCTGTTCGATGACGATGGGCTGTGCACTTGCAGCGAGATCGTGGCGTACAAGATACGCAATCGCGCAGCCGGAGGCCGAGCCGGTGGCGGGGTCTTCTCCGTTGTAGAACTGCATCCTCGCATGCCAGTCCGCACCCGAGCCTGCATCGGCACGGGTGATGCAGTGGAAGAACTTTGCATCGCTGCGGTGCAGATAAGCACGCGCCGTCTTCTGCGGAAGGGCAAGCCGAGCGGCAACCTGCAAAGAACGCAACGGCACAATGCAAAAAGCCATGCCGGTGGAAACCGTCTGCACCGGCAACTCAGGATCGAGGTCGTCGATGGAGAGGCCTAGCGCATCGGCAACAGCCGCACGGTCGTGAATGTCGCCAAACACCGGATCGTTCTGCTTCATGGTTCCAAAGATGCCCTGCTCTTCTTCTCGGGGAGCACCGAAGCGCACAGGAATAGGTCCAACACGAAGATCAAGCGTGATCTGTTCCGCACCACGCAACGTGGCATGGTTCCAGTAGAGCCAGCTTGCCGTTCCGAGGGTGGGGTGTCCGGCAAATTGAAGCTCCTCCGCGACGGTGAAGATGCGGACCTGGACACCACGCTCGCGTTCAACCTCAGGCTCACGAGGTAGAACGAAGGTGGTCTCAGAGAGATTCGTCTCGCGCGCAAGCGCCTGCATCTCCTCGCTGGAAAGACCGCGAGCATCGGTAAAGATGGCAAGCTGATTACCCTCAAGCGGGCGTTCGGCAAAAACATCGACCAAGGCATAGTCGAACGTGCGCGCAGACACTGGCTGGCTTGAAGACGGTTGCGGCGTAACTGGCTGATTTGACATCGAAGCTCCTCGGACGTATGTTTTTGATAGACCGCAAATGGGCGCAACTGCTCCATGCTAGCTCGGCTGGCAGCGGTACAAAAGATTAGCTATGACGATTATGCCTAACACGAACCCCACACTCTGCTGCTGTTGCTGTCGGCTGGTGTGGGTGTGCGCATAAGCGGATCGTAGCAGGCAACTTTCAGATTCGAGCAGCACAGAAACCCACCCAGAGCCAACGAGCCGGGTGGGTTTTTTACTGGATGGAAGAGTTCCAAAGCCACATCCAGGGGCCGCTCGAGATAGTTGTACATTGTGCGTCATTTCGTTGGATAAAAATTCTGGGAAGAATACCTGAAGAAGAAAGAGGAAAGAAACCATGTCACTCCGCATCAACGATGAAGCTCCCAATTTCACGGCTGAGACCACACAGGGCACAATTAACTTCCATGAATGGATCGGCGACGGCTGGGCCATCCTGTTCTCGCACCCCAAGGACTTTACCCCCGTCTGCACCACCGAACTCGGCACCATGGCAGGTCTCGAAGGCGAGTTTCAGAAGCGCGGCGCCAAGATCCTCGGTCTCAGCGTAGACCCCGTGGACAACCACGCGAAGTGGGCAAAGGATATCGAAGAGACCCAGGGACACAAGGTCAACTACCCCATGATCGGCGACTCCGAACTGAAGGTGGCCAAGCTGTACAACATGCTTCCTGCCGATTCCGGAAACACCTCAGAAGGCCGCACCCCAGCCACCAACGCCGCCGTGCGCACGGTTTTCATCATTGGCCCGGACAAAAGAATCAAGCTGATGCTTGCCTATCCAATGAGCACCGGGCGCAACTTCGACGAGATCATCCGCGTCCTCGATTCAATCCAGTTGACCACGAAGCATAAGGTCTCCACACCAGCTAACTGGAAGAATGGCGATAACGTGATTCTCGCGGGCACCGTGTCCGACGAAGAAGGACAGAAGTTGTATCCCGATAGCTTCAAAAAGATCAACTCCTACATCAGGACTGTCGCCCAGCCCAAATAAGCTGGAGCGCAGGTTCCGTTTGCGCAGTAAAAGCCGCCGCGCAATCCCATTGCGCGGCGGCAGCGGTAAGAGTGAAAGTGAGCAACGATGGCCGAATCACGCATCCCGCGCATTATGGAACCGGCGCCGGACTTCGAGGCGAAGAGCACGCACGGCGTCATCCGCCTGAGTGATTACACGTCAAGGGGCAAGTGGGTGCTGCTGTTCTCGCATCCCGCGGACTTTACGCCCGTCTGCTCGACCGAGTTCATCGAATTTGCGCGGAGCTACGATGACTTCGAGAAGCTCAATGTACAGTTGATCGGCGTCTCGATCGACTCGGTGTACTCGCACATCGCCTGGGTACGCGACCTGGAACAGATTGGCGGCGTGCAAGTGAAGTTCCCGGTCATCGCCGATCTCGACCAGAAGGTCTCCGCAACCTATGGGCTGGTGCATGAGGCCGCTGCAGATACGGCGACCGTTCGCGCGGTATTTGCCATCGACCCAAAGGGCAACGTCCGCGCGCTGATCTACTACCCGATGCAGCTTGGTCGAAACATCGACGAACTGTTCCGCGTGTTTCAGGCGTTGCAAACCGCCGATGCAAATGGGGTCTCCTGTCCAGCAAACTGGCGTCCCGGCCAGCCGGTGATTGTGGCTGCTCCGGCGACGGTGGAAGACGCTGCCAAGCGCGCCAACGGCAGCGGTAGTGGGCTCGACGTACAGAGTTGGTATCTTTCGAAGAAGGACCTTCCGGTCCCAAAGTAACGGGAAATAGGTAAGATGAAAAGAAGCATCTGGCTTGCCACCTTTTTACAGCCATGTGAAAAGAGCGGCACAGACAACGTATGTCGAGCTTGATGGCTGAGCTGGCAACGATGAGCACCGATGGCGAAGTGGTTAACGCGCTGGTCTGCAAAACCAGTATTCATGGGTTCAAATCCCATTCGGTGCTCCACAGATTTTCGATAACTCACCGCAATGGCCGGAGACGGCATCAACGATTGCAAAGCGCAAAGCTATCGTGCCGCGCAGCTAAACAACAGCAGTCATCACCCGAAGCTCAGGCGAGACAATCAGCCTCGCCTCAGTCCGCGCCTGTACCTCAGCAACATCGAAGCCTTCAGCCACCTCGGTCAGCAACAATCCCTCAGGCATCACACGAATCCAGCACAACTCCGTCACAATGTCGTAGACGACGCCCTTCCCCGTCAGCGGCAGCGTACATGCCTTCAAAATCTTCGCGCCGCCGTCCTTGGTCTGGTGCTCCATCGCAACCACCACGCGGCGCGCACCCGCTACTAGATCCATCGCTCCGCCCATGCCCTTCACCATCTTGCCGGGAATCGTCCAGTTCGCCAGGTCGCCCTGCTCATCCACCTGCATCGCGCCCAGAATGCTCATGTCCATATGGCCGCCGCGAATCATCGCAAACGACTGCTCGCTCCCGAAGAATGAGCACCCCGGCAGCTCCGTCACCGGCTGCTTGCCCGCATTCAGCAGATCAGGATCGGCACTATCCTCGGCAGGCGGCGGCCCCACACCGAGCATTCCGTTCTCCGACTGAAACACCACGTCGATTCCAGCTGGAACATAAGCCGCGATCATTGTCGGCAAGCCAATGCCGAGATTGACATAAAAACCATCCTTAATCTCGCGCGCAATCCGTCGCGCAATCCTCTCTTTGCCGCTCACGCCACGCCTCCAGACTGGATGAACTTCGACTCGATCGGCTTGCGATACGCCGCACCCACAACGATGCGGTCTACATAAATTCCCGGCGTAATAATGTGGTCGGGATCAAGCGTCCCCGGCTCTACTAGCTCTTCCACCTCGGCAATCGTCACATCGGCCGCCGTCGCCATCACCGGATTAAAATTCCGTGCGGTCTTGCGATAAACAAGGTTCCCATAGCGGTCTCCGCGCCACGCTTTAATCAGCGCAAAGTCTGCATGAAGCGCCTGCTCCAGAACATAAGTCCTGTTGCCAATCGTGCGCGTCTCCTTGCCCTCGGCAACAATCGTCCCCAATCCAGTCGGTGTGTAGAACGCTGGAATCCCCGCTCCGCCAGCACGAATGCGCTCCGCCAGCGTCCCTTGCGGAACCAGCGTCAAATCCAGCTTGCTCTGCAGGACCAGCGTCTCCAGGCGGCGATTCTCGCCGACATAACTGCCAATGTGCGAAGCGATCATTCCTGCCTCCAGCATCAACCCCATGCCAAAGCCATCGACGCCCATATTGTTGCTGATCGTGTGCAACCCTGTAACGCCCCGCCGCACCAAAGCCGCGATAAGGTTCTCCGGGATGCCGCACAGTCCAAAGCCGCCCAGCATTACGGTGACACCGTTGCCTACATCGGCAACAGCGGCATCCGCGGAGGAGACAACCTTATTCATGACCGCAGCCTCAAAAGCAGCCGAACCAGCCGCCATAAAACTTACTTTGCACGAGTCGTAAACGTAAATGTCGTCGTGCTGTGCCTCGCCACTCCCGGCTTCAGCTCCGTGCTGGGAAACGCAGGATGGTTCGGTGAATCAGGAAAGTGCTGCGTTTCCAGGCAAAGCGCGCCATTTTTCACATAGAGTTTGCCGCTCTTGCCATGCAATGTTCCATCCAGAAAGTTTCCTGTATAGAACTGCACGCCCGGCTCCGTCGTCGTCACCGTCAACACTCGGCCGCTCACTGGATCGTAGACCCGCGCTGCGGTCTTCGCTTCTCCATTTGGTCCACGCAACACCCAGTTGAAGTCGTAGCCTCCAGCAAGTTTGAGCTGCTCGTTGTTGTCATGGATGCGCGCGCCAATCACGTGAGGCTTGCGGAAGTCGAACGGAGTTCCCTCAACCGGCGCAAGCTCGCCCGTCGGAATCAATCCTGCATCGACCGGCGTGTACTTATCAGCGGGAATCGTTATCTCATCATGAAGAATCGTTCCATTGCCTTCGCCCGAGAGGTTGAAGTACGAGTGGTTCGTCAGGTTCACCACGGTATCTTTGTCGGTCGATGCGCTGTAATCGATGCGCAGCGCATTATGGTGCAGCGTATACCGCACATGCGCCGTCAGCGTCCCCGGAAAACCCTGGTCGCCATCCTTGCTCACCAGCGCCATCTCCACGCCGTCCGGGATCTCTCGCCCCTGCCACACCAGTTGATCGAAGCCAACTGTTCCTCCATGCAGCGCATTAATCCCATGGTCGTTCTTCGGGACCTGATACGTCTTCCCGTCAAGCTTGAAGCTGCCATGCGCGATACGGTTGCCATAGCGCCCGACAATCGCACCGAAGTAAGTCTTCTTGTCCGCCGCATAGTCAGCCGGCGAGTTGTACCCCAACACGACATCGGCCTTCTTGCCGTCCCGGTCCGGGGCCTCAATCGAGACGATGCGCGCACCATACGTCATAATGCGCGCTTCCATCACATCGCTCTTCAGCGTGTAGATGTCCACGGCCTTGCCATCCGGTGCCGTGCCGAATGAGGCCTTCGTTACTGCGCCATGTGCTGCCATTGCTGTCATGCTAAGCAGAATAACCGTTGCCAGTCTCATCGTCATTTATTCCTTAGGCCCTTTCGCTGTCAGCGATCTGCCGCGCAGACCGATTCAGCGCTCGATTGCGCATCGTTCCGCAACCTTCGCCACTATACTGCAACCCTCCGCAGCCGGGAAACAGCGGTAAGATGGTGCGTCAACTCAATCCCTCTAAGGATGGTTATGAACCTGAGAACCAGAACTCTTTCCTCGCTCCCTCTTCTCCTCTTTTGCCTTTGCTGCTTCAACACCAATACCGCCATGGCAGCACCGCCGTCCGATCACTGGGTCGGTACCTGGGCCGCCGCTCCTGTGGCGTTAGCTGACCCTGCAAATAAATTCGGCAGCGCCGACACCACTCTCCGCGAAATCGTCCACGTCTCCATCGGTGGCCCAGCCGTCCGCGTCATCCTCACCAACGAGTTCGGCCTCGACTCTCTTACCATCGGCGCAGCCGACATCGCCCTCAGTGCCGGCGGCAGTAACATCAACCCCGACGCCTCCAGTGCTCTCACTTTCAACGGACGCCCCTCCATCACCATTCCCGCCGGCGCGCTCGCCGTCAGCGACCCCGCCAACCTGAAGCTCACCGCCTCTTCCGATGTTGCCGTCAGCATCTTCATTCCTGCGCAAACCATTAGTCAGGTAACGGAACATAGCTTCGCCGACCAGATCAGCTTCACCGCGCCCGGCAACGTAGCCAGCGCAAAAACTCTCGATTCGCTCAAAGACATCTCTGCATGGCCCTTCCTCAAAGGCATCGACGTCACGGCTGACGCCAAAAAAGGAGCCTCCATCGTGGCCTTCGGCGACAGCATCACCGATGGCGCCCACAGCACGCGCAACGGCAACGACCGCTGGCCCGACGTCCTCGCCCGCCGCCTCCAGGCCAACAAGAAGACCGCCAATCTCGGCGTCCTCAACGAAGGCATCGGCGGCAACCGCGTCCTCCACGATGGCTACGGCCCCAGCGCCCTCGCCCGTTTCGACCGCGACGTCCTCGCCCAAGCCGGCGTGAAGTACCTCATCATCATGGAAAGCATCAACGACATCGGCCGCGCCGCGCGCCTCAAAGATCCTAGTGATATCGTCACCGCCGACGACCTCATCGCCGGCCTCAGCCAAATGGCCACCCGCGCCCACACCCATGGCATCAAAGTCATCGGAGCCACCCTTACTCCCTACATACGCGCGGGCTACTCCTCCCCTGCGGGCGAAAAAATGCGCCAGGCCGTCAACCAGTGGATTCGCACCTCCAACCAGCTCGACGGCTTCGTCGACTTCGACAAAGCCACCCAAGACCCCGCCAACCCCTCGGTCTTCCTGCCCGCTAATAATTCCGGCGACAACCTCCACCCCAGCGACGCCGGTTACAAAGCCATGGCAGACTCTATCGACCTAAAACTCTTCAAATAACCGCAAACGCAAAGACGGCAGGAGCATCGCCCCTGCCGTCTTTTGCCCAACAGAAACTACTGCAACTCATAACCGGCAAAGAAATAGCCAATCTCAAATGCCGCCGTGTCCTCGGCATCCGAACCATGAATCGCATTCTCGCCGATCGACGCCGCAAACTTCTTGCGAATCGTTCCCTCTTCCGCCTGCGCCGGGTTGGTGGCGCCCATCAGCTTGCGTAGATCGGCAATGGCGTTGTCCTTTTCGAGCACCATCGGAAAGATGGGGCCGCTCGACATGAACTCGGTTAGTTCCCCGAAGAACGGACGTGCCGCGTGAACATGATAGAAACCCTCGGCCTGTGCCTTCGAGATGGACAACCGTTTGATGGAAACAATCTTGAAACCCGCCTTTTCAATCTCGGCGAGAATGGCCGCGGCATGGCCCTTGCGGACCGCGTCCGGCTTGATAATGCTGAATGTACGCTGTAACAACGTGAATCTCCTCTATGGATGCTTATGCATCCAGTGTAAAACAATCACATCAAGCCACTCAGCCAAACGCACAGCCCAAACGTCCGTCTAAAGAAGTCTGGAGCCTAACGAATGCGCAAAACAGCCTGGATATGGTTCGCCGGTTTCGCCGCATGGCTCATCGACGGCCTTATCAGCGTCCACTACCGCGACTGGCTGCACGCCCGCCTTGCCTTCACGGTAGCGATGGTCTTCTTCGTCGCCGCCCTCTTCTACCGCAAGCAGCCGCGCTGAATCACGCGGCTCCCGTCAATTGAATTAAGCCTTCCCCAGCACTCTGGCCATCGCCTCGCCAATCTCCGCCGGCGACTTCACCACAGTAATTCCGGCATCGCTCATCGCCTGCATCTTGCTCGCGGCCGTGCCTTCGCCACCGGAGATGATTGCGCCTGCATGGCCCATCCGGCGTCCCGGAGGGGCCGTCTGTCCGGCGATAAACCCGACCACCGGCTTCTTCACATGCTTCTTGATGTACGCCGCGGCAGCCTCTTCCGCCGAGCCGCCGATCTCGCCGATCATGATGATCGCCTCGGTCTCCGGATCTTCGTTCAGCAGCTTCAACGCATCGATATGGGTTGTGCCAATGATCGGGTCGCCGCCGATACCGATGGCCGTCGACTGACCGATGCCGCGCGTCGTCAACTGGTAGACAGCCTCATAGGTCAGCGTTCCCGACTTTGAAACAATGCCCACACTGCCTTCCTTATGAATCCGACCCGGCATAATGCCGACCTTCGCCTTGCCCGGCGAGATCACGCCAGGACAGTTCGGTCCGATGAGCCGCGATCCCTTGCCGTTTAAACCAGACCGCTTCACGATCTCCCATGCCTTCACCATGTCCAGCGTAGGAATGCCCTCCGTAATGCAGATGACCAGCGGAATCTGCGCGTCAACCGCCTCCAGAATCCCATCGGCAGCAAACGGCGGCGGAACAAAGATCACCGTCACATTCGCGCCCGTCTCTTTCACGGCCTCTTCGACCGTGTTGAAGACCGGCCACCCCTCATGCATCGTTCCGCCCTTGCCCGGCGTCACGCCGCCAACGACATTCGTTCCATACTCTGCGCAGCCTTTGGCATGAAAAGTTCCCTCACGCCCCGTAATTCCCTGCACAATCAGCCGCGTATTTTTATCGACCAGAACCGCCATTATTTCCCGCCTTTCGCAGCCGCAACAGCAAGATCGGCAGCTTCTTTCATCGTCGAACCCACCAGAAAATTCAAACCCGAATCCTTGAGAATCTTGCGACCCTCTTCGACGTTCGTACCTTCGAGCCGCAGAATAATCGGTATCTTCACTCCCAGCTTCTTCGCCGCGTTCACCACGCCTTGAGCCAGCACATCGACGCGCAGGATGCCGCCAAATATATTGATGAAGATCGCCTTCACATTCGGATCGCTCAACAGAATCCCGAACGCATTCTCAATCTGCTCCTGGTTCGCTCCGCCGCCGACATCGAGAAAGTTCGCCGCCAATCCGCCGGCGTACTGAATGATGTCCATCGTCGCCATCGCCAACCCGGCGCCGTTCACCATGCAGGCAATCGTTCCATCCAGCTTGATGTAGTTCAGCGCAAACTTGCTCGCCTCAACCTCCAGCGGATCTTCCTCAGCCAGGTCGCGCAACTCCTTCAAGTCCTTATGCCGGAACATCGCGTTATCGTCGAAGTTGATCTTGCAATCCAGCGCCAGCAGCTTGTCGTCCTTCGTCGTAATAAAAGGATTGATCTCCATCAGCGTCGAATCCGTCTCAACGAAGGCCTTATAAAGCCCGGTCATAAATGCAACCGCCTGATTGATCTGAGTAGGCTTCAGTCCCAGCTTGAACGCCAGCCGCCGCGCCTGATAGGGCTGAAACCCAATCGCCGGCTCGATGTACTCTTTATAGATAGCCTCGGGCGTCTTCGCCGCGACCTCTTCGATCTCCATGCCGCCCGCCTGCGAGGCCATAAACACAACCTTCGCCGAAGCCCGGTCCAGCACGATACCGAGATAAAGCTCGCGATCAATCGCCGAGCCCTCTTCGATCAGCAGCCGCTGCACCTTCTGTCCGGCAGGCCCGGTCTGGTGCGTCACCAGCTGCATCCCCAGAATCGCCTTCGATGCCGCGTCCGCATCCTCCAGCGACTTCACCACCTTCACGCCGCCGCCCTTGCCGCGGCCACCGGCATGGATCTGCGCCTTCACCACGACAACCTTGTTTCCCGCGCCAAACAGCGCCTTGGCCGCGGTATCGGCCTCTTCCAACGTGGTTGCCATCTCGCCGCCCGGAACCGGCACACCATACTTCCGCAGAATCTCTTTAGCCTGATACTCGTGAATTTTCATAGGTTATTGTCGCGAACTGCCCGCCCAAGAAGTGTAGCGGACACCCACAATCACCCGCAACCAAATCTCGCACAATCGTGCGGTTATCGTTCTTACCCCGAGAAACCTTTACCCCTTCTTCACCTCCTCACCCCTGCGCCATCTCCTTGCAACAGTTCGTGCCCATTCTGCACCTCGGCGATCACCTTGCAAACCTCCGGTACAATCCCGCATGAGCCTCTCATGCCCTTTTCAGAAGACCTGTCATTACTAAAGAATGAGCCGAACACCCCCGGATGGCAGTTTGCCGTGACCTCCGGCATTCTCGGCTGGGTGCTGGACGCCTTCGACTTTTTCGTCGTCGTTTTTCTACTCGATTCACTTGCAGACCACTTCCACGTAGAAAAGCGCGCCATCGTCTGGACGATCTCGATCACCCTTGCCATGCGTCCCATCGGCGCACTCATCTTCGGCGCGCTGGCCGATCGTTACGGGCGAAAAAAACCGCTCATGGTCTGCGTCGTCTACTTTTCAGCCGTCACCATGATGAGCGCCTTCGCGCCCAACTACATCTTCTTCCTGGTCCTGCGCGCGCTTTATGGAATCGGAATGGGCGGCTACTGGGGCATTGGCGCATCATTCGCCATGGAGAACGCCCCGCGCCACCGCCGCGGCATCCTCTCCGGCATCATGCAGGGCGGCTATCCCTTCGGATATCTCCTCGCCGCAGTCGGAATGCTGGTCCTTGCGCCGCACTTCGGCTGGAGAGTCATGTTCGTCGTTGGCTCCCCCGTCGCCGTCATCATCGTCCTCCTCACCGCCCTGTCGCCAGAGTCAGAGGCGTGGAAGATGCACCGCATGGGCTCTGTCTGGGCCATCTTCAAGACGCTCTTTCAGCACAAGCGCAGCTTCCTCTACCTGCTTCTGGTGATGGCTGTCATGACCGGCCTCTCCCACGGCACGCAGGACCTCTACCCAGACTTCCTCAAGACGATGCCCAGCATTCTCAACGTCCATATCCTCGGCGTGCAGCCGCTCTACGGAATCCCCATCCTCTACAACATCGGGGCCATCGTCGGCGCTCTCTTCTTCGGACAGATCTCGGAGAAGATAGGCCGGCGATACTCCATCATGGCGGCCCTCCTTCTCTCGTTGCTTTCAATTCCCGCCTGGGCCTTCGGAGGCTCCGTGCTCGTCCTCGTGCTCGGCTCCTGCCTGATGCAGACCGGAGTGCAGGGAGCCTGGGGCGTCATTCCCGCGCACCTGAACGAGCTCTCGCCCGACTCCGTGCGCAGCCTCTTTCCCGGCTTCGTCTACCAGCTTGGCGTGCTCATCGCCTCCCCAGCCGTCTCGTTCGAGTTCTTCTTACGAAACCACTTCGGCTACCCCTGGGCGCTCACTCTCTTCGAAGGCGTCGTCATCATTCTGCTTCTATTCATCTTCGCCTTCGGGCCGGAGCAGCGTGGCCGCAGCTTCCGCCACCAATAAATCGCACAAACAGGATCGGGTGCCACCATCCAAAACGAAGGTGCCACCCGACCCACTTCTATCACTCCCCGCTAGAAAAGAACCTTCAGCGAGAACTGCATCTGCCGCGGAAAGTTCTGTTGCGTCGAGCCGACCGTCCCATAACCCGACCACGCTCCCGGCTGCGTCGGATCGGCCACACTCGTATTCCGCGAGGGCGCCTGCTCCGGCGAACCAGTATTGGGTCCGCCAAAGATCACCGTATTCGTGGCGTTGAAGGCCTCCCCTTTGAACTGCAGCTTCACGCCCTCTCGGATGGCGAATTTCTTCTCCAGCCCCAGGGACGTCTGCTGCGCATACGGATTCCGCAACTTTGTTGTCCTCGGCAACTGCGTCACCGCCGTGTACTCCGGGAACGTGGAGAAGCACTGACCCTGACTATTGTTCAGGTAGCTCTTATACGACCGAACCGACGGTCGCAGGTTGTACGTTCCGCAGGTATATATGTCGTTGTTCGGAAAGCCGACAGGCGTACCGCCGTCGTTGGTGAAGATCCAGTCCAGTTGCCAATCGTTGATGACTTCTCCCAGAACACCGTGCGCGTTGGACAAAAAGGAACTGCCGCGTCCGATCGGCAGACCATACAGCCCGCTGAACGCGAAGTCCCAGGGACGATCGTTGCCATCGACCGCGTTGTACGGCTTGTCATCGACCAGGCTCGCGCCATTGTTGTTCAGCAGGCCCGTTGCCGACATCAGCCGCGACCAGGTAAACGACGTGAGGAAGCTCACCCCCCTGCTGAGCGGGCCGCCCCCGGAGAATCGCTTCTCCAGCTTCGCCAGCATGGCGTTGTAGTGGCTGTAGCCTCCCGCATAGGTATAGATGTACAAATTGCCGTCAAACTGCGGATACGGCACCATCAGATACTTCGCCTGGATGGTGGGATTCTGCCCTAACGAAACCGTCTTCGGCAGCACCCCATAAAACGGGTTCGTCACCTGCTGGTCCAGATAGTTCGGATCGGCATGGCCCTTCGCAAAATCGGCCGGATTCAACCCATTGAACTGTTTGGAGGCACGAAGCCGCGTTGTATGTGCCCCCAGGTATGCCAGGTTGCCCACGATGCCGAAGGGCATCTGGACCTCGAACCCAAGGGTGAACTGCTGCACAATCGGGATCTTGCGGTCGCGCTGGTCGATTCCGAAGCCCGTGCCCACAAGAGTCTCCGCCCCTTGCGAGGTCTCCGGAGGAACGATGTACCCATTCGGAAACGGCGTGCCGCTGCGAAAGTAGGTTGACGGATGCAGATTGCCGTCCGGCGATGCGTTGTAGCTGGTGTCCTGGCTCCAGGCCGAGGCTCCGCCCAGTTCGATTCCATACGCCTTCGATATGGTGTATCCCCCATGGAAGACGATGAAGCGGTTGGGTGTGAACGAAAGTCCGAGCTTCGGTTGGAAGTACGCGCTGTGTTCGTCATAGGCCGGGAGTTTACTGCTGGCAAACTGCACTGCGCCCAGCATTGGATTCACTATCGTTGCTCCATTGGGCAACACATTCCCCGGAGGATAGCTGATCTGGCTTGAGATCGGGTTCGCGCACGTCAGGCACACGCCCGCCAGCAGCCGGTTGTGCCGCTCCGTTGGCGACAGTTCATCGTCCCATCGCAGGCCGGCATTGATGGCAAACTTGTCGTTGACCTTCCAGTCGTCCTGCACGAAAAAGCCATAGTATCGATAGGACTCATAGGGCGCTATCCCGTAGTGCACGCTGCCGCTATTCGGGTACCCCATGAGTAGGTTGGCGATCGAAGAGCCGTCCTTGTTTCCCTTGAACGGATTCTGCTGCGTGAAATCCGTGGTGTACGTGAACTGGCCATTCGGCTGGCCGATCCCGCCCGAGACATCGTGATACAGCGAGAACTCACCGCCGTAGTGCAGCGTGTGCCGTCCCAGCGTTTGTGTGATCGACGGCCCCAGATCGTATGTCTCGAAGATAGTCGGATCGCCCGTATTCCCGATAATCTGCGGATAGTTGTCATTGATCGTGAACTCCGGTGCGTAGTCATGCGTCGTAGTCGGCAACTGCGGCATATTCAATCCAAGGTCGCCAGCCGAAAGCTTCGCCAGGCCTGCCCGAAGAGACCCATCCGGACCGAGAGCGTAGTAGCGGTTAAACGAAACGCGCACATCCGCCACCAGTTTGTCCGAAAATGTATGCGTCAGGTCCAGCACCTGCGTCAGGCTCGAACGGTAGCTGTTGATATTGCCGCGGACCGCCGGCCCTGTAAATCCGTTGCCGTTCCGGTACTCATATCCCGCCCACCACGCGAAGATGCCGTACAACCGCGTCCGGTCGGTAAAGTTGTAGTCCACCCGCGCCATCGGCATGTTGTACCGATATCTGTCTTTTCCATTGAAGACATAGTTGTTCTGGTACCCAGCCCGGTTTGGAGCTGGAAACAACTTCAGGATGTTTACGCCAATCGGGCTGATCCGCGCTGCTGGAATCGTATCATTGGGAAAAGCCGACCGCCCATACGTCTTGCACCCGCCGTTCGTCGATGGAGTCACGCACGTCGTCGTGTTCGGATCGAAGATCCCGGTCTTGTTGACCGCGGCAAGATAGTTCGTCAGGTTCACATCTCCTGCCCCATTCGGCAGCATGTCAGCCGTCGGCACCGTGGTGACTACGCCTGCCGGCAGCACCTGGCGATACCCTTCATAGCTGAAAAAGAAAAAGGCATTGTGTTTTAGAAAAGGGCCGCCCACTGTCCCTCCAAAGTCATGTTCGTTGTGAAATGGACGTGCTGCGCCTTGCTGGTTCAACTGGTAGGTATTCGCATCGAACATCGAGTTCCGCCAGTAGTCGAACAACGTGCCGTGAAAATGAGGCGTCCCGTTCTTCAGGATCGTGTTCATCGCGCCGCCGCCCACGCGCCCATACTGCGCGTCGAAGGTGATCGTCATCACTTTGAACTCCTGCACCGCGTCGATACTTGGCGAGATGTTCCAGGTCCCCGCCGGTCCGCCTCCCTGCACCGAGATCGGTGCGCCATTCAGCATAAACTGGTTCGTAATGCCCGGCTGCCCGGAGATCGAATAGGCATTCGATACGTCCCATCCTCGCGTGCCTGAGTAGCCGCCCGCGCCAAACTGGTTCTGCGTAAACCGCACCCCCGGCGTCAGCGACAACAGCATATACACCTGTCTGCCGTTCAGCGGCAGGTTCTGCACCTTTTCAGGGTCCATCACCGTCCCGCCGGAGGCATCCGTCGTCGCCAGTTGAATCGTGTTCGTGGTCACCGTAATTGTGTCCGACATTCCGCCCGCTGTCAGGCCCAGGTTCAGGTTGATCTTCTGCGCCACATCGAGGATCAGCCCCGTCCGCACCTCGGTCCGAAACCCTTTGGCCTGCACCGAGACCGTATACGTCCCCGGCTGTACATACGGAATCACAAAGTAGCCCTTTGCATCCGTAGTGATCTTGTAATCCTGTTGATCGCTCTTCGCCTCGACTGCGGCGCCCCCGATGACATACCCCTTGACATCGGTTACATTTCCTTGAATCGTGCCCCTATACTCCTGTGCTGAGCCCGGCAACGCACCCGTTAGCGCTACCACAAAAAGAATGACGTCTGGCCAAAATCTCTTCATCGAAATCCTCCTAAAAAGAAATGAACATTCAAAGAATGGGCAGATCTGGGCAGAAAAGATTTCAACTCGGAAAAGTGATGCAATCTGATAGCGCAATCACTATAGATCACAAACTAGGGTTTGGAATATAATTTTTTATTCGAAATCATGAACGTAAGTAAACGTCTATCCCTACATAAACTTACGAGCGATCGACGAAGACGTATGAAAGCGCTACCTCTTTTCCTGTATCGAAAAGATCGAAAGAGAAGAGGGTTCTCGCTGGGTGCCCATGTCCCGATTCTGGGACATGGGCTTCGGTGCGGCAGAATAGCCCGTCCTCAACGCAGATCTGTCCCGGGCAGAACCGAAGAAACCTGCGGTCTGCCGTAGCGTTCCCACCCACCTGCTACGCTTAACCCAATGTCTCTCCAGCCTCACCTAAAGCAAGTCATCGAAGGCCGCCAGACCCTCACCCGCGAAGCCGCGCGCGCGCTCATGCAGCAGGTCCTCAGCGGCGAACTGTCTGAAATCCAACTCGCCGCTCTCCTCGGGGCCCTCGCCGCCCGCGGCGAAACCGCAGTCGAAGTCGCCGGCTTCGTCGAAGCCATGCGCGCCGCTGCCACACCATTCCCACTCAGCCAAGCGGAGCGAAGCCAGCTTGTAGACACCTGCGGAACCGGCGGAGACGCCAGCGGGACCTTCAACATCTCTACCGCCACCGCCCTCGTGGCCGCCGCCGCAGGAGCCACCGTAGCTAAACATGGCAACCGTGCCGTCACCTCCCAGTGCGGCTCAGCCGACATCCTCGAAGCCCTCGGCGTCCCCGTCAATCTCTCCCCCTCAGCCGCGGCAGCGGCCCTGCGCAAGCACCGCTTCGCCTTCCTCCACGCCCCGGCCATGCACCCGGCGATGAAGGCGGTCATGCCCGTCCGCCGCGCCATCGGCGTCCGCACCGTCTTCAACGTCCTCGGCCCCCTCACCAACCCCGCCGGAGCCGCTGCTCAGGTCATGGGCGTCTACGCTCCCCACCTCGTCCCCCTCGTCGCCGAAGCCATGGCCTTGCTCGGCACCCGCCACGCCTTCGTCGTCCACGGCGACACCGGCAGCGGTGGCGGCGGTCTTGACGAGATTTCCATCAGCGGCCCCAGCCAGGTAGCCGAAGTCCGCAACGGAACCGTTACCCTCAGCACCCTCACCCCCGAAGACGCCGGCCTCAAGCGCGCGCCCATTGAAACCCTTCGCGGCGGCAACGCCGAAACCAACGGCGCCATCCTCGAAGCCATCTTCGCTGGCGAACGCAGCCCTCGCCGCGACATCGTCCTGCTCAACGCCGCCGCCGTCCTCGTAGCCTCAGACCTCGTTCCAACCCTCACCGAGGGCATAGCCAAAGCCGCCCAAACCATCGACAGCGGAGCCGTCAAAACCCTCCTCGCCGCTCTCCGCACCTGACTATAATCCCGCATAGCTACGCATAGTCAAAGGAGAAGCCCTATGTCCTCATTTCCCCCGCCTCCGCCCATCTTCGACGCCACCATGGTCACCACTGCCCTCGAACTTCCCGGCTACCGCATCGTCCGCAATCTGGGCGTGGTCCGAGGCATCGTCGTCCGCTCCCGCTCCATCTTTGGGACCTTCGGTGCGGGCCTTCAGACCATCCTCGGCGGCAACATCACCATCCTCTCCCAGCTCTGCGAAAAGACCCGCCAGGACGCCTTCGCCATGATGGCCCAGCACGCCGCCGAGCACGGAGCCAACGCCGTCATCAGTTTTCGCTACGACGCCAACGAGCTCATGCAGGGTGTCACCGAGGTCCTGGCCTACGGCACCGCCGTGGTCGTCGAGCGCATCTGAGCCAACAAACCCGCTGTTTCAACACATGACCATAGACACATGACCATGACCATCGCCCCCGGCCGCATCGAAGTCATCACCGGTCCCATGTTCTCGGGCAAGTCCGAAGAGCTCATCCGTCGCCTCAAACGCGCCCATATTGCCCGCCAGCGCGTCGCCTGCTACAAGCCCGACATCGACCTCCGCTATCATCGCACCGCCATCGCCAGCCACAGCTCCCAGACCCACGAAGCCTCTATCGTGGCCACCGTAGAAGACCTGAAAGCCGCTTTGTTTCCCCAACTTAGCGAAATCGACGTCATCGGCATCGACGAGGCCCAGTTTTTCGACACCCGCCTCATTCCCCTCGCCGTAGAACTCGTCCACCTGGGCAAACGCATCGTCCTGGCCGGCTTGGATACCACTTTCAACGCCGAGCCCTTCGGCCCCATTCCCGCGCTCATGGCCATCGCCGACGAGGTCACAAAACTCTCTGCCGTCTGCATGGTCTGCGGCCAGCCCGCCATCCACACTCAGCGGCTAGGCCAAAGCCAGGAGTTGGTAGTCGTAGGAGCAGCCGGTCTCTACGAAGCACGCTGTCGCGCCCATTTCAAGCCCTTTGCCGACGGACACCACTCCGAGCAGCTCGAACTTCATGTCATCTAAACTATTGAATCAGTGCTGCTTGTACATCTCCATGACATCTTTACGCAGCGCCATCTGGCTCGCCGGACGGCTATAGAACATATGTCCACCGGGATATTCCTTCACCTGGACCCGCGTCGGGTCGCCCATCACCGGCATCTGATCGACGGTAAGCACTGAGCCCATAAAAGGACAGGAAAGATCGTTCCAACCATGAACGATCAGCACATGCAGCTTGGGGTCGTTCGCGACCGACTCGCGAAGCTGCTCTACAGAGCCCTTCCGCAGCTCAGCGCCGCCATCCCACAGCCGATTGACATCGCCGCTCAGCGCCTCGTAACGCGCATCCGTCTTCCAGCCCACCGTCTGCGTCACAAAGTTGACCATCGCCGTGGTCGTCGGCGCGATGATGCTTTCCAGAATGGGATCGTTGCTGCGCTGATCCGGATCATTGGGAAAGGGGTCCCACGCAGTAACATTCGGGTCGTAGCGACTCCCCAGCTTTCCCTCGGATCGATAAACTTCGCGCAGATAAGCCTGTGTCTCCAGCCGGCCGCCGGCACGTTTCACAAAGACCGGATCGAGCCCCGTAATCTCCGTCACATGCTGAATCATCTGCTGTGTCGCCGCCGGATCAGATCGGCCTTTCAGTAGCGCCGTCGCGTAGTCGCCGCGGGTGTAGGCAATGACCGGCGCCATGGCCTCCGCCGACAGCTTATGTTCACGCTCCATATGCGCCGCGACGATCGAAGGCAGCGTCATCATCCAGGGCAGCGGGGAGAGATCGCCGTTGTCCTCAACGGTTGGATTCAAATACGGCGAAACCAGAACGACGCCATTCAACGCCACGCCAAGCTGTGTCTGCAGATAATGCGTCACTCGCGGCCCGCGAAAGCCTCCGTAACTCTCACCCACAAAGTATTTGCGCGAACTCAAACGCCCGTTCTTGACCAGCCAGTCGTAGACCATCCGCGAGAGATACTGAATGTCGGGAGCCGTGCTGTAGAAGAGTTTTTTGGTCTCGTCCTCAGACACAAGAGAGCGGCTGTACCCAGTGCCGATAGGGTCAATAAAGACCAGGTCGGTGAAATCGAGCCAGGTGCCGGGGTTGTCGGTCAAGATCGCCGGATCGGACGGGCTGTCGCCTTCTGCGCCAAACGCCACCCGCTTTGGACCGATGGCTCCCAGGTTGAGATAGACCGACGAGGCGCCGGGGCCGCCGTTCATTGCGAAGGTAACAGGCCGGTCCTTCGCTTCTACCGTGTACGCCGTGTAGACGACTTCGCCGGTTTTTTTACCCTCTTTATCTGTTACGGGAAGCGTTCCTACTGTGACGGTGTAGTGCAGAGGCTTGCCATCAATCTGTACCGTCTGCTGCACGTGAGCATCCGCCGGCAAGGGAGCCAGTTCCGGCTTGGGCCCAGCGGACTTGGGCTCAGCGGACTTGGCTGGCGTAGGTTTCGCATCAGGCGCGTTCTGTGCCTGTGCGATGGGAAAAAAAATCAGGGTTGAGGCTAACGCAAAACGAACCGCAAGTCTGGAAGCAGAGTAAACTCGTGACGACGTCATCAGCATTTAATAACAATACATCGCCATCTTCGTACGAAGTTCTATAGCAGTTTTGGAGTAAGTGGAGAGGATCAAAGAACAGGCAACAGCAAAGGCAAAGGCGAAATACCGGGGTTCTTCCCCTTCGACAAGTTCAGGGTCAGAATGACAACGCTTTTGACGACTCTACAGCATCTACAAAACTGCTCTAAACTGGCAGCACAAGATCAGGCCGCAGTCGCAGTTACAGGAGACACACCTATGCGCATGACAATAGCCATTCTCGCCTTAACTACCTTCGCCCCCACTGCATTCGCTAAGACCAACAAGCTGGTCGTGCCGATCAAAACCAGCGCAGGCCAGGATGCAGGCACCGCCACCTTCCGTCAACTCAAAGGCGGCAAGCTCTCCATCAAACTCAACCTCAAGAACCTGCCCTTCGGACAGCACGCCGTCCACATCCACGAGCATCCGGTCTGCGACGCTCCCGACTTCAAGACCGCCAGTGGCCACTTCAACCCGGCCGGCAAGCAGCACGGCACCATGAATCCCATGGGCCACCACAATGGCGACCTTCCGCAGAACATCTCCATCGGCGAGGACCACACCGGCCAGGCCAGCTTCAAGGTGGATTACCTCTCCATGACGCCCGGCGCGGCTAACAGCATTCTCGCCAACGGCGGCACCTCCATCATGGTGCACGAGAAGGCCGACGACATGAAGACCGATCCCACCGGCAACGCCGGCAACCGGATCGCCTGTGGCGTCATCTCGGCCCCTACCCCCTAGACTCCAGTGGGCAATTGAGTTTCAACTGTTGAACTACCGGGGACGCCCATGCGTATAGGTCTCCATGGGCGTTCTTTACATGGCGATTTCAGCACCGGGCCGGCCGACTAGCCGCAAATCCGGGCCACGCGTCCTCGCCCATTCCGGCCACAGTACCTCACATCAAAACGTCCAATCGCCCGCGCCACGCGATACACTTCTTCCACCATCAAGGACGCCAGAGGCAATATTGGAGCGCACACCAGAGCAGGAAGCCGCACAGGAGGCCGTCGCCAAACTGGTTCGCCAGTGCATGGCCGGTGATTCCCACGCTTGGCAGCAGCTCGTCACCTCGCAGCACCGGCGCATCTACGCCATCTGCTATCGTTTCACCGGCTCCGGAGCGGACGCCGAAGACCTCACCCAGGACGTCTTCCTCAAGCTCTACAAAAATCTCTCCAGCTTCGACACACAGAAGGGCAGCTTCCAGACCTGGATCACGACGCTCGCCCGCAATCTGCTTGTCGACCATTTCCGCCGCACCAGGCTTGACCGCGCCAGCGAGTCTCTCGATGCCAGTTTCGATGGCGAAGACGGCAGCCCCACCCTGGCCGACCGTCTGGCCGATGATCGCCCATCGCAGGAACAGCATGTCGCCCGTATCGAGCTTAAAACCCGCATCCAACACGCACTCAAGCAGTTATCGCCCGAGCTGCGCGAAGCGGTTATTCTGCGCGATCTGGAAGATATGGATTACAAAGAGATAGCGCAGGTTCTCCGCATCCCCGAAGGGACCGTTAAAAGCCGCATCAGTCGCGGCCGCGGGGAACTTGCAAGGCTTTTGCAACGTATAGAAAAACAGGTAATGTAGGCGCTAGAAAGACAGGTGATGTAAGTGGCAGATTTCAACCAATTCGGCAGCGCGAAGCCCTCTCAATCGGGTGACGCCAAGCACTGCGCTCAGTGTGAAGCAATGCTCGCCGATGTACTCGACGGCACGCTCTCTCCGGCAGATCAGGCAGCCTTTGATCTCCATATGACGGCCTGCGCCAGTTGCAGTTCCATGCTGGCCGATGCCCGGCGCGGAGCGGCATGGCTGGAGATGCTTAAATCTCCCCGGCCAGAGCCGCCCGCCGCTTTGCTCGAGCGCATTCTCGCCCAAACCTGCAATCAGGACAGCCCGGTATCAAACAGGCAGGACATGGCTTCCGCAACCTGGCAGCCGAATACGATCCTGGGACGTCCGACACTTGTATCCGACCCAGCCATTCAGCCCGCAACGGCGTACAGCTCTGCGAAGGTCCTGCCCTTCCGCAGCCGCATCGCCTCCAGCCTCCGTTTGCGCTCGATTGGTCAGACGCTCCTGCAGCCCCGCCTGGCAATGACCGCCGCCATGGCCTTCTTTTCCGTCGCCCTGACCCTGAACCTCGTCGGCGTTCGTTTTAGCAGCTTGCGCGCCAGCGATCTACGGCCTTCCAGCATCAAACGCAGCTTCTATGAAGCGAACGCACACGTCACCCGTTACTACACCAATCTCAAGGTCGTTTACGAGTTGGAATCCCGGGTCAGAGATCTGCAGCGCTCCAACGATAGCGACAGTTCATACAGGGCAATCCCCAGCCAGAACAGCCCTGTGGCCGCACCGGATCAGAAAACTCCCGAAGGTCAGCAACCGCAAAACAGCAAGCCTGCTCCTCAGCCTGCAGACCAGAAGCAATCGCGCCCCAAGCCCGGTCCCGGCTCCAGCCGACGCGAAACTTCCGGTAAACACCTCTATCTCGCCAATTCATCTCAACGGCAAGATCCACTTCCCGCCCAGACTTTAGTTGTCGTTACTCCCAGTATTTTGAAGCACTTGCAGGAAGGGGAATTGGTATGAACTGCGTAAACCATCCTGATCGTGAACGTGTAGCCTTTTGCCAGAACTGCGGCAAACCACTCTGCCAGGAGTGCACTCGCCCCGTCGGCTCTGCAATCTTCTGCGAACCATGCCTTGTCGCCAAGCTGGCCGGAGCAGGAACCTCAAATCCTGTAGGCGGCAGTTACAGCGCCCCCTCCCCAGGCACAAATTACCCCGTGGATGGCACCATTCCACCGCCTCCGCCACCGGACGAGCCGAATCCCGGCCTCGCTGCGCTTCTTGGCTTCATCCCAGGCGTCGGTGCCATGTACAACGGCCAATATGCCAAAGGCATCGTGCATCTGATCGTTTTTGCTATTCTCGTCAGCCTCGCGAACGAAAATGGAATCTTCTTACTTTTTGTCTTTGGATGGGTCTTCTATCAGGTCATTGAGGCCCATCACACCGCACGTGCCCGGCGTGATGGAACTCCTCTCCCTAACCCATTTGGATTGAACGACCTTGGCGAACGTCTCGGCTTCGGAAAAGCATGGCCTGCCGGAATGCCGAATCGCCCATACGGACAAAATGCAGCTTCCGCGCCCGATCCAGCGGTTCCCCCAGCTGCATATCCGCCTCCGCCAACGGGCTACGAATCTTATCCGCCGCCAGCTTCCAGTTGGGGCGCACCGTGGGAGAACTACACCCCTCCCGTTCCTCCGGCGTCTCCATTCACCGGCGTAGCTTCGCCGACAGACGGCAACCCATATTCACGCAACCGCTTTCCCACCGGAGCGATCTGGCTTATTGCGCTTGGAGCGATCTTCCTGATCGGCAACTCCGGCATGTTCCACGGCTATCCTATCCACTGGCTCGTTCCCCTGCTTCTCATAGGGGTCGGGGTATGGCAGTTCGTCCGCAAGATGACGGAGACCGGTCCCCTCGCCGATGACGGCACAGCCGCCTACAAGTATCGTCTCTTCCATGCTCTGCGCGGCGCAATCTGGATCATCCTGATAGGCGTCCTCTTCCTTCTGGACAATGCCCATATCCTCTCCTGGGGGCGAAGCTGGCCACTCTTTATCATTGTCGCCGGCCTCATGGCCATGTTTCAGCGTGCCACCTACAGTGCAGCAGCGGCCCCCTATCCCTACACGCCCCCTCCTCCGAGCGGGCCTTCACCGTCGTCATCCACTACATCTACATCCGTCGTTCCTTCCATCCCGCACGATGAGGAAGGTAAATAACCATGTCAACCAATCCTCCACCCTATCCGCCACCCGGACCGCCCTTCGGCAATGACTGGAAGTATCAGCGTCGCATGATGAAAGAGCAGGCCCGCGCGCAACGCGATATGCTTCGCGCCCAATCTGCCGCTTATCGATACCGTGCCCGCGGTATGCGCCGCGGTTCGATCGTTGGCCCAATCATCGTCGTTGCGCTTGGCATTATATTTCTGCTCATTCAGACCGGACGCCTCGATAGTCATCAGGTCTGGGACTGGTACGGTCACTGGTGGCCTGTCCTGCTTATCGGCGCAGGCGTTGTCATGTTCCTCGAATGGGCCTTCGACAAGTACACCCACTCCGATCCATCCCAGCCCGTCTATCGTCGCTCCATGGGAGGAGGCGTATTCTCTCTGCTGCTTTTGCTGATCTTCGCTGGCGTCATCTTCAGCGGACTGCGACGCGAGAACGGGGCCTTCTTCGGGCATCGTTTGCACATCAATCAGAATGACCTTGACCAATTCCTCGGCGACAAACACGAGAGCGATCAGACCATTGTCCAGACTCTCCCAGCTGGCGCCGGATTCTCCGTCGATAACCCCCGCGGCGATGTCATGATCTCCGGCACCAGCGATGACAACCGTATCCACATCACCGTACACAAAGAGATTTACAGCCGCTCTGACTCTGACGCAGAAAAAAAGGCGCTGCAATTCAGCCCTAATCTCTCCACCGGCAGTAACACTGTCACTCTAAACATGCCCACGCTCGCCGGCGGCCGTGCTGACCTGACGATTACTGTTCCTCCTGCTGCCGCCATCGAGGTCAGCGCCAACCATGGCGACGTGCATGTCAATTCGATCAAGGCGCCGGTCACTGTGACCGCCAACCACGGCGACGTTGAACTCAGCGCCATCACCGGCATCGTATCCACGCACATCAACAACGGCGGCGCCGCCTTCTCGGCACATAGCATTACAGGCCCTGTCACTGTCGAAGGCCGCGGCCAGGACATCACGCTGTCTGACCTCAGCGGCCCCGTCATCATCAATGGGGATTTCTTCGGCGATTGTCACCTCGAACACATCCGCAGCTCCATCAAATTCCACTCCAGCCGCACCGACATGCAACTCAGCCGCCTCGATGGTCAAATAGAGATCAGTCCAAACGCCGATCTCTCCGCCAACGAAGTTGTCGGGCCTTTTACGCTCAGCACGGGCAATCGCAACATCAGTCTCGATCGCGTCTCCGGTGATATCTCCGTCACCAACCGCAACGGCTCTGTGAATGTTACAAGCGCTCCTCCCCTGGGCAACGTCACCATCGAGAACCGCCACGGCTCCGTCTCCCTTACTGTTCCCGAACACTCCAGCTTCGCCGTGAGTGCCTCAACCACGAACGGCGATCTCGACAATGACTTCTCTCTTCCAACCGAGGGCACTGAAACTCATAAAACTTTCGATGGCACAGTAGGCAAAGGTGGGCCCACACTCCGCATCTCCACCAGCGAAGCCGATGTTGCTCTCAAGAAAGCCTCAGTCATGCCCCTGCCTCCTTCTCCGCCTCGACCTCCGAAGTTGTCCATCATCGATGGAGACGGCTCAAGCGTCATCATCGGCAACGACGGCGTCCGCATCAACTCCGGCTCGGACGGAAGCAAGGTCATTATCGGCAAGGACGGCGTCCATATCAACGCAGGGACAGATGGACCCCATCGGCTGCGTAGCGATCGCCAACGATAGTTCCAATACTCTCGCTATGCTCGTGCGGGATTTTAGAGGCTCAGCCCCATATCCATACCCTGACTCTTTTACTGCCTGAGAGCGCTTGTGAACCAGCGTGCGCCCTGTTGCGTATAGGTTGTGTACATTTCAATCCACGATGAGCAGGAGGCCGAATGGTAATGCGGCAGGGCGGTCCGAGATCATTTTTAGGGGCATTGTTTATTTTGGTTGCTTTATGCGCGACACATGGTTCGCGATTAATGGCACAGAGAACGGACCCGACGGTGCAGGCACGTATTGACCGTGTGGTGACATGCCTTCGGCAGCCGGTGTATGTGAAGGGTGATCGCTGCGCGGACCTGGCCGAGAGGATGGCCGCGTTGCATATCACGGGCATCAGTATCGCCGTCATTCACAACGGAAGGTTGGAATGGGCACGCGGTTTTGGCACGGAGCAGATGGGCGGGAAACTGGTCACGCCCAAGACGAGGTTTCAGGCCGGTTCTATCAGCAAGCCGGTGACCGCAATGGCGGCACTTCACCTAGTAGAGGAAGGAAAGCTCAGGCTCGATGAGGATGCGAATACGGAACTGTCGTCATGGAAAATTCCTGTTGGCCCTGAAGCCGCTGGCAAGGCAGTTACTTTGCGGGAGCTGCTAATGCATACCGCCGGGACAACGGTCCACGGCTTCCCCGGCTATGCGCATGGCGAGCCGGTACCGACGCTCGTGCAGGTTTTGAACGGAGAGGCTCCGGCGAATACTCCGGCCGTCAAAGTAGCAACAGTGCCGGGAAGCCACTGGAATTATTCCGGCGGCGGATTCACCATCATGCAGATGATGGCCATTGACGCGGCGAAGGAACCATTTCCGAAACTGATGCACGATGCGGTTCTGGCGCCGATTGGGATGAGACATAGTACCTATGACCAGCCGCTGCCGATTGGAAACCAACCCACGGCTACACCGTACAACGGAGACGGCACTCCGGTAGCAGGCGGGCCACATACCTATCCGGAGATGGCCGCGGCAGGCTTGTGGACAACGGCTTCAGACCTGGCAAAGTACATCATTGAGAACCAGCAATCATTGGCCGGACACGCGAACCACGTGCTCTCGCAGGCAATGACGAAACAGATGCTGACCCCTGGGATTGGGAATTGGGGGCTTGGGGTGCAAATCGGCGGATCGAAGGAAGACCCGTATTTTACCCACGACGGCATCAATGCCGGATTTGAGTCGCTCTTTGTAGGATACGAGAACCATGGCGACGGCGCCGTGGTGATGACAAACGCGCAGGGCGGTGAGCGACTGGCGAAGGAACTGATGCAGAGTATCGCCACAGAATATAACTGGCCCAACTTCCGCGGGAAAATGATGGTGGAACTTGATCCATCCGTCCTAGAGAAATATACCGGGACCTACGATCTGACCCCAACGAGCAGTCTCACCTTTACAGTTGAGGGAAACCAATTGTTCGGTGCGATGAATCACCAGGGTAAAACGCCGATTTTTGCCGAGTCGGAGACACACTTTTTTCTCAAGATGGCAGATGTTGAGATTGATTTTGTGAAGGATGACCAGGGACAAATCACCGGTGTAGTCGTGCACCAGAATGGCAAAGACCAGAGCGGCGTAAGAAGGAAATAAGCCTGGTGAGGAGAAGGTGCTTCGCAGAAAGAGGATTCTACGATGCCGGAGGAGGACTTGAACCCCCACAACCAGTCGTGTCCACTTCCAAAGAATCGTGGACACAAACTCTCCCTCATCTCAAATTCACACATCTGTCCAGACGGCCACCGCGTCACGCTTACGCAGCAGGACCATGAAGGAGGATTAGTTTCATTACCATCCATCATAGTAAAAAGCCCCATCCTCGAAAGGACGGGGCTTCTGTATTATGCCGGCGATCACCTAATCTCCCACACACTTACGCGTGCAGTACCATCGGCCCAACGAGGCTTAACTTCCGT
>NFUO01000659.1 GCA_002197545.1 Acidobacteria subdivision 2 bacterium RH1 MAG20 | reverse complement strand
CCTAGCGCGGAATCAAGGACGCTTCGGTTCGACCGTAGGACGGATTTTCAATCCGTCCTCCTCAGCAGGACGGATTGAAAATCCGTCCTACGAACAAGAGATCGCTTCTTCCTCCACTAGCGTGAAACCGTCAGCCGCTACCTCCTTTATCGGCTTTTCCGTCTTCGCCCTTCATGCGGACTTTGCCGATTTGTCGGTCCTGGCTGGACGGTCCTTCCGTCAACCATGCACCAATGAAGCTGGCCTGGACATGCCGAAATGGACAACCGTACAATACTACCACTCAAAAGAGGAGGGATTGTATGTCCGTGAACGCTCCCCACATTTCCACAACTGCAACCGCAAACGAACGCGCGCAGGGCCGCGCGTATTTCTGGGCTGGGATCGGCGTCTGCTTACTCGGGCTGGCTCTCGTCTTCGTTCAGTTCGGCCTGAAACACCTGTTTGTGCCGTGGTACAGCCCCGTGCTGGCCACTATCGGGGCGCTGCTTCTGCTGTCCTCCGCAGCCCAGCGCCGCAGCATCCCACGAGTTGTCGTTCTCGTTTTGGTCGCGGGCTTCGCCGGCTTCCAATGGTACTTCTTCGTCTCCATGATGAAGCTGCCCAGCTACGCCGGACCCGCTCAGCCAGGGAAGCAGTTACCGCCCTTCAGGGCCACGATTGCTGACGGACGAGCCTTCACGGAGGTGGACCTCCACGACGGATCGCGGCGCGTCCTGGTCTTCTTCCGCGGGCGGTGGTGAGGGATCTGCACGATCGAGCTGGGTCAGCTCGAAACGCACTGGCAGGAGTTCGAGAAACGGAAGGTCCGTGTCGTCGGGGTCTCGGTGGAAGATCAGAACGCTGCCAAGGCCACTCAGGCCGATTTCCCCCACCTCGTCGTC
This sequence comes from Acidobacteria subdivision 2 bacterium RH1 MAG20, assembly GCA_002197545.1. Next base: position 367 of record NFUO01000659.1, on the reverse strand, counting down.
CTGTCAGACGCGGAGCGCAAACTGTCCGACGCGGTGGAGGTGATCCATCCGCGCTCGGCCCCGGACGGCAGCGACACCGCCGCCCCTACCACAATCCTGATCGACGGCAGCGGCACGGTTCGCTGGACGTTCCGGCCCGACCGGGTCTTTAACCGCCTCAGCGCGGCGCAAGTCCTCGCCGCCATCGACAAGGAGATGCCAGCCGATTGACCGAAGCGGGGCAAAAGGGCAAAAGAGCGTCAAGAACGAACGGCATAGACTTCAGAGGGACCGCCATGTTTACCCCCGAAGAAATCCAGGCGCGGCTTCGGGAAAAGCCGTTCCGTCCCCTGCGTATTCTCGCTAGTGAGGGGCTGCGATTTGACAT
>NFUO01000658.1 GCA_002197545.1 Acidobacteria subdivision 2 bacterium RH1 MAG20 | reverse complement strand
GAGCTGCCAATAATGGGCGCCCTTCCATACATGCCCCTCTATGTGGCCGATTATCTGGCCGACACCATGCATCTCGATCCCGAAGAGCATGGAGCCTACTTGCTTCTGTTGATGAATTATTGGCAAACCGGCAAAGCGCTCCCCGATGACGACAAGAAGCTTGCCCGTATAGCCCGAACGGATGCTGAGCGTTGGCTGAGCGTTCGCTCAACGCTCGCTGAGCTGTTCATTGTAGAAAATGGGTTGTGGCGACATGGGCGTGTTGAGAAAGAATTAAAAAAGGTTCGTGACAAGAGCGAATCTGCCAAAAGAGCCGCTATCGAGTCGATAAAAGCAAGGAATTTGAGCACGCGCCCAGCGGATGCTGAGCGAACGCTCAGCGAACGCTCAGCGGACGCTCAGCGGACGTTCAACCATACAGATACAGATACAGATACAGATACAGATACAGATACAGATACAGAGAAAGTCAAAACACTTGGCGCATCCGCGCCAACCGTGAGCCGAAGAAAACGTCCCGAAACCTACCCACCCGAGTTTGAATCGGCATGGGGCCAATTCCCTCGCCGCGTGGGTGACAACCCCAAAAAGGCCGCGTTGTCCGCCTGGAACGCGAGGCTGGCCGAGGGGGTAGTCGGGGCCGACATGGCCGCTGGGGTTGGGCGTTACGCTGAGTTCTGCCGAGCTACGGGCAAGCTGGACACCGAGTTCGTGATGCAGGCAAAGCGTTTCTTCGGCCCCGAGAGATCGTTCGCCAAGGACTGGCCAATACCACCTCCCACCCCTGCCGCCCACGGCAACGCCGACATCCAAGCCATCGCCAAACGCCTGCGCCTCGAGGCCAAGCCGGGCGAGACTTGGGACGAGTTCCGCCGGCGTGTGCAGGGGGCCAATGATCGGCAAAACATGTTTGCGGGAGCGAAATGACGGACGCTAAGTTCCACGAGAAGCACCGCGAGGTTCTGGCCTACATCGCAAGCGCGAAGCTTGCGAGGCCACGCACCACGACGCGAGAAGCCTGCTTGGCCTACCTGCAAAAGCATGGGCTCATCGGGCGACTACCGTCCTCGGTTTTGGAGGAAGCCACCCGGGAGGCGCGACTTGAGCGAGAAGCCATCCAGGCCCAAGACGATGACTGTCCGTTCTGAGCTTTGGAGTTTAGTCCAGCTCGAGGCACCGGATGTGGCGCGGTTCCTTGTCGATCTCAGAAAAGCGTTCGGCAAGGTGGAACTAAAGCAGCTCACAATTCGAGGGGTGCGCTACCGATGATCCTGAACTTCGCCAGCATGGCTATGTGGTTCGTCCT
>NFUO01000657.1 GCA_002197545.1 Acidobacteria subdivision 2 bacterium RH1 MAG20 | reverse complement strand
TTTTCCGCTCTGGTCGGAGCGCTTCGACCGCGAGATGAAGGACGTTTTCGAAGTACAGGACGAAATGGCGCGCAAGATCGCCGAGGCTTTGCGCGTGACGCTTTCCCCGCAAGAGCTCGAAGCTCTGGCCGTCAAGCCCACCGAAAGCCTGCAGGCCTACGACCTCTACTTGCGCGGCAAACGGTACGCGCGGCGGCAGACTCGCCAGGACTTGGAATTCGCCTTGCAGATGTTCGAGAACGCGGTAGCGATGGACCCCGCCTTCGCCCTGGCTCATGCCGCGTGCGCCAACGCTTGCGCGATGTTCTACAGCAACTACAGCCGCGATCCGGTGTGGGTCGAACGCGCGCGCGAGGCTTCCGGCAAGGCCGTGGCTCTGCGATGGGACTTGCCAGAAGTACAGGTCAGCCAGGCGTGGGTCCTCTACGCAGCCGAACTGCATGACGAAGCCGTGCGCATGGTCAGAAAAGCCATCGAACGCAAACGCGACTGCGAGGGCGCTTACTACATGCTCTGCCGCGCCCTGTTCGCCGCGGGTCGTTACCAGGAAATTCTGGACGTGGCGGAAGCCGCCATCGAGGCCAGCGGCGAAGACTACAACGTTTATGTCCCCATCCTGAACTCTCTGGGTGCCATGGGCAAAGAAGAAGCAAAACGCAACATGGCCCACAGGGTCATCGTTGCGCTCGAGAACCACTTGAAACAAGTGCCCGAGGATGCGCGCGCGCGCGTCCTGCTAGGCAGCTACTATGCCGGCTTGGAACGCGTAGACGACGCGTTGCGTGAACTCAACCTGGCAGTTACTTTGCGTGCCAACGAGGCCTCGATTCTCTACAACGCAGCTTGTGTCTACTGCGGTCTAAAAAGAAAGCCGGAGGCATTGGACGCACTGCGCAAAGCCTGGCAAGCGGGATTCAGGGACGCGGTGTGGGCTCGCCGCGACCCGGACCTCACCCTCCTTCATGGCGACCCGGAGTTTGACCGCCTGTACCCTGAGAAACCCGCTGCAGCATCCACATCCAACTCCTCATAGTTCAACGAGCACGATCAGGTTTCGGATTCAGCTGCAGCCCGCAGGCGCTACCCGCGCCGTAACACTAGGTAAATCGATTTACTGCTGCTGCTTTTTACTAGCCGCTTGCAAGCCACACGGGCGGGCAGGTTCGGCTGATTGGATGACGTTGTCGGCTCCTTCGACCGAGTACACTTGGTAGCTGTTCAACGACCAAGGCTCGGAAAAAGGAGCCGAGCGAT
>NFUO01000656.1 GCA_002197545.1 Acidobacteria subdivision 2 bacterium RH1 MAG20 | reverse complement strand
ATGTCAAGAGAAAGTTTTCTCCCTGGACTCGGGAGCCGGAGTTTTTTCTCTCGGCTTCCAGCCCCTGTGATGCTGCCAAAGAGATGCGTGTCTGAGCTTCGATCGTTCATGACGAGACCGCGACAACGACGACGTTTTCCTCCGGGCTTAGCAGCCGTGGTGCTGGCAAGGGATGCCAACCAAGGTTCTATTGGAGACTCAAGGCCTAAGGCTTTGTTGGGTTGTGCGAGGGGGCATAGCGTGACGCTGAGGCTGTTCCTGGCAGGCCAGGCGATCAGCCTAACCCTCTCCTGGATACTCTCCCTCGTGGGCCGACCCTCGGCGGAGGATCGACCGAACCCTTGCCCAGGAAGAGAACGACGACCACTGCCCAGTCTGAAAAATCGTGGGCTCGGGGGGCCTTCTCTTCCGGCGCTAAGCGGCTGCGGGTTTCAGATGTTCGACGTCGTAGCCACCTCCTTTCTTCCAAAGGCTCAAGGTCAAGGCGGCCAGCTTGCGGGCCACCGTCAAGCGCACCAGCTCCGGCTTGCGGCCGAGGGCCACCCGCTGCTGATAGAACTGTTGCCAGGGGCCGGGCTGATCGACCGCCACGCTGGCCGCCGACTTGAAGATCTCCTTCAACTGGCGCTGATGGTTGGGATTCAGTCCCCGCAGGGTGGGAGACTTAGCCGAACGCTTCAGTTGGCCGTTGACCATACAAAACTCCGCGCTGATGCGCGTCACCAGCCCCAAGCCCGGCACCGCCCGCAGACATCGGCTGACCGAGTGCTTGCGGCTTTCGGCCAGCAGCGCCTGCTTGGCTTGGCGCCGCCTCCTGTCTTGCTCCGAAGTGTGAATCCTTGGCGGCCGGGTGTCCGATCACCGGTTTCCTGTGCGGATCAGGCCGATCGGTCCCGGCAAGTCAATTTCTGAATCGGGACCGGGTTCTCCGGCTTCCGCCGCTTCCGGATGGGCGTCCTCGGGCCGCTCCAAGCCTTCCCCCGGCGCCAGAAAGCGGTTGGATTCAAGGCCGTATTGCCGGGTATAAAGCTCCCAATAACGGCCATGAGCGGCGTAAAGCGATTCGTGGTTGCCGCATTCGATAACACGCCCGTCTTCCATCACCAGAATCTGACCGGCACTGCGGATGGTGGACAAGCGGTGAGCGATTACGAACGTCGTCCGGCCCCGCATCAGCACGGCCAGTCCTTCCTGGATCATGGCTTCAGACTCCGAATCCAGGCTTGAGGTCGCCTCATCCAGGATGAGGATGCGGGGATCAGCCAGGAGTGCCCTGGCCATGGAAACCCGCTGCTTTTGCCCGCCGGAAAGCTTTACGCCGCGCTCTCCCACCACCGTGTTGTATCCTTCGGCGAGCTTCTCCGCGAATTCATCAACCCGGGCGACGCGGCAGGCTGCAAGGATCT
>NFUO01000655.1 GCA_002197545.1 Acidobacteria subdivision 2 bacterium RH1 MAG20 | reverse complement strand
GAATGTTTTGCCACCGGTAGCCGATGCATTATCACCAAGCGTTGCCAGTTGCCCGATGTCTTGAACGAAGCCCTGCGCGCATTTATCGGCACGCTTGATCGCTATACGCTCGCCGACATCGTGCTGAGTAAGCGCGATTTTTTCCCGTCGCGTCTGCCGATCAAGGGCGTGCGCGGTCCTCACCTCGCCGTGACCGGCTGAGCCCACTGAAACGAACACTTTGAGCATGGCGGCGATGCGCCGCACGTATGGACGCGCACGATAAGATATATTATAGATAGATGTTAAAGTGACCGGGAAAAAGACTCATGACCTATGTCGTCACGGAGAACTGCATCAAGTGTAAGTACATGGATTGCGTTGAAGTGTGTCCGGTTGACTGCTTTTACGCCGGCGAAAACATGCTGGTGATTCATCCGGACGAGTGCATCGATTGCGGCGTCTGTGAACCGGAATGCCCGGCCAACGCCATCAAGCCGGACACCGAGGAGGGCCTCGGCGATTGGCTCAAGCTCAATCGCGAATACGCGGCGAAGTGGCCAAACCTGACCGCAAAGGAATTGCCGCCTGCCGACGCCAAGGAATGGGACGGCGTTCCTGGAAAGCTCGCGCACTTTAGTCCAAATCCGCACGAGGAGCAGTCGGACCCTGCGGGTTCGCCGCCGCAAGCTGCAAAGGAGCAAGCAGAGAACAGCCCGCCGTAATGATGGCGAACGGATGGTTGCGTCTGATCCGAAAGGATCACGCCGCTAAGTTTTGTGAGCCGCCTCGACGCTTAGGCGAGCGAAGCGAGAGGCGGCCGCCGCAGTCAGGATCGCAGGAGCCAGCATGTCCATGAGCCACACAATTTCTGCCGGCGCCGAAAATGGCCATGCCATTCCGCACGGCTGGCGCCGTTATGTCTATTCGACCAACCACAAGGACATCGGGACCATGTACCTGGTGTTCTCGTTGGTCGCTGGCATCATCGGCGCGATCTTCTCCATGCTCATTCGTGCCGAGCTGATGTTTCCCGGCCTGCAGATCTTCCACGAGACTCACTATTACGACGTGATCGTGACAGCACACGGCCTGATCATGATCTTCTTCATGATCATGCCGGCGATGATCGGCGG
>NFUO01000654.1 GCA_002197545.1 Acidobacteria subdivision 2 bacterium RH1 MAG20 | reverse complement strand
CTTGCGGAGACTTTCAGGTCGATGAACTCGGGCTGGGCGGGATATCATCGGGGCCGCCGGACGTGTTCCACTTGCGCTGTCTGGCCGCGTATATTACGCCGGCGATGCGCACACTCAATAGCGCGGGATATGAAAATCAGACACTGCTTCAGATCGCGGGAACGATTGCAGGAAAATATGGATACAGCGTTGTCGGCGCGCCGGATGCGCTAAACCTATCGTTTGCACGGGTTACGCAGCGACAAGAGACCGACGTGGCGTTTCTCAATCGGCTTGCGCAAACGCACAATTACAATTTTACAATACGTGGTAGTCAACTCGTCTTCTATTCGCGCGCGACTCTCGAGGCCGCGGCACCGGTTGCGACAATCACGCGCAGCGACATAGTCACTTTCAACTTCACGAACAAGACGCATCGAGTTTACATGGGGGCGCAAGTCTCATACCAGGATCCAGCGACCAAGCAGTTGCTGACACAGCGATCAGTCGCCGCACCGACGACGCCCACCGGCGATACTCTAAAGCTTGCACGGCGTTGCGAAAACCAGCAGCAGGCACTCCTTAAAGCGCAAAGCGCGCTGCATCGCGCCAACATGAAGCGCGCGACGGCTCAGCTCACAACAATTGGTGCGACGATTTACGTGGCAGGCAACAACGTCAATGTCGCGGGTTTTGGCGTCAATGACGGCGTCTACTTGATCGAAACGGCGCGTCATCGATTGACGCGGGCGACAGGCTATACGACGGAACTAGAAGCGCGGCGCGTCGATTGATGGATCGGGGCGGCCATGGCAGTGGGGTAATATCATGATCACGCCCAGGCAGCAGGCATGGACCGTCGCGGATGATCCGTCTGCACGGTTAAGCGCACACATCGGTACGGCACCTTTGCACACAACGATCTCCGCAACCCGACGCGGCTGACGAGAGGCCCCTGTGTTTCGAGTTGGCATAGTAAAGAGTCTGGATGCGACGAATGCCCGGGTGCGGGTGGTGTTTCCCGATCGCGATCAGATGCAGAGCTGGTGGCTCCCGGTAGTTTTTGCGAAGACGCAAAACGATAAAGAGTACTGGCTGCCGGATGTGGGCGAGCAAGTGGTCTGTGTAATGGATGAATACGACGAAGACGGCGCTGTGCTCGGAGCGATTTATTCGAGTGTGGATCGGCCGCCGGTGGCAAGCGCCGACAAGTTGCACTGGTCGGCAAAAGACGGGGCGGTATTCGAATACGATCGGGCGGCTCACGCGTTCGCAGTGAGTATTCCCACAGGCGGAACGATAACAATAAGCGCGAACGGCGCGAATATCGCGATCGACGGCTCGGGCGACGTGTTAATCGCGGCCGCCGGAGAGATCACTCTCGCCGGCGGGGGGCCCGCTGTTGCACGCGTCGGAGATATAACGACTTGTCCCGCGGGTTCGGGACAGATAGTCAGTGGCAGCGCAAAGGTAAATGCCGGATGAACCCTCGACCGCTTTTTTCGCAGGGTTGGCGAACTTGCCAAAACGCAAGAGATGATCGTCGCGATGATCACGGTGTCAACGATGTGTAAGGCGGGTAAATAGGCGATGAGTGTCGGCGCAATCACCCTGGCGGACATCACGTCTGCCGACTGGTCGTTGGCCCTTGATCAATCCGGAATGCCGGGTACAGGG
>NFUO01000653.1 GCA_002197545.1 Acidobacteria subdivision 2 bacterium RH1 MAG20 | reverse complement strand
TCCAGGCCGGTGCGATCTCCCACGTGTGCGAGACGCGCGTAGCGGTGACCGCCAAAATCGCGCTGCAAGATCCGGCCATCGGGCGTGCGGTCGAAGAGCGCGCCCCATTCTTCCAGCTCGAGCACCCGGTCCGGGGCTTCCTGGGCATGGATCTGGGCCATGCGCCAATTGTTGAGCAGCTTGCCGCCGCGCATGGTGTCGCGAAAGTGGACCTGCCAATTGTCTTCCGGCCAAACGTTGCCCAGCGCCGCCGCGATGCCACCCTCGGCCATGACCGTGTGCGCCTTGCCGAGCAGCGACTTGCAAATCAGCGCCGTCTTAACGCCTTCCGCCGACGCCTCGATGGCGGCCCGCAGACCCGCGCCACCGGCCCCGATAACAATGACGTCGTATTCATGCGTTTCGTACTTCTCGTCGATGGCCATCAGAAGAACCTTATATCCTGAAAAACGCCGGCAGCGACCAGGCGAACGTAAACATCGGCCAGCGCAACGCCTACCAGACTAACCCAGGCCCAGAGTTGATGGTTCACGTTCAGACTGTTCGCGGCACTCCACATGCGGTAGAGCAACGGCTTGTTGTTAATCCTGTCGCTGTAGCCGCCACATAATTAGCGGCACGAGTGACAGGAGAGGCTGTATATGGTCAGGAGCGTGGTGCTCACCAGCAGCACCAGCGACCCCAGGCTCATGTGAATTCCCGTGGGCCAGCGGAACGATTCGATGACATCCCACCAGAGAAACGCCAGCACTACTAGCGAAAGCCAGAAAAAGTACCGATGAATATTCTGGAGCAGGAACGGGAACCGGGTTTCGCCGCGATAGCCTTTTGGAGCATCCGGCACCGCGCAGGCCGGAGGAGCCCAGAAGAACGACCGATAGTAGGCCTTGCGATAGTAATAGCAGGTGAGGCGGAAGCCGAGCGGCATCCACAAAATGAGAATCGCCGGCGACAAAATCCTGGGCCACCAGCTTCCAATAATCGGCAGCGTGAGAGCTTGGCCGCAGTTATGCGAAACGCAGGGAGAATAGAACGGCGAAAGCAGATTGTGGGCGGGCAGGTAGTAATTATTGTTTATGAGCGCGGCGTAGGTCGCGTAGATGATGAAACTGCCCAACACGGCGACGACGATGGCGGGCTGCACCCACCAGAAATCGCGTCGCTCCGTCTTTTCGGGCTTCGGACGCGGGGGCGCTTGTATAACTTCCGACGTCATAGCTGTACTTCCTCTCCC
>NFUO01000652.1 GCA_002197545.1 Acidobacteria subdivision 2 bacterium RH1 MAG20 | reverse complement strand
ATAATAGGCAACTGCTGTAGGGACGCCAGCACGGAATCTTTTATGTTCGCCGCTCCGGCTTGATAGTCCTGCAATAGCATCTTTACCGCGGCTGCCCGGCGATTTCCCTCAATTACGAGATAAAGCGGCGGCTCTGACGCTTGATCAAACCGCTCTACTACGATCTGCTCGATCGGCACAAAGCCGTTGGACAGGATGGATTCCTTTAGGGGCTGTTAAACAATAATATGTACAATTAAGGCTTTGAACTGCCTCGATTAATTGGTAGGGCGAGGCGAAAGGGTGTAGTTCCAGTCGGGGTGCGTTTTGTGCCGCGTGAGGCGCAGCTGGTCCATGTCTTTCTTGGATAGCTCTACGCCTGTCTGATATTGATTCGTATCCAGAATGGCCTTGACCTTCAGGCCTGTCTTCGTGCGGGTTCCGCCGATCAGGTTGACGACCGTTTCGAAGTTGATCAGCGGCTTGCCTTTCCAGTTCAGGCTGATGAACGAGAACAGACGGTGCTCGATCTGGTTCCACTTGCTGGTTCCGGGCGGATAGTGGCATACCGTGATGGCCAGGCCTGTCTCATCGCTCAGTTCCTGGAGATACAGTTTCCACGCCCGTTGCCGGTTGCCGTTCCCGCCGCCGCTGTCTGCGCAGAGCAGGATCCGCTCCGCCTCACGGTAATACCTCCGGCCGTCCATACGCCACCACCGCCGGATGCTCTCGACGGCGAACTCGGCGGTTTCATGGGTGACCCCGACATTGACGACGGCCCGATTGCGCGCGATGTCGTAAGCGCCATAGGGGATGGCTTTGCCCTTCGCTTGACTGGGAAAGTCGTAGGCCGATACCTTGTCCGGCGTCCCCTGCGGCATCCACCTGCGACCCCCGTTTTTAAAGGCTCCCACCAGTTCTTTCTTCTTCGTGTCCACGGAAATCACCGGCTCGCCGGTGCGCCGGAACGACTTCACCTGGCGGTTCAGATATCGGAACTGCGCGTCCCGATCGGGGTGCTGCGGGCCTTCCCGCGCCTTCACGTTCGCCTGCAGGGTATACCCCATTTCTGCCAGACAGCGCGCTACCGTGACGTTGCTGACCGGATGCCCGCCGCGCTCCAGTTCCTCCGCGATCGTGCGCGTTGACTTGCTCGTCCACTTCAACGGGCTCATCGGGTCCCCGGCGGTCGTCTCCTCGACAATCGCCTTGAGTTGGCGCTGCAGAGCGGGATCCGCTTCTTCCACTTTCTTCCGCCCGCCGCCGGGCTCCCGGACTCGGCCTGTACCAGGATCCCGCAGCCTTTTGCCCCCGCGAAGCTCTGCCATGCCGCTGGCAATCGTTACGCGCGACATCCCAGTCAGCTTCGACAGACGGGTGGTCCCGCCTCTGCCCATTTCCAATGCCTTCTCAGCTACGAAAAGCCGTGCCTGATACTCGTTCAATGTCCTCATTACCCGCAACCAGCAGCGTTCGGCCGACGAAGGGGACACCCTGGCCGCTATTGCGGAGTTCTTCACT
>NFUO01000651.1 GCA_002197545.1 Acidobacteria subdivision 2 bacterium RH1 MAG20 | reverse complement strand
CGACAAGCGTCGTCGGCACGTGCACCACGGGCACGCCGCGTTGGTAGGTCGCAGCGCAGAAGCCGGCCAGGTCGAATAGGTCATGAGGAAGATAGTGTTGCTGTGGGGATCGACGATGATGCTGTCTGCGCTGCCGGTTTTGAAGCGGGTGACGGAGTTTGTGGCTCCGTCGATGACGATCAGTGAGTCGCTATAGGTGTTGGCCACATAGATTTTGTTCGTGGCTTCATCTGCAGCGATGACATAGGGGTTCGATCCGGGACGGATTTTGACGGTTGCGATTACTTGATCCTGCTTGCCATCAATCACGCTGATGGAATCGCTGTTTGCATTGACGACGTAGATCCGGTTTGTACGGGGGTTCACGGCGAGCGCTATGGGCGCATTGCCCACCTTGACCGTTTGAGCTGATCCGGTTCGCTCATTCGTTACGACCACCTTGTCCGCGCCTTCGTCGACCGCATAGACCTTATGGGTTTGCGGATTGATGGCGATGGCGCGAGTGGTGATCAGCCTTCCGTATGAAGCGTCTGTTTCTGCGCGAGCAATACGGGTTGCGCCGAGGAGAAATGCGGCGGTGGCGAAAGCGAAGATGAGAGAAGAAAGCCATGGACGCCAAGGCTCGTAGGTGAAATTCAGCATATTCATGTTGTGATCGATCCCGTGGCACTATATTATCAAACGTTATAAAGTCCGGCGGCGAATTCGTAGTGAGCATGCGCGCCGGCGGAAGGGCGTTCCTGATGAGCCGGTTGATGCGATTGGTTTGCGCTTGCGTAGTGTGCCTGTCGACAGCGGCGCCAATGTTTGGGCAACAGACGCCGTTCCACGTGTTGGCCTTTTACTCGACCACAGTGGAGCAGGACCATGTTGATTTTGCGCTGCAGGCGATTCCGTTCTTTCAAGCAATGGCTACCAGGGACCACTTTGAATTTAAGACCACAAAAAATTGGGACGATATGAATGCGAAGGTGCTCTCGCATTACCAGGTGGTGATGTGGCTGGATGACAGGCCATCCACGCCTGCGCAGCGACTGGCGTTCCAGAACTATATGGAGCACGGTGGGGGGTGGCTGGGATTCCATATCGCCGGATACATGTCCAGCCGGCAGGAGTGGCCGTGGTTCGCGGATTTTATCGGGACTGTGTTCACCGGTAACAGCTGGCCTCCGCTGCCAGCGAAGATTGATGTAGATGATCCGAGCCATTCTGTAACGAAAGGGTTTCCAGCAAGCTATATGTCGCCAGCCAACGAATGGTATAGCTGGAACCCTGATCCTCGACGCAGCCCAGCCATCAAGGTGCTGATGACTTTGGATCCTTCCAACTATCCGTTAGGGTTCAAGAACACACTGACGCACGGAGATATTCCTGTTGTGTGGACCAACACAAAGTACAGGATGATTTATACGAACATGGGCCACGGCAATAAGATTTTCTGCAGCAAGCTGCAGAACCGCTTCTTTGAGAACGCTCTGCTGTGGCTGGGAGGCCGGTTGCAATAGGCCTGATTCTGTTAAGGGGTCACGGGTTCCGCATCGATCAGGCAGCGGACGGATGGCGTAACGACGATGAACATTTCCGCATGCGGCGCCTCGATCGAGTTCAACATGTCGAGATCTTTTCGCTTCTTCTCCGGAGAGATGCGATGGCCCGATTGAATATTATTGAGCGCTTCCAATCCTAAATTGCCAAGCGCTGCGAGTTGCTGTGACAACGGAATGAGGCGGATGCGCAGGAAGGATTCCGACAGGTATGAGTCGATCTGCGCGCCATTCTTGCTCCACCTTGTGAACCACTTGCGTAGCTCGGGGCGTGCTGACGGTTCAAGTATGGAGCGCCTTGCCAAAGCATTGACCTCTCGTGCTGTATTGCTTTCCGGCGGGATAGCGTCAACCAGTTGATTGAGCGGCTGCTCGACATCGTAGACCTGTGTTGTCTCACGGTCGTAGTCCTTTACGGGTTCGACAGCCTGTGCCAGCGTTACAAGCAGTGGCAGAGGCATGTCGTCTCCGGCGATGCGGCCCAGCATGGTGCGAGTGCTGATTTGCTGCTGGAGGCCAAGCCATTGCAGGTTGCGGTTGAGCACCGCGAGACGGCGATACATGGAGTTCACATCAGTGACGGAAGCCGGTGACCAGAGGCGTTCGGCGATGGCTCCAAGACGCGGCCAGAGGCGGTTGTCGAGAATTTCCGGAGTTACATACTCGGTCCATTGAGCCGCTTCGCCGCCGATGATGCTTGCCTGTCGGGCGGGAGTGAGAGATGCGCTGGGGCCGCTAAGCGGATCGACCGCGTAATGTTCTGCGGCAGAGTGCATGAGGTCAAGGTAGTATCCGGCGGAGAGGACTGTTTTGTACCCAAGGCGGGCAGAGTTGGCAAGAGAGTCTGCGCCGCGCCATGACTGAATGAGCGAATCATTAGGCAATTTGCTGTCAAGGACTTCGTCCCACCCCTCCATGTGCTTTCCGTGCTTTGCGACGATCTTTTGTACCCGCAACGTGAAATAGGTTTGCAGAGCGTGGGTGTTTGCAATTTTGTGCGCATGCATCCAGGCTTGGATTTTGGGGTCATGGTTCCAATACTTTGCATCGACTTCATCGCCACCGACGTGGAAGTAGGCATCGGGGAATAGCTTTTCCATCTCCCCAAAGACCTTGTTGATGATTTTGTAGGTTTCCTTATTGGTGGGGTCGAGCGGAGGACGTAGTTGGTCGTGCTCGGAGCGAACCAATCCAATGGGCGCGGGGCCGGAGGACAACTGAGGATAGGCAACGAGCCAGCTCACGGCATGGCCCGGCAGGTCGAACTCAGGAACGATGCGAATGCCGCGATCCCGCGCGTATGCAATCAGCTGACGAATCTGGGCCTGCGTATAGTAGAGGGAGTCGGAGGCATACTCTGTAAGGCGCGGGCATTTTTTGCTTTGTACGCGGAAACCCTCGTCATCGGACAGGTGCAGATGAAGCACGTTCAGCTTGACCGCAGCCATTCCGTCGATGTTCCGTTCCAGCGCGGAGAGACCCATAAAATGGCGCGAGACGTCGATCATGAGACCGCGCCATGGGAATCTTGGGGCGTCGTCGATCTGAACAGCGGGAATGATCCATCCGCTGGGGCCATCGTTGACAAGCTGCAGAAGAGTTTGCAAGCCATGCATTATGCCCAGTGGATTGGGCGCAGTCAGCTCGATTGTGCTCTGGCGGACGGATAGGTGATAGCTTTCGTCCTCGCCCAGAGCCTGCACTTTGAGGCCGGGGCTGGCGCATTGAATGACGAAGAGGGGACCTTGAGGAGGCTCGCCGAATGAGCGATCAAAGGGAACCCCGGTTTGAACAGAAAGCTGATGGATGAACCGCCGGAGGGCGTGGTGGACTCTTTCATCTCCGCCGGTAAGCCGGATACGAGGTGTGCCGTTCAGCGCGAGTGCGCCTTGCTGCCGAATGATGTGTGCCGGCCATGGCATGAGGTTAAGCTGCTGTCCACTGCAGGGAAGAACAGCGCAAAGCAGGAACGCGGCGATTCTGAATCTTTTTATCCCACCGAGAATGCTCAAGGCCCAGACCTCTTCGGAAGCTTAAAGATCAAACAAATAGGCCGACCCATTTTGAAGGAGTCGGCCTATGTGATTCTGCATTGCAAATTGCTGGAATCCTGTTATTGTCCTTCCCAGTATTTGTTGAAGCCAATGTACGCGGAGGGCACGGCTGCCAGAATCTTCCGGCGCAGTTGCAGTATATCGACGGAGCCGAGTGATTTGTACAAGACTTTGCCGTCGGGGCCAAGAAGGACGGTATATGGAACCGCCGATTGCCACTTGGGATCGAAGGCAGCCTGCAGGCTCGCAGCGTCGTCAGAGTCAAGCAGCAGATTCCTGCTGGTGGCGTGATGTTTTTGCAGGAAGCTCAGTACGCTCCGTTTTTCATCGGGCGAGTTGACAGAGACAGTCACCAGGTTGAGGCCGCGATCGCTATACATGCGGAAGGTGTTCTGCAGGTCGGCGAACTCGGCAATGCAGGAGCTGCACCATGTCGCCCAAAAGTCGACAAGCGTGTATTGATCGCCGCTGTTCGCGCGCAGCTTTTTGAGATCGGCGG
>NFUO01000650.1 GCA_002197545.1 Acidobacteria subdivision 2 bacterium RH1 MAG20 | reverse complement strand
GCCTGGTCGGTTCGGAAAATCGAATCCAGGCCTTTGCGGACTTGCTGAACGTCCGCTTGCAAGACCTTCTCCACGAACTGGGCGGGGCAGATCGTATCGATTCGATTTTTCACCGAATCCAGGGTAGGGGCTTTCCCTCCGTTCACCCTGCCGTCCCGGCGGCGTTGCAACAGAGCTTGCAGGTCGCGCAACTTCCGCCGCGCCTTGCCCAGGTGCGTGGTAAGCCCCTGGAGTTGTCCTTCGTACAGGTTCCGATTAAAGGTCACCACAACGGTGCGCGATTGGCCGAACACTTTCTTTTGGGTGCGACGGGCCTCCTCGCTATGGTTGCCCATGTCAAAGATCAGAGTGATGTGATCGCAGGATTCGGCTAGGCGCCGGTAATGAGTAGAAAGTTCCCCGGTGATGGAGCGGAACTCGGTACTGTCGTTGACACTACCGGCGTAAACCTTGTGAAACAACGGGATGTGGAAATCGGCGCTGACCAGCAGGCCAAGACTGACTTGGCGCAGATCACCGCGCTTCTGCTCATTATGCCCGCGCTGCGGAAGTTCGGCGGGAGTGCGGGTATTGATGTAGGTGAAAAAACTTCGTGCCGTCGTAGACGAGCGTGCGAAGATCCGGTTGAAACCGCTGGATGAGGCGCTGGGTGATTTGTTTTTCGCATTCCAAGACGTGTTCGGCAGTGACCAGATCCATGTGGTTCCAGAAGTTTTGCGAGGACAGCGCGGCCGGATCGGCAGGCAGCAGGCGAGTCAGGACAGTTTGGCGGTACCAGTCGGAGAATTGCAGTTTGCTGGTGGGGGAAACGGCGCGATTGATGGCGGCCAGGAGCAAGTACTGCCCGACCGAGAGTCCCTGGCGGCGCTTGGCCGGAAGGATGGAATCGAGCAACTCGACCAGATCCAAACGCTGAGCGATGTCGAACAGAGCGGCGGCATCGGCGAAAGCGGCGACCTCGGTTTCGCGAGGTTGGGGTGGCTGTTGGGACCGTTCGGCGGCAGCGACGAGGTCGTCGATTTTGCCGAGATAGACTTGGCGGACGATTTTGGGCTTGCCATCGATGCGCTGGCAATAGCGGGCGTAGTAATAGGTGTGACCGCCGATAATTTTGGGAGTGAGGCTCGGCATACTTAGGTCATACCACGATCTACGAGACAAATCAACCATGAAACGTTTTGAAGGTCGGTGAAGGGAGCGATATCGAGCGATTCAGCCAATGATTGCAGGTGGTCTAGAGAGGAAGCACCCTCGGTTCAGCAGCCGCTTCCGAACGCGGAATAGAGGATATATACTTAGGTCATACACAATGCCACGCAAGAAAACCGCGGCCAGCCTGGCGGGGCACCTGCCTTAGCCCTTTATTTTTCAGAAGGATGGGGCTCGCTCTAAATCGCGCCCACAGGGGCCGGGTCGCAGAGGCCTTCCCGTAACTTGTAAAGTCCCGCTAGGGGAACTTCTTCGCGACGACGACGGCCGAGTTTCACGCGGGGCTGCCCGCACCTTGTTGCTCGCTGGCGAGATAGGTGACGCTGACCTGCCTCTTGCTCTGATGCACAGAGGCGAGGGCTGGTGGGAGGAACGGGTGGAAGTGACGAAGATGCTTGATGATCTTCGCAGCCGCCCTCTTATCGGCGTTGCGGTAATGGAGGCGTTGCAACAAGCACTCTGGGGAGCGGACGGTGAACGGGCGTGGTCGGCTGCCGTGTACTTGATGGATGCCGGCGATCACTCCACACCTGGTCTTGCTCGTGCGCTGCTGTATGCCGATCTTTCCAGACATGGCTTCGATGAGGATGTCGAGATCCGCATCCGTGCGTTGTTGGCGAACCCGGCTTCTCGGGCGGCATCGCTCGATGCGTTACGCGTTGCCCTGCTCCGTGGAGAGCCCGGCCGAACGGTGAATGCTGCGTCTTTCCTTGTGCTCGCAGGTGAACCGCTGTACGATCAGGTTCTGGCAGAATTCGACTCTGAGCATTTAACGAGCAGATGGCCACTGACTC
>NFUO01000065.1 GCA_002197545.1 Acidobacteria subdivision 2 bacterium RH1 MAG20 | reverse complement strand
TGCACCATGGGCTCGAGCTCGCCTACCATGTCGCCGAGGTCATCGAAAGTGACGGTTTCCGTTGATTTCACCACGCTGCCGGGCGAGGCTAACGCGGCATGGCGAGTGCCGGTGGTCAGCTCCAGGTAGTTGTCCCCCAAGGCGCCGAGGCTCGTGATCTTCGCCAAACTGTCAGTCTTCAATGGGATAGCGCGGGCCACGCTGAAATCGATTTCGATGCGAGTCGAGTTCCCTGGGTCTACGCGGACCGCTTTTACAGACCCCGCCTTCATGCCGCCGAATCGGACCGCGGCACCCGGTTCCAACCCGCCCGCGAAATTGAAATAAGCCCGGTGAGGGATGTTGCCGCGGCTGAAGGTGCCAGCCACGGACAGCACGCTAACCACCACCAGAGCCGCCGCGACCAGCACGAACAATCCCACCCATACCTGCTCGCGTCGCGATTTCATGCTTGTTCTCCCTGAGTCGCGGGGTCATGAACCCGAGCCGTCGGCTCTGGAACGCTTCGGCGATCATCACCCTGGCTGCCAGAAAACGGATTCCCGTTAGTTCCTGGTCTTCCGATCTTCGGTCAGCATCTGCAAGTAGTTGAGTTCGTCTTCCACTTGCGGCTCCGGCACGCGGTCGAGGAACTGGCGTACGCGCGCGTCGGTGCTGGCGGCGAGTTCCTCTTTGGCGCCGGCCGCGATGAGCTTGCCCCGGTCGATCAGGAGCATGCGGTCCGCAATCAGGAAGGCGCTGGCCAGTTCGTGTGTGACCACTACCATGGAGATGGCATAGGCCTTCTTCAGTTCAAGGATCAGCTCGTCGATGCCGGCCGCAATGATGGGATCGAGTCCGGCGGAGGGCTCGTCAAAGAAGAGAATTTCCGGGTCCATTGCGAGCGCGCGAGCCACGGCGGCGCGTTTTTTCATGCCGCCGCTCAGTTGGGAGGGCATGAAGTCCTCAAAGCTCGCCAGCCCCACCTGCTCCAGCTTGATCCGCACCATGATCTCGATAGTGGATTGTTCGAGACGAGTGTGCTCGCGCAGGGGTAGCGCCACATTCTCTCCCACCGTCATGGAGCCGAAAAGGGCCCCACCTTGGAAAGACACGCCCATCTT
>NFUO01000649.1 GCA_002197545.1 Acidobacteria subdivision 2 bacterium RH1 MAG20 | reverse complement strand
TCCGATCTGAGAAAGCGATGCGGGAGGTGTACGGAAGCATGCCGCGCAGCCGGATCGCGCTGGAGACGGGGATCCATTCGCCGTGGGTGAGCCGAGTGCTGAGCGGGTTGGGGCACGAAGTGATCGTGGCACATGCGCGCAGCGTGCGGTTGATCGGGGAGAGCCGGAAGAAAGATGATCGGCTGGATGCGCAGACGCTGGCTCGGTTGGTCAGGATCGATCCGCAGTTGCTGTGTCCGGTGAAACATCGCAGCGCGAAGGCGCAGGCGGATCTGACGGTGATCCGGGCGCGGGCGGGGCTGGTACGAGCGCGGACCGCGCTGGTGAATACGGCACGTGGACTTGCCAAGAGCTACGGGGAGCGGTTGCGCGGGTGCAACGTGCGCAACATGAATCCGGAGAAAGCGGAGGGGCTGAGTCCGGAACTGCAAAGCGCACTGGAACCGTTGTTGGCGGGAATCGAGTCGCTGAGCGAGCGCATCCGAGAGTGCAACGAACGGATCGAGAGTCTGGCACAAGACGCTATCCTCAGGTGGCTCTGCTAAAACAGGTCAAGGGAGTGGGCACGCTGATCGCGCTGACCTTCCTGCTGACGCTGGAAGACCCACATCGTTTCCACAAGCCGCGACGTGGGCTGCTATCCGGGCCTACAGCCAGGACGAAGAAACTCCGGTCAGAGCGAGCCGCAGATGCACATCAGCAAGGAAGGCGACCCCGTCTCTGCGAACCTTGCTGGTGCAAGGAGCGCACCACATTCTGGGACCGTTTGGCGCCGACTGTGATCTGCGGCGCTGGGGTCTGAAGCTGGCCGAGCGTGGTGGGAAGAGCGGCAAGAAACGAGCCATCATCGCCACGGCGCGCAAGCTCGCGGTGCTACTGCATCGGCTGTGGGTGAGCGGAGAGGTGTACGAACCATTGCACAACAGCAACCAGAGAGCGATGCTGGCAGCGGCATAAAGTCAAAACATTCTTAGGAAGAAAGGGCAAAAGCCCAAAGCCGAGTTCCGGTGACTGCGTTAATGGCCTGGCCCACTCCGTCGTGAGATGGATAGAGGTCGATAATCAGGTGGTAGCACCGGCTGAAACGAGAACACCCAACTTGCACCGCGAAACAAAATCGCTCAACCAAGAGTGCGGATGGAAGGGTGGCGACAGTGGCGACTCGGCTGGAGAAAAACCTTGTCCAACAAAAGAATGAAAGAACCCACTTGACTCCGACCGGCCTTCTCATGGAAGGCCATTACGCTCAAAACCCGTTAATCGGTGATATCGCGATTAAACGCCAACTGACGGCGCTCACTTGCTTCCAGCAGAGCGAAGGACCCACTGCGGTGGTTCCGGTTCAAGCCTCCCGTTCACCCGCACATTCAGCTCTTTTGCCCAACGGTAGCCCCACATCCAGCCATATTGGGTGATGAACGTATCTGGAATGCTGTATGCAGCGTCCGACTGAGCAGTGGCCAAAGAAACGAACTTGTAGTTCTTTCGGACGAACAGCTCAAGCAAACTGTTAATTACATCTGCATTCAGTCGATTATCGTGCAACAGCATGACCTGGGGCGGTTCATGCCCCAATACTTGCTTATTTAGGGAAGCATAGTAGTCGATTTCTGAACTGGTGTAGGCGAGGTATTCGAGGCGGAGTTTCTTAGCGGTTTTCTCATCTTTATGTGCCAGAGTACGGACATAAGCGTCATTAAATAAGTAGTCGGAGTTGTCAATAGTACAAGTGGCTAGCTTGTATCCATGCTGTGCCAGGAACACTGCAATTTCATCGTGCTTTGCCTTTGTGTCGCCCGTGTGGTTCATCGGGAATCGAAAGAATTCGGGCCTCTTGCCGGCCTGTTTCATGAGGAGCGCGACGGTAGTTTCTGCCCGAAGAATCTCGTCTTCGATTTGAGGAACCGAAAGCTCGTTGATGTCCGAGTGCGAGTAGGTGTGGTTTCCTAAGTCGAAACCTTCTCTGGTCCATTGCCTCAGAATTTGCGACCCGGCTTTCAGCCCCAGACCTTCGACGCGGCCTTCGTTTACGAATCCCGTTACAGGAACCCGATGCTTCTTGAATGCAACTAATAATTTTCGGTTAACTTGCCGGGCGTGGTTAACATCGGTCAATGTTAGTGCGGTGCGGGTATGGCTAACGTAAGGAAGATCGTCAACAGTGATCGAGACGGTTCGCTGCTGGGCAGATGCTCGCAGACACAACACGAGCAAGGTGAGCGCAAAACACCGGACAAGCGGCAAGTAGTTGGCCATCGATTCGTTAATGCCTTGCGTCAATAACGAGACAAAGTGCTACTCCGAAATCGTCCCTATCGTCCGTAGCCACGTCTCCACCAACGCAGGCCATCCCGTAATAGGAAGCTTCGTGCGCCGTAGTCCAAACGCATGCCCGCCATGCGCATATAAGTGCATCTCCACAGGAACGCCAGCGTTCTTCAGCGCGATGTAGTAAGCCAGCGAGTCGTCTACGTTGTCCACATGGTCGTCCTCAGCCTGCAGTAAAAACGTGGGTGGCGTTTGGCTAGTGACATGGAGATCGGGATTCAGCGAAAGATCTTTATCAGCATTCGCTGGTTGAAGAAGCACGAATTTCTTGGTGCCTTGCTTAGCGTCCCACTCGGCTGCGGAAAGCGACAGGTGGCCCGGATAAATTGCAACCGCAAAGTCCGGGCGGCAACTCTCCTTATCGGCGGCATCTACAGGCGAATACAAACGCTTCTCAAAGTGCGTGCTCATCGCTGCCGCCAGATGTCCGCCTGACGAAAACCCGAGCACACCAATCTTGTGCGAATCAATGTGCCACTCCGCGGCGTGAAAGCGCACCAGCCCCACTGTCCGCTGCGCATCTTCCAACGCCGTCGGTGATTCCGGATACGGCCCCGATTTCGGATACGACCCCACATCCGTCACGCGGTACTTCAACAACACACATGTGATCCCGTTGGACGTCAGCCAGTCACAAACCTCCGTGCCTTCAAGATCAATGGCCAGGCCCTGATAGCCCCCGCCGGGAAACACGACCACCACAGCGGATGTATTGTTTCCCTTCGGCGAGTAGACCGTAATCGTAGGCCGCGACACGTTGCTCACACCGGTCGCAGGCCTGCCGGTATCCTGCCACGCCTTCGCAGTTGTCTCAACGGCCTCCGGTCCCGCGACAGGCTGCGCATCAGGTGCCACCCCGGGCCATATCTGCACTTGCGCATGTCCCGGCGAGGGCTGCCAGACGGGCGTCTGTGCGGTCAAATTGCGAAACGCAAACACAACACAGAGAGCAAAGATCGAAGGCCTCATAGCAATCCCTACAGCTTAATCTAAACAGTGTACTGTCGGCAGTACCTTGCGGAGAAATTCTATGGTCAATTGATTAAATCAGACCATTGCACTCAAAACCCGAGCGGCTAGTGTTCCGGGCCAGGAGTCGGCTTCGAGGAAACGACCATTGATCTCCCCCAAGCCCGTTTCCGGTTTGCCGACAACTCGGGAGTTGGCCCTACTGTGGTTTGTGCTTCAGCGGCTTGCCGATGGCGAGCAGGAAAATGGCACTCTTGCCTTTCGCGTGCGGTGAAAAGAAGTTAACTACATCATCGTCGAAGAAGGTCAGCCCGGTCGCACCCAGTTGCTGGGCATATGCTGCCAGGTAGATCCTGCCACCGATGGCACCCGCTTCGAGCTGGACGGCCCGGTAGCCGCGGTTCCCGTATCGCTCCAGAATGCGTTCTAAGTCGGCGAGAAAGAAGATGTCCATGCAGGCGTCCGCCGGCAGCTCTTGGCCCAGACCAAGATGATGGGCTTCAGCGCGGAATTTCCCCTCCTTCAAAAGCTCCAGGGTGTTCTGCTCACGCCCGAAGAAGTATGCGCCCGGCTTGAGGCCCTGCACTGAGTGCACGATCAGGTACAGATCGTTTAGCTGCGCGCCGGGGGGCTCCAGGAAGTCAGCCGGAAGACGCCGCGTGGAGTAGTCGAGAAGGGTAGAAAGTTGTGCCAGTGTAATGGATGCCGCCTTGTCGAACGTTCGGGTAGAACCGCGGCGCAGGATTACCTGCTCGATCGTGTCCTTCGGTTGTTCTTCATCGGGCAGGCGTGGGAGGCGAACTGCCTCGCCCGCCAGAGCGGAAGATGGAAGGACCGGTGGCTGGGCGCGCCACTGATTTACTTCCTCTACAGACTCAAGCGAAGACGCATCGTGCATGTCAAGCATGGTGGGATATTCGACCTCGTGTTGTGAAAGCGGGATTGTCTCCAAGCCAAGCGCCGGGGCCTCTCTTGGTCCCGGCAGCGAACTCTCCGACGTGCGCCCGATCGGTACGAGGCAGAAAGAAACCTCGCGCCGCGTATCGAGATCAAGCAGTCGGTTCACTTCGATGTCCACGAACCCGATCACGATCTCGGCCGGCAGCCCCGAAGCCGTAGAAACGGCCAGCATATTCGCCAGCAGCGTACCGTTGTCCCAACCGAAATGGCGATAGGTGCGCGCCTGGTACTTCCAGGCGTTCCGCCAGTAGGTTCCGGAGCAGATGATCGTCGCGGGTGCGTGAGCCACCGCGGGTTCCATCGCCGTCGCCTGAGCCAGGTTTCCGCGAAAATTACCTCTTCGCAGAAGCCGTAGCGATACATCCGCTGGATTGAAGTGATACACGCCAGCATCCAAACCCGGGAGATCGCCAGTCACGACGTACAGCTCGATCTCATACAGAGCTCCCGTGCAGGCTGCGGCGCGAAAGTAGATTTCTCCGCCTGGATATTTGCGCTGTTTGGTGGTCCCCGCCGAGAAATAGAGGATGCGCGTCAGATCCTGAAGATCAGGGACCGAATCAGCCCGCGACGAGGGCCCTAACTCTGAGATCGCGGAGAGCGCGGCCACCTCTGTTTGCGGCACTTCCCGCGGCAGGGGAATCGGCTCTATGTTTGGATAGATTTTGAAAGGCTGCGGCCGGTTCGCCCAGTCCAGGATGTGAGGATTGTTACGGATACTCAAGTAGGAGTGCTTGCTGCCGTCGTGATACTTCCAAGCGGCCTGGATGTCGCGGTTGTTCATCGGTTACTACATCAGACTAGCACCTGCACCGGACCACGGGCGCGGGCAACGAACCTGCGACTGCGGATTGTGGATGGATGACGGCGTGACCGGAAGTTTCCGGTGTTCTCGGTCCAGAAGTCGGCTTCGAGGAAGCGCGATTTTGTTGACCTTCGTCAGTGATCCGATCTCCTCGAAGCCCGTTTCTGGATAACTTCCGAGTAGCCGACCACACACCTAGAGTCGTCGCATCCTGATCCGTCGTGCCGCACAGTCTATAATTGCGCCCACGGATGGCTCTAACCTCTGGCACGAAACTCGGGTCCTACGAAATTCAGTCGCCACT
>NFUO01000648.1 GCA_002197545.1 Acidobacteria subdivision 2 bacterium RH1 MAG20 | reverse complement strand
GCATCACGGCCTTGTCGTGACGGTCAAGGTGGGCCAGGATTTCAGCGTCGGAGACGGGACCGGTGATGGGCTTGCCGTTGGCGTCGACGAGGACGGCGGGCGTACCCATGACGTAGCTGCCGGTGCCTGTGGTGTCTGTGGCAATAATGGCGTGGCAGGTTTCGCAGGTGACGCCTTCGTCCTCAAACGGTCGCTTCACGGGCATACCCTGCGAAAGATCGCCGGAGAGCAGCGCGACGGGATTGTGGCAGCCCTCGCAGTGGCGGGAGTACTGCACGCCCTTCTGGGCGATGAGCAGGTTGACGTTCTTGAGATACCACGGCTGGCGGAAGCTGGAGGAATGGGCCGACTGACGCCACTCGTTGTAGGCCTCCTGATGGCAGTGGCCGCAGTACTTGGCGGTGTAAAAGCTGCGCGGGCTGAGGAATTGGCCGTTGGCCGAGGTGGCGTTGGAAGGCAGGAAGGGATATTCCTTGCCGAAGAAGTAGTTGTAGCGGGCGGCGATGGACTCATGGAACGGGGTGAGCGGCCCGGTGATGGGGACGTGGGTGCCGTAGTCGGGGATGGGATCGTTGGGAGCGTGGGGAACGCCCGGGTTGTGCGATTCGCCGGGCACGGTGTCCGGCACCTTGTCGGGCACCTTGTTGGGCACGGTGGCGGCGGGGGCGGCGGGCGTGGAAGCCGGGGACGCCGCGGCAGGCGCGGAGGAGGGAGATTCAGCGGGAGCAGGCCGCGAAGCCGCCAGCACCACCCAGTTGAGGGTGAGGGTCGCGAGGAGCGCAAGGGCGGTAAACAGACAGCGGCGGAGCGGGGTCTTGAACATCGAGCGGTGAACTCCCGGGGAAATCAGTAGCCGTTGCGCCAGGGCGCTGGGAAAAGACGCGGCGGAACCACCTGCAAAGGTAGCAGCCGGAGGGGCAGAGCTGTCTTCCATCGAAAGATGGAGTGTTGATGCGTTGAAAGGCGGAGGGTTGGCGAGCCGGCGGGAACGGTTGGCGGCGATCGGCGAGAGATGCAGGCGGATTGCAGCCAACGGTTCACAGGGTGGGATGAATGGGGAAAAATCGGGATTGACCCGTGTGCTGCAGCGCACATCCTCTTGGCCAAAGCGGGGCCCAAACTGGTAGCTTGGAGGAGACGGTTTCGAGTTTCGCAATGACCTCAAGTCCCTATTTTTCTCTGGCGGTTCTTTTCGTGGCCGCGCTGTGTTTTGGCCTGACGCCGCTGGGGCTGGCGTGGCTTTGGCGCAGGCTGCTGGCGCCCGCCAAGCCGAACGCGATCAAGAACGCCATTTACGAATGTGGACTGGAGTCGACGGGCGACGCGTGGGTGCAGTTCCACTCGGCCTACTACCTGTACGGAATCATCTTTCTGATTTTTGACGTGGAAGCGGTGTTTTTGC
>NFUO01000647.1 GCA_002197545.1 Acidobacteria subdivision 2 bacterium RH1 MAG20 | reverse complement strand
GTGCCGGGGAATGGTTTGAGCCAATCCCATCCGCGGCACAGCGCCTGCGCGACCGGCTGTGGACCGAGATCAAGAGCGCGTAGCCTCGCCAGTGGATTGCGATGCGAGCAAGCCGTGGCGGGGCGACCGGCTCTCTTGCTCTCCTGGAAGCATTGAGACGATGAATCTGCCGCGGCCGGTGTAGGCTCTCTACAGTTTCAACAGCGCCCTCAGCCTTTTCGTCTGCACGCGGCTCACCGGGATCTCAGTCTGTTTCTTGTCGTCCATCCGGAGCTGGAAACTGGATTTAAACCAGGGGATCACTTCCCGGATGCGATGGATGTTGACCAGGTAGGACCGGTGTACGCGCCAGAATGTGTCGGCATCGAGATTGGATTGCAGCTCTTCGATGGTGCGGTAGTTGGACTGGCCTTCGAGGCCGGTGGCTACCACCGTGATCAGGCCATCGTCGATAGTCGCGTAAACCACGTCCTGCGCATCGACGATGAAATTGCGATGGTTGCTCTTCACCAGAAGCTTGGTCCGTTGCAGGGACGGCTTCGGAGGCGGCGGTTCAGGCTGCGCGGCCTTGTTCTTTTCCTCAATGCCTTTGCGCGCGCGCTCGAGGGCCATCGCCAGCCGGTCTTTTTCAATCGGCTTAAGCAGGTAGTCCAGCGCCTCCCAGCGGAACGCCTCGACCGCGTACTGATCGTAGGCTGTCGCCATTACGAAATACGGCAGCGGGATTTTCTTCTCCCGCAATTTACGGATCACCCCCATGCCATCGAGGCCGGGCATCTGTACGTCCAGGAACACCAGATCCGGCTCCAGAGACTCGATCAGCTTCACGGCCTCGATGCCGTTGGATGCCGTGGCCACCACCTCAATGTCGGGATGGTCCTTCAATTGGTAGGCGAGTTCATCGGAGGCAAGCTTCTCATCGTCCACCAAAATCGCGGAGATGACGTTTACCATATCGCCGGCAGTCGCGCGATTGAGCATAAAATGCTAGTATATATGAGCTAGGACCTT
>NFUO01000646.1 GCA_002197545.1 Acidobacteria subdivision 2 bacterium RH1 MAG20 | reverse complement strand
GGTTCCTCCGCGGAATCTGTGGGTAAAAGAAAGCCACAGAGGATGAAAAAGAGGTAGCGCATCCTGTCCAAATCCTGTATTCGGTAAGTGTGTAAAACAAAGCCGAAGCAGGAGAGGGCAGGATGCAATTGAAGAGTATCTTGAATCGCGTCGAGAAGCACAAGTCTTTTGTCTATGAAGAGGTCAGGTGGTCGGGGAGCGAAGAGGGGATGAGTTTGAAGATTGGGATCCGGGCTCGAGCCAACGGCCATCCGCGATGCTCGGGATGTGGGCAACCCGGACCGGGCTATGACACGTTGGAGGCTCGGGAGTTTGAGTTTGTGCCGTTGTGGGGGATGGCGGTGTTTTTCGTTTATGCCCTGCGGCGGGTGAACTGCCGGAGCTGCGGAGTGAAAGTGGAAGCGGTGCCGTGGGCCAGCGGGAAACACACGCTGACGACGACGTACATGCAGTTTCTGGCGCACTGGGCGCGCAAGCTCTCCTGGAAAGAAACCGCGGAAGCGTTCCAAACCTCCTGGGAGAAGGTCTGCCAGGCCGTCGAGTATGTGGTCGGTTGGGGACTGAAGCACCGCACGTTGGGTCCCGTTCAGGCCATCGGCGTGGATGAAATTCAATATGCCAAGGGGCACCAGTACCTGACCCTGGTGTACCAGATCGACGCCCACCTCACGCGTCTGCTCTGGATCGGCAAGGAGCGAACGGTTGCGACCTTCGAAGGGTTCTTTGCGATGATCGGCCAGGAACGGGCGGCGCAGATTGAGTTTGTGTGTTCGGACATGTGGAAGCCGTATCTGCGGGTGATCCGGGAAAGATGCTCGCAGGCGCTGCACATCCTGGACCGTTTCCACATCGTCGCCAAGATGAACGAGGCTTTGGATGAGGTGCGGGCGGAGGAAGCGCGCTCGATGGCCCGCGAGGGGCATGAGCCCCTGCTGAAGAAAACCCGTTGGTGCATCCTGAAGCGGCGACAGAACCTGACCTCGAAGCAGCGGTTCCGGCTCAGAGACCTGTTACGTTACAACCTGCGGACGGTGCGCGCCTACCTGCTCAAAGAAGACTTTCAGCAGTTCTGGGACTACGACTCGCCCGCCTGGGCGGGCAAGTTCCTCAACGAGTGGTGCCGACAGACGATGCGCTCGCGCCTCGAGCCGATGAAGAAGATCGCTCGCATGCTCCGTACACACCGCCAGCTTATCCTCAATTACTTCCGGGCGAGAAAGCAGTTCTCCAGCGGCGTGGTCGAGGGGTTAAACAACAAAGTGAAAGTCACTATGAGAAAATCGTATGGGTTCAGGACCTTCCACGTCACCGAAATCGCGCTCTATCATGCACTTGGTAAGCTGCCCGAACCCGAACTTACCCACAGATTCTACTGACGAAGC
>NFUO01000645.1 GCA_002197545.1 Acidobacteria subdivision 2 bacterium RH1 MAG20 | reverse complement strand
CCGGGAGGTCCTCAGCCGGATGGGGCTCTCGCCCGAGGGCGCCAAACAAAGACCGGACGTTTATGTGCGCATTCCCGCGTTCCGGGAGTCGGTCTTCCGCGCCGCAGTCGTCCGCAACGGCGTTCCGGTCGCCGACATCCTGCAGGTCTGGTTGGACGTGAGCTCCCATCCGGCACGCGGCGAGGCACAGGCCGAAGAGATCCGCCGCCGCGTCCTTGCGCCGATCTTCGAGGAGAAACAGTAATGGCCGTCCAATCGGATGGCGAGTATTTCGCCCGCCTGGTCGACGCCCTCGAACCGTGGCTAGATCAGGTCGTCATCATCGGTGGCTGGGCACACCGCCTCTACCGCCTTCACCCTCTCGCGCAGCCGCTCGACTACGAGCCTATGGGAACCTTCGACACCGACATTGCCGTCCCGCTCGATCTGCCCGCTACCGGCGAGCAGATTCGCGCGCGGCTGCTCGAAAGGGACTTCCGCGAAGAGCTGATGGGCGACACACAGCCTCCAGCCGCGCATTATCGCGTCCAGAGCGGAGACAACAGCTTTTACGCAGAATTTCTGGCGCCGCTCGTGGGCAGCGCAGTCAAGCGCGGAGGCCGGCGCACTGTAACGGCCCGTGTCTCCGGCGTCTTAGTCCAGAAGCTCCGTCACCTAGAACTGTTGCTCCAAAATCCCTGGAACGTGATGATCGCCCCTGCCGCCGGCTATCCGACGCCCGACGTTCGACGCATCCTTGTTCCCAACGCGGCGGCATTCCTGGTGCAGAAGATTCTGATTCACGAAAAGCGCGATCGCGACAGGCGCGCCAAGGACATCCTTTATATCCACGACACGATCGAGACCTTTGGCGGCAATCTCGCCGCGATTCGCGAGCAGTGGCAAACAAACGTTCAGCCTGCGCTGCACGCGAAGGCTGTCCGTGTGGTCGAGCGTGCCGCGGAAGAGTATTTTCGCGAAGTCAATGACACGATCCGCGAGGCTGCGCGCATCGCCACAGGCCGGAGCCTGACGCCGGAAATGGTGCGGGAACTCTGCGCGTTTGGGTGGCAGCAGATTTTTCCGTGAGAATGCCGCTCGGTCCGATGCGAGGCGACGGCAGAACCATGGAGGAGGGAAAAACTGAGATGAGGGAGTACAAGTTTCTCTTCGACAATGACAGCCATGCGGCTGCGAAATTCTTTCCGGACAAGCGCGTCATAACGCTCGCTCAGATCAAGGTCTCTATCCACTCGTCGAGGACGAGGTGAAGCGCCAGATCGCCTCCATGCAGGCCCTGGATGAAGATGGCGAGCCGAACTTCAACGATGCCGACTACCAGCTTGCGGCCTACGCCGCAGCGCTGAAGGTGCTGACGCAATACGGAAAGCTCGATGGACGCGATGTGGAACATGAGGTCTTCGCGATGCGCGGCAGGAATGAGAAGAGCGATTTCCAGACGGTGATCGAACGCGCCCTCGGTATCGCCTGCGACACGCTCATCCCCCGAGGATTGGAAAGTTCCTGGCGTGACCTGTCGCTGGCAGAACGCTACTATCTCCGTGCCCTTGATATTGAGAGTCGCGGAGAACGCCGTAAGGGCATGTACGAAGAACTGGCCCGTGGATTCGGGGTGACGGACATTCGGCCCCTGCTGAAGAGCGACAAGGCCAATGGCGCGCGCATGTTTACGCCAACCGGTCTGGCAGCCGGTCTGCTCGCGCCCGTGCAGGGCGTTGAGATAGATACATCGAACCTGCCCACTCGCCGTGGCCGGGTAGGCAGCGGCGCTCCGCATCCATTTGCGGTGACCCCGTTACGCCACCTGATGTTTGCGATTCGTGAAACGACCGCGGCGGACAATGACCCGGAGCGCGGCCGTCAATATCTGCGCGACACCTTCGGTCAGGGGTATTGGACCAGGCGCGAAGGATTTATTGGTCTGCTGGAATGGATCGCAGCCCTTGGCAATGCGGAAGGGATGAACGAGTGGGCGGCAGACTCTGAATCTGCCCGCATTCTCGCCGGCCGCCTGCGGAACGATCACGCATGATGATGCAGAGACACTCAAGTCGAAGACACAGACTCGACCACGCCGTACTCAACCAGCGGCTGGAGGGCGCGATTTCCTACGACAGAATCGCAGGCTACTTTCGTTCGAGTCTGTTTGAAGTGGCAGGAGAAGCGATCTCCAAAGTTGCCGGGCCGGTACGCATTATCTGCAACTCGGACCTTGATCCAAGAGATCTGGCGACAGCGGCAGCAGCCCAGGCTGCGCTCCGGCGGTCATGGTGTGCGGGCCAGCCAGAAGAGGCCCCGCCAGCAGCGTTGCCGCGGTTTCAGGCGCTGTATGACATGCTGACGAGCAAAAAAATGGAAGTGCGGGTGCTGCCCGACTCTGCATTTGGGTTGATCCATGGAAAAGCTGGCGCTATTCGACGGGCAGATGGTACAGCAACCACTTTTCTCGGCAGTGTCAATGAGAGTGCATCAGCCTGGAAGATAAACTACGAGCTCCTTTGGGAAGATGATTCCCCCGAAGCGATCAGCTGGGTTCAGGAGGAATTCGACGCACTCTGGAACGACGCTCGAGCGATAGACCTTGCGTGCTGTCCTTTCGTCGTGAATGACTTGCAGCGAATCATAAACCGCAAGGTAGTTGGACCTACGGAACTCAAGGAGATTGCAGATCCCAATACGTTTGCCGCAACGGTAGCTGTCGAATCACCTGTCTACCGAAAAGAGCAAGGGCTCTGGCCTCACCAAAAGTACTTTGCCAGCTTGGCATTACAGCGGCATCGGCTTGGCGGTGCACGTCTCGTACTCGCGGATCAAGTTGGCTTGGGCAAAACGGTTCAACTCGCAATGGCCGCGATGCTCATTGCGTTGGATGACCCCAATGGCGGCCCCATCCTCGTGCTCGCACCCAAATCGCTTCTGCAACAGTGGCAGGACGAGCTGATGGAATTGTTGCAGTTGCCTTCAGCTCGATGGAACGGCAGCGCATGGGTGGATGAAAACAATCTCGAATATCCATCGGATGGAGCCAAGTCTCTGGGTAAGTGCCCACGCAAAATTGGCCTCGGTTCTCAAGGCTTGGTAGTGCGGGGAGCGCATGAACCGCTCAATCAACTCCTGAGTCGGCGATACAGTTGCGTGGTTG
The DNA here is from genome assembly GCA_002197545.1 of Acidobacteria subdivision 2 bacterium RH1 MAG20. Next base: position 935 of record NFUO01000645.1, on the reverse strand, counting down.
TTGATGAGTCGCATAGAGCTCGACGGCGGAATTTACCGAAGGTAGATGCCGGAGCCGAAGAGATCGACGAGAGACCTGAGCCCAACAAGTTAATGGCGTTTCTTTGGCAAATTGGCCGGAATACCAAAAGCATGTTGCTCGCTACGGCAACTCCAGTGCAACTCCATCCTGTGGAGGCTTGGGATCTGCTGAGCATTCTCTCCAACGGAAACGATGGTGTACTTGGTGGGTGGACGCGCACCAGTCCCTGGTGGCGCGCGAGCAGCTGTCTTCAAATTGCAACCGGAGATGCGGCAATTCCAACTGCCGATACTCACGAAGCTTGGGAATATATTCGTGATCCGCTCCCATCTCGCGAAGAAGATGCTGCATTCGATCGGATTCGCCGCAGCTTGGATGCAGACGATACACAATGGCAATTCACGCCAGAAAGCCTTGACCGGATTTCAACGGCAATAAAGCGAGTTCAACTTCAGAATGGCTTGCTGCCAATTTATGGGGAGCGGTTTAATCCACTCTTACGGTGCATTGTGCGCCGAACTCGTGCCTATCTAGAGACGACGATTGATCCAGCCACAGGTGAGCCTTTCCTACCAAGAGTGTCAGTCAAGCTATTTGGCGAAGGCGCGGAGGACTCGATCAGGCTCAGTGGCTACCTGCTTGAGGCTTATCAAGAGGCGGAGGCATTTTCTCTACTGCTGCAGCAACGCGTTCGGGGTGCGGGATTTTTCAAGACTCTGCTTTTGAGACGATTGGGAAGCTCCATGGAAGCTGGCCGGCTCACAGTAAGCCGACTGCTAACACCGGAGACGGAAATCACCTCGGGTGAAGAAGATGACGAAGACGAAGAAGAGGAATTGCCGCAGCCGGTTGGTCGTCCACCGCAGGGCGCAAGTGATTTCAAGGATTTTACTGCTGATGAACTGGCGCGACTT
>NFUO01000644.1 GCA_002197545.1 Acidobacteria subdivision 2 bacterium RH1 MAG20 | reverse complement strand
GATTCACCGCGGGAACGGGGTCCTGCCAGATCAACTGCTCCTTGGGAACGAGCGGGCCAAGGTAACGTGATAAGGGGCCCATATCGCGGTGCGTCAGCTTGAACCAGGCACGAGCGAAGGCATCCGCGAACTGATCCGGATGGGCGTGGAAATGCTTCGAAATCTTTTCGTAGGCAGGGTCGAAGCGCAACGAGAGGTCGGTGGTCAGCATGGATGGCGCATGATGCTTCGACGGATTGTGGGCATCAGGGATGGTACCGGCGCCCGCGTCACCCTTGGGCTTCCACTGATGCGCACCGGCCGGGCTCTTGGTTAGTTCCCAATCATAGCCGAAGAGGTTGTCAAAGAAGCTGTTGCTCCACTTCGTCGGCGTGCTGGTCCACGTGACTTCGAGGCCGCTACCGATTGCGTCACCACCTATGCCTGTATTAAAGGTGGACACCCAGCCAAGCCCTTGTTGCTCGATGCCCGCGGCTTCCGGCATGGGACCGACGTGCGCTGGAGCGCCGGCACCGTGGGTTTTGCCGAAGGTGTGACCGCCAGCGATGAGCGCAACCGTCTCTTCGTCGTTCATCGCCATGCGAGCGAAGGTCTCGCGGATATCCCGCGCTGCAGCGATCGGATCCGGTTTGCCGTTGGGACCTTCCGGATTGACGTAAATCAGGCCCATCTGCACGGCCGCGAGAGGATTTTCGAGCTGGCGGTCTCCGGTGTAGCGATTATCAGCCAGCCAAGTGCTCTCAGGTCCCCAGTAGATGTCTTCTTCCGGTTCCCAGACGTCCTCACGGCCGCCGGCGAAACCGAAGGTCTTGAATCCCATCGACTCCAGAGCGACGTTGCCGGCAAGAATCATCAAGTCGGCCCAGGAGAGTTTCTGCCCGTACTTTTGCTTGATCGGCCAGAGCAAGCGACGCGCCTTGTCGAGGTTGACGTTGTCCGGCCAACTGTTCAGGGGAGCGAAGCGCTGGGTGCCGTTCCCTGCCCCTCCCCGGCCGTCGCCAATGCGGTACGTGCCGGCGCTATGCCAGGCCATGCGAATGAATAAAGGTCCGTAGTGGCCGAAGTCCGCCGGCCACCAGTCCTGCGAATCCGTCATCAGTGCGTGGAGGTCCTTGACGACGGCATTCAGGTCAAGGCTCTTGAACTCCTCGGTGTAATTGAACTTCTTGTCCATGGGATTGGACTTTGGGGAACGCTGGTGCAGAATCTTCAGGTTCAGTTGACTCGGCCACCAGTCCGCGTTCGTCGGGGATACGGCCGTCGTGTGTTTGCGAGCGTCACCCGCGAACGGGCACTTTGCTTCCGTTGCCGTGCTGTTCATTTCTTCCGCCATTGTTTTCTCCTCAGTGGACTCGCAGCCCGCGCGGGATCGTATCTCGGCGCGCAACTCTGCGAGGTAGGCGCCATTGTAAACTCGTT
>NFUO01000643.1 GCA_002197545.1 Acidobacteria subdivision 2 bacterium RH1 MAG20 | reverse complement strand
GAGTGGGTGCGCGGGCAGAAGTGGTGGACGATGCTGTTGCTGTTTCGCCGCATCGGCAAACTGTTGCGTGCCGGAGTACTCGTTTCCGACGTGGGTAAGAGCTTCGCCTTGACGGACATTCACGCCGCCGTTCGCCAAGCGGCACTGCCGGGACGACAGGGCAAAGTGCTGCTGCACATGAAGGGGTGACCAACGAGCCAGCGAGCGCTTACTTACCTAAAATCTTTCAGGGTACGGCGGCCGTCGTCGCCGCCGAATCGAGCGCTGGTAGCGATCGTGAATTAAGCTGGAAAACGATCTTTAATGGAGGAAAATCTCATGTTGCGGAAGATAAGCTTGCTCGTTCTTGTCGGTCTGCTGACGGCGGCCGCGCCGGTGCGCGTGGACGATGGCTACACCATCAAGCTCAAAAAAAGCGGCAAGGGGGCCGTTACCGACCGCAAGAAGCAGGACAACGAAAACTCCAACTTCGTACTCGAAGGACCGGACGGAAAGGTCGTCACCAAGAAGAAAGACGCCAAGATCGTAACCGAGGAATACAAGGAAACGATCGTGGACAAGGAGAAGGGCAAACGCGCTACCAAGATTCGCCGCGAATACAGCAAGGCCACCGTTAAAACGGGCGATAAGGAGATGCCCTTGCTCTACGACGTCAAGACCCTTTTGATCGAGAAAAAGGACGGCAAATATCACTTCGCCATCGAGGATGGTCCGAAAGTGACGGGAAAGGACGCCGAATCGCTGAATCGCTCCTTCAACAAAGATAGCAAGGACGACGGCGACGACGATGCACTGGAGAAGGCGTTTATGCCCAAGAAGCCGGTTCCGGTCAATGGGACGTGGCAGCTCGATACCGACGAGATTGTCAAGGCGCTGGATAAAGATACGAAACAACCTTTTCCGGTGGATAAGAGCAAGGCGAGCGGCAAGGGCAAGTTGTTGCGCGCTTACAAGAAGGATGGCCGGCAGTACGGCGTGTTCGACATCGAGGTCAAGCTGCCGCTCAAGGGCAACTTTCCGCTGGGCAAGGACCAAGAAGCGCCCATCCAGGAAGGCTCCAAAATGATCCTGCACGCCAAGGTGGACGCTTGCATCGATGGTACTTGCAGCGATTCCGAGTCGGAGATGTCGATGGATATTGACCTGGTC
>NFUO01000642.1 GCA_002197545.1 Acidobacteria subdivision 2 bacterium RH1 MAG20 | reverse complement strand
TGAAATGCTGAGCATGCATGATGAGTGAAGCGGCATAGTTTGCAGGGGATGGTTTCAACATTCTTCACGGAGCGCGAAGGGGAAGTTTCATGACGCAAGCAGTAGCAAACCGCATAACTCTGGCCGAAAGACCTGGCTTCTCTCCGGAGCACGGCCTCACCCGCCAGGTGCTGGCCTGGAACGAAAAGCTCATGCTTGTCCGGCACCTTATGGAGCCCGGATGGAAGGGTGCGCGCCACAGCCATCCGCATGAGCAACTCGTTTACATCGTGCGCGGCCATCTCCGCTTCACCAGCGGAAACTCCACCTTCGAGGCCGTCACTGGAGACAGCTTCATCGTCCCCGGCGGCGTCGAGCACGAAGCCAGCGCACTGGAAGACTCGGAAGTTCTCGACGTCTTCACTCCCTCGCGCGCGGACTACACCGGAAAGGTCGACAATGCTTAAGCTCTCCTGCCGCTCCATCATCGCTCTCGCATTCGCCCTCACCACCGCTGTTACCGCCAGCGCGGCCCTGCGTTCTCCGTGGGACGGTCGCTCCGTTACGCCTACGAACGTACCCTATGCCTGCCCCGCCGTCGTACATCTTTCTCGCGATCTCGCCACCAACGGCTTCTACTCCGATCGCAAGGGCTCCGTCATCGACCCGGCCAAATGGAAGGCCTACTCCGAAAGCGCCGGTCCCTATAAAAAACTCGGCGAGGAGATTGTCGCCGCCGCCGATGCCTGGCGCGCCACCGGCAGTCGCGAAGCCGCGCAGTGCGCCTTGCTACACATAACCACAGCCGCGAGGGATGGCGTCTTCACCGGAAAGATGTCCTCCAATCAGGCTTACTATGTTCAGGGCTGGGTCATTGGCGCCATTGCGATTTCCTACCTCAAAATCCGCGACAGCGGCTTCATCACTTCTGCAGATCAAAAGCTGCTCTTCCCGTGGTTCGGTGCCGTCGTCCAGCAGACTATGGATTTCTACAACAGTAACGGCGCCAAGAACAATCACCTTTCATGGGCCGGCGTGGAAGTGGCTGCCGCTGGTATTGCCGCTGACAATCGCAAGATCTTCGACTGGGGCATCGGCACCTATCGCACTGGCATCGATCAGGTTCAGCCCGATGGTTCGCTCCCCGAGGAGATGCGCCGTGGCCAGCGCGCTCTCCACTATCATCTCTATGCCCTTGCTCCGCTCGTCTACCTGGCTGAGTTCGGCGAGGACAATGGCCTGCACCTCTACGCAGAGCGCGATTAC
>NFUO01000641.1 GCA_002197545.1 Acidobacteria subdivision 2 bacterium RH1 MAG20 | reverse complement strand
GTCCTGGGCCATCTGGCGCGATTCAGCGGCGCGGACCTCATCCAACGCCTTATTCATCTTGGCAACGATGTGGAAGCGGTCGAGGATGTGCAGCGCCTGGGAACATTTCTGGCGAATCACGTCCAGGTAGGGTTGCCACATGTCCGAGCAAACAAACTCGATCTGGGAAGCGAGTTGCTCTCCGATGACGGTAAAGAAACCCTGGAAGGATTCAATGGTGCGTTCCTTGCCGACCCAGAGCAAGCGGGTGAGTCCCTGGTCGATCTGGTAGACCAGCGTCAGGTATTTGTGGCCTTTGGCGTACTGGATTTCATCCACACCAATGGCGCGGATCGACTCCAGCGTGCGATGCTCCAGGCCCCAGCCGACCACATACTCGACGGCGTCGCACACCTGGTCCCAGGAAGTGTGGAACGCCTCGGCGGTTTCCTTCCAGGAGAGCTTGCGCGCCCAGCGGGCCAGAAACAGCATATAGGCTCTGGTCAACTGGTGCTTCCCATCGCTCCAGGGAACCTCCTCGACTACCACGCCGCAATTCCGACAGTCGACACGTCGCATGCGGTACAGCAGGAAAACCAGAAAGCCCCAGAGAGGAATGAACTCGAAACACCGCTCGGGAAGATGATCGTAACCCGGTGCCGACTGGTGACACCCCGAGCAGACCGCCGCCGAGCCCTCCCGCGGTCGGACGTCCACTTCGATGCTTTTCTTGTCGGGGCCGAAGCGGGCATGTTGGTAGACGAATCCCCGTTGGCGATGGCAGTGGTTTAGAATCGTGATCAGTTCCATGGCACGGACGATTTTCAAGGCGAAGAGTTCCAGAGTAAACCGCGCCGCTACCTCGGCGCCGTCCTCCGAAGCTTTCGCCTACTGCCGCGACCTGGACAACTGGCCGCGCTCATGGATGGGGCTGGAAAAAGACCTGCCGCCAGGTGAAGAACTGGTTGCTTGCCTCCGGCCATTCATCGAGCATCTGGCCTCATTGAGTCTTTCCCCGAAGACCATGCGTCGGCACGTGGACAACCTCTGGACGCTGGGTGGAGAAATCATCCGCGATCTGAACTACACCCCTTCTCTGAGAAAGGTCGCTATGAAGCGACTTCTTCGCGATGTGCTTCATGCCGACGGCGGCCCACTGATCCACAACGGCTCGGAACAGGAGCAAAGCGCCCTCGATTCGACCTGCCGCAAACTCCACTGCTTTCTAACTCAACCTCAGCGCTGAGTACGCGAGTTACCCATAAATTCTCCGGACGAAGC
>NFUO01000640.1 GCA_002197545.1 Acidobacteria subdivision 2 bacterium RH1 MAG20 | reverse complement strand
TAGAATCTATGGCGGGGACGACGGGGCTCGAACCCGCGACCTCTGCCGTGACAGGGCAGCGCTCTAACCAACTGAGCTACGTCCCCACGAGTCTTTTCAGACACTTGGCTATATGTCACATAGAATCAGAGAGTTCGTAGCTTTCGCTCTGTTCTACCGTTTCGCTGCTTTGTACTCAATTTCAGGCTTTTTTGGACACCAAATGGACACCAAAATCGCCAACGCAACGACAATATAAAGTCTATCAGATGAGATGAGGTTTTGGTGTCCCTTCCCCTGCAAGTAACAAATTTTGGCTCTTTCGATCATGCATTGATACGAGATGATTCGTGGCTGCTTACTCGAATCATCGAGAAAATCTCCATCCCTTTTGCAGACTCGTCGGGTGGGTGGACAAAGCGCCGCTTCCAGACTGGAAGCGGCACGCCCAGGGCGGGAAGACGGGCATACGAAAAGAGGATCTGCCACAGCAGAACCGGGCCGTACTTAATCTCCGTAAACACGGCTGTCACCGGAAGAACCCCTGTTGGCAAAATCTCAGCCCCAAGAAGCGCGTTGATGAAGGAACACTTCCTCCGCTTCATTTGACCGAGAACAGCGAGGTGAAGTTAATTCGATGCTAGTTTTCTTTCCAGCGAGAGTAGCTTTTCACGCAAGCTCCTGTTGCCAGGCCCGGAATCCTCGACCGTTAGCAGAGTATTTAATGCCGTTTCAATCGAACTACGTTGTACGGTCTGGGCAGTGATAGTCATATGCGCTGACTCACCCAATCACTTGGCATCCTATTTTAATCGGGAATAACGAATAACCTCCACCTTGGAACTCGCAACCAGACCTCCTGCAATCATCTGGTCTAAGTGGGGAACCAGTTTTTGAATCTGGTCTTCCGTGTCAATGACGCTCACCATGATGGGCACTTCTTTCGAAAAGGACAAACTCCGGGCGTGATAAATCCTGGCGCTGGCCCCGAAGCCTTCGAGACCGCGATAGACAATCGCGCCAGCCAGTCCAAGTTCTTTGCACTTTGCAACAATCGCCTCATGCAATGGCCGGCCTTGCCACTTGTCTGCCTCTGTAAAGTGAATGCGTAACATCTTCGCCTGAAATTGTTCTTTCATGGCTTACCCCTTGTCTTCGCTTGTCTCAGCCGCGCGATGGGCATATTTGATAATGTCCACATCCGAGAGGACAACCAGTCCCTCCTGGACCATCTGCTCCACAACAGGCAAAAACGCCCGCAGCTTTTCCTCGGTGTCGATGATCGAGAGCATGATCGAGCTGTCGTGCGACAGGCGCAGCGGACTCTTTTTATGGACTCTGCGATGTGCTCCATAGCCGAGGATTCCGCGATAGACAGTTACTCCAGCAAGGTCGTTGGCGCGTAAGGCGTGAACCAATGCCTCATGGAGCGGCTTGCCCTGCCACTGGTCACTCTCGCCAATAAATATCCGCATCAATTGCGCTTTGCCTTCGATCTTGACGTGCCCCGGCGAAGGCGTCTTCTTTGGTTTTGAAAGTTGCGCAGGTTTGGCAACCATCGTTTCCTGCAACTCGATCATCCCTGAACCAGCCATCTCCTCAAGCTTTCCGAATAATTCGTCGACTTTTTCCTGCGTTTCGATGAATTCAATCTTCAGAGGAAGATGGTCTAAGATATCCAAGAGGTTTGACGAATGCAAGTGGTGGTCCGCTCCAAACCCTGCGACACCCTTCAGCACAGTGGCACCCGAAATTCCACGAAAGAACAAAAAATCAAGAATGCTTGAATACGTTGCCACCCCGTGATGAGTAGATCCCTCGCTCAAATAAATGGAAACTTTTACGGCCTTCCCGGCAGATAGCATGTCTCCTCCTTTATGCGTGTAACCCACGTTGCAAAACCATAAATTCCGCCGCACGTCCCAAAACTCCCCACCTTTCGGCGTCTGGCAGATGCTCGCGGCGTAGACGAGTAAGCTCATCGACAAGTTGTCTTCGGTATCTCTCCATAATGGCGTTGATCGCCGCAGTAAATATCGGTGATGCATTGCGCTTTAGTTTCGCTCCATGAACCATGCAGAGCACTGCTTGAGAGCGAAGCCATTGAGCAACAAGTTTGTGTTCGATGCAAACGACAAATTCGCGGATTCGAAAATCCTCTTCCTCTTGCAGCAATACACAGATGCTACAGAAAAGACTGGAAGCCTCTACAGGTTGATCCTGGAGAAGGGTGATGAAACACTTTGCGGCGGAAGTTGCTTCCTGGGTCGCCGCAAGTCCCCATGCATGGAAGTTGCACAGATGAAGTATCTCTCTTCCTGGTTCCTGCAGCAGAGACGTTTGATAGTTCTTCATAAAGCGGCAAAAAGGACAGCCAGCCTCGCCAAGTACCTGCAGAATCGGTTTATAGTTCACAACCTTATGTGCTCTCATGGCAAAGACCTCGCGATCAAGACTCCGCACCATACGGCAACAAGGCCAAGAAAGAAGCTCAAAACAACATAGAGTGTGGTAATAAGAAACGCGCCCGTCTGCAAGCTGGAAAATGTCTCCCATTCAAAGGTCGAAAAGGTGCTGTATGCTCCAACAAAACCTATCGGAATCAAATATCTCCATGCGGGGTTCAGTTCTGTACGCTTTCCTAAAAAGGTCAATGAAAATCCAATGATTAGACAAGCCGTAATGTTGATTAAGAACGTCCCATAAGGAAACTTGGTGCCCAGTCGGTTAGCGACCATTGAGCCAACCCAGAACCGGGTTAGAGAACCAAGAGCGCCCCCGATTGCGATGAAAAGGTATTTTTGCAAACTCTATTTCTCCTTATCATGCACGCTTCTCTGCCAGGTCAGGCGTGCGTGTTGCATTCCAGCTTCTTAAACAATCGAGATCGCTCTGAAGTTGACCGGCATTGACCGTCTCATTCGAATCCAAAGTCCCATTGATCCTCTGGATCTGTACACGATAAGCGTCAGCATACGAGTTGACCAGTGCCTCCAGCTTGCGCGCGATTTGCTCACTCCACTTCGATAATGCCAGACCGTACAGGTGCAGCTCATTCTTCAATAGAGAGCCAATACTGTTTTCCAAGTTGGTCCTGATCTTGGAACGGACAATCCCATTGCCCAGAAGCTTCCAATGACCGATACGGATCTCCTCTGGAAGTGTAGCCAATTCGAAGCGAGGTATTTCTCGGAGCAACGTCTCGAACTCACCATGAGACGGCGCATCCGTCTTCCCAAGGTCCTTTGCGATCCGCTGTAGAGTATCAATCGCATGGTTTCCGGTAGAACGTAGCCTTTCGATGGCCTCCTGCACGAGTTGCCAGATAACATTCCGTACCGGAGCACACGCTCTGAAATAGAGCCAAGCATCGAACGATGAAAGACCGAAACTCCGCGTCTGCCCATAATGATCAAACTGATGTTCCCCTCTTCTGCCCGATGCACAATCTGCTCGGCGGGATGGCCAACCGCAATATCGGTTTCAAGCTCCACGCCACGTAGCTTTGCCTGCTCACGCAAACTGACGAAGCTCTGTTCATAGTGGTCGCGGCCATCTTCAAGAATGGCATTCAGTTCAGCGCGAGCGGCCGGCTCCGGAGGACGAATGACGGAAAATATCAGCACCTTGGACCGTGTGGCTCCGGCCAGAGAAAAGGCAAGATCAGCGGCTCTCTGCGACTGAGGAGAACCATCGTATGCGACGAGAATAGTTTCAAAGACTTGTGGTGTTTGGCTCTTCATAAGATCCTCCTAGACTGTTCCCGCTTCTGCTGGCTGAGGCAGTACCGACTCCGGTGCAGCCTCTTCCCTCTTCTTGGGGAGCAGATGCCGTGGCAGGAAGAACATATTCGCTACGATGGTGGGAATAACCGCACTGGCAATGACCGTTCCCACTACATAGGAATATTGCGCACCATTAATAATTTTGTGGTTCAGACCAAAGAGCGCCGATATTGTGCCGAAGGTCAATCCAGTCGACATCATCAGCGTGTAATAGCCGCCTGCTGCCCCTGCATATTTGTGAAAACGCACCGCCGGAAAGACGGCAACAATTTTCGTCAGTATCTTGGCAAAGAATAGAACGACAAGCACAACTGGCGCGGCAAGCAGTGCCGCCACAGAAACAAACGAACCGGCACGGATGAAGTAGAACGGCGTGAGAAATCCGAAGGTCAAGGTTCGGAGACGGCGGATGAGAACATGGTCCTTGCCTACGGTACCGGCAAGCACCATCCCAATAAGATAAGCCGGCAGCACGGGTTCGCTGCCGGCCCAGAGAGCCAGTCCGCCTAAAGCGAAAAGTAGAAATAAAATGTACTTCGCTTCAAGTTCAGAGACGCGGCCGCCGTATTTATTGAAGAATCTCGGCGTCAAGAATGGAAGCACTGCAAAAACAGCGATAGAGACGCCTACGAAGATGAGCGTCTTGATCGTGAACGGAGAAAAAATAAGCCCCAATCCGATAACCGTTGCCAGGTCATTGACAAAACAGGCAGCCAGGATCGCCTTACCATATTCGGTTGTATTGAAACCGAGTTCGAGCATGACTGCATACACAACAGCAACTGAGGTGGTCGAGAGCGCAACGCCGCAGAGCCAACTGGCCATGATGGTCCAATGCAGCAGAAAGTGAGCGATTAAAGTACATCCGATAAAGGGGCCGAAGAAACCGGCAAGACCGATAATCAATGCTTCGCGCCATTTACTGCGGAAGAGCACGGGGTCCAGTTCGGCGCCGGCGAGGAAGGTTAGGACGATAGCTCCGGCGCCCGCTAGAAATGTGATCCATTCCGTATTTCCCAGGATTCCACCGCGGCCAAACGACGCGCCAATGATTAGCTGGGCTACCGTACCGACGACGATCTCCGACAGCGCCGTCGATATGTGGAACCAGATGGCGAGTAGAGTCGCAATCAACGCAAGACCGACCCACAACGCGGACAGAACCCATGTGTTTGCCATGGATACAAGCTCCCAAATTTAAGTCGGGGATCGCGCAGTGGACATGACTCCGCAACAGGATTCCCTGTCAGGAGTCATCATCTGTCCCCCCTCTATGGCAGGAACAGCGGTTAAGGGTGAACTCCTTCACCACACCAACACAACTACTACACATCCAGATGTGCCGGGCTGTCAAGAGGTTTGAGGGTATATTTACAAGTCGTGCAGCTGTGACCAACGTGTCCCACGATTACCTCGTGCCATTTGTAATGGATTGTTCACATGATGCCGAAGGCATCGCGCCTCCATTATCGTCCCTTCGTGTCTGTCTCTTCGCCGATTTGCACAAATGATGCGAGGAGGTAAATCCGACTGGTAGCGTTCCGCTGGCAAGGGTTCATTCATATCCAAGGGTCCGCTGCTTCAAAACGATCTGTTGTGCTATCCGCGGGATGGACCGCAAAGTCCCTGCAAACACATCTCGAAGTCACAGGAGAAGTACAGCATTCATCCTTGCTATATTCGTCCGTATAGAAGAACCTAGCTGGGTAAATTCTTTCAACTTTTTGGAGGTACGTACGTGAAGCCGGATGTCCACTCTATCCCAACTTGTCTTCTGCCCTTGCTCTTGCTGGTGGTTCCCTCTGGCCTCGCTCAAAGCGTTTCCTCGTCGGCGCCCACAGTCTCTGTGCCCACATTTACGCGTTCGTATGGCGCAACAGGCAAGGAGCACTCCTACACCATCGTCGGCAGCGACCCGGCCAAAGGCGGAATCACGACCATTCCCACTGTTCTCGTTCCCATCACGCTCTCCTTTGACACGCCGGTGGATACAACCGGCAGGAAGGCGACGTTGGACGCGGGACAAGAGGTCTCCAAAGTCGTGCACTCCCCCATCTTCCAGAAGTACGCCTTCGCATCCGGCACAACGCAGTATACGGACGCCATGCAGCGTGCCGCCTTCTATAAGTCAGCCCCAGCAGGAAACTCCTGGCACACCCTGCTCAGCAAGCCCAAAGTTGTACCCGTCAAAATCACTATTCCCATCGGCTACGGATACGTATTGACGTCCCAAAAAACAGGGCGTTCGCTGGCCGTTGTCGATATTCAGTTCCTCCAGAAGGAGCTGTTCAAGCAACTCCCCGCGCAGCAAACAGGCAGCCTGGTCATCGCGCTGACAAAAAACGCCACCTACTATGCTCTCGCCGACGCAACTGTCTGCTGCTCCTGGGGCACCCACGGCATCGATACCTCAGCCGGTGCGCGTCAATCATTCGTTCTCGGCAGTTATCTCGATCCCCACGTCGTCACACCGGACTCCGACATTCAGCCGCTCACCCAGCAGCTCGCGCAGTGGTTCATGGACCCCTTGCTCGACCCTCTGGCGCGTTACCGCGATCCCAACGCTCCCGGAAACGTCTTCCCCGGCTGGATGCGGCCTGAAAAAGGTAGCGGTTGCGGTGGCACCGGCGTCGGCTCATCGCTATTTCTATTGGCACCAATGGACAACAATCCGAAGAACAATGTTCCTGCCTCCGAAGCATACGTAGCGAACGCGCACGGAACCGCCTACCACCTGCAGAACGTGGCCCTGATTCCCTGGTACACCCAGGCCGCCGACCCAGGCTCCTTTGAAAACTCCTACAGCTTCCCCGACACGCATCTACTCACCGGTCCTGCCACTCCCTGCCCTGTACGCAGACGAGGCGGTGGCGGCCAGTTCGGCAGCTTCCAGGCTGCTCAGGCCTCCACCGTTAAGCCCGTGGCCATGACCACCGGCCCTAACGGTCATCAGCTCATCGGCTACTGGTCAGGCTACGGACGCATCCGCGACGTCTCTCCCCAGTGGGATATCGTCATCGTCGCCTTCGCCACACCAGTAAAGGGTACCGACGGCCTGATGCAATACAAAGTCTCCGGCGGCCAAACCCCAGAGGAGTTCAAGGCGGACATCCTGGCCAAACAACACGAGGGTAAGAAGGTCATGATCTCGCTCGGCGGCGGCGGCCAGTACTTTACGCTGGCAACGCAGGAAGGCGTCAAGAGATTCATTACCTCCGTCGAGCAGATCGTGCAGGAGTACCACTTCGACGGCGTCGATCTTGACTATGAATCACCCTCCTTCTCGCTCGATCCCGGCGACAACGACTTCCGTCATCCAACTACGCCCGGAACCGTCAACATCATCTCCGCAATGCACCAGCTACACGACCACTTCGGACCCAACTTTATGATCAGCCTCGTTCCCGAGGGCACGCAGATCCCATCCGGCTACCCTAGCTACGGCGGCCAGTTCGGCTCCTACATTCCCATCCTGCAAGGTATCCGCGACATCCTCACCTTCGTCGATACGCAGGACTACAACACGCCTCCACTCGAAGGTCTGGACGGCGAATTCTACATGCCAGGAACCGTCGATTATCACGCCGCAGTGACCGAGCTCGTGCTGCACGGCTTCCCCGTCGGTCGCGATCCCAAACACTTCTTCGAGCCGCTGCCACCGGAGAAGGTTGCCATCGGCTTCCTCAACGGCGACACCACCCCGGATATCGTCATGGACGCCATACGTTATCTGATCACCGGAAAATCCAATGCCCCAACCCATTACAAGCTGCTGCAGCCCAACGGCTATCCCACCTTCAATGGAGCCATGTTCTGGACCATCGATGCGGACCGCCGCGAGAACTATCGCTACTCCAATACAGTAGGCCCGCTGCTGCACAGCTTCCCCGCCGCAACGAAATAAATCTCGTTCGACGGATCAACCCGAGGAGTCACTTGGCAATCAAGTGGCTCCTTTTTTTATGCAGAAATATCTCCCGCCACCACCGAACCCGGCCAGAAATTCCAGCACACCACCCAGTCGTCTAAACTAATAAAGACATGATTCCTACCCTCGAATGGCTCCCCACCGGCGTTAACTTCCTCGACCAGACCAAACTCCCCCTCGAAGAAACCTACGTCCTCGCCACCGACTACAAGCAAGTCGCCACCGTCATCCGCGACATGATCGTCCGCGGAGCACCCGCCATCGGCGTCTCCGCAGCCATGGGCGTAGCCATCGGCGTCGACCGCAGCACCGCGACCACCATCCCCGCCCTCACCGAAGAAGTAGCCGTCATCTCGAAGACCCTCGCCGAAACCCGCCCCACCGCCGTCAATCTCTTCTGGGCGATCAAGCGCATGAGCGACAAGTACAACGCCCTCGCCGACGCCAATACTCCCATTCCCGAGATCAAAGCCGCCCTCATCGTAGAGGCCCGGCAGATGTACGACGAAGACATCGCCGCCTGCAAGCAGATGGGAGCCCACGGCGCATCGCTCCTCCCCCAGCAAGGCACCGTCCTCACCCACTGCAACGCCGGAGCACTCGCCACCTGCGGCTACGGCACTGCCCTCGGCGTCATCCGCGCCGCCGTAGAGCGCGGCCACAAGATCGACGTCTTCGCCGACGAAACCCGCCCTTACCTTCAAGGCGCACGCCTCACCGCCTGGGAGCTTCTCCACGACAACATCCCCACCACCGTCCTCTGCGACAACATGGCGGGCTCCCTCATGCGTCAGGGCCGCATCCAGGCCGTCATCGTCGGTGCCGACCGCATCGCCGCCAATGGCGACACCGCCAACAAGATCGGCACCTACTCCGTCGCCGTCCTCGCCAAAGAGCACAATATTCCCTTCTACGTCGCCGCTCCTCTCTCCACCATCGATCTCGCCACCGCACACGGCGATCTCATTCCCATCGAGCAGCGCGCCGCCACCGAAGTCACCCACTCCAACGGCAAACAGATGACGCCCAACGGCGCCGCCATCCAGAACCCGGCCTTCGACGTCACCCCCGCAAAGTACATCACCGCCATCATCACCGAACGCGGAATCCTCCGCGCTCCCTATGAGCAATCCATCCAGCAAATGGCCACCCAGACCGGCCCTCAACTCACCACGGTATAGCCACGGCCTTGTCCAAAACTCCTGTCATCCATCCTGAGCGAAGCCGCTCGCGCATTTCGTGAGCAGCGAAGTCGAAGGATCTGCAGTTGCCTTTGCCGTTGCCTGTTCCAATCGGTGTCATGGGTATTAAGAAGGTGATGAAAAGTCTAAGCTGTGGTTTTTCGGATTAGCATAGGGCTTTAGCCCCGGGCCTTTCTTTAATTGCTGCAACAGACTTTTCAGCAGCCTTATTAAGCCCTTTCATGCGCCGAAACACTCCCCCAAAACCCCATATCCTATCCTTAGCAATGGGCAAAGCGTGATATCCCGCATCCTCAATCCGCAAAGGAGGTCCCTGCTGCGAGGCAACATACTTGTGCTTCTCAGCCTCGGGGTGGCCTATCTGCTCTCCGGATTCCCCAACAACCGGGCAAACCTCTTTCTCATCCTCCCGGCAATCGTCGCAGCCGTCGGCAGCTTCGATACCTTCCGCTGCATGAGACGTCCTCAATGGGACCTCTTCCATGCCGGAGTTCTCCTCTGCCTCTACATGGATCTCCTCGCCATCTGCCTCATCCTCTTTCTTCTTCTCTATCCCTACATGCTCTGGCTCACCGGCGAACACTAACCGACATTCTCGTCTCCCGCGCCCTCTTATTGATACAGTGTGGAGACGTGCTCAGCCGCCACCCGTCGCCGCAGAAGACGAATAACCTTCCCTGCCGATCTCTCTCTACAACCCACCCCACAAAAAACTACATCCTCTCGACCGGAGGCGGCGCTTTTGCCGCCGTAGTGGAGAGATCCCTGTATTATGTCGTTGCATGTTTTACGCCGTCGCCTTTTTACATAGTTTTAGACAAGTTCCAAGGTGTCCATCGCGCGAACCACAACCGCTCCCGCTCATCTCAACCCTCCACAAGGTGCAAAGTCATCACTCCACCAATGCCATCCCGTCACAAAAAGGCATCCAACCAAAATGTAACCAGAGACGACCCATGAAAACATCAACCATCTTGAAGTCCACACTCATCTGCACGCTTCTCTTCTCTGCGGCAGGCTGCCACTCCAAATCCGCTCCTACCTCTGAAAATTCCATCCAGGGCCTCAACAAACACTTCGTCGACCATCCCGACTGCCTGCTCAGCAACATACGCTTCCCCTACGAGACCAGCGATAAAAAAGAGACCGCGCAAATGGACTCTCTGGTCAAATCACAACTCCTCGATAAAACCGTAGAGATGGCCATCCACGTCAGCCGCTACACCGTCGCCGCAGCAGGCACCCGCTACGCGCCAAGGTTCTGCTACGGCCACCGCGTCGTCAACACCATCGACCGCTTCACCCCACCGGCCCTCGCCGACGGCTTCAACGAAACCCAGGTGACCTATCACTACACCATGCAGGAGGTCCCCGTCTGGGCCAAATCCCCCGAAGTCCTCACAGCCTTCCCCGCCATGGCCCAAATCACCAGCGGCGAGGCCACCGGCGTAGCCACCCTCGCCCAAACCCCGGTAGGCTGGCAAGTCCCCGACTAGAGCAGCTTCGTAGATCTGTAGAGTCATCAAAAGCGTTGTGATTTTGAAAAAGCGTTGTCATTCTGAGCGAAGCGAAGAACCCCGGTATTTTGCCTTTGCTGTTGCCTGTTCTTTGATCCTCTACACCTACTCCAAAACTGCCATAGATAGATCCTCCGCAAAAATCCTCTTCCTGCCGATCATTCATGACGCAACGCGTTCATCGGATCGACAGCAGCCGCCCTCCAGCTAGGAACCAGACAAGCAGCCAGCGTCGCAATAAAAAGCAGCACCGGGACCAGCACAAACGTAAACGGATCGAGAGCAGGAACACCGTAGAGAAAACCAGCCAGAAGTCGCGTGCATGCAAACGCCCCCGCCAATCCCAGCAGCAAACCCACTCCAAGCAGCCCCAGCCCCTCCCGTAAGACGAGCCGAATCACCCCACTCTTTGACGAACCCAGCGCCATGCGAAGCCCAATCTCCCCGGTCCTCTGCCTGACGGAATAGGCAAGCAGCCCATAGATGCCCACCATCGCCAGCAACATCGCCATCCCCGCAAACACGACCAGCAGCATCGTCTGGAACCGCCGCCCCGCTCTTTCCTTCGACTCCAACTCGCCCATCGCATGGACATCCTCAATGGACAGCGTAGGATCGACCGCATGAATGGCCCCACGGATCGCGGACGTCAGCGCGCCCTGCGACAGCGTCGAGCGCACCGCAAGGAACGCGCTGGAGGGACCGGCATCTCCATGCCAGGGAAAATAAACCTGCGGACCGACAGCATCTTCAACATTCAAATAGCGGACATCCTGCACCACACCCACCACCGTGTACCAGGGATCGGAGGTATTGGTGCGCAGATGTTGTCCCACTGCGCTCTCGCCACTGAAGTAGTCCGTCGCAAAGGCCTCGTTGATGATTGCCACCTTTGCCCCTTCGGTCGCATCCTCCTCGGCAAAGTCCCGTCCCGCAAGCAAAGGCGTCTGCATCGCCCCTAAATAGCCCTGCGAGATATTTCTCGTCTCAAACATCTCGTCTATCTTGTGCGGATGTCCCTCAATCCATATTGTCGACACGCCCTCGTTGCCCGACAAGGGGGCCATATTCACCAGTCCCGTGGCCTCCACTCCATGGATCGACCGGACTCTTTCCAGTACCGCCTCCAGCAGGTTCCACGCCTTCTCCTGCGTGTCATACTGTTTGCCCAGATGCAGCACTCCCGTCACGGTGGAAGCCGAAAAACCCGTCTGGATCTCCAATACTTTCACATAGCTCCGCAGCACCAGTCCGGCTCCGGTCAGCAGCATCACCACCAGCGCCACCTGCGCAATCGCCAGGCCGCTCCGCAACCGCCTGCGGTCGCCGGCAATGCCGTGCATGCCTCCGCTCTTCAGAAACTCCGTAAGGCGGATGCGGGTAACAGTCAATGACGGCAGCACGCCGAAGAGCAGCCCCGTCAGCACCGACACGAAGACAAGGAACGTCAGCACCCGCAGGTCCAGGGATGCCTCCTGCATCCGCGGAATGTTCCCGGGATTCAGCCGCAGCAACACATGCAGAAAGAGCCATGCAAGCATCACGCCGCCCCCCCCCGCCACACCGCTCAGCATCAGCGACTCCGTCAACATCTGGCGCACCAGCCGCCCACGCCGCGCTCCCAGTGTCGCCCGCATCCCCAGTTCGTGCGTCCGGTTGGCCGCCCGCGCCAGCAGCAGGTTCGCCGCATTGCCGCACGCGATCAGCAGCACGAACCCCACCGCGCCCATCAGCAGCCACATCAAAGGTCGCACCGGAGAGATCGCCACATCGAGAAACGGCTCGATATACGCTCCCCACCCTCTCCACTCCGCGATGTGCAGTTGATCAAGCCGCTTCATCAACGCGCTCATCTCCGCCTGCGCCATATGCGCCGTCACACCTGGCTTCAGTCGCGCAATCGCATATCCGGGATTATTGTCGCGGTCCGCTCTCTGCTGCGCCGTCAGCGCCAGTGGCACCCATAGCTGCGTCGCTGCAATGTGCCCATCTCCATAACTAAGATCGTTCCGGTTCGGGTAGCTGAACTCCGGCGGCATCACGCCGATCACCTGATAAGGACTGCCGTTCAGCCGCAGCGTCCGGCCCACGGCGTCGTCTCGTCCATCGAACGCGCTCTGCCACAGCGCATAGCTCAGAACGACCACATGGTCGCTTCCGGGCTGCTCGTCGCTCTCCTGGATCGCGCGTCCCAACATCGGGTCCGCCTGCAACGTGGAAAAGAACTGCGCATCCACCTTGGCCGCGCCCACGCGCTGCGGCTGATCGTCGGCGGCAAGGTCGTACTGCCGCTGGTCGAACAACGTCATCGACGCGAACGAGTGGCTCTCCCGCTGTAGGTCGAGGAAGTCCGCGTTGCTCGGCCCCATGACCCCCATCGGAATCTTGAAGTGCGAGTTCGGCGTAAACAGATACACCAGGCGCTCCGGCGCTCCATACGGGAGTGAACGTAGCAGCACTGCGTTCACCACGCTGAAGATCGCCGTGCACGTCCCAATCCCCAGCGCCAGCGTCGCCACCGTCACTAGTGTGAACGACCAGTTCCGTCGCAGCGTCCGCGCACCATAGCGGGCGTCCTGCGCCAAATCATCCAGCCACGCCACCCCGCGCGCCTCATAGGCCTCCTCGGTCGCCTGCGCCACACTGCCAAACTCCTCCTTGGCAGCCGCCCGCGCCGCCCTCGGCGACATCCCCCGCGCCAGGTTCTCCTCCACTTGCCGTTCAAGGTGGAACCGCAACTCATCCCCCAGCGCGGCATTGCTCGCATCGCGCGTCCGCAACGACCGCATCCGTCGCCGCAGGCTATCGAAGAGCCGCACCGCCGCTCCCTTCATATCGCCTCCAACACGCCCTGCACCGCCGCCGACAGCCGGTCCCACGACTGCTCTTCCGCCTCCAGCCGCGCCCGTCCCGCCTTCGTCAGCGAGTAGTATTTCGCCCGCCGATTATTCTCGGACTCGCCCCACTCCGCCTCGATCCATGCCTGATGCTCAAGCCGGTGCAGCGCCGGATACAAAGCGCTCTGATTCACGCGCAGAACGTCCTTCGAGAGTTGACGAATCCGCTGCGCAATGGCCCACCCATGCATCGGCTCCAGACAAAGGACCTTCAGAATAAGAAGATCTAACGTACCTTGCAGCAGTTCAGCAGACTTGGTCATGTTCTCCCCTCAATTATTGACAGGAGAATACAGAAAGCAGCTCATTCGAGCAAGTGCCTGCTTTAATTTCGCGCTTCTATCAAAAAAATAAGGGCCCCGAGATCGTATCCATGATCTCGAAGCCCTACCTTGGCAGCCGTTACTACTAAGTTAGAAAGCCTAGCCCTTCGCTTCCTTGAAGATCTCGACCAGGCGGTCCGCGATAATCTTGTCCTCGCCGTCCTTGATCTGCCAGAGGGCAAAGCCGAAGCTGTTCGGGTCGCTGGCATGGCCGCGACGTCCGCCACCGCGATGGCCACCGGCAGGCTGGGCCGGAGCGTCTGGGTCGCGTCCCCGCATACCACCCGCACCCGCGCCCATGCTCCCGATCCCGACCGGCCGCGTGTCAGCCAGCTTCTGCATGACCTCTTGTCCGGTGATCTTGAGCTTGGAGGGATCGATCTGCCAGCTATAACGAGGCGTCACATTGCCGAGGGCCTCGGGATTGAACTCCCGCGGCCGTGCCGTCACGCCGTACTTTTTCACCGCATCGGTGATGACCTGTGCGCGTGCGTCGTACTTCTTCAGCACCGCGTCGTAGTCCTGATTGACAAAGAGTTCGAGGGCCTTCAGAAACGCGAAGAGGGTCTCCTTGCCCACCTTGCAGCAACGGCCGACACGGTCTTCCTGCGGGCTCATGTTCAGCAACGAGTAGCGGATCAGATCTTCCTTGCCGATCAACACGCCCGACGCCTGCGGTCCGCAGATGTCCTTGCCGCCGCTGAACGTGACCATGTCGAAGCCGATCGCCGGATACTCCCAGAGCCGCTCCTTCGGCGGCACGTCCGCGGAGGCATCGTTGAAGGTGTAGATGCCATGCGCCTTGGCGATCTCGACCGTCTCAGGTCCGCTGACCTTGCCATTGCCCGACAGGATATTGGTGAAGTGGATCGCCACCGTCTTCGGATTGATGGCGGCAATCATCTCTTCGCGCGTCACCACCTCCACCAGCTTCGCGCCCGTCTGGCGGATCTGATGGTCGAAGGCGTAGCGATGGCTCTTCTGGATGATGACCTCCGTCCTGGGGAAACCAGTCACGTCGGGACAAGCTCGGATGCGAGGCTCAAGGTCTTCGGTCATCATGCCGGCGTAACCGACCACAATCGCCGCGGCCGCGCCGCCTGTCACCAGGCTGGTGTAGCCCGGGGGGGACTTGATCAACTTCGAGATCCACTTGCCCGCTGCAATCTCCAGCTCGTCGATCAAGACGAAGTGCTGGTTGCCCTGGCGCATCAGCTCCATGACCTCCGGCACCATCACCGATCCGCCGATGACAGTGACCGTGCCATTGATGTTGATCAAAGGCGTTACCCCAAGCTCCTCGTAGATGTCACGGGAACCAAGCCCGCTGGTGATGGGGACGATGGGGCTGCCGTCGACAGGGCCCGTGCCCCCCTTATGTTTCTTGGCAAACATCCCCTCGGCCTTCAACTCCCCCGGGGCGAACACGCTGCCGCTGGCGGCTCCAAGCGCAGATAGAAACGAACGACGACTCCAACCGAACTTCAAACTCATGCGAAACTCCCTTTCATGTCTTACGTGAAAAAATTACACGCCTGCGGGCGGTGCAGGTGGATTGACGACTAGTGCGCTACCAACGATTTCAATCAGCGAATCTCCGGGAATCCATTCGAGGGCCATGCAGGCGCGGGACGGTGCTTTCCCTGGGCTGAAATATGTCCCGTATATCTTGTTTAACGCGTCGTACTGGGCTTTGTGAGCATCAAAGCGTGCCTTGCCCATCGGCATCGTAACACCGTCAGCAAGAGGCAAACACAGAAAAACCTGGAGATGAAGGATGCTGTCCATATTCGAGCCTGCGCGCTCGACCGATTTCTTCAGTGCATCCATCGTGCGCGTGACATGTTTCTCAAATGGGTCCGTGACCGTAACATGATCTTCCCTGGGATAGCCATCATTGGAACCGGTGCCGGAAAAGTAGTAAATCCCCTCATGGACATGGTTGCTGCCGCCGCGATGATGCCTCTCACCAGGTGCGCCCATCGGCGCTCCGGCAGGAGCGGGCGTGCCGGCAGCAGGGGCCTGTTGAGCAAAAAGTCTTGGCGCGCCGGTTACGACAGCCGCCATCGCCGCCATCTTGCCAAAGAAACTGCGTCGAGTGTTGATCTCCATAAAATTTTCTCCTTCAGTGCCTTCTGTGAGATTTTTGTTGCTTCACTGGCCCGCAACACACCATCAGCTGCAAAGCATGAAGTTTCATGGGTTGGGGCTCGCGGAAATCATACAACCTTTAAGGCGTGATGTAGAACGCAGGGAAAGTTGAACCTAATTCTCATGCCGCGCATGATACGTGTCATGGGGCGCCTGACCAGCATAGACATATATCAAATGACCTATTACCACCGAGAAGAAACTCTGAGAAGCTGTTCCAAAAACTATGGAAAATCGTCATCTCGACCGAAGAGAAGGCCTCTGCCCCCAAATGCGCGTCATCTCGACCGGAGCCTCGCAGCTTTATCGCGTGGCGCAGTGGAGAGACCCCTGTATTTCGTCGTTGCTTGTTTTACGCAGTCGCCATCCTGAAAGGCGTCCTGAAGGTCTCGAGCAATCCCATCAACCTGACTTCACAATTCACGCATCCTAGAGGGAGTAGTCTGTTTCAGCAGCTTCGGCAAAGCTTCGAAGGTATCTCCGGCAAACTACTTTGAAAGGGGCAGTTATGCAACTGGGAATGGTGGGACTAGGAAGAATGGGAGCGAATATGGTTCGGCGGCTCGTGCGGCACAACCACGAATGTGTCGTCTTTGACATGTCGCCCAAGGCAGTCGACGAGCTGGCAAAGGAGAAAGGAGTCACCGGTTCCTCCTCGCTGTCCGATCTCGTAAGCAAGCTCGCCAAACCCCGCGCGATCTGGTTGATGATTCCGGCAGGAGTCGTCGAAAAAACCATTGCGGAGATCGCCCCGCTCCTCGAGTCAGGCGACATCCTGATCGACGGCGGCAACTCCTACTACATTGACGACATCCGTCGCGCCAAAGAGCTCGCCCCCAAAGGAATCCAGTATGTCGATGTAGGCACCAGCGGAGGCGTATGGGGGCTTGAGCGCGGCTACTGCATGATGATCGGTGGCCCCCAGGCCACGGTCGAACATCTCGACCCCATCTTCAAGGCAATCGCTCCCGGCATCGGCGACATCGATCGCACTCCCGGCTACGACAAGATAGGCGGCACCGCTGAACAAGGCTATCTGCGCTGCGGCGAGAGCGGCGGCGGCCACTTCGTCAAGATGGTGCACAACGGCATCGAGTACGGCATCATGGCCGCCTTCGCCGAGGGCCTCGGCATACTCAAGGGCGCCAACATCGGCAAACAAACCGGCGAAATCGATGCCGAGACGACCCCGCTCCGCGATCCCGAAAACTACCAATACGACTTCAATCTGACCGAGATCACCGAGGTCTGGCGTCGCGGCAGCGTCATCGCCTCCTGGCTGCTCGACCTCACCGCCTCCGCGCTCACCGAAGACCCTGCCCTCGCGAAGTTCAACGGCAGAGTCTCAGACTCCGGCGAAGGCCGTTGGACGGTAAAAGCCGCCATCGACGAGGCCGTTCCCGCTCCAGTCCTCACCACCGCGCTCTACGAGAGATTCAGCTCGCGAGGACAGGCAGACTTCTCCGACAAGCTTCTATCCGCCATGCGTTACGAGTTCGGTGGCCATCTCGAAAAGTCCGCCTCAAAGTAACCTCTGATCAAAGAATCGCTGATTAATTCTCGGTATTGAAAGGGCGTAGCAGGTTGCGGAAAAACCAAGCTGCGGAAAAACTCTGTTTTGCTTAAGGGCACGGCTTCAGCCGTGCCGCAAGTAGTTTATTTGCAATGGGGCTTTAGCCCCTGAGGAAATTCCCCGGAACTCAGTTAGACCTTCACAAAAGGGAGCGAAAAATATATGGCCCAACCGCACTCCGACGCACTTGTCTTCTTCGGCGCCACTGGCGATCTCGCTTACAAAAAAATCTTCCCTGCACTCCAATCGATGATCAAGCGCGGCGGCCTCGATGTTCCGGTCATCGGCGTAGCCAAGGCCGGGTGGAACCTCGATCAGCTCAAGGCACGTGCCAAAGACAGCCTCGAAAAGCACGGCGGCCTCGACCCCGCGGCATGGCAGAAGCTCAGTTCCCTGCTGCGCTACGTCGATGGCGACTACGCCGACCTAGCCACCTTCACCGCCGTGCGCAAAGAGCTTGGCTCAGCCCAGAACCCCGCCCACTACCTCGCCATCCCACCCTCGCTCTTCGAAAAAGTAGTGGAGCAGTTAGTGCAGTCAGGCTCCGCCAAAGGCGCGCGCATCATCGTGGAGAAGCCCTTCGGCCACGATCTCGCCTCCGCGCAGGAGCTCAATCGAATCCTGCTCTCAGCCTTTCCCGAGTCATCCATCTTCCGCATCGATCACTATCTCGCCAAGGGCCCTGTGCACAACATGGTCTCCTTTCGCTTCTCGAACTCCTTCCTCGAGCCGCTCTGGAACCGCAACTATATTGAGAGCGTCCAGCTCACCATGGCGGAGAACTTCGGCATCCAGGGCCGAGGCGCGTTCTACGACCAGACCGGCGCCATTCGCGACGTCGTTCAGAACCACATCTTCCAGGTCATGTGCAATCTCGCCATGGAGTGCCCCGCACGCAAAGACAGCGAGTCCATGCGCGACGAAAAAGTTAAAGTCTTGAAGGCGATCCCACCCATCGATCCGAAGAACCTCGTCCGCGGGCAGTTCCGCGGCTATCTCGATGAAAAAGGCGTCGCGCCCAACTCGCAGGTCGAAACCTTCGCCGCTCTCCGGTTGGAGGTCAATTCATGGCGCTGGGATGGTGTGCCGTTCTACATCCGCGCCGGAAAAAACCTGCCCGTCACCTGCATGGAGCTGATGGCCCGCTTTCGCAAGCCTCCCACCACCAACCTCACCGAGCCCGGCACCCCGCAGAACTACATGCGTTTCCGCATCAGCCCCGAGATGACCGTTGCCATGGCCGTCTCCGTCACCTCTCCCACCGGCGTCGGCAAGCGAGAGGAGGTAGAGATGGTAGCCACCCGCCATCCGCGTCCCGATGAGATGGAGGCCTACGAGCGCGTCCTCGGCGACGCCATGGCCGGCGATGCCACCCTCTTTGCCCGGCAGGACTACGTCGAAGAGGCATGGCGAATCGTCGATCCCATCCTCAAAGCGCCCACCCCCGTCTACGTCTACGAGCCGCAAACCTGGGGCCCGAAGGAAGTAGACCAAACTGTCCTCCCCGCCGGTGGGTGGGAGACGCCGACCGGCGATGAGCAGGAAGACTTCCGCATCGTCGAACACCCCCAATAGCCTTCAAAGATGGCCCTCCCCAGCCGGGTGCCCCATCTTCGCGACGGCCTCATCGTCGCTAAGGTGGGTGAAGCAGAACAAGCCCATCCCCCAAAACTTGTCATCCTGACAGGGTGAGTTGATTTTTAGAAATCGCTGATTTTTTGAGAGATAAATAGCCTGTTTTTGGCTGTGTAGGAACTGTGCAGGCTATTTCTCGATTTCTGTGCATTTCTTGATCGCGAGACTCCATTCTACAGGCACGATTCATAGGTTAGAGGCTGTGTCCTAAGCCCATGCCGTGTTCGATGACCGGCGCGATCTCCGGCTGCTGCGGCGTGATGGATAGCTCCGGCTTTATCGCTGGCATGTGGGCGCTCTCGTGGGACACGTCATGCCCTAATGCTTGCGGCAACTTCGCGCGGTCGTTGGTGAAAAGCTGCGCGTCCTCTGCGCCGCGCGAGACGGCAACGTATGCCATGCGGCTGTTGAGCAAGTCTTTCGCGGCCAGCTCGGTATCGACGTGAATCAAGACACGCTCGGCAGTCTGCCCCTGGCTGGAATGGCTCGTCACCGCATAGCCGTGATC
Organism: Acidobacteria subdivision 2 bacterium RH1 MAG20; assembly: GCA_002197545.1. The sequence goes on along the minus strand of NFUO01000640.1, from coordinate 1,018 downwards.
GAGATGCGGATGCTTGCGCGGATCGAGCTGAACGTCACGGCCACCGTCCATCTTCAAGCGCATCTGTCCGTCCTGGCCGATGGCTTCGACCTCTCCTAATTCGCGATTGGCAACCTTCAAATCGTTGGCTGGCGCGGTGAACTGGATGCGGTCGCCCACGGCGAAACTGCGCGACTCTTCACGATACACAGAAACGCCCTGCTGCCGCCGTGGATCATAGGTCAGCTCTGAGCCATCGGCTCGCACCACCGTCAACAGGTTCTTGTCAGCGTCAACGCTCTTGACCCGCGCGTATTCGCCGCGCTCGATGCCGGTCTCTTTCGACGCGCGCGCGTAGCGCACGACATCGTTGAACTCGTACCGTGCGGCCCATGTGCGCTCCGGCCCGGTGAGGTCCTGGCGCGGCACAAGCGCCTCGATACGATGCTCGTCTTTGCTTACTGAGCCGCGCTCCTGCATCTCGGCACGGATGTGTTCGTTGATCTCCACGCGAGAACGGTTGTCGGGCGAGACGACAAGCGTACCCTCCGGCGACTTCGCATATTCTTTCGCTATCGCGGTGATGCGTTCCTCGCGGCCTCTAATCTCATGGACGCGGCCCTGCCGCTCCAAACCCTGTACTGCCTCGCGCACCTCGCCCCGCGCAAGCTGCTCGACCACCTGTTTCAGCTCTGGGTTTTTCTGCCGCACGATCTCTTCGAGTTTGACTGTCTTCATGCCTGCGTCTTGGAGTTGCGCGAAGGGACGCCCGGCCTCGACTGCCTCATGCTGCCTTCGGTCGCCTACCAGCACCACGCGGTCATGGGGATGAAGGCGATTCACAAACTCGTGCATCTGTTTGGTGGATGCGAGCGAGGATTCATCAAGCACATACAGGCGGCGCTCTCCAGTGTCCGGCTTTGCCCCAAGTGCAAGATATTTTTGCAGCGTGGATGTTTCCATGCCTGCGTCGGCCAGCTTTTGCGCCGCGCGGGACGTAGGCGCGAAGCCTTCGACCGTGTACCCTTGCGCCTCTGCG
>NFUO01000064.1 GCA_002197545.1 Acidobacteria subdivision 2 bacterium RH1 MAG20 | reverse complement strand
TTGGAGAACGCGCGGAAATATGTCTCTTGCACCACATCCTCCGCTTCAGTGTCGTCCTTCATCACGGAACGCGCTACCCGGTAGAGCCGTCGGTTGTGCCGCTGCATAATCGTACGAAATGCACTGCCGTCGCGCTCGCGTGCGCGTTGTAACAGTTCGGCATCGTCAGAACCGGCGTCGGTGACCCGTGGAGCCCGCCCTTGTCGCATGACTAATCCCCTGCTCGTAACAGATGCGTCTGGAGCGAAAAGGTTACAAGGGGCCCAAATTTCCACCCTACCAAGCCCTTGTAGAATAGACCGTATCGTCTCGAACAACCAGTCTGAAAGCGATTTTCGGGAACCTTCTCCAACGTCCAGCATCTAATGGCCACGGCGCGACGCCGCATGGCCAAGGAGACGACAATGACAATCAACCCTCAAAGCACCGCGAAAATCCTGGGGCACCCAATCCATCCGATGCTAATTCCGTTTCCGATCGCATTTTTCGTTGCAACGTTCCTCTGCGATATTGTTTTCTGGCGGACTGGAATTCCGGCGTGGTCGCAGGCTTCGCTTTGGCTCCTCGGTGCGGGGCTCGTCATGGCAGCACTTGCCGCGGTCGCGGGTCTGACCGATGTACTCGGTTCCGAACGCATCCGCGCCCTCAACGACGCTTGGCTCCATGCTGGCGGAAACATACTCGCTGTGCTGATCGAGTTGTATAACTTCTATATCCGCTTCGAGCATGGTGACGCCGTAGTCGTGCCGAACGGACTTGTTCTTTCACTGGTCGTCGTCTGCATCCTGCTGTTCACCGGCTGGAAAGGTTGGGAACTCGTCTATCGCCATCGCGTCGGCATCGCCGATGGGCCCAGCGTGTTGTAGGTCCTTCAACGGAAGGCGCAAATGAATATCAGAACCGTGGTCATTGCAGTTATTGGCGGAGTAGGTCTGCTCTCGGCCGTGGTTGCTTCCGCTGCCCCTCCTTCCAAGACAGCCGTCGATGCGGAAAACGCGCGATACGCGCAGACGATGCTCGATGAGGGCAGAAAGACCTTCCGCTACGAGACATTCGGAAGCGAGGCCTTCTGGGGTGACACACTTCAACTGCATAAAGCCATTATCGGTGAGAAGAACGGCGGTATCGGCCCGGGCGTTTCGCCAAAAACCGCGCTGTCCGTCGGCCTCAAGGTCGATGCAGAGGCGCTGCCGGCCGCTTTGAAGCAACAGATCAAGGCGGGCAAGGTCAACCTCGACGATCCAGCCACGACCATCGCCCTCCTCAAGCTCAACGCCGTCGTCGGTGTCACCGCCTTTTTCAATCCCAACGGCAGCGTCAGGTCGATGGGCATCCAGTGCGCGTTTTGTCACTCGACC
>NFUO01000639.1 GCA_002197545.1 Acidobacteria subdivision 2 bacterium RH1 MAG20 | reverse complement strand
TCACTGCTGTCCATCTATGAAGTCGTCGGCCAGTGTCAAGCGAAAAGAACACACGTCCCGCTTGAGGTTCGGAGGGCGGTCAAGGGCGCCCGAAGGGCGTTCATCTTGACCCTTGACAGACCTCCGAACCTTGATAATCGAGTGTGGGAACGAAGCGAACTTAGTGAAGCTTCGTTCCTCAGCTGAACTTCTGCTGGGCTGCTCTCGCCGGGCCCGATCACGGCCAGACGGCGAGAATGAGAACCGCAGCTCAAACCGACCGCGCTACATTGGCGCTCTCGCATACTGCCCTCGACCAAAGGCTCGCTGCTAATCGTTCCAAGCCGGAATTCGGTCCGACCCAACCATCTATGCGATCCAAACTTCGACCCTGATTAACGAATTCAGACTCCCTCCTGGTGGGAGGGAGTGGGGCGCCCAAATCAAATTGACGGTGATCTACTTCACACCATGGACAGCCACGAGCTACCCCACGTGCGAACCGAACTTTTTCAACTGCTGATAGTCCCATCCGCGGCGCCACATCCAGAACAAACGCACCGCCAATTTGCGCGCCATCGCTACTTTGGCGATTGCATGATTGCGATGCATCACCAGGTGGATGTACCGGCGGTGCCACTCCTCTTCACAGCGAGCCGCACTTAGCGCTGCCTGCCCGAGTAAGTACCGGAGCAGCGCATTGCCCTGCTTACTGATGTGGCCCAGACGCCAACGCTCGGCACTAGAATCCTCACAGGGAATCAGCCCCAGATAGCTGGCCACCTGTTTGCCACAACCAAACCGATTCGGAGTGCCCAGAACCAGCACAAAGGCCAGAGCCGTGATCGGTCCCACTCCCGGGTGGGTTAACAACCGCTGCACCTCGGGCCGTTGCTCGGCTTCTTGCTTGATCGCTTGTCTCAGCTGATCGATGCTGGGGTCAAAGCGATCCAGCAGCTCCAGCAGTTCTTGCCGGCGCCGGCTGGTCCAGGGAGGTAAGGGTAACGACTCTAGCTGTGCCCGCCCCTTCTTGCTCCATAGCCCCCGCTGGCGCCGTACGCCTTCGTTCATCGCGATGGCTTGCAACTGATTCATCACGCGTGTGCGCATCCCCACCAGGCGATGTCGGTGCAGAACCAGTTGCCGCATATCGCGATTGTCCGGAGTGGGCACCCAGATCCGAGGAAAGGTATCTTCCTGCAGCAGTTTCAGAAGATGCTCGGCATCCCGGCGGTCGTTCTTTTGCTTCCGCACCTGCTTGGCTCGAATCTGTGCTGGATCGCCCACCCACAACTCGTAGCCCAGCTCGGCCAGCAAGCGCTCGAACCAACGGCAGTGTCCGGTGGCCTCCATGCCCACGCGTACCCCGACTCCTTTCGGCTTCAGCTCGCGATAAAATCGTTCGGCCTCAGCGCAGTGTGTCAGCCGTCGCTCTCCACATTCCCCAGTTTCCGTATCGACCCATGCAATTTGCTGCATGCTCGGATGATAGTCACAACCTATAATCAACACGTTCGGCCTCCTTTCTCCGAACCTTTGGTCGTTGAGCACTACCAACTGTACTCGGTTCAGAGGAGGCCGACGACTTTATGAAATCAAGTTAGGCTCACCAGGAAAGCGCCAGTTGCTCGGCGGCGGGGTCGAGCAGAGGGGGAGGTTGGAAAGGCTGATCGATCCAGACGAACAGGTCGCGATAGACAAACAACTGCTGGCGCAATAGCGCGGCGAGATTCGATAGGCTCCAGCCGAAGCGGGCACGCAGTTGCAGGTATTTGAGCAGCAGCAGGGCGATCAGCGCGGTCCAAATCTGGATGTGCAGGGCGTTGGGGCTGGTGCCCACGAAAGTCTTGATGCGCAAGTTCTGTTTCAGTGCCTTGAAGAACAGTTCGATCTGCCAGCGCTGGCGGTAGATGGCGGCGATGGTGGAGGCGGCAAAGCCGCGATGATTGGTGAGAAACATAACGCCGCGTTGTTGCTCCTCATCCCAGACTTCGATGCGACGCAGAAACAGATCGTAGTTCCCACCGCGGGCCGCTTTATAGAGGAAGATGATCTCGTCGCGCCGAACCGCACCGTGTTCGGGAACCGGACGGCGCTCCACCACGCCGTAATCGGCGTTGTCCTTCATGCGCGTGACGAAAAACACGCCGTCGGCGTCGAGCGAGGCGAACCAGTCGTAATCGGCGTAGCCACGATCGAAAACCACGATGGTTCCAGGCTCGAAACGCAAGCTACGCGCCACGCGGCTTTCGTGCACGCGACCGACAAAGACGATCTCTCGCGCTTTTCCGAGCACCGTGTCAGCCAGTTGCCAGATGTCCCCGATCGCCTCATCTTTTAGTTCTTTGGTTTTCAGGGGCGATGCAAGCACGGGTCGTCGCGTGCCTTTTTCGTTGCACTCAGGACAAGCTGGGAATAACCCGGTGAAAACGACCGAGTCCCACGCTCTTTCCCAGGTCGGATCTAAGCCGTATTTGCCGCAGTGTT
>NFUO01000638.1 GCA_002197545.1 Acidobacteria subdivision 2 bacterium RH1 MAG20 | reverse complement strand
CGCTGAAATCGAGAGACTCTGCTTTCGTCGAACCAAACAAAGAGAGCAGGTCGCCCATGCATTCTCTCGGCAGGAGCACCTTCCTGAAATCCTCGATGGCCAAGCTGTCCTCCTGTACCTCTACGAGAGACAGCCTTCGCCCATCGGTGGCGACCATGCCCATGCGGTCGGCGCGCAGCAGGAGCAGCGCGGCGTTGAAGAGATATCTGTCTTCCGAGCTTGCGACAGCAAAGAGGCTCTGCCGGATAAGCGTCTTGAGCGCGCGGCAGTTGATGCGGATGGGTGCAACCGCAATGGCGGGTGCCGGCGGAAACGAAGTGGGAGCGAGTCCCGGCATTTTGGTGCGAGAGTGCCCGGCCGAGATCTGCACCTGGTAATTGGCGAGCACCTTCATGCTGACGGTTCCATTCGGCAGCAGCTTCAGATAATTGAGGAGCTTCTGCGCGGGCACCGTCGCCTGGCCCGGGGTCTTCACCGCGGCTGGACACTCTGTTCTCACGGTCCTTTTGAGGTCGCTGCCCGTGATGGAAAGAAGCCCGTTACCTGTCGTTTGCAACAGAAGATGGGAGAGGATCGGCTGCGTACTCTTCCCATCGGACACTCGCGCCGCCGCTGCAACCTCGGCGAGCAACTGATTCCGGTCGACGGCCAGTTCCATGAGAGTTGTGTCTGTCTGTTTCGATTCTGAAATCGTGAAGGGTGCGGTAGCCATAATGGGAAAAGTTCCTTTCGAGGTTTTTCGATCTCGGCGCGCTGCCAAAGATCGATGTCGGATCGCTCGTCCCTCTCGACTCTTCGGAACCGCCCGATAGGGGCATCGGCGTGGGTTTGGCTAAGCCGATCGAGCAGATCACCTTCGATGGATGAAGGAGTATGGGATGCCCGTCGCGCAAATGTTAGGCTTACTCTATTGGAGGAAGGATGAGCATAACCGGTGCTGTAGCGGAACTGAACCAAGAGATCGAGCGCCTGACAAAGATTCGTGACTCTCTTCTGCAGGGCGCCCCAGGCCAGGACGCTGCACGCACTCACGCGGGGGCCGTTCTAGCAGCCCCGACAAAAAAGGCCGCTCCGCGCACAAAGCGAGTGCTTTCCGCTGCCGGCAGGAAGAAAATCTCTGAGGCAAGCAAGGCGAGATGGGCGGCCGTCAAGAAGGCGAAGTCAGCCGCCCACAAAGCGACAGCATCCAAATAGTTTTCGGCGGTCGAGCTGTCAGCGTGCTTGAAGAGAATCTCAGGCAGCTTCGTCGACGTCTTCGTCTTGGCCTGTACCGTCTTCCTGGATCTCGTCGAGAATCTCGTCTTCGTCGCTCGACTGGGTCTTGGAGTCCGCGACCGGAGACTGTACAGCGGGCGAATCGGCTGTAGGCATGTCGAACAGACTAGCCGTCTTCGGTGGGGCGGCTTTGGCAGGCTCGGCAGGTTTCGCAGGTTCAGCGACCTTCGTGCCGGTAT
>NFUO01000637.1 GCA_002197545.1 Acidobacteria subdivision 2 bacterium RH1 MAG20 | reverse complement strand
GAGCGGCAGCGGATCCTCCAACGATGGCGATATCTTTCCCGGACATGCTGCTGAGACCCGCAGCAGCTTCCTTCTTGGCGCCCGCGAAATCTCCCTCCTTGAGGCGAATCGCCACCCCAAAGAAGTGCAGCATGGCATCTTCGGCGTGCAGCATCGCCTGAATGAAACTGTCGAGCCATCCAACCACGTGCTCGATCGAGTGGGCCACGCTATCAAACGACACCTTCGTGCCTTCGAGGCTCGTATCCCCGGAGAGCAGCCCGATGATGTTTTGGAAGATTAGCCAGAGGTCCTCTCCCGCCTTCCACAGTCCCTTGAAGATTCCCCACAGGTCCTTAAGGATCGGCAGGACATCGGAGGAGAGGACATCTGCGATGTGCGGGAGGTTCTTGATGATGTAATCGTTGAGTTCTCGCAGTTTCGCGGTGAGTTCCGCCGGCCCGAGGCCCATCTTCTCAAACAGGTCAGAGACGAAGGCCATGCTGAGGTACTGCACCTCAACCTTGAGCCTGGTGAACTCAAACCGTATGTCCCGGATCGACTTTAAATTCTGCTCGTAATTGCCGCCGAATCCCTTCTCTAATCTCTGCTGGTCCTGCCAGAGCTGCACGAACCGGGCATGCAACTCAGGGTCCCAGGCAATGTCATCGAGCGAGGCTCCCAGGGAGTCGGTTGCGATCTTCAGCTTGCGCGCCGCATCCGTGCTCATGAACATGTGCAGCCCGAACAGGCGATATTCCTGATCGGCCTGCGCCACATGATCCGCCAGCCCGATCGCGGCGCCAGCGACCGACGCCAGGGCCCCGGTGACCGCGAATTGCCAGCCGATCATCTGCTTGACGAACCCGCCCGTGCTGCGCTCGACCACGTGCTGCACGTCTACGAGCACCCGCTTAAACTTGGCGAGCTCGCTCTGATTTGTGTCGAAGCCCAGGCTGACCAGGTATGAAGCGATTACATTTTCTTCCATGGCCTACTTCCTCTGCTCCCACTCTCGCCAGGCAGTTTCGTTGGCTTCCTTCACGTCCATCATTTCGTGGATGTCCAGCAAATCCTGAAACGTGAAAAAATCGGCGG
>NFUO01000636.1 GCA_002197545.1 Acidobacteria subdivision 2 bacterium RH1 MAG20 | reverse complement strand
GTTGCGGGTGGCGTCATCCCAGAATGCCTGCTGCTGCAGCGTTGAGAAACCTGCATAATAGCCGGGCTGCATGCGGGGTTCGAGCGCGTCGCCCGTTTGCGGATTGCGCGGGCGCAGGGATGGGTCGATGGCTTCTTCAGGGTTCATGATTTCCTCCGGCCAAGCATGCTTGCGAAAATGCCGAGCATCGCCGCTGCGCCGAAGAGCAATGGCGCAAAGATGGGTGGTCCGTACATGACGTTGTAGAGCAGATGCTTGCGGCCACCGGGGCGGCGCAGCACTCCGCGCGCGTGATAGTAAAAACCGACGGCGGCATCGGCGCCGGCGACGATGGAGAGCGCGGGTAGAACGGTGGTTGCCAGCCTGCGATTTTTTGCGGAGCCAAAGGCCGCGGCGGCAAGCAGGGGGGCGAGGATAACGGGAGTCCACTGCGCCTTGTAACGAAAATTATTTTTGTAATGGGAGTACCAGGCTTCAAAGCCACTGAGCAAGGCGCTGAGGCCGGTGGCGATGGCCATTTGACGCTGGAGGCGGCCTTCGCGGATGTCCTGCTCGACGGAGAGAAGTTCGCGGCCCATCGGTGGCGGAAGCGCGCGCGCGATGGAGGTGTCGAGGTCTTCTGTAGAAGAGACAAGTTCCCACGGACCATCTTCCTCTCGTCGGAGATACGAGGCGATGAGGCCGAGATATGCGCTGGTTCCGAAGAGTAGCGGGGCGAAGATGGGCGGTCCCATGACCAGGTTGACGATGGGGAGACGCCAGCCTCCGGGTTTGCGCTGCACGCCGCGCACATGGAAATAAAAGCCGATGACGGAATCCAGAAGCGTGAAAGCGGAAACAGCACGTAGAACAGTGCGCGCGGCCCAACGATTACAGTAGCCTGCGATACCCGCGGCGGCGAGAGCTGCGCTGAGAAGAACGGGCGTGTACATGACGCGTCGGCTGTAGCTGCCGCGATAGTGTTCATACGCGACTTCGAGGCCACTCATCAAGCTGGCGAAGGCTGTGAGCAACGAAAGGCTGCGCTGGAAGCGGCCTTCGCGAATGTGATCACGCACAATCTCCAGATCGCTTGCGGGATGTTGGAGTGACAGTTGTGCCTGCGGCATCGTTCCTCTTGAAAGATTTTTGCCGATTGCTTAAATGACTTCGCGGATTTTATCTTTTGCGATGTCTTTGACTATGGAGACCGCGTGCTTTTGTCCGCGAATGAGCGCCTCTGCAAATTTGATGGCTTGCTCGGTGCGAATTTTTCCGGGCATGGGAGGCTCGTTTGGATCGACGACGGCCTGCACCAGCGCTGGTCCGTCGTAGCGCAGGGCCTGCGCGAGAATGCGCTCTGCATCTTCCGGGCGTTCGAGCGTATACCCTGCTGCGCCGCAGGCTTCGGCTACTTTGGCAAAGTCGATGGGTTGCAGTTCGACACCATACTCGGGATTGCCTTCGAGGATCATCTGTTCCCACTTGATTTGCCCGAGTACGTTGTTCTTGATGACGATGACCTTGACGGGAAGTTTGTATTTGACCAAGGTTGCGAGCTCGCCCATGAGCATGGTGAGGCCGCCGTCGCCGACAATGCAGACCACCTGCCGTCCGGGGAACGCTGCGGCTGCGCCGATGCTGTAGGGCAGGCCGTTGGCCATAGTCGCGAGCGAACCAGAGAGAGAAAACTTCATGGAGCCGCGCATCTCAATGTATCGCGCGGTCCAGGTAGCGATGGTTCCACTGTCGGAAGAGACGATGCAATCGTCGTTGAGAAGTTTGTTGAGCGTGTGCGTGACGACCTGCGGCTTGAGAGGCATGTCGGAACGTGTGCCGCGCTTCTCCATCAGGCTGTTCCAGCTCTTCATGCGATCTTGCGCCGTCTTAAGAAATTTCTTCTTCTTGTTTACTTCGAGCAAAGGCAGGAGGTCTGTGAGGATGGCTTTGGCATCGCCGACGAGACCGATGTCTACTGGATGACGCAGGCCAACGCGCGCAGCATCGATTTCAATCTGAACGCATTTGGCCTGGCCAGGCTTGGGTAGAAACTCCATGTAAGGGAAGCTGGAGCCGATCATGAGCAGCGTGTCGCACTCTTCCATGGCATCGACGGAGGGGGCGGTGCCAAGGAGGCCGATGCCTCCGGTGGTGTAAGGGCTGCGGTCGGGAAGCACAGCTTTGCCGAGCAGCGCTTTGATGACGGGACCGCCAACACGTTCGGCCAGTTGCGAAACCTCTTCGCGACAATGCAATGCGCCGCGACCGACGAGAATGGCGACTTTTGCGCCAGCGTTGATGATGTCTGCGGCCTGGCGGATCAATGCGGAGCTGGGGTGTGCGGAGGAAGGGGCGCTCCAGTCGCCGCTATGATGTGGGACGTTGGCGCCGCTGCGATGCTTGTCGGTGACGATCCACTCCTGAATATCTTTAGGAATGCAGATGTGCGCTACGCCACGACGCGCATACGCGGTACGGATGGCGGCGTCTACGACATTCACGGCGTGCGCGGGACCCATCACGCGCTCGTTGTAGACAGATACATCCATAAAAAGTTTGTCGAGGTCGACATCCTGCTGATAATCCATGCCGATGAGGTCATGAAAGGTGTGGCCGGTGATGGCGAGCACGGGCTGGCCATCGCATTTTGCATCGTACAGGCCATTGAGGAGATGAATGCCTCCGG
>NFUO01000635.1 GCA_002197545.1 Acidobacteria subdivision 2 bacterium RH1 MAG20 | reverse complement strand
CGGCGGTCAATCCGATGATCAAGATCACCAACATCGTGGCGATCCTGCTGCTCGCGATCCTCGCCTCCATCGGCAGCCCCTGAGACGGGATGCGAAGGCCGGCCTAATGTCCGGGCGCCGAGTTCGCGGCGCCGGCCGGCTTGGCGCTGTACTTGCCGAAATTGCCGATGAGCTGTTCGAGCACGGTGAATTCGCGGCCGGGCGCGGGGGTGGCGTTGGGGTTGGGGACGACGGCCTCGCCATCGGCCAGGGCGCGGTGCTCGACATCGCGCACGATGCCGTTCTCGTCGAAATCGATCGCCAGGACTTCCTGATCGATGAGCTCGGGCTTGCGCAGCGCCAGGTTGCGCGTCTTCTGGCTGATATAGAGCCAGGTATTGTCGTCGAATTCCGGGATCGCGGAGGGCGAGCCCAGAAGCTGCGTGACCGTGGCCTTGTCGGTCGTCCCCGGCTTGATCTGCGCCAGCTTGTCCGCCTCGGGCAGATTGCCGTGCTGATCGACCGGATTGGTGCAGCCCGCGAGCGCGGCGAGCGCAACGGAAAGCGCTACGCCGCGCCAATGGACAAGGCGGATTTTCATGACCATATCGCGCGAGACCTTGCACCACGGAGCGCGCGCCTGTCAACCGCTCCCGCCGCCGGATAGTGGGTCACTCTGGATTGTAACAGGTCAGCCGCCAGGCAGGCTGCATAATTAAATTACAAATTATTAACCTTGAAGCGGCCCTATTTTGGGACTACGTTCAACGCGCGTCTGGGACGAGTCGCCAAGCGTCTCAACTTAGGGCTCCAAGCCTTAACAGCCTAGTCGCCATTCCGGCAATCGGGGGAAGGGCCGGCGCGGTGTACCTCTGTTACATCGATGAATCTGGCACCCCTGAAGTGCCTGGCAACACTTCCCACTTCGTTTTAGCTGGACTCGCGATACCGATTTGGCGCTGGAACGACGCTGATCGGCAAGTGTCTGTCATTATGTCGAGATACGATCTTGCCGATTCCGAGTTGCACACGGCGTGGCTTCTTCGCCCGTATCTTGAACAAAGGCAAATTCCAAATTTTGACCAGATGGGTCGCTCAGCAAGACGTACTGCTATCGAGCGTGTTCGCAACGCGCACCTTCTCAAGCTTCAACAAACAAACCGCCACAAAGCCTATCAGCAGGTCAGAAAAAATTACAACCACACAAAAGACTATATTCATCTGACTTACGATGAGCGGGTGCGAGCGGTTCGCGAAGTAGCTGACTGCGTTGGAGGCTGGGGCTACGCTAGGTTATTTGCTGAATGCATTGACAAAATTCATTTTGATCCGCAGCGAACGGCTAGTGCTCTGACTCATACCGACGATGCAGGCAGTCTGTCGAGCTTTGCCAAGATCGACGCTGCTGACGCTTTCCAGACGAAGG
>NFUO01000634.1 GCA_002197545.1 Acidobacteria subdivision 2 bacterium RH1 MAG20 | reverse complement strand
GGCGTCAGTAGGATTCGACGCGCGAAGCTGCAATCTTCCATCGACCAGACCGTCGCCGAGGACATCGAGCTACTAGCGCAATGGTCGAACAACGAAACCAACTACGTGGTCAACGAGCTACTGCGCTTTGCGTTGATACAGGAAGAGGGCTTCCAGAAATACAAGGCCAGCTCTGCTGCGAATACTGCGCGCCCTGCAAGCGGCGCGAAACCCACGACGGCACCCACCAAGACTGTATCCGAATCCGCTGCCAAGACGGATGCTATAGCAGCTCACGCATAGGAGGGAATCGACACATGGGCTTCAGAGTTCCCCTCCAGAACATCGTCCGTCCGCTGGTCGAGTACCGCATCGTGCTCGCGCTTGGGATGAGCGTGGCCAGCGGCATCGTTCTTAGCAGTTTGTTTCCAATCAATACCGCCAATCCATTCCTGCGCCTGATCGCGTTGGAGCGGCCTCCGGTCTTTCATGCTCTCGTCTGGAGCTATGACCTGTTTCTGTATTCGACGCCGTTCATTGCTTGCTCCATGATCTTCTCGCTGATGTACGTCCATCTATATAGGAGTGAGCAGAAACTGGCAGCAGGCTCGTTGCCTCCATATCCCAACCCACGAAGCCGGATAGACCTGTCTCTGATTGTGGGCGAGGTGCATCGTCAGCTCGTCCCGGCGCCCAGCCCGAATCCGCAGTGGCTCTCGATTCCAGAGCGTGGCCTCTATACCGGCATCGCATCCTTTGGTTCTATCGGTAGCGGCAAGACCTATGGGCTGATCTTGCCTGCGATGCGTCAGTTGTTTGCGTATCGCGCCGAAGACCCGGCCCGCAAGCTCTCGGGCATTGTTCTGGAAGTCAAAGGCGATCTCTGCCGTCAGCTTCAGCGCATCCTCACATGGTGCGGACGGGAGCAGGACTATGTCGAGGTCTCGCTCGATGGCGATATCCGCTACAACCCCCTGAACAACTCGCTCGATGCCTACGCCCAGGCGTTCAATATCGCCTCCATCATTACGTCGATATGGGGCAAGGGCAAGGAACCCTTCTGGCAGCAGTCGTACACCGATCTCGTCCGGTATGTGATCATGCTCCACCGCATCCGCGACGGATACCTGACAATGGTCGACCTCTTCCGCACCGTCATCAGCGCAGGTAAGCTCGAAGAGATCCTGACTGAGGTTGGGAGTCGCTTCAGCACTGCTAGTTATATCGGCATCGGTAAGGATGCATTCCGGGAACATGAGAGTCTGCTGTCTCCGCTTGGCTTCGAGTGGAACAAGGATGCGGGTCTCTACTTGATCGCCTGGACCGAAGCGCTAGAGAATCTGCTGACGCAGGAGACATCCGCCGAGTTCGATGTGTTCACCCGCAAGCCGTATCCACCGGAGCAGCGCGACCGTTTCGACAGCATCCAGTATTGGTATTGGGAACACTGGAAGTTCTTTCGTTCCGAGGTCAAGACCAGTATCGTTCAGGGTATCGCCGTATTCCTCTCGCTGTTTGAGACTGACCCCGATGTGCGACGCGTCTTCTGCCCACCAAAGGAACTCTATGATGGCAAGCCATGCGCTACAGATCCGTGCGGTATCGTCCTGGCGCCGTTCGAAGAGTTGATCGAGACTGGCGCAGTCGTTGGCCTGAACTTTCCCGTGGCCCTGAACCCGGCGCTGGCTAAGACCATTGGCACCATGATGAAGATCGACTACCAGCGTGCCGTGCAGTTGCGTATCCCCAGGATGGACCAGCATCCGGAACGATACTTCCGTCCGACCGTCTTCATCTGCGATGAATACCAGAACTTCGCCACTGTCGGCGGCGACAACCCAACTGGCGACGAGCGATTCCTATCTCTGTCCCGACAGCCGAAGTGCATCCCCATCGTCGCCACGCAGAGCATATCAAGTCTCAAGGACGCGCTGCCGAACGAAGGCGTCAAAACACTGCTGCAGGCATTTCGCACGAAAGTCTTTCTGACCACCTCTGATCCAGAAACAGCGCGGTATGCCTCGGAGCTATGTGGCAAAGCGGATCGCACCCGCATCAGCTACACCGTCTCCGAGTCTTCCACCAATGCCAATGTCGGATGGCTATCGGGTCGTACATCATCCAGCAAAGGTTCCGTCTCCGCTTCCAAGCAATACCAAAAGCACAAGGAGCCGTTGTTCGAGGAAAAGGTGTTCTTCGACCTCAAGAATGCTCAGGCTGTGGTTGTCGCCTTCGATGGAGTAAGCCCGCTGCCTCCTACCTATTGCTATTTGAAGCCTGACTTTCTACCCATCACGATGTCCTGGTTTGACCAGGAGAGGATTGCATTCGATCCAGAGAGGAGACACGCGTGAGTTTCGAGATCATCATCCCGTTCCTGAAACCGATCGAGCATCTGCTGATGAATACGACCATCTCCGAGATTATGGTCAACCCCGACAGCTCAGTCTGGATCGAAGAGCAGGGTCACATCGTATTGCAGCAAGGCATCCGTTTTGATGACGGGGCATTGCTGACAGGTCTCGAAGTGATCGCCAATCGCTTCGGTAAGAAGCTTGATGCGGATTCGCCCATCATGAACTTACGTCTGCCGGACGGCAGCCGCATGGCCGCGCTGATACCGCCTGTCGTCAATCCAAGCCCGATGATGACCATCCGCAAGTTCACCTCGCGGAACTTCACCATCCATGACCTGATCGAACGGAAGGCCCTGACTGAAGCGCAGGCCGGAACTCTGACGGAACACGTCAGACGAGGCGACAATCTCTTAATCTCCGGTGGAACCGGCTCCGGTAAAACGACCCTGACAAATGTGTTGTCGTCGTTCATCCCGGAGAGCGACCGCATTTTGATCCTTGAAGATGTCGCCGAACTCTATATTGAGAAGCCCCACGTCATCTCCGCCGAGGCCCAGCTAGATACGCATAGGAGCGAGATCGGGTTCGCGGACCTGCTCAAGGCTGCCCTTCGCCACAGGCCGGACAGGATCATTGTGGGTGAGATTCGAGGACCCGAAGCGCGCGTCTTTCTCGATGCTTTGAATACGGGCCATCGCGGATCGCTGACGACCATTCATGCCAACAGCGCCAGAGATGCGCTCCGGCGCCTGGCACAACTCGCCATGCGGGGTTCTGGTGGAGGCGTCCCTTTGCATGATGTTGAAGAGGAGTGCAACAAGTCCATCGACGTGATCGCACATGTGATGAATGATGACGGATGGCGCCACGTCACAGAGATTCTTACGTTGGTTGGACTTGCCGATGCACGCCACGCTTAAGTCACACCACTGGTACCTCTTCGGAGTTTATTGTCCCGGAACTTCCCAGCCGTTGCTAGTCAACTGCAATCCGGCCACCTCGGGTGTTTTTGATGCTCCATTGATGGTTGTCCGGATATCCGAAAATGCCTGCTGTACCTCCGGACGTTCCGCCCAGCTTGCTGGGTCTACGATCGTGTAGGTGTAGGTGACCTCGGCCTGAGAGGTTGTTCCTGTCGTCGGTTCCGTCCATTTGACGATGGAATCGACGCTCTTCTGTCCGTAGCAAAAGCCGCCGGTTTGCCCGAACGTGCCGGGAATCTGCTGAAAATATTTCTTGCCATCCACTGTCAACTCATATCGCTTTACAGGTTGCGGCGG
>NFUO01000633.1 GCA_002197545.1 Acidobacteria subdivision 2 bacterium RH1 MAG20 | reverse complement strand
CTCCATTTGATCGGGGAGGCGGCCCATGTTGCGGGCGCGGACGTCGGCGAGCTTCTGTTCGGCGTCGTCGAGGCGTTTTTTGGCCTGTTCGAGTTCGTTGCCGAGGAACTGGGTGGTGCCGGCCGACTCGTCGGTGCGGTCGCGCAGGTTTTCGGTGATGAAGCGCGAGACGAGCTCGTTGGTGACTTTCTGGGCCTGGAAGCGGTTGTCGTAGTAAAAGCTGATCTGGAAAGCGGTGACCGAGTTCGGGTTGGCGGATTGGCTGGCCTGAGGCTGGCTGATTTTGATGTCCTTGGTGCGCATGTTTTCGACGACGTCGTCCATGGGCATGCGCGTGAGGTCCTTCTTATAGAGGCCGAGGGTGGAGATGATGTTGGTGAGGGTGGCGCGGCTGAGGATCACCTCGGTCATGGAGGTGAGGCGGGCCTGCATGCTCATGTTCAGGTTAGTGGCGACGAGGTTCTCGGGCACCTGCGGCGGGATGATGCGGATGACCGCGGTGGAGACGTAGGTGTCGGGCCAAAGATACGCGGCGACGACGGAGACGACAAGACAGGCGAGCGTGGGGCCTAAAATCCAGCCGCGATGGCGGCGGACGATGTCCATGTAATCGGTGAAGTCGAGCGCTCTGCGGGTTACGATGGCGGAATCTTGAGGTTGCATGAATAGGTACTCGGGTATCGGACGCGCCGGTCAGGGAACGATGATATGGTCTCCGTTTTCGAGATAAATGTTCTGAGCCATTTTCTTGCCTTGAATCACTTCGCGGTAGTTGAAGTGGTAAGTCTTGGTTCCGCGAAGAACGCGGACTTTTTTGGGGTTGGCGAATTCGCGAAATCCGCCCGATTCGCTGAGGGCTTCGAGCACCGTGGTGGGCGTGATGAGACGGTACAGGCCCGGACGTCCGACCTGGCCGTCGATATAGTAGCGTTTGCTGTTCACCTCAAGCACGGAGACGGAGACGTCGGGATTGTTGATGAGCTTGGTGAGAGCCTCGTGGAGCTTGCCGGCAAACTGCTCCGGAGTAAGACCGGCCGCCTGCACTTCGCCGAT
>NFUO01000632.1 GCA_002197545.1 Acidobacteria subdivision 2 bacterium RH1 MAG20 | reverse complement strand
ATATACTTCTGGTTTTGGAGATACACCGCCACGTCTAATGGTGGACTGATTGCAATGCTTTCATAAAGGTTGAAAGTATCTATATGATCCGCTGCTACGCGAGTCGCAAGTCCAGGGGCCGTCAGTGTTTTGAGTCAAATACAAATGGAAGGAGGGTGCTGGGCAGCAACGCAAGCAGATGCGTGGCCGCAGGTTACCTTCAAGACGCGATCCGTAAAACTATCCTTAGGATCGTGTTTTCACGAGAAGACACTTGAGCGAAGAATATGTCATATAAAGAGATTCAGCCTGATCAAATTTTCCAGAGGCGCCAATCAAGAGGCGCCGAGAAAGTACTTTTAAGTCAGCAAATTGCAGATGCCATCGAGGCAGACATTGCGAATGGGAAGTTCAAAAAGGACGGAAAGCTGCCTTCCCAAGGAGATCTCTGCGCACGCTTCTTTGTGAGTGGATCAGTGATACGAGAAGCCATCCACTTGCTGAAAGCAAAGGAAATTCTTTATACCGTGAATGGTGTCGGATCGTTCGTCGCGGAGCGAAGCGTGAATCCGCTGAAGAATGTTTTGCTGCACTACGCCTCGGGTGCCCAGGAGGTGCATGACTACTCAGAATTGATGGAACTGCGGCTCGCCATAGAGACCACGTGCGCAGAAAAGCTTGCGGCGTATAACATGCCAGAGGCTCTCAAATATCTACATAGCTCTTTGAGAATCATGGAGATGTCGTTTGATGACATTCGCGCCTTCTCAGATGCAGACTTTGCCTTTCACTCTGTAATCGTGGAAGCCTCTGGCAATTCCATCATCAAGGCAATCTATTCTTCTCTCGGGCCTACGATGCGGCGGTTCATGGATCTGACCTGTAGCAATAGCAATGACATCGAACGCAACTGTAAAGAACACCGTCGAATCTACGAAGCCATCAGTTCAGGAAATGTAGAGAAGGCTTCGCAAGCGCTCCGAGATCACCTTCTTTACGCACGACAGCACCACGAACTTCTCGTTCTGGACCCCAAGGACCACACCAAAGGAAGATCCAAGACAGAATAGCGTCGCGCCATATCAGGGAGGTCGCGGAAACTTCGCTGAGGAAGCTTCGCTGAAACGTCTTAGCATCAGTGCCGGCGACCTTCTCTACCAGCACCGCGTCGATCCGGAAGTTCTGCTTCATCATCATCGCCAATCACATAAACCTGAACCGTCCCAGCAACAATCGCTGCAAGGTCAAACCATCGCTGGCGGCATAGAGTCCAAAGTGCTCCACCACACCGGCAAACGCCTCTAGAGCCTCCAGCGCCTTGACCGCATAGTCTTCAATCTCATTCAATGCAGCCAGCCGCAGCTGCAACAGAGCCGCTCCCACAGGATTGGCGGCCGATGGAGGCAAATCGTGCAACGCCAGACACAAAGAGAATTCCCAAACTCATGGCAGCCAATTGGCCGCAATAAGGCACAAAACCGTACTAAAACCACCCCATTTGGAGCACTGCATTCGACGAAAACGCCCAGTTTTATCAACTGGTTAGATGAAACTGCGAAAACTGCAAAACCTTTATGCGTCGGTTCGATCCAAACCCGGCCTCTAAAATCTTCTCAACCACTTAGAGTGATTAATCCAAACGGACTTTTGCTGTGGCAGCCAATAAGTCACCAATAAGTATATGAGCCCTGATTATCAGCCGCCTGGACAGCTACGGGAACGCAAAGGCTGGCGTCGGCGATTCGATCCCGTCTCTGGCCACTATCTATTTTAATTACTACTGGATCAGTTTCAATGAAATTCGTCCCCTCTATCCGTAATTTTCATACCGCTTCAATTTGTAAAGACAAAACCCATCAAACTCTCTTCCCTGCTTTCGCCAACCCCACTCCAACCCCACTTAAAAACTCCCTAAACGTATTCTCAATGACTTAGCCATCTTTAAAACTCCCACTCGTGCCCGATAACTCGCTGATAATACGTTGATTACGCCACTCATAACCCAAAGGTCGTAGGTTCAAATCCTACCCCCGCAACCATCCGAATTTGCGTAGGTACTGCATTAAGAGAAGTGGAGCTATCCTTCTCATTTCCAAGCAGATTCCACCTACCCTCCGCGACATAATGCGGCTTTCCCTCTCCGCCCTGCGGAATCATCCGAATCTCCGAAACATGCTTGAGAAGCTCTTTCCTGGCTGGCACGGGATCGCCCGCCAGAAGCGAGCGTAGGTCCCCCAAGCGTTGCGTCACAAATTTGCGAATGTCCGATAGGTAGGCATCAACCGAATCTGCCCCGCCCGCCAGAAGCTGATCCGTAATTTGCCGCAACTGCTGCTCTCGTTCATGGATTGCCTCCACGAGAAATGCCAAGGGACCTGTCTCCGCAGCGGTCGACGCCAGCCGACGTAGCTCCCCCTCGAGCTTTTGCTTGCGCTCGCGCAAGTTCGTTTTGGATACTGTGGCTGCCGGAGCCGCAATTGCGCCCCTTCCATCACCCTAAATCTCACGCCGGAGGATACATTGGACGTTCACAAATCATCACTCCTCGCTGTCTTTGATTCCAAGCAACGACTAGAGGTTCCCCTTTTCCAACGGCAGTATGTGTGGAGTGAAGGGCTACAGTGGCTTCCACTCTGGGAACATATAGAGGGGAAGTTTGCGGAAGCGCTCGAAGGCCGAAAAGATGCGCCGAATCATTTTTTAGGGGCGATGGTCCTCGACCAAAAGCAGACCCCAACAGGCCATGTGGTTGTCCGGCAAGTCATTGACGGCCAGCAGCGGTTGACGACGTTACAGATTTTTCTCTCCGCGTACCGGGACTTCTGCAAAACGCAAGGGTGCGATGCAATCGCCGGAGAATGCGATAAGTATCTGTTCAACACAGGTATGATGTCAGACCCAAAGGTGGACAAGTTTAAGGTCTGGCCGACGCAACTCGATCGTGTGCAGTTCACAGACGTACTTTTGTCTGGATCTCGGGAAGAGGTCATCAAGCGGAACCCTTTGACCAAGAAGCCGTATGCAAGGAAATTCGACCATCGACCGCGAATGGTGAAAGCCTACCTGTTCTTCTTCGAGCAGTTGCGCACATTCTTTATCGGAGAAGAGGGCAATCCGGCCCTCACTTCTGAGCACCCTTTAGCTGCTCGTGTAGCCAATCGACACCTTTCCCCATTCCCGAAGCATACGCCCGCCAATATCTGCAAAGTCGGGATGTTCTTTCATGTAGACGCGCACGTCCGCTGAGGTGTTATGGACTGCTTCCGCGACGCGATCCAGAATGTTTCTTATCTGGGCGGGTGTGCCACCAGCGCGTGTTTCGCCAAGCCGTTGAAGTTCCCTTGCTGTCGGCCATCGGGTGCTTCCGTTGAGCGTCAGGGCCATGCTGTCTTTGGGCAAGTAGACTGTGGTTGTCACAAGATCATAGACCGGAGCCAGGCGTGCTTCGCCGAGTACTTCGTCATAGACGATCCCAAAGTTCTTCAGATGGGCGTCTCCATTGCGTAGCGCACAGTTGAGAGCGATAAGAGTGAAGAGCTTCTCGATATCGGCATAGACATTCGGTGAATTTGCGAACTGCTCGAACCTCTTTAAAATCGAGGTCTCGTAACTGCCGCTGTATTTCTGATCGGTTCGTTTCGCATTGAGGACACAGAAATCCTCAAAGCCGCGATAGGTACCATCAAGGCGAAGGTCGAAACGGTCAATCACCAGCGCGCTCGCATCCTCAGACAGGGAGAAGCGAGGCACGTCAAGTCCGCATTTCTCGGCAACCTTGAAACAGAAATACTCGTTCGCCGCCAATTGCGGATACTCATTCGGTTCCCAGAACTTCACAATGTGCGTCGCACCACGGTAGCTCTGCGACAGCCGTGCGTCTTTTCTATGGGCCGAGAAGGCATTCTCATCACGGACCAGCACTTTGGGCTGGACGCCGCTGATGCCGGAGAACGAGGCGAAGCGCTCGATAAGGTAGCGGAACAGATCACCGCCACGTCGGCGTTCCAGGATCTCATCGACGGACTGAAAGGGAACATCCTCCTCCAGCTTTTCTTTCTGTCCGGTATAGCGAATGCGGCCAACCTGAGAGCGGCCCACGATGCCCAGCAGGTCAAAATCATCGAATGTCCCGGTAGCTTTGGCAAAAGCGAGCCGCAGTCGCTCGCGAAGCACGCCCTCCGGAAGATTCATCTCGAAGATGGGAGCAAGACCAAAACGCACATCCCAGGATGCGAGGCGCACTGGCATCGTGACTGATACAGCGCGCATACCGATGGTTTCGGGCAGGTACACGAAGGTACTTCCGCGATCACCAGAGCGGTCGAGCAATCCAGCCTCAGCGCTGTCGGTCCAGACCTTGATCATCCTGATCCTCTTCCATGAGTTCTTCCAGCGTCGGGCGACGGCCTGATGTTTCCTGAATCTTCAATTCCATTCCAAGTACTGACAGGAGCTTAATGATTTTGGAGAGACCCAGTTCTCCAAGACGGCCGTTCTCCAACGCATCCAGCGTGGAATGCCCGACTTTTGCTTGCTTTGCCAGCGCAGCCTGACTGAGACCCAATGTTTTGCGTCGGACGGCGATTTGCTCGCCTATGGAGCTGAGTTTCAACATTAGCCTAATATACAAGGTAAAAAGGAAAGTATCCAGAGGATTACACGGTATATGAGGTTATGGCCATATTATGGCTAGGATGTGCTGTTCTGACTAGAAATGCAGATAAACCTCAATTGTAGACACACGTATAACACGGCGCAGGCCTGAGAGGACTCTTCCTAGCCGGCGACCCGAGATCATAATGTTAGAGGCAAACTGTTTCAAACAAGTGCGGTCATACCGAAAAAGGAGGCAATACGGTGCGCTTAGTAGTGCTTTCCGATACGCATGGGCTCCACGACAGAATCGAGAGTCTACCTGAGGGTGACATCCTGGTTCATGCCGGAGACTTCATGAATTCCGGATACGTCATAGATTGCCTCTGGCCCAAGTTGCTCGCTTAGCGTCAAGGCAAGAGTCGTCTTGCCAACCTGCCTCGGACGAGTAGGGCTACAGCCGAAAACTGGTCCATCAAGGCCGAGAGTTTTGATTAGAGACGCCGGGCGATCATCCCTGCAGATATGCCACAATTGTTCATAAATACAAGGTAATTTAGCCGCCGAAAGTCTATTCCCACCTAATGCTGCTGATTTCATAGAACTTGAGGGCAATGCTGATCCAAGGCGGAGCTCCTCAGCCGCTACGAGGCAGAGGAAAGAGCCGCCCCTACCTTGGATCGGGAAATAGAATATTTCCTAAAGAGGCGGCATGGTTTCGAGAGAAGAACTGTACGAACTCGTTTGGTCAATTCCGATGATAAAAGTGGCTGAGAAGTTCCTGGTCTCTGGAAGCTACATGGCTCGTGTTTGCTCGGTTCTGAATGTCCCGCGTCCAGAGAGAGGGTATTGGACCAAACTGGAAGTTGGAAAAGCACCGGATCGCCCTGCCTTGCCCGAAGCCTTGCCAGGCGATCAACTGTTCTGGTCGCAAGAGAGCGATCCACCGGCACCTCGGATCCGTGCCGTCACAGCCACATCTGCACCGGCGCAACCACGAGCCCACCGCGCAGTTACTGGAATTCACGGCCTCATCCACGGTGCGAAGCACCATTATGAAAGGGGTTACAAGGTTGAAGAGGGGCAACTGCTGCGGCCCTACAAGCGACAGTTGGTTGACGTAACCGCATCGGCAACAGGACTCGATAAGGCGTTTGCTTTTGCAAACGCTTTATTCAATGCTCTGGAATCTAACGGTCATCGCGTGCGCTTTGCGCCATCGAATGAACTGTTTCATCGCCCGCACATTGATGAGCATGAGAAAGTTCTGAAAGCCACATCCCAGGAACATTCCTATAACAATAGCCATCTGTGGTCGCCTTCCACGCCTACCGTTGTGTATGTCGGGACCGTTTCGTTCGGGCTGGCAATCATTGAAATGACGGAAGCGGTTTTGATGCGTTATGTAAACAGAAAATATATCCGCGAATCGGAGTACAAATCACCTAAAACCTCCCGAGGCTATGCGGATCATACATGGACGACAACGAACAACATCCCCTGTGATCGTCTGCGGCTCATTGTCTATTCCCCGCATCGAGGTATTTCTTGGTCACTGTCATTTCAAGAAACAATGGAACGGACACTGACTCAGGGCATCGCGAAGATTGTAGAGTCGATAGAAAATTCCACCGAAATAATGCGTAAAGAGATCATTGAGGCAGAACAAAGAGCCGAGGTGCGACGTCGAGAGCAGGAGGAGCAGAGCGCGCGATGGGAGCGTGAAGAGGATCAACGACAAATTGCACGCTCCATCAAGGAAAGCCACGAGCAGTTGGCGCAGGTGATTCAATCCTGGGCGACGATAATGAATATTGAGCAGTTCTTGAAGGGTGTAGAGGAACGGGCAATCGCTCTTCCCGAAGCACAACGAGCGCAGGTACTCAACCGCCTTCAACTCGCTCGGGAGTTCATTGGTACACAAGACCCGCTCGATTTTTTCAACTCCTGGAAGACACCGACTGAACGATATATGCCTCTCTCCAAAAGAAAACCCTCGAACTGAGCGGACGACGAAAAAATTCAATAGGAAGGTTTCACGCGGCATTCCGTGCCAGTTCCACGGAGAATGCAAGCAATAGCAAATTCGGCGCATTGCAGGTCCCCGCAACCACACGGATTTGCCGGGTACATAGTGCTCAAGCTGTTTTCTTGACGTCACTTGCATCCTGGCGTCTTGCATGCTTTTTCGAGAATGAAGCTCTCTTCTCCTCAACTGATTGATCTGGCTTCCTCCAAGCCAGTTTGACGGGGCAGCGAGTTGTTCTTGTCGTGCCTTGCAGAAGGGAGCGTAGTGCCGCTCGGTAATCTTCACGCTCGAATGACCCAAGAGCAGGGACACTTGATCCAGCGACACACCTGCAAGTAGCAACTCCACCGCGAACGTGTCGCGGAACATATGAGGGTGGCACCGTTTGGGTGTCCCATCCGGCTTCTGAATCTTCGCCAGCTTGAAGAGCTTCCAGTACGACCGCTGAAAGGCTTTCGCTGCACTGCGCGGGTCGCCGTTACCCGACCAGAAGAAGTAGCTCGGGTGGCATACCCATCGCAAGCACGAACGCATGCACTCCTTCTTCGCCTTCTGCGTGGCGAACGACCTGCTGCGGAAGAACCCGATGGACGCGCTCAAGAAGCCGAAGACGCCGGATGTCGTGCCGACAGATTACTTCCCACCCAAAGAGTTCGAGCAGATCGTCGCGGCCACAGAAAAGTATGAATATGGCGGTGGCAACGATAGTAAGCATCGCCGTCAGCGCCCCCGCGCGCTGACACTGCTGATGCGGTGGTCGGGGCTTGCCATCCTGGACGCCACTTACCTCGGACGGGAGCGCCTGTCAAAGAACGAGAATGGCGACGAACAAATCTTCCTGTATCGCGCAAAGACCGGCGTGCCTGTTTACGTCGTCATCCCTAACGAGGTCAGAGAGGCTCTGCGAGCCTTGCCGAACTCTCATAGACCCAGCAAAGGGTATTGACGAAGCTAGCTACGTTTCCATCGGCGGCATCGAACAATGGGTCACGATTCGCGGCGAAGACCGTAACAATCCTGTACTCTTGTTCCTTCATGGAGGATCAGGTGATGTAACCAGTTCCCGGTCGTTACCTTACTTTGCCCCATGGGAACATTACTTTACCGTGGTGCAGTGGGACCAGCGTGGAGCAAGAAGAACCCTCCGCAAGTCCGGGCCTTCGATTGCGCCCACCATGACACTGGATCGCATGTTGCAGGACGGAATCGAACTGACTGAATACCTGTGTAAGCATCTAGGAAAGCGCAAAATAATCCTGGTCGCTCATTCGTTCGGAACGGTTCTGGGTCTCCGAATGATTCAAGAAAAGCCTGACCTCTTCTTTGCCTATGTTGGTACGGGGGAGGTCGCCGACGAAACGCGCAATTACACAGCGGCTTATGATGCCCTGTTGAAGAAGGCTCAGGCGACCGGCAACCAACAGGCTCTCGATGAGTTGAAGAGCGTTGGCCCGCCTCCCTATGCATCCAGTCGGGGTTACCAGGTGCAGCGCAAGTGGTCGAATCTCTTCGAAGGCGCATATCGGTTCCTCAACGGAACCATGGGAGGTACGTTGGTTGCTCCCGGCTACTCAATACAGGATTTGAACGATTCTTTCAAAGGCCAGATTCTTGGCGAAGATCGTCTCTTTCCCCAAACGCGGTCGGAAACCATGAAGGACCTCGGCCTAAAATTTTCCATTCCGATATTTTTCTTCGAGGGAACCGAGGATTTCACCACACCAACGGAGCTTGCCCGGAAATATCTCCAAACGATTCAGGCCCCGCGAAAAGAATTTGTGCCGATTTACGGAGGCCACTTTGCAGTGTTTATGAACCCCGATCAGTTTCTCAGGGAACTTGTCGCACACGTCGCCCCGCTTGCCGGAGCGCATTAAACATTTGATTTCCTCCAGGTGTGTCAGGAAATCACACATCTGGCAGAGATCACCTATTGCCAACAGTCCAATGCGCGTTTCCAGAATTTGATCGGACTAGAAACATGCATTGGCGATTTCTCACAACTAAACTTGCGCCGGATTATTTCCTGTTTACCGGCCATCCGGATTCAGGGATCAGAATGGCGTTCCCATTACTGATAACGTCAATACCACCATATGAGTGAGTTTCTCGGCGAACCCTTTTGTTGGTCTTTGACGTATCTTCTACGTGAATCAAAGAGGGACACATGAGCTCAACCAGGAACCCGGGTAGATTCGCAGGTTTGCTCTATCTACTTGGATCAATCCCGGGCTTCTTTGCGCTTCTCTATCCAAAGGCCCCAGAAGCATACCCCTGCCGCGCTAGCGGCTTAGTGCAAATCGCCTGTGCACTCGTCGAGTGCTTAGCCTGATCGGCCCGGCAGGCTGGAATATATCTTCGAAGGCAGACCAGCGGCTGGAGGCCGCTTGTATGCCAAAAAATAATAATAAGAAGCAGCTTCGCTGTAAGATCGTCCTGCGTCTGGCCGATCTGGATCATGCGAAATATTCAGTGCTCAACAGCCTGAATTCACCGCGCTCGAGCCGCAACTATAAGTTTGCGATGGAGCAATTCATCACATGTGCTGTTCCGAGCCGCGATTGGCCCTGAATCAAACCGTGGTGCTCAGGTTCCGGCTGCATCTCGAGTCGCTTGGCCTGGCGGCCGGCACCATCAACCAACGGCTCGCCGCAGTCAGGCGCCTCGCCTACGAGGCCGCCGATTCGGGGCTGTTGAGTCCGTAACCGGCCGCCGGAATCAGGCGAGTGAAAGGCGTGAAGCAACTTGGCTTCCGGGTCGGCAACTGGCTGAACCGCGATCAAGCGCGTCTGCTTCTTGAGAAGTCCGATGGTGAAAGCCTCCGTAGCACCCGAGATGTGGCTATGATCTCAATCCTCCTCGGATGCGGACTCCGACGAGCAGAACTGGCGTCCCTGAGGAAAGAAGACGTCCAGCTCCGCCAGGGACACTGGGCAATCGTGGACCTCGTCGGTAAGGGTGGCCACATCCGCACCGTTCCGATGCCAGTCTGGGTGAAGGGCACTGTCGATAGGTGGATGAGGGCAGCAGCAGTCACGGAGGGCCGTGTCTTCAGGGCAGTCAGTCGGCACGGAACCTCGTGGGGTAGGGGAATTTCTGAGAACGTGGTCTGGTATGTGGTTCGGAACTGTGCCCGAGGAATGGAGCTTGATCACCTTGCGCTTCACGATCTGCGGAGAACCTGCGCGAAGCTGTGTCATGTCAACGGAGGCGAGCTAGAGCAGATCCAGTTCCTTCTAGGCCACGCCTCAGTTCTGACCACCGAACGCTACCTCGGATGCAAGCAGAATCTGGAGGAACCAGTGAACGACCGATTCGAATGTCTGTTCTCCAAAACTCTTGATTCGCGCTAAGGCCTGTTGGCGCTAGTTGAGGATTTCTTCCAAATCGCCCGTCACATGGGCCGCCAGGACGGCTGAACGAGCACCCTCCGATCAATGCTGAAAATCAGCATGCAGGAAGCATGGGAGCGATTACGCAATTTATTGATCCGGGTTTCATTTCAATCGGACTATTATGCATCTCCTAGGCAACCGTGATGAAATGAACGAATCGGAGACCTCTGACTTGTCTGGTATTCAGATTCGCGCAGCGACGAGAGACGATCTCACTCGCCTGACGGAGATTTATAACTACTATGTTGTCCATACGCCGATCACCTTCGATGTGACGCCTTGGGCCATTGAGCAGCGAATCTCATGGTTCGAGCAATTCGGCAAGACTGGGCGATACCGGCTTCTGGTCGCCGAAAAAGACAGCTTCGTTGTCGGTTATACCGGTACTACTCGCTTTCGTCCCAAAGCCGCATATGACACCACTGTCGAAACCACCATCTATTGCGCGCCGGAGTTTATAGGCAAGGGATTGGGCACTCAACTCTACGCCGCGCTTTTTGCGACCCTATCCGAAGAAGACATTCATCGCATCGTCGCCGGATACGTGCCGCCCAACCCAATTTCGGCAGCACTGCACGAACGTTTCGGCTTCAAAACAGTTGGAGTATTTTCGGAGAACGGTTACAAGTTCAACCGCTATTGGGACGTCTGCTGGATGGAGCGTCCCCTGAAGACGATAGGACCCGATCAGGGCTGCCCCGGCGACGAGGCGTGGACCGACGCGAGGTTTCCCTCGGGGCAGTTTTGATAGGGCCGTTTGAAGGAAGCCGCTGGGGTGGCGGATGCGGTGGGACTATGGGATTTCGATGGGTGCGAACCAGTTCTGTAGCTGGCTGGCAGAGGTGAAGCAAGGGTTGTGCGCCGTAAGTATCGCTGAGGGTGGCGAATCATGATGCTCGCGAGTGGCAAGGGATCGCGGTGTTGCCGGTCTGCAGGCTCGAATGAGCGCAGGCCGGCGTTGCGTGCGTGAGGACCGCTGATATGGACGTAGATCGGAGCGGAGTTATGCATGGTGAGATCAGGAGCTGTCGACGGTTTGCGTCAACGAGTTGGACAACGTGAGGGTACAGCGCAATAGAAGCTGGTAACTCGTCATCCGTTCGACGACGAGCATCGGCCCAGAGCACACCGGGCACAGATGCTGGCTGTTCGGTGCAGGCTGCTGCGGCGACGAGGGTATGCTGAGGAGTGAACGGCAACGCCGTAGGGCGGCGGTCCGTCTTCGGTTGGCGAAGAGGCCGAAGTGGCGGATGCGGACTAGTCCCGCTGGGCAGAACGTGGATGAGAAAGCGTCGCAGGAACTCATCGGCGGAAAGGGTCATGACCTTCTGCTTGCTGCCTGCGGCCTAGTCCTTCCATCGGAAGGAGACTCGATCCTCCTTGAAGGCAACGAGGCGATGGTTGGAGATGGCGGCGCGGTGGGTGTAACGGGCCAGGTAGTGGAGAACATGCTCCGCTCCGCCGAAGGGCAGCTTGGCATAGACGACCCACTCCTTGGTAAATAGCTGGCGCAGGAACTGACGGAAGCGCTCGGGCTTCTCTAGTTCTCGGAGTGATCCGTGGAACTGGAGCTTGTGCCGGAGCAAGAGTTGCTTGAGTCCAGATGTGAACTTGCCGCGGAAGACGCGGCTGAGAACGCGAGCGGGCAGGAAAAAACGTGGCGATGCAACAATCCATCCGGAGCCATCGAGCGCGAGTCCTCCAGCGGGGACGATGCAATGCACATGGGGATGATGCTGAAGGCTCTGTCCCCAGGTGTGCAAGACACTGAGTAGGCCGATATCGGCTCCCAGGTGCTTGGGGTCGCGAGCCACTTCGAGCAACGTGGCGGCACTGGTGCGGAAGAGTATGTCGTAAAGCAGTCTCTTGTTCTGAAGCACGAGCTCGGATAACTCGTGCGGCAGCGTGAAGACGATGTCGAAGTAGGGCACCGGCAACAGCTCGGCGGAACGCGCGGCCAGCCACTTGGCGCGTGCGTTGCCTGGCATTTGGGACAGTGCCTGTTGCGGCATGAGTTATAGGAGATGGCCTGATGGCCGCAGCGCAGACACTGATCGCGATGACCACCCAGAGCCGCCGTGCGACAATGGACAATAGCGTCCATCACCTTGCGGTGCTGCCAGGCCAGGTGCGATCCGTGCCGCTCCCAGAAGCTGCTGCCCGCTACGCGGAGGATGTCGGCCACCTCAAGGGTGGGCCGGGTCATCTCTTGGCGCGTCTCCTGGATCGTTTTATGTCATCGGAAGTCGACACCTGAATGGCTTCCAGTCGACTGGCGACCGCTTGCAAATGTCGGCGCGACAGATGCAAGTAGACCGTGGTATCAGCGAGCTTGGCATGTCCGAGCAGAAGCTGTATGGTGCGGAGATCCGCACCGGCCTCCAGCATGTGGGTCGCGAAGCTGTGCCGGAGTATGTGGGGTGAGACGCGCTTGGTGATGCCGGCACGCTTCGCCGCCTCAGTGACAGCGGTCCAGGCCACCTTATCCGTGACGGGTACATCCGCCCTCCAGTTGTTCTCCATGCCTGGAAACAGATAGGTCTTGGGCTTCATCCAGCGCCAGTACTCCCGCAGGATCTCCGGGAGCTTGGGACTTAGCGGAACGTCCCGATCGCGGCCGCCCTTGCCCTGCTGGACGTGAAGGACCATGCGTTCGCTGTCGATATCGGCCACCTTGAGTCGGCATAGTTCGGCGCGGCGAACTCCGGTCGCATAGAGCGTCATGAGCATCGCGCGATGCATCAGGTTGCTGGCAGAGTCGATGAGCCGAGCCACTTCATCCTGACTGAGCACGGTTGGCAGGCGCTTGTGATGCTCGGGAAATGGAATGGCATCGGGCAGATAGGGCCGACGCAGGGTCTTAACGAACAGGAACCGCAGAGCAGCAGTCTGCCCCTCGATGGTGCGCGGCGAGAGCTTGCGATCGCGAAACAGGTGAACCTGATACTCGCGAACGTGGTCCGGCCCCAACTGATCTGGCGACCGGCGGAAATACCTGGCGAACTCCTCGACCGCATGGATGTATGACCGTACGGTGTTCGGAGAGTAGTTGCGACGCTGGAGTTCATCCAACATCATCTGGCGAAGATGGGTCACAGGGAACCTCCTTGTAACCCATACCTTAGCTGGAACTAACGCCCGAACACACCCATGAGGCAGCATCCGCCGCGCCAGCGGCTTCGTTCAAACGCGCTAGCCGGTAGAGAGCCAATTTCATTCCATTCGAGAATAAGAACTACAGATCTTGCAATAGGAGGGGTCAGCTTCTAACCAGCTTTGCGGCTTTCCTGCAGGTTGACTGCCGACTGCGGCGCATGAGTCAGGTAAGTCGCGGTGCGCCGCTCCAGCGTTGTGTGCGCGCACTGCATCACGACCTCACGAAAGATCGTCATCGCTGCGGTATCGTTGGTTTCCATAGCGGCAAGGCCGAGCTGTAACTCGGGCAATGTCTCTTTGAATCTGACCGCAACGACACCTGGGAATGTGCAGGCCGCCATCGATTCGGTAGTAATTGCCAGACCTTCTCCCGCGGCGACGTAGGCAAACTGCACGGAACAGGACTGCGGAGACTCCACGATGCGGGGAGTAATTCCAAACGGCGCTAGAAGCGCATGCAGAAAAGGCTGGTGAAAACGGCAGTCTTTGGGGCGCGAAGCGACAACGCTGATATAGCGCAAATGCTGTACAGAGATACAGTGATCGTTTACTAGCTCGCTCTGCCGTGACACCATTGCGACCAGCGTCTCCCTGCAAATCGGATCGAAGCGCAACCCTTTGACCGGAAGGGCGCCCACCATTAGCAAGGCGTCCACCTTTCCTTCCGGAAGTCGCATCATCTGCTGCTCGGTCGTAAGCTCAGTGACCTCCAACTCGAAATCCGGGTACTCTGCCGCCAGCATACGGATCACGGCGGGCAGGAGAACGAACTGACCCACAGGCCCACAGGCCACGCGCAGCCGTAGTCGCGTATGCAGACCACTGAGGCATTCATGCGCCGCATCTACTGTATCCATGATGCTTTGAGCGTATTTGCGAAACGCAGATCCTGCGTTAGTCAACCGAACCTGCTGGCGATCACGCTCAAACAGTTTGACTCCAAACGCCTCTTCCAGCGAATTGATCTGAAACGTGACTGTCGGTTGGCTCATGTACAAAGCGCGCCCCGTCTTCCCGTAGTTCAGAAGATCGGAAAGCGTCAGAAAACACTGTAGCTGCCTGATTCTAAAGTCCAAGTAGGGCCTCGGTGTCGTGCTGAAACCTGTGCGCTGCTACGGGGGCGTCAAAGCAAGAAAAGAAAATATGAAGTTGTGTCAGGTAAACCGGTTTTATTGCGCCAATTAAAACGGACAATTTATGCCAGTGTAATGACATCTTCGAGGCTGTTGCCTTTTTTGTCAACGAAAACTACACGTCATTACCTCTCGCCTCCCGGCGTTTTTCTATCACGCGCAAGAATCTTTCGATTAGACACCGGCTCGGAAAGCCAATAGGCTCCAATAATTCAACCAGAAAAGCTTTTTGAACCACCGTGAACCATGTGGTCGATTGGTTATTTTTTGAAGGAAATACTCTTCTTTCTCTTGCAGCTAGCTCTTCAAGTAAGCCTCACCATGTCATTCCTCCAGCGTTCCGCCGCTTGGTCTTCGACGACAACTTAACTCTCTTTCGCACAGAGCAGTTGCGAATTTGAGAGCCAGGACTTACTCGATTTCGCATTATGAGGTTCTCCAAAAATGAAGATTATCAACAGACTTTTTTCTGCTCTTTTTCTCTCCGTTCTCCTGTTTGTATGCTCCGCGGTCTTTGCCCAGCAGACTGGACTAAGCGGCGTTGTCTCGGACTCACAAGGGGGTCTCCTTGAAGGGGCGAAGGTCGAAGTAACGCAGGTCGACGGCTCCTCGTTCTTCGCGACAACGAACGCCCAGGGCGTATATGCGCTTCCGAGCCTGGTTGCGGCTGACTATACGATTACGGTGAGTGCGCCGGGCTTCGCTAAGGTGCAGAAGAAGGTCCTTCTGCTGGTGGGGCAGTTAGCGCAGATGGACGTCTCTCTGCCGCTTGCGAGCGCTAATGTCGAGATGGTGGTGACGGCATCCGATCAGTTGGCGATCGATACGACATCGTCGGCGGTTGCGGGAAACGTAACGCCGAAGGAGGTGGAGGACGTGCCGATCAACGGACGAAACTACATCGCGTTGTCGACGCTGATCCCCGGCATTAAGGCTAACGCGTTTGGCAATTCGCCGGTATCGGCGCCTGGTGGTGCGTCCTATGGGGACGCGGAGACGGGTAAATTTCAGATCACGATGGACGGTCTGCAGGTTTCACAGGACTCGGTGGGCTCCAGCTTTGGTCAGCCGCGCTTCTCGCAGGATGCGATCTCCCAGTTCCAAATCATCACCAATCGATTTGACGCGACGGCGGGACGGTCGGCTGGGATTTACGTAAACGCGCAGACAAAGTCGGGAAGCAACGTTATCCATGGCAGCGGGTTTGGATACTTCCGCAACTCCTACTTCAACGCATCCGATCCGATCAGCAAAAAAGTCAACCCCTTTGCAGATCAACAGTACGGTGGCACATTCGGCGGGAAGATCATAAGGGATAAGCTTTGGTACTTCGGCTCGTATGAGGGTGAACACTCGCCGACCACCTACACGGCATCCCCGATCATTGGACCGTCATTTTCTCATCCTTCCACATTGAAAGTGAACGAGTGGCTGGGTCGATTTGATTATCAGAAGAACGAAAACAATCATTTCGTCTTACGGCTGGATAAGTTTTCGAACACGCTGGACTTCGTAGGAACCGCTGAGCCGAGCTCGTCCTATTCTTCCGCTTACTCCAGTTATGGGTATGTCTTCGATTGGGAGAAAAACATCAGCGCCAAAATGGTCAACGATGTGCATGCGGGCTACCACCACTTCGTATTCCAGAATCTCCCGTACTACAACGTCAATTCGATCGTCGTCGCCCTGCCCACCGTTACGGTTGGCGAGGCATATAACCAGCCGGAAACCTTCAGCCAGGCGACGCAGCAATACCGCGACGACGTGTTCTGGATGAAGGGAAAACACAGCTTCAAACTTGGCGGCGAGTACCTGTATACGTTTCATGGCGGATCGTTTGCGCAGTATGCGCGCGGCGGCCTGACCAGCTGCTCTTCGAATAGAGCGACCTCGTTGGGCGCCTCCGACTATGCCACCTTTTTCCCGAAGGGGACGCTGGATCCGACCACCTGGAATTACGCGGCGATCGGGGCGTACTGCAATACGAATGAGACCTTTACGCAGGGGTTTGGCAGCTACGACATCAGCATCGGCCGCAACATCATCGGTGTGTGGGCACAGGACGATTGGAAGATCCTGCCTCGGCTAACCCTGAACCTTGGATTGCGGTATGACAACGATCTGGGCGCCTACAACACGTCCTTTGTGCCGACGCTTGGATTGCTGACGCCAAACACGAACCCGAATGCAAACTTCGCGCCGCGGCTTGGGTTCTCATACGATCCGTTCGGCGATGGCAAAACCTCGGTTCGCGGGGGCGCGGGGCTCTACTTCGCAGACCAGGTTGCAAACGCCATCATCGACGAACAGCTTTACAGCAGCACCAGCCGAGCTCTGCAGGCGACGGTGTCGGCAAATCAATCCACCGGCCAGGCGGGTCTTGCGTTGCCAAGCCCCTTTGCCGGTCAGAATCCCCTCGCAAATCCGACCAACTACGTCAGCGCACCCCAACCGGTGGCGCGCGGAGCGAAGACCCCCTATGCGCTGCAGGCATCCTTTGGCGTAGAGCGGGAGTTGCCGATGAGGACAACGATGTCAGCCGATTTCGTTCATACACGCGTCTACGATGACTTTATTGCCCTGAGCGGAAACCTGCTCGCAAACCCTGCGAGTCCCGAGCAGAATCTGAACCCCGCCACTAATATCTCCGCAGCGACTTATGCCGCTCGCACCTGTAGCAATGGAAGTATTTTGCTGGACACGGTCAGCAACCTTGCGAATGGCGGACCGGGCGGTATAGCCGCGAAGCAGGTTTGCAGCAACCTGTTTGGCGCGACGGTTCGCCAGTTTACGACCTATCCCGGGGCTGGAGTGATCGCCGACGCGCTACAGGTTGGCATCAAGCACTCAACGATGAAGGGCTTTACTGGAGCGATCGCGTACACTTGGGGCCGCACTAAGAACTCCACCAACGGACCATTCTCCTACCCGAACAAGCCTTTCAAACCCGGCATCCAGCAGGAATGGGCGAACGGAACAGATGACCAGCGCCATACATTGACAGTGACTGGCGAATATCAGTGGAGATATGGGCTTTCTCTCTCCAGCCTGTATCACTTTGGTTCCGGGCAGGCGTTTGCGCCGAGCAGCGGGGCCAGTGTGAATGGTTACAGTCTGGGCACACGGACCTTTGCAGCCCAGCCGATCGCCCCCGGAACGACTTGCCCCGTCACAACGTGCGTCACAACTTATGTGCCACTGTCGAAGGTCCACTATGATGCCGGCTATGGTTACTGGATACTGGAGCGCGATGGCTTTCGCGGTACCCCCTACAACCGGGTCGACTCGCGCCTGCAGGAGTCCTTCAAGTTCAAGGAGAAGTACCACGCGATCGTCGCCGTAGAAGCGTTCAACCTCTTCAATCACTCCAACTATGGCAATTTCGCCACAACCGCAAGCATTGGAACGGGTGCGAACGCCTATGGTACTCCGCTGGCCGTCACAGGCAATCCGGTCGAGTACTTCGCACGATCGCTGCAGTTCATCGGACGGTTCTCGTTCTAATCATGTTGTAAGCTGGCGATTCATAACCGACTCGCGGTGCTGCTATGCACTGCGCGTCACCATGAGGACACTTCATGCACCCTGCGTCATCCCGGTCAAATTGTTACGTTGCCCTTGCCATCGCTTTGACCGCCTCGTGTGCAACTCCTGTTACAGGGAGTGCTCAGACCAAATCCGCCACTTCCGTGAAAACGATCACCGTCTCTGAAGGCACCGATGCCTTTGTCACCGTTTCCCCAGACCATAAGACGATAATTGCCGACTTGCAAGGCCTGCTCTACAGCATGCCTATCCATGGCGGCGTAGCAAAGCAGATCACCACGCCCTACCAGGAAGCTTCTCATCCTGATTGGTCTGCCAAAGGTGATCTCATCGCCATCCAGTCTTACGCCGGTGGCACTTTTCACATCTGGACCATGCATCCTGACGGCTCTGGCCTAAAGCAGATTACCAGTGGCCATGGTGATGACCGCGAGCCCCGCTTCTCGCCTGATGGCGCCACAATCGCTTTTGCTTCCGATCGCGCCTTCAAAGGCAGTTACGATATCTGGACCGTCAATATTGCCACCGGGGCACTCAAGCAGATTACATCCGCAGAGGCCGATGAATTTGGGCCAGCCTGGTCTCCCGATGATACGAAGATCGCCTTCGTCAGTGGAGCGGGAATCACCGGCAAAACTATCGAGTCAATCGACCTCACTACGGGTCATCAGACAACTTTGGTTTCCAGCATCGCCGACGGCCGCGTCGAAGCCCCCAGCTACTCCCCTGATGGTAAGTCTCTCGCCTATGTCCAGTTCTACGGCGTCGGGATGTTCATGAATACTGCCCAGCTTCTTGTCACCGGTGCAACAACATATACCGGTAAAGCTACCGATACGTTTCCGTTTCCTGCTATCTGGATCTCAAACTCTGAGCTCTTGTACACAGGTGACGGCCACATCCTCCGCACCAACCTATCCGCTGCGTCAGAGACTCCGATTCCGTTCAGCGCTGGCATCCAATCTATTCGTCCGCAATACGCGCACAAGGTTTATGACTTCGACAGCACCACTTCCCATCAGGTCAAGGGGATTTATGCGCCAGCGCTCTCTCCTGATGGCAAACAAGTAGCCTTCGTCGCCCTCAACCAGCTCTATCTGATGACCATCGGGAGCGCGCCCGTGGCTCTCACCCATGACACCTTCTATAAGCAAGGTCCCGCCTGGTCCCCCGATGGCAAAACGCTCGCGTATGTTTCAGACCGCGATGGCATAGAGAATATTTTTCTCCACGAACTCTCATCTGCGGATACTAGCGCCGACAAGCAGGTTTCCCCAAGCAAATCCGCGCAGATCATGCCGGCGTGGTCACCCGATTGCACATTCATTGCCTTTCAGGATCAGACCGGCGCCACCCTCATGGTTGATGTGGCGACGGGCGCCATCAAGCCTCTAGCTCCACTGACTTTCTTTCCCGGACGCCCGGCCTTCTCCGCCAACGGCAAAACCGTAGCCATCGCCACTATCAAGCCTTACACTAAACGTTTCCGCGAGGGCACGAGCTCAATCCTCACGGTTGACATAGCAACAGGCAAGACCGAGTTCTTTTCGCCCGCTCCTTACGAGTCCATCACCACGCGTACCGAGGACGGACCGATCTACTCGCCTAACGGGAAAGAAATGGCTTTCGTGATGGATGACCTCCTCTACACCATGCCTGTCGATGTGGACGGCCACCCCGCTGGTCCCGCGGTCCGACTCAACGACGAGACTACCGATGCGCCTACCTACAGCGCGGACTCCTCCAAAATCCTCTATCTCAACGACGGCAAACTGAAGCTCATCAACCGCTCAACGAAAGCTATTTCAACCGTACCAATGGAGCTCACATTCGCCAATGCAAAGCCACAGCAAAAACTCCTCATCCATACTGCAAGGTTCTGGAAGGGCTCCGGGCCCGATGAGCAGAAGGACGTCGATATCCTTATTATGGACAACCGGGTCGCCAGCGTTAAGCCCCACAGTACCACCCCACCTGTCGGCGTAACACGCACCATCGAAGCTGGTGACTCAACGGTCATGCCTGGTCTATGGGAGAACCATGCCCACACGGACTCCGACAACTCCATCTACTACGGCGATCGCTTTGGCCGCCTCTGGCTTGTCTACGGCATCACCGAGATTCGCGCGATTGCGGACAATGCCTATCGTGCCCTCTCGCACCGCGAGGCTTACAACGCTGGCGCCGCCGTTGGTCCACGCTTATTCACCACCGGCGAAGCCGTAGACGGCGAGCGTGTCTATTACCCGATGATGATCCCCACGACCAGCGAGGCCCAGCTCCACCGCGAGTTCAGTCGGCTCAAGGCATTGGACTTCGACTTTGTGAAGCTGTACGTTCGCTTGCCATACACCTGGGCGGAGCAGGGAATTCAATTCGCTCACTCGCAGATGGGCGTTGAAACCGCCTCGCATTATCTTCTTCCAGCGGTCTCCCTCGGTGAAGATGGCATGAGCCACATCAGCGCCACCGCCCGCACCGGCTGGGCTTATTCTCGGTCGCTCACCGGGGTTAGTTATTCCGACGTTCGCACTTTGCTCGCGCAATCTGGAATGTGGACCATGTCCACTACCTTCAGCCAGGCGCAGTACGCCGACGACCCTGGGCTGGCGACAGATCCTCGCCGCGCCATATCCCCGCCTTGGGAGAATGCCCGGCTCAATCTCGCCCTCACTACAGCTCAAAAGACCGATACCACCTCAGCCTTCGCCCACCTCAAGGACGAAGAGGCTACCGTTTCAGCGGTTCTCGACGCTGGCGGTGTCATTCTCGCAGGAACGGACTCTCCACTCGATTTACCCGCCACTAGCCTTCACCTGAACCTGCGCGCTCAGGTCAAATACGGTCGCGCTCCCTGGCAGGCTCTCGAGACTGCAACAATTCTCCCAGCGAAGGCTTACGGTCTGACGAAGGATCTAGGTACGCTCGAGCCCGGCCATCTGGCTGACCTGATCATCGTCTCAGGCGACCCTCTTAAAAATATCGACGACGCAGCCAAGGTCGAGTGTGTCATGAAAAACGGCCAGCTTCAATCAGTAGCAACTGTCATGGCTCCCTTCGCGAGTAGCACAATCGGTGCCGCGATATGTCCAGCACAGTAGTGAGCCAAAAATTGAAGGCAGCCAAGGAACCTTCAGAATTTGCCGCCATTCAGCAAGATCAAGGTAGCTTCCGTCAGTAGTTGCCGCAAAACACGTTTGCGGCTCGATCCGAACGCTAGAGCATTTTCGATTGAAGTACATACATATCCGGACGATTTGAAGTAGTGAGTACACTCGCTGGGCGGGAAGCCGTCGAGCAACTGTGCGATTTCATTCCAAAGGGTGTCGGTGGTGCGGGTTGCGGCTTTACGGAGCAGCGCCTTGAGCTTGGCGAAGAGCTTTTCAATGGGGTTCAGATCGGGAGAGTAGGGCGGCAGATAGCTCATCCTGCTTGGATGGCCTCTCTGACGCCATCGACCTTGTGGCTGCTGAGGTTATCGAGGATCACGATGTCTCCGGGCCGCAGCGTTGGACAGAGGAAATTCCGGACGTAGGCGAGAAAGACCTCACCGTCCATCGGCCCGTCGGTGAGCATGGGAGCGGTCAGTCGCTGGTGACGCAAAGCGGCCACGAAGGTGGTCGTTTCCCAATGGCCGAGCGGGGCGGAAGCGATGCAGCGCCGGCCTTTCGGAGCGCGCCCATAGCTCCGCGTCATGTTGGTCGAAGCCCCGGTTTCATCAAGGAATACGAGTTTTTCAGCATCCCAGCCGGAAGCTGCTTCACTCCATGCGTGCCGCGCTTGCTGTACGTCTTCGCGCTCTTGCTCGCTGGCGTGCAGAGTTTTTTTTGAACGTGAGCTTCCATCGGTTCAACTGGTGCCACAGGGCCCCGATCTTGATCGCAACGCCCTGTTTTGCCAACCGCTCCCGCATCTGAACCAGGGTAAGATCGGGCGCGGCCTGGATCCAGGCGCGTAGCAGAGGCTCCAGCTCCGCCAGTTGCGACTGCCGGTGGCCGCCGATCTGAAAGCTGCCGCGCTCTCCGTCCTTTTGCAACCGGTCGCGCACCTGGTAGACCCAAACACGGCCCACCTCAAAGCGCCGCGCAATTTCAGCCGGACGGCCCCCTCGATCGAGCGCCCGCAACACCCGGTCCCGCAGGTCCTGCGAATAAGCCTGCATCCTTGCCTCCCTCTAACAGCAGAAGCATTATCGCATAACTGTATCTACTTAAATTAGAAATGCTCTAGAATACATCACTGTGCAATAAAAATTGCATATTATGCAATGTAAATTTCATTCACCCGTAAATGGGGCTGTCTAATTCCCTGAGCACAGACCCTTATGGACGCCACATAGGTCATGCGTATCCTCCGGGGCATGGGACGCCATTCCGTCTGGCAGGCATGATGAAACTCCGGCTTTCCGTTTCTACGCTCGTTCACGTCGCGTTCACGGTGTATTTGCATGCGGGTTTGGCTCAGCGGCGTACGTCCTCTATCCCACAGGGAGACTCGAGCTATATTGATTCGCAGGGCACGGCTCATATCTCCCGAATCATTCCGCTGTCGAAGACTGTCAGTCCGCAGGCGCGGAAGTATCTTGCCCAGGCGGTAGCCAATCCCGGCCCTAACGAGACCCTTGCCGAAAGGCGTGCGCGGACAGACGTGATGCAGGCCCATGACTCCGCGGAAAATCGCGCGCTCTATCCGGTGAACATCGAGTCGTCCATGATCGCCGGAGTGCCCGTTCGTATCGTGACCCCGATCGGTCGCATTCCAGCTAATAAGATGAATTGCGTACTCATCAATCTCCACGGCGGAGGCTTCACCACGGACTCAGGCTCATTAACGGAGTCGATCCCCATCGCCCATCTGGCACAAACCAAAGTTGTCGCGGTTCTTTACCGCCTCGCGCCCGAGCACCCGTTTCCCGCTGCTGTGGACGACTCCGTCGCTGTCTATAAGGAATTGCTTCGCACTTATAAGCCACAGCACATCGCCATTTATGGTGCCTCCGCAGGAGGCATTCTAACTGCGGAGGTTGCAGTCAAAATCAAGCAGCTCGGTCTCCCGATGCCTGGTGCGCTCGGCATCTTTACCGGCTCGGGTGACTTCAGTAGGCTAGGCGACACGCAAGCCATATACTCGGTCACCGGTCTTGCGGGACACATAAATCCGCCAAAAGAAGGTGTGCAGTGGATCGCCGACTATGTCGGTTCCGCCAATACGAAAGACCCTGTGCTTTCGCCCCTGTATGCCGATCTGGATGGCATGCCGCCTACACTTTTTCTTAGCAGCACCCGCGATATGATGTTGAGCGGTACCACCATCCTGTACCGTGCCTTCCTTCATGCCGGAGTGGACGTGCGGCTCGTAGTCTTTGAAGCCCTTAATCACGGTTTCTGGTACGAAGCCAATCTGCCCGAGAGTCGGGCGGCCGACGAGATGATTGCGCATTTCTTTGACACGCATCTCGCGGCATCTAAGCAGTAGGTCTCTGCGGCTTCATGGCTGCATTGTTTGATAGCATGGGGATTCAAATCTATGTCGTCCGCCACCCAAGTCGCTGAGCGCTCCGCAGAAATCGCGAGGATACTTGAGACGGAGAGCGACCTTAAGGCTTTCCAGCAACACGTGGAGGAAATCCTACGCGGAGAAGCCTTCCGAGGCAGCCATCGCAGCGGCCAGTTTCTGAGTTACGTCGTCAACCAGGCGGCCAACGGTCACTGCGATGAACTGAAGGAGCGGCTGATCGGGATCGAACTCTTTGGTCGATCGCCCAGTTACGACACGGGCGAGGATGCGATCGTGCGTGTGACCGCGAGCGACGTCCGCCGGCGTCTGCTCCAGCACTATGGGACCTATGGCACCGGATCTGAGTTCCGTATCGGCCTTCCATTGGGTTCCTACATCCCTGAGATCTCACGGGACGTCCCAGTAAAAGCGGAAGGCGCGGTGGAAGAGAAGGAAATCGAACCGCTGGCTGAGGCTCCCATCGACCTTCTCCCTCCCTCTCCTCTGCTACCGGATGGGGAGATACGGGTTCTTGTAGACCAGGAGAGAGTGCAGGAGCCATCGAAGGCGCGAAGTCCCTGGACACTGCGGATCGTTCTGCTGTGCTGCCTGGGGATCGCATCCGCCGGGGTTTTTGCCCTGTGGTTGACAGCGCGCCCGGCCCGTGTGCGCACGGATTCATTGTGGGGGGCGCTGTTTGGCTACCGCCTGAACACGAAATTGATTACGAGTGATCCCAGTATAGCGGAGGCTCAGTCTCTTACGGGCCAAATCGTCAATTTGTCGGACTACGCGAACCAGCGATATGTTCCGGATCCGGAGAAGGTGTCGCCACAGCTTTTGAACCGCACCACCGAACTCCTGCGAAGGGACAATGCTGCGGCCGTCGATATCGGGGTCGCGGTAAATATCGCGGAATGGATGGATCAGGCAAAGGCCGGACGGCTGACAATCGAGTCAGCACGGAATCTGCGCTTTCCGGACCTGCTGAAGGAGGGGAACTTTATCCTGCTGGGTAGTCCACTGTCCAATCCGTGGGCCCTCTTCTATAGCGATCATCTCGACTTCCGCTTCGTCTTCGACCATGGCTCCGGACAGGAGATTGTCGAGAACCTGCATCCGCATAGTGGTGAGTCCTCGAAGTATGTGCCTACTGCCCTGGGCTTCGCGACCGGACAGTCGTTTGCGGTTGCAAGTTACCTGCGCAATCCGGACCACCTCGGGCATGTGTTGCTGATCGCCGGGGCGGATGCCGAAGGGACGGAAGCGGTGAATGACCTGATGACTGACTCGGTTGAATTGGCAGCAGTAATGAGTCGGTGCGGTCTGTCGCACACAGCGCCGGTTCCGAACTTCCAGTTGCTGCTGCGGCTGAGCACCATGGCCGGGTCTCCTGGGCACTCCGATGTGATTGCCTGCCATGTGCTTTCGTAGCAACAATGGTCAACGGCTCTGAACCACCCCTCTTCTCGCGATATTACTGATGGAGGATTGCGGCATAGTCCATGGTATATCCACCATTGAACCTGTTTCCCGCTCTTCGCCTTGGTCGGCCCGGCCAGAAGAGTGTGCGGACTTCGGCCTCTCGAAGCTAGAATTTGGGCGCTCCATCGGACGCTCCATGGACTCTTTGGAAGAAATTCGAGCAGGTCTCTACCGTTAGCCCCTGTTAGGAGATCGAGCGGCTGTATTTTTCAAGTCTTTATGAGGGGTTAGGAAACTGTACTAACGTTGCGGCAACCCGTACCTCGCTCTGTAGATTGCAAATTACCGAACGGATTGCTGAGATAATCCGCAAGTAATGAAATTGTCTCTTCCAGTTACAAATACCATAGCTGCAATGGACATATCGGCACGATCTGCTGAAGCGGTTCCATTGCATTTCCCCGTCGGCGCCCTCTGGAGACCGTATGAACCTGCTTCGCCCTGCTCTTCGGAGATGTACAGCAATGGCTGGACGCTGGATCTTTCTACTCGCGGTATGTTGTGTTGCGCTCGTTCCCCTAATGGTGGTGCGCAGCGGGGCCGCTCAGTCTGCCTCGGATCGCGTTCCTATATACAAGCAGCCGGATGCGCCGATTGAAGCCCGCATTCACGACTTGATCCACCGCATGACGCCGGAGGAGAAGGTTCGGCAACTTGATCTCTACGCCGGTGCGCCCGCCCTGATGAGCAAGCATACGGACGATACCCACGCCGCGAAAGATGCGGTGTTTCTACCGGAAAAGGCAGAGGCGTTGTGGGG
The DNA here is from genome assembly GCA_002197545.1 of Acidobacteria subdivision 2 bacterium RH1 MAG20. Next base: position 35,765 of record NFUO01000632.1, on the reverse strand, counting down.
CAATCTTGGGGTAGGCGGCATCCACGATCTGAATCCAACACCGGAGCAATCGAATGCGATCCAGCGATGGGTGATTGCGCATAACCGGCTTGGGATTCCCGCGCTGTTCATCGAGGAAGGGCTGCACGGCTTTGATACTGGCACGGTCTTTCCTGCGCCGATCAACCTTGCGGCAACATTTGATCCGAAACTGGCGCAGCAGGCCGGCGCGGCGATTGCAGCAGAGGCGCGAGCAACCGGTGTAGGCATGATTCTGGCGCCCGTGCTTGATCTTGCGCGGGAGCCGCGCTGGGGCCGCGTCGAAGAGGACTTCGGCGAGGACCCATATCTCACCGGGCAGATGGGACTGGCTTATGTGCGCGGTGCACAGGGAGAGAGCCTGAATTCGGACCATACCGTAGTGGCCGAGCCTAAGCACTTTGCCGGGCACGGCTCGCCCGAGAGTGGAACGAATACGTCGCCGGTACATATCGGCGAACGAGAATTGCGCAGTGTAATGCTGAAGTCATTCCAGCCGGCGTTCCGCGAAGGTCATGCCATGGCGACGATGGCGGCGTACCACGAGATCGATGGCATTCCCATTACGGCCGATCCGTTCCTGCTGAAGACGGTGCTGCGTAGAGAGTGGGGTTTTCAGGGGATGGTGCTATCAGACCTTGGTGCGATTCAACGGTTGTACAAGGTGCATCATGTGGCGGCCACACCGAAGGATGCGGCTTGTCTCGCGATCCGGTCAGGTGTCGATATGCAGTTCTACGACTTCGATCACGATGTATTTCAGAAGGCGTTGCTGGATTGTTTGCACGAAGGGACGCTACCAGAGGCGGACCTGGGCCGGGCCGTGGCAGCGGTGCTTCGGCTAAAGTTTTCGCTTGGCCTCTTCGACCATCTCCTTGTCGACCCGGCCCTGAACCGGAGGGTGTATCGCTCGCAGGCGCATCTCGATGCCTCGTTAGAGTCTGCGCGGGAGTCGATGACGCTGCTGAAGAACGAGAATCATCTGCTGCCGCTATCGAAGTCGGTTCGCCGGATTGCGGTGATTGGGCCGAACGCCGATGTGGCGCGGTATGGGGACTATGAGAAGGAGGCAAATGGAGAGCGCATCAGCCTTTTGCGAGGGATACGGAGTGCTGTGCCGAAGGCAACTGTGGATTTTGATGAGGGCAACGATTTAAGCGTGGCGTTGGCGAAGGCGAGAGCTGCGGATGTAGTGATTTTTGGGCTGGGAGAGCGGCAAGGCATCTCGGGGGAAGGGTTCGATCGTTCAGAGCTTGGGTTGCCGGGGCAACAGGAGCAATTGCTTGAAGCCGTGGTGCAGACAGGCAAGCCTGTTGTGCTGGTGCTTGAGAATGGACGCCCACTTACGATTGGCTGGGCGAAGCAGCATGTGGGAGCGATCCTCGAAGCGTGGTATCCGGGAGAGTTTGGAGGGCAAGCTATCGCCGAGACACTCTTTGGCGATAACAATCCTTCGGGCAGATTGACGATTACCTTCCCGCGCAGCGTGGGGCAACTGCCTGATTTTTACAATTCTGATCCGTCGCGTGTTCATAAGTATGTCGACGATGATGGCAAACCATTGTTCCCTTTCGGCTTCGGGTTAAGCTATACGAGTTTTCGCTATGAGGATATTGCTGTTCAGGCACCTGCGGCGGGAAGCATGGGCGATGTCCTCGTGTCGTTTCAGGTGACGAACACTGGGGAAAAGGAAGGTACGGAGGTGCCTCAGCTCTATGTGCGCCAGGAGGTTGGCAGCGTGGAAACTCCCGAGCGTTCGTTGGAGGGCTTTGCCCGCATTTACCTGAAACCGCATGAGAGCAGGACGTTGACGATGCATCTGCACCAGAGTCAGCTTGCGGTCTGGAATGCAGAAAAGACCTGGGCAGTGGAGCCGGGCTATTACACGGTTTGGGTTGGAGGGTCGTCGGAGGCCGTACTGACGACACGTTTTCTATTGAAGCCGTAATACGCCTTGAGGGCGCGATGTGAAGAGATAAAAGAACGGAGAGCTATGCCAGTACAGAGCGGGACAACATTATCGTGGGTGTGTGCAGCATTGCTGCTGGGTTTTTCTGGGAACATCGCAGTTGGTGCTACAGCGAAGCACATGGACCCAGTGGACTATGTTCTGCCGAACATTGGAGGTATCGGTCAACTGCTGACTGCGACTGTTCCTTATGTGCAGACGCCGCATGGAATGGCGCGCCTTGCGCCGATCACGACGCCGGGGATCAACGATCGGTATCTGGCGGACAAGATCTACGGATTCCCGGCGGGTCCGGCAATGTTGATGGTTTCCACTGGGAAAGTGAGTACACAGCCGAAGGACTATGCCTCGGCCTTCGACCATGACTTCGAGACAACGACGCCGTACTACTATGCGGCAGATCTGCAAAGCTGGGGCGTCAAGGCAGAGGTTACGGCCAGCCAGACGGCAGCCTATTACCGGTTCATACTGCCGCCGGGTTCTACCGCACACTTGGTTTTGAGTATGGAAGATGGTTCGGAGCTGAAGATTATCGGTGACTCGGCTGTTGAAGGCAGCGAAAGAGTAGGCGGGACGGTCGCCAAGTTATCGGAGAGCGATGGGGAGACGCGAGAGTACTTCTACGCTGAGTTTTCGAAGCCCTTTCGTCACTACGAGACGTGGCAGAAGGATGCGCTGTCGCAGAGCCGAAACCAGACTGGGAATCACATCGGTTTCGTCGCGGAGGAGTCAGGTGCAGGAGGAGATCAGATCGAGGTCCGTGTTGGGCTCTCATACATCAGCACAGAGCAGGCGCAAAAAAACCTGAACAGAAAGACCGCCGGGCGAAGCTTCGAGCAGGTGAAGGAACAGACGCGGGATCTATGGAACAAGAGGCTTGGAGCGGTACAGATCGATGGTGGCAGTGAGCAGCAGCGCACGATCTTTTACACCGCGCTGTATCGGTCCTTGGGTCGCATGACGGACATTGCGGAGGATGGCAGATATTTCAGCGGGTACGATCATAAGGTCCACGAGAGCAATGGGCATGACTTCTATGTGGACGATGGGCTGTGGGACACCTACCGCTCACTTCATCCCTTGCAGCTACTTCTTGAGGCTCCGCAGCAGGAGGATATGATCCGTTCTTACTTGCGGATGTATGAGCAGAGTGGCTGGTTGCCATCGTTTCCTTCAGTGGCGGGCGAACAGGCAGTGATGATTGGACATCATGCGGCCTCCTACATTCTCGATGCATACATGAAGGGCTACCGCGACTTCGACGTTGAAGAAGCGTATCAGGCAATCCGGAAGAATGAGACACAGGCGACGATGCTTCCCTGGAGGCGCGGTCCGCTGACAAGCCTGGACCATGTGTACTTCGATAAGGGATTCTTCCCAGCTCTGGCCGCGGGTCAGACGGAGACGGTTCCGCAGGTCACGGGAGAGCGAAGGCAGGCGGTCTCGGTGACGCTCGAGACAAGTTATGACGACTGGTGTGCGGCCCAGCTTGCGAAGGCTCTCGGCAAGCGGGACGACTATGCCTACTTCATGAAGCTGGCGCACAACTACCGCAACGTATTCGATTCAAAGATCGACTTCATGGCTCCAAAAAGCGCGGATGGGCAATGGGTGGCCCACTTTGATCCGAAGCTCGGTGGCGGACAGGGCGGCAGGGATTACTTCACCGAGGTAAACTCATGGCTGTATACGTTCCATGTGCAGCATGACGTTGCCGGGTTGATTCAGTTGATGGGTGGCCGAGACAGCTTCAATGCAAAGCTGGATCAGCTTTTTGTGGAGCAATACGGGACATCGAAGTACAGTTACCTCGACCAGTTTCCCGACTCAACTGGTCTGGTAGGGCTTTATGCGCAGGGTAATGAGCCCAGCTTTCATATTCCCTATCTATATGACTTCTCCGGGCAGCCGTGGAAGACGCAACGGCGTGTGCGCCAACTGATGGATATCTGGTATGGAGACGGGCCGCTCGGTATTCCGGGAGACGACGATGGCGGTGAGACTTCATCGTGGTATGTGCTGAGCGCGATGGGATTTTATCCGGTCTGTCCAGGCAGTCCTGTATACGAGATTGGCAGCCCGATCTTTGCAAAGAGCTCGATCCGGATGGCGAATGGCAAGCAGTTCACAATCATTGCGAACCATGTCTCCGCGCGGAACAAGTATATTCAGTCGGCGCAGTTGAATGGAAAGAGCCTCGATAAGCCATGGTTCGCCCATGCTGCGATTGCGAACGGCGGAAGTCTTGTGCTCGAAATGGGTGATAAGCCCAACAAGACATGGGGCAGCGCTCCTGGGGAGGCGCCCCAGTCTATGTCGCCAATAGCAGGAGAGACCGGCATTTCAGCATCAGGAAGGAGCTAAAGGTGATCGATCAGAGGACGCAGATAACGTCGCGCCGTAAGTTGCTTTCACTGGGATGCGCTGGAGGAATGATGGGTCTTGTGGGGATGCCGGGCATTGCGCAGGCATCCGAGAATAAAGGCGACCCTCTCTCGATTACAGAGGCGAAAAACGTTGTGAGCTTTGGCGCTCGGGGAGATGGGAGCACTGACGATACTGCCGCGTTCCAGCGGGCGCTCGATGCGGTACATAAGGCAGGGGGCGGCACTGTATATGCTCCGCCGGGGCGGTATCTTTTTCGCGGTACGCTCGATGTGCCGGAGGGCGTCTCGCTTCGAGGCTCCTATCTCTGCGTGCCGTCGCACACGGGTATGCGGGACAAGGGTCAGGCGAAGCCGGGCGAGGATGGTACTGCGCTGTTTGTGACGAGTGGAAGGGGGAAGGAGGATGGGACGCCGTTTCTCACGCTGAACAGCAACAGCTCGGCGAGTGGCCTCACTATCTTTTATCCGGAGCAGGATGCGGAGAGCGTTCCCGTGGCGTATCCGTGGACGATTGCGATGCGCGGAAAGAATCCGGCTGTATTGGATGTTGAGTTGCTCAATCCATACCTTGGTATTGATGCGAGCCAGAATGAACGCCACAATATTCGCAATGTAACCGGCCAGCCGTTGCGTCGCGGCATCTGGGTCGATGCCATCTACGATATTGGCAGGATCGAGAATGTCCACTTCAATCCATGGTGGAATTCGCACAGCAAAGCTTACCGTTGGCAGGCGGAGAATGGGGAGGCGTTTGTCTTCGGCCGCGCGGACTGGGAGTACGTGCTCAATACCTTCTGCTTTGGATACCACATCGGTTACAAATTTGTGGAGACCACGACGGGAGGATGCAACGGAAACTACGTCGGTATCGGCGCGGACGATTGCAACCGTGCCATCCTTGTCGAGCAGTGTGCGCCGTATGGTCTCTTGATTGTGAATGGAGAGTTCACCTCGTTCCATGGGGAAGACCCTACGATGGTCGAGGTGCTCGCAAGCAATCGCGGTGTGCTTCGCATCGCCAACAGCGCTTTCTGGGGACCGTGCCAGCAGATCGCGAAGGTCGGGGGAAGCGGCACCGTGGGCTTCAGCGACTGCACCTTCGTGCAATGGAGCAAAGAGGGAGACCACGCCGCGATCCAGGCATCCTCCGGCAGCCTGCTGGTACAGGGATGCGAGTTTCTTGAGCGGAAGCAGCACATCTCGTTGGGAGAGGCTGTGGACCGGGCCGTAATATCGGGCAATCTTTTCGCTGGGCCTGCGCAGATTCGGAATGCATCGAAACACGATGTGCAGATGGGGTTGAATGCGGCTTCGTCCTGAAACGAACGAAGTCTGATCTGCTTGAACTTGTGCGCTGGTTGGAGGCTGGTATGAAGTGTATTGTTGTCTCGATTCTGTCTCTGTCTTTGTTGCACAGTGCCTGCGCGCAAAGAATATTAGCAGTACAGACCACCTCGGACCAGACGACAGCATGGCACAATGGCGGGTTTCACGCTGATGTGGCAGGTGTCATCGGCCGCTCGGATATTGTGCTGGGACGAGCGAACATGGATGCCGGCGAAGCTCTGCCGCTCGGCAATGGCCGGCTGGGTGTCGCGGTGTGGGCGGCGGATGGATTGACGGCGCAGTTGAATCGCGCCGATACATTGCCAGAGCGTCTCTCGCCAGGACAGGTTGTAATCCCGGGGCTTGTGGCGATGACACAGGCAAAGGACTTTGCAGGTCGTTTGGATCTTTATAACGGCGAGGTGCAAGAACAGGGCGGGGGGATGCATGCGACGGTCTACGTGCAGCCCGGCACAGATACGTTGGTCATCGATGTGACGGGAGCAAATCCAGAGGAATCACAAACAGCAAAGCTTATGCTCTGGGCGCCACGCGTACCGCGCGCAATTACAAAAGGAAGAGTAGGACTGCTATCGCAGGCATGGGTGGACAACCAGGAGCCCGAGTCGTCGGGGCGTCACTTCGGCTCGCTGTCGGCAATTACAGCGTTGGGGAGAGATGTTTCGGTTTTGGTGGCTGATCCGCTTACTGTGGTCGTCTCCTTCAAGCCCTATGCCGACGGTCACTTCCGCATTCTCGTTGGGGCGCCTCATTTCGATGGTCGGCAGGACGCGTATGCGACGGCGCAAAGCGCGCTTACAGAGGCGGCTATAGAGACGCATCGCACCTGGTGGCATAGCTACTGGCATCGTGCCGGACTTATGAAGATAGACTCTGCGGATGGCTCCGGCGAGTACATGGAGAATTTACGCGCCATCTATCTTTTCGCCGCCGCAGCCGAGAAAGGAACGGAGTATCCGGGGTCGCAGGCTGGAGTTGCCGACATGCTATCCTCGGCGCGCGATATGCATCGCTGGGCGCCATCGGCCTTCTGGCACTGGAACCTGCGGATGATGGTGGCGGCAAACTTGGGTGCCGGGGTCGAAGACCTGAATGCCCCCTACTTCAATCTCTACCGGGAGAACCTTCCGGCGATTGAAAGCTGGACCAAAACCTACATGAAGGGAAGGTCCGGAGCTTGTGTGCCAGAGACGATGCGCTTCAATGGGCGGGGCATCGAGTACGAATCAAGTTGGACTCCGATCAGCATCGGCCGTGACTGCGATGCGGACTTCAAGCCGTACTACAATTCGAGGACGCTCTCGACCGGAGCTGAGGTTTCGCTCTGGATCTGGCAGCAGTATCTGGCGACAGGCGACCGCCCCTTCCTCGTCGAAAACTATCCCGTCATGGCTGCATCGGCGCGCTTTCTTCTTGCTTACGAGAAGGTGGGTACCGATGGGTTGCTGCATACCAGTCCATCCAACGCGCACGAGACGCAGTGGGATGTGACCGACCCGACGACGGACATCGCTGCTGCGAAGGCGCTCTATCCGGTGGTGATTCAGGTGGCCTCGTCGCTGGGTCGAGATCCCGATCTCGTGCGCCAGCTTGAGACTGCATTGTCGAAGGTTCCGCCGTTTCCGCACAAGCCGGAGAAGGGTGCGCGCACGCTGCTGCCTGTCGCGGCAGATGCGGATGGGCAGGACGTGATCGCGGAATCCTATATTCCCGGAGCGCCGATTCATAATGCTGAGAATATCGGGCTTGAACCGGTATGGCCCTACGATCTGATCGGGGACCAATCCACGATGTTCGAACTGGCAAAACGTACCTACACGCATCGACCGTTTGTGGGTGTCGCGGACTGGAGCTTCGATCCGGTGCAGGCGGCGCGGCTGGGTCTGGGTAGCGAGGTGGGGTCCATGCTGCTCAAAGTGACCGAAAGCTCGCAGCACTCCATCAACGGTTTCGCCAACTGGGACAAGCAATACGGAGAGTTTTACATCGAGCAGGTCGGTGTCGTCGCAGATGCATTGCAGGAAACGCTTGTGCAGGACTACGACGGTCTCATCCGACTTGCGCCGGCAACGCCGCCTGGATGGAGTTTCGATGGAAGCGTTTATGTACGTGGAAAGACCCGCGTCGATGTTCAGGTGCGAAAGGGGCGCGTTACTACCGCTGTCATAGAAGCTGGCACGACCCAACCTCTTCGGATTCGCAACCCGTGGCCGGGTGAAGCCGTCGATGTGGTTTCGGGCCGTACGATGACGAAGATTTTGAATGGCGTAACCGGCCCGGTCGTCGCTTTTCGGGCTACGGCTGGCATGAGCTATTTGCTTAGGCGGCAAGGAACTCGCATGGCGGACGATAGCTTTGCGCCTGTGACGGGTGTACCGGCGATGACGGCAAAGAGGCTTGGCAAGGTTCAGATTGGCCTCCTTGCTTCAGACTTTTCTGGTGAAACTGATGCTCACAGGCACGATATTTCTGGGTCGGTGGTTGCACTTGGAGCTTCGATTACGGCAGGGTACAGGAGCACCCCTGGCACAAACCGCGACTGGCCATCGGTCCTCGCGGCGAGGCTGAAAGAGGGTGGCCTGCATATCGCTGTGATCAACAAGGGTATCAGCGGAAACCGATTGCTGGTCGATGGCGCAGGATCGAGCGCGCTGTCCCGATTTGACCGAGACGTGCTTTCGCAACCCGGCGTTCATTGGGTGATCTTCTCCGACGATCCGATCAACGATCTCGGGTCAACCAAGCCGCCGCCGACCGCCGATGAGTTGATCGCCGGTATCCAACAGCTTATCGATCGAGCTCATGAGAAACACATCCAGTTCTTCTGTTCTACGCTTACGCCGTATGAGGGGGCCAATTACTGGACTCCCTCCGGAGAAGCCGCTCGTGAACGGGTCAATATTTTTTTGCGCAGCGAAAAAAGTGGTTGCGATGCAGTGATCGATCAAGATACCGCGACACATGATCCTGCTCATCCAACCCGGTATCTTCCGGCCTATGACAGCGGCGATCATCTTCATCCTAATGATGTGGGCCATCGCGCGATTGCGAATGCTATCGACTTCTCCCTCTTCTCGCATCGCGACCAAGACCGCAGAAGTTTGGCTTCGCCCCCATGGACAGATGCTCCGGCCAATGTGCTTTGCAACGACACTTGGCAGCATACGAATATTGTCTGCCAGATTGCCCCGGCCATTGAGCAGCTTTCCATGGAAGATGGCTGGGATAGATAGTTATCGAGCACTTCCCTCGAAATGGTCTGGCGAAAGCTATAGAGCATTTTCACTGCTACTGCGAACGGGATAGTGTTTGCGAATGCCGTTTTCCTTGGGGAAAAAACGGCGTCAGCCTTCGATGAACTGTAAAACACCAACAATGAAAATGCTCTAGTCGCGCCGGGGCGAAGCGGAGTGCATATCGAGCGAACGTCCCAGAGCTTTCTTCGCCTGCGTCAGCAGGATGCCGCAAAAGATGATGCTACAAACCGCCGTCTTTCCAAAGTCGCCCTCCGCGGTGAAAGTTTATTTCGCTGGTTGCTTTGCCCATGCATAGCCAAAGATGGGTCGGCAGACGAGACCCATTCCCAATGACCGAGGATGCCTCCCAGCATTTTCAAGTTGCCTTTCAATCGCAGTTTTGCCGACGTACCCACCGTTAAGACGTTACGAATTAATTTAACCAGCTTGTTATCAAGGATATACGCATTACGTTAGAGACAGTCCTAACGTTGTCAGCCTTGTGAAGCGAGGAATAGCTTGATCTCCGGTTATAAGAAATCAACTTTGTTATTCACGAAAAAATAACTTCAACAATCAGCGGCACTGCTTTAAGGGAGGCAAGATTATGACTTCAAAGGTTCTACAGCTCGCCAAAAGGCGCGGAGGGCCACCCAGCTCTTCATGGCTATCCAGCGCAATTCTTATCATTTGCATGACCGCAGGCATGTTAACCAGCGCCCATTTTGTGAACGCCCAGACAACAGGGCTCGGAACTATTTCGGGAACCGTAACCGATCCTTCGGGAGCCATCGTTCCGGGAGCCAAACTGACGATCACGAATATGGCGACAGGCGTATCTCGTAAGAGCGCGACCAACAGCACAGGGTATTACGAAGTGGGCGCTTTAATTCCCGGTAAGTATAAGATTTTGGTGTCTCTACCGGGATTTCAAGACCTGCTGCGCGAAGGAGTCACGCTTGAGGCAAATGCGCATGTGAGCGTCCCAGCGCATCTGGCTGTGGGAACGAGTGTCCAGACGATCGTTGTGCAGGCGGATGCCAGCTTGCTCAACACGGAAAGCGGTTCGAGCGGGCAGGTACTGACAACCAGACAGGTAGAAGCTCTTCCGGTTTCCGGCAACAACCCTACCTGGCTGGCTCTGATCGCGCCCGGTGTTCAGGGCAAGACAGGACAGGCTGCTTCTACAGACGATACGCTGGCCTGGACAGGTCTGACCCAGGATTTTGGAGCATACGGCAACATCGGCGTGAACGAGTTCAGCCTGGACGGCGCTCCCAACGAAAGTAACTCACGTGCATCCGCCCTTAACCTGACTATCGATGAACTTGGAGAGATGAAGTTTGATGTGACTGGATTCGATGCCGGCGTTGGCCATACCATGGGCGTATTGACGACTCAGACGACCAAGTATGGAACCAACGACCTGCACGGCTCCGTTCGGGAAACCTATACGGCAAAACGCTGGGCGGCCATGAACCACTTTCAGGGATTGAACTATCAGTATCAGCAATCTCTGGCTGGTTGCGTCAACGGTGCGAACACCAGTCCCGCCTGCTATGCCCTTGAGAATCAATATGGCTGGCCCGGAACCAATATGAATAATGGCTCGGCTGCTATCGGCGGCCCTGTCTTTATTCCCAAGATATTTGATGGACATAACAAGCTCTTCTTCTTTGCTTCGGTGTTAAATGATGTCTTTTCCGGCGCGGGATCTCAGACGGCCACCGTCCCCACAGTGCAGGAGAGAACCGGAAACTTTAGTGATCTTCCCCAGCAGACGACCAATATACCTACCGACTTCACCTCCGCATGTCCAGCGGGAACGCCATACTATGGCCAATACCAGATCTATGATCCGTTTTCAGTAACGATTGACTCCCAAGGCATTCCGCGACGTAAGCCTTTCTGTGGCAATGTGGTTCCTGGAAACAGGATGGCGAGCAGCCCGATGGTTAAGCTCTACAACAGTCTGATGCCGGTTCCTACGCAAAACAATCCCACAGGAAGCAACTTCGCTTTCACCCAGATCACTCCTCAGACGTATCGGGACTATACCGGGCGTATCGACTACAAGTTCTCTTCAAAAGATAATCTCTTCGTCCGCTATACGAGGGGGAACTACACCAAGGGACAGAATGATTACACCGTAGGCAGCGTAGGCGAACAGCAGGGGCCGCGCTGGATTGACGTACCGGCCATCGGCTGGGACCATGTATTCAACGACCATACCAGCCTCGATGTGACATTTGGAGGCACGAACTTCAGGACGCACTGCTGTTATTATCCCGGATACGACAAATACAAGCCGAGCGACCTGGGTTTGCCCAGTTACACAGACCAGTATGCGCAAGGAGCCAATTCTGCGCTTCTGCAGCTGCCCGTGCTTCAGATAGCCAACTATGAGAACAGCAATCCGGGTGAGCCGGCTTCTTCGATCGGACAAACCGACAGCGTTCCTTCTACTTACCGATCTTTCGCGCTTCGGGGAAACGTTACACGTGTGCAAGGTCGCCATACAATCCGGGTAGGCGCGGAGTATCGGTGGCAGAACGCGTCCACTGGAATCGGCGGGAATGTTTCCGGGACGTATAACTTCGACAACACTTACACCCAACAAAACAATGGATCGGACAGCCGCTTTCAACAGTCAAATACCGGGCTGGGCTTTGCCGCATTCCTGATGGGCATTGACACTTCTTCTTCGGTGTCCAGAAGCGCTTCCGCCTCTCTGCAGTCGCCGTACTATGCGATCTATGCGGGAGATACATGGCGCGTTACGCCTAAGCTGACTATCATTCCCGGCATCCGTTTTGAATATGAATATGGTGTCGTTGAAAAACACAACCAATTGATTGTCGGATGGAACCCCAATGCGGACTTGTCCTCTATTTCAGGACCTGCAAATACCGCATACCAGGCAGCTTTAGCGAGTGCGACTGCGACCCAGCGCGCAGTCTTGCCGTCCTCGCTGACGATTCAAGGCGGCCCGATGTATGCAGGGGTCAATGGTGCGCCAAGAAATGAGTGGAATAACAGCTACCGTTTCCTGCCTCGGCTCGCAATGGCGTACCAGGCCACCCCGCGCCTTGTGATTCGTGGAGGCTACGGTCTCTTCTACGACACTCTGAATGCCCTGAACGCATCGATTGATCAGGATGGCTTCAGCACAGGCACCAGCGTTTCGACCTCAAGCACCTATGGCACGAACTTTGTCGCTGGTACTTCTCCCCTGTCAGATCCGTTTCCGGCGGCCTCAAGCGGGGCCCGGTTCAATGCCCCGGTCGGCAGCTCGGTAGGGTCTCTGTATTATCTGGGTGCCGGTCCGACAATTTACGACCATAACCTGGCTCCTGCGCGCCAACAACGTGGATCGATTGGAGTGCAGTATCAACTGAGTGATTCCATGGTGCTCGATGTGTCCTACAACATCGGCTATACATCGAACCTGCAGGTGACCAAGGGTTTCGCATACACTCCGGCAGCATTTTATGCTGGCGGACAACAGCCGAATACAGCCCCGAATACACTCCTGTCGAGCAAAATCAATAATCCCTTTGCTATTTCCAACTTCGGCGGCGTCGCATCCAGCAATCCTGGTGCATACAACATGATGTCGCTCAATACTTATTTCACCCAGCAACAGATCCCGATCTCCAATCTTGTCCGGGCATACCCGCAGATGAATGGATTGTCGCTCAACCGGTCCCTTGGAGAGACCCACTTTCAGGAAGCTCTCATAAGTTTGACGCGGCGATACAGCCGCGGTCTTACACTGATGGCTTCGATCCAGTTCAACGACCAGCATGATCGTGATTATTTCGCAAATGGATTTGATCCATCGCCAAGCTGGGAACCCTCGAACAACAGCGAACCAGTTCGGTTTACCATGGAGGGCGTTTACGATCTGCCCTTTGGTAGTGGCAGGGCCTGGGCCACCGGGGGATGGAAGTCCGCAGTGTTTGGCGGGTTCCAATTGAGCGGAAGCTATGAGGCGCAGCCTGGACAACTGGTCAACTTCGGCAACGCCTTTTTCGTAGGCAACGCCAATTCAAATTCAATCAAAATCAAAAAGCCCACCTACCACAATGAGCAGGCGTCAGGCGGTTCGAACTATGTTCAGTGGCTCAATCCAGGAACTGCAACCGCCACGCCAAGCAGCGATGGATCAACCTGTTCCTACAGCGGGAATGGTTTTGTTACCAACCCGGCGTGCCAGCCGACTGGATACAACCTCCGCGTCTTTCCCACCCGTGTGAATGGAGTACGTCAGATGGGCATGAACGGCGTGGATGCCAACGTGCAACGAACATTCCGTCTTGTCGAGAGGATGTCGCTGGAAACAACATTCAACGCCTACAACCTGTTCAACCATCAGGTTCTGGGCGGAGTGAACACGAATCCGACAGATCCAAACTTCGGGCGAGTGTTCGGCGACGGTTGGCCAAACTCCTCCGGTCGGTGGCTGTCCATTCAGGGCCGCTTGCGGTTCTGAAATAAAGCAGACATGTTAGTGCATGCGAGTGTGGAGTGTTTGCTCCACACTCGCGTTATTTCCCTTGCCGCCGAGTCTTTTGGCGCTACGCAGCAGCGCCAATGTGTACTAAGAACAGAGAAGGAAACAATGATTTCAAGAAGAAGCATTGTTGCGAGCGGCTCGGCGGCGATTCATTGTGGTCTGCCAAAAGCGCATGGCGCGCTGAGCGCGACCGCTGAGCAGCCTCTTCCATGGTCGTCGACCAACGATATCGATCAGTTTCTCAAAATCAGCATCGAAACATCCGGCCAAGGGCCTGTCTAACACAAAATGCTCTGCCCATTATCAGCTCATCAGGCTAAATGGCCAGACCGTTTTTTTTCACTAAGGGTGGTCTGAATAAGGTGTGTCGGGTTGGTGACTTCGACGTTTTTTGCTGGGGTTTTGAGGGTAGGACTGCGTGGTTGCGGGTGTTGAGGAGTGGCTATGGAAGCGTCTGGCCTGTTTTCAGGCGCAGCTGTTCCCAAACACTTGCAGCAGATGTTTGCGGGCGGTGACGAGGTTGACCAGGGCGCAGGCGGCAAGAAGCCGGTTGAGGTTCTTGGCCAGCCCGCGATAGCGCACCTTCGAGAAGCCGAACTTGAGTTTGATCAGCGCGAAGACATGCTCGACCCGCGAGCGGGTTTTGCTCTTGATGCGGTTCTCTTCGCGCACCTCCGGGTAGGTCTTGAGCTTGGTCCGCCAGCGCCGGTGGATACGATCCTCTGCCGTGACAGGGCAGAGGTCGCGGGTTCGATAAGGGTGTAATAAGGGTTCCCAAGGGTTACTCAGGGCGCTAATAGAGGCCATCCGTTACGCCTGATTCCAATGAGTTACGTGCTACCATTTCACTGTCACGGCAGAAGTCAACACCCGCTGAAGCGATAAATAAGTGGCTCCTCGCTGCTAACTGTGATCTCAGGATAGGTCATTCACCGGTTCATTCGCATTCTGTTATTGGACCTTTTTGGTCCCTTCGATAAGCTCTGGCAAACATGCAAGCTTCAGAAAATAAAAAAGATCGAGTGACGAAGATTTGATGCTTGCTTCTTGCGCATTACGGCAACGGAACACAACAAATTGCGCTTGCACGCTATCAACCGCGCGATAAAATCACCAAACGCACATACTTCTCCTGTTATTGCCCCCCTAATGGACCCTTAGGAATTTAACCAAAACCCGTAAGTTGTTGAGATTATTGGTGGACCTGATCGGGATCGAACCGATGACCTCTTCCATGCCATGTCTGGGTGCTGGGCCAAATTATAGACGGCACAGCACTTACGAACCGGCACAACCGGCAAAAACGGCCAAATCGGCGTTATTTGCGGGCCAAATGCGGGCAAAATTTCCAACCAAGTGGCCAATGGGCTGGTCGTGTGGATCCAGCCCAATAACGCTCTTCTTGTTCGCGCTTTTCATCGGGCGATTCAGCATCCGCTTAGACTGTATCGGCACCCGCCCAAACCGCGTCAGCGGTTCCAACTCTCAACCGGTTCACGCCAGACCATGCGGTCGACGAATCGGTGACCCGCGTCCTCGACCCAACGCTCGGCCAACAGGCCTGCCGGGATCAGGATCGAAAGCAGCAAGCACCCGCAGATAAGGTTCACCGCCATCTCCCGGAAGGACATTCTGGGAGAAGCTATTGGAGCGCCGCACCGAGGGCAGCGCTCAGGCGTCGTACTCTCCTGATACGGGGCCGGGGTCCGCCGTCTCGACGCGATACCGTCCATCCATCTCCGCATCGTTTTCATCGTCGTGTTCCTCCCCGTCAGGGGTATCGCTGCCCGCAGCTGCAAACGCAGCCCGTTCCTTTTTGTCTCTGCGGACGTCCAGCAGTTGCTCCCCGACCGCGTGCTTCGGGGCAAAACAATATTCGACGTAGGCTTCGAAGAGCGCGAGGTTCCGCATGCCTCGCTTCATCAGGTCGCGCTGGTGGTGCTTGTAGAGGTCCTTCAGCGCCTCAGGTGTGATCGTGTAGAACCGCCGCCTGCCTCGCTCAGAGATCGTGGCCTGTACCCAGTTCTGCTCGATCCAGAAGATGACCTCATTCTTTCGGACATGGAGGGCGGCGGCCAGGCTCTCGACTGAGAACAGATCGCAGCGGATCTCGCGCAGGCTTAGGTGATTCCTCCGCAGCATATTGTGGATGGCTTTGGGGGGTTCGCTTGATCTTCTTGGCGACCTCTTCGACCGAGGCTTTCACCAGTTCCTCGCGTACCTGGTCGAACTCTGCCTCCGTCCACCGGCGGTAGTCGAGACGCCCCTTGATGCCGTACTGAATGATCAGGCGCCAGCAGGACTCGCGACGCCGGCCAGTGTGCCGCTGGATGCGCGTGACAAGCTGCTCGAGCGTACGTCCCGACATGCCTTTGGCCTGCGCTGCCATATCCAACGCTTCCTGGCTCCAGCCTGACGAATCCGGTGTTGAGGGAAGAACCGCCATGATTGCCTGCAATATTGAACCGATGGCACTTCCGACGTCCAATGAGTTCTTGTATCGGCATCATGCAGAAATGTCATCTTCTCAAGACGTCCCGTGAGGCGATTCTCCTACCAAAGTGGCAGGACCTGAACCTGCCATCTTAGGCTCATGAAAAGGCCAAACAACTACCGGTTACAGAGCTTCCTTAGGCTCAGTCTGGAGAGGAAGCTCTGTAACCTATTAGCGACTTCCGTTTCTAATGGCAGGAGAGCCACCTTGCAAGGGCTTGTCCGAGACTCGCGCACGCGGTTTGCTGGGCTTTTATGCGAACTATCGATACAACCAGGACGGTTTGTTGTCCCTAACTCATAGGAGTGATGGAATGAATCAAGTAGGGTTATTGGTAACTTTGCAGGCTCGCCCAGGCAAGGAAGCTGAGGTAGAAGGCTTTCTGAAGTCCGCACTCCCGCGCGTAGAAGCTGAAACGGACACAACCACATGGTTCGCGTTCAAGGTAGGACCGGCGACGTTTGGGATCTTCGATACGTTCAAAGATGAAGCCGGACGGACTGCCCACGTCAACGGCGAAGTCGCCAAGGCGCTCTTTGCACGCGCCGAGGAGCTCTTTGTCTCCGCTCCGCAGATCCAGACGCCCGATATTCTGGCGGAGAAACTCTAATATTCGCCTATAGCGATTTGACGTGTCGTTTTGCAAGAAAGAAGAGGGAGAACCGGACCGTGGTCTCCCTCTTTATCTTTAGAATCCTGTGATTGGAAGCGACGACTTCTGCGAGATGCGTTCCGAGTTTTGCCTGTCAACCCGTGGAGAGACCCCTGTACAAAGGCCGGCGGCGTTTGCTGGAATCGGCGACATCCACCCTGCTCATCATATCGGAACAAGGCCCTGAGTGATTTGTCAGGGACGGAGGATCGTGTCTCTTACACTTGCGAGTGGTGCGGAGTCGTCGAAGAGGACACCTTCTTGACTGTCACGGATTCCGAGCTGGTCCCAGAGTCCGGCCAAGTCTACTTTGACTGGGGTCGCACGCCAGGATTTGTAGAGGTCTTCGAGCACCGTCGTCCCTGTTCTCTTGTCTGCGACAGCGAATACCCGCTCAATCGGCCATTCGTCTTCGATCGAGCCGTGGGCATGGACAATGGCAGCAAGAGCGTCCTGGAGCCCGAAGACGTTCTTCGTTTGCTGATGGATTCGGATGTCGGCAATCATGCAGAAGAGCGCACCACCCCAATAGGTGCGTCCCCACGTATGCGTATTGTCGAGGCCTTGATCGAAGCTCTCGGGCTCCCCATGCGGCATCCCGTCTACCATTCCCCACCACACTTGCTTCTTTGTAAGAAAGCCACTCTGAAATCGGGCTATAGGCTCAACGTATGTCGCTATGCCCTCCTCAAGCCAGTGTTGATCGTCTGGGAGTGAAGGGAGTGCCGTATGCACGAATTCATGGGTCAAGATCCAGTCGGTTCGGAGGTCCTCCTGGCTGGTATGTTGTCCGATGCGCAGCCGTGTCACTGCTGGAAATCCGTCCCTGTCGCCCCAAGTCGTCCCCTGTAGGACACCTGCGCGCCCGGGCACTACGACGATTCTGAGTTCGGCGCGGCCCACGGGAAAGACCCCGTAGTAATGCGAGACGGCGTGCGCAGCGTCGCCTACATAGGCGAGGAGGATGTCATGGGACAAATCCGGCTCGACGCCCGAAAATGCAATCTCAATCGTTGAGGTTCCTACCTTCAGGACGTCCGTAGGCGCAGGAGCCGATGGCTGTACGGACGACTGACCCGCTCCAAGGAGCACAACCAGCAACACCCTGAATGACTTCATATGGCTTCGTAGAAACCATGCGGACAACAAACCGTCGGTGCTCTTTCGCATACCTTCACCACATCTCGGACCGTAGCCATAACGCTAAGGTGGGTTGCTGCTTCATCAGTGCTGATTTATCACTGCGTGGGAAAAGGTAAAGACATCCGGCCGAGCATAGTGGCCCGACACATCAAGATTCATGCACTCCCGATCAATCATGGAGAGATCGAGATCAGCCACAATAAGCTGTTCGCGATCATAGAGCGGCTCGACAATGTAGTTCGCATCTGGACCAATGATCGCGCTGCCGCCGCGCTCGACCCATAGCCCGTCAACTTGATGCGGAAGAAGGCTGGGGATATCCTGCGTCGGTATCATCAGGCCAACCGCCAACACGAAACATCGCCCTTCAAACGCATAGTGTCTGCTTGCCAACTGGGCTGCATCGTTCGCCGTGGGCCACACGGCGATGTGGATGTCCTCTCCAGCTTGGTGCATGGCCATCCGCGCCAAGGGCATCCAATGTTCCCAGCAGATCAGCCCCCCAACGCGCGCTTCTCCGATGGGGACAGACGCTAACCCACTGCCATCGCCAGGCCCCCAGACAAGACGCTCGGTAAAAGTGGGTATGAGCTTGGGATGATGGTTGGCTAGCCGTCCATCCGGGGTGAAGGTCAATAAGCTGTTGAAGAGCGTCTTCTGTCCCGGTCCTTGTTCTACGCGTTCATTGATCCCGATCACCACGCCGATCTTGCAATCGCGTGCCGCGGCTGCCAAGGCTTCTACCTCGGCTCCTGCGACTGAAATACTGTTTTCGCGAAGCTCGGCGAAGACCCTTTTTGTCGGTTCATGATTCCACAGAGCAGCGGTGGGACAGACATCCAGCCAAACCGGATATCCGGGAAACCAGGTCTCGCCGAAAGCGACAAGAGCCGCCCCTTGACGCGCCGCATCGTGAATGAGGTCGAGGGCCTTGGCAAGACTTAAGGCCTTATCGTGATACACCGGGGAATGCTGAGCGATTGCGACGCGAATGCTGCGAGTGGTGGAGTTCTGCAAAATTTGTCACCATGATTGAAATCTCAATGCCAACACTTCCTCAGCCTTGCGATTCAGCGAAGAAGCCTTTTTGTTTTACCGATTCCAGTTGCCGCTTCACGTAGTTCCAAAGCTCGGGGCATCCTTCTTCTACCTCGGGACCTACCCGAGCGCATACCCGTTCGTAGGTGATCCCATTCTCAAGCCAGCTTCCGCCATCATTCGAGAGGTTGAGAAGAACCGGCATACTCCGATCAATCGCTTTCGCAAACCGCGCATCCTGTGTCTCGCCGGCATCGAACTCCTTCCACATATCCAGAAGGAACTTTGCAATCGCCTCGGGTGCAAGGGAAAAGATCCGTTCCACTGCCCGTAGTTCCGCCGCTTTGCGTTCTTCCCATCCATCCTGAGCAAAGACGAACTTGTCTCCAGCGTCGATCTCCCCGATATCATGGACAAGCAGCATGGCAACAACACGCTCTGCGTCCACAGAAAGCTCAAGAGTCCTGGCCAGAGACAGTGCGAAGACGGCGATCTGCCAGCTATGTTCAGCGGTGTTCTCGTAGCGGTCCTCCCCGACGGGCTTCACCTTACGCAGCACGCCTTTGAGTTTGTCGATCTCCAATACGAACTGAACGATGTTGTGAACTTCGATGAAGCCTTGCTCTTGAATCACGTTAGAACTCCAATGCGCAAATTAACTCTATGATCCGGCATGGCGGATGGCGTCGAGCACCAAACTGCGGGTGAGTAATTCAGGCAGAACGTGAGCACCGCCGCCGGCGTCAGAGGAAAATACAACGTAGGTGGGGACTCCGCTTCGGCCAACCCTGCTCAAGGCTCCGGTGATTTCAGGATCGTAACGAGTCCAGTCGGCACGAAGCAGCACATAGTGCTGGTGAAGAAGCTCTTGCTCGACACTCTTGTCCTGTAGCACAGCCTTCTCATTGACCTGGCAGGAGAGGCACCACGCCGCAGTGAAGTCGACAAAGACAGGCTTGCCCTGACTCTGGGCTGCCGCCAGCGCTGCGTTGGAAAAAGGCTGCCATTGCAGCTTGTCCGAGTGACTGCCTGACAATGGAATTGCGAAACCTCCAACCGCGATGAGCAGGGCCGCGAGGTAGCCCCACCGGTGTGCGGGCCAACGACCCAGAGTCCAGCCAGCGATCGCAAGGACGACGAGCCCAACCAAAAGGCGGGCGATATGGTCAGAGCTCTCGCCCGGCGCGCCTCCACTCAAGCGCCCGTAGACCCAGATGAGCCAAACCGTCGTCAGAAAGAGCGGGATGGCGGTGAGCTGTTTCAACGTCTCCATCCAGCGGCCAGGCCGCGGCAACCTGTTCGCCCAGCCGGGCACGAGGGTCAGAAGCAGGTACGGCACAGCCAGACCGAGCGCAAGGGCCGTGAACACCGTAAACGTCACAATCGCACTCTGAGAGAGGGCGAAGCCAATCGCCGCCCCCATGAGCGGCGCGGTGCAAGGAGTCGCAACAACAGTGGCCAGTACTCCGGTAAAGAAAGAGCCGGTGTAGCCATCCTTACGCGTGAGGCTGTCACCGGCGCTTGTCAGTGTCAGGCCAAGATCGAACATTCCAGCCAGCGAGAGACCCATAAAGAAGAGCAGGAAGGCCATCGCGACAACAAAGCCCGGAGATTGAAGCTGAAAGCCCCAGCCTGCTTGCTTCCCGACGAGGCGCAGTGTCAACAGGACGGCGACGATAACCCAGAAAGAGAAAAGAATGCCGGCTGTATAGGCCATCCCATGCCGCCGCTGCCGCGAGGCACTTTCGTTTGCGTTGTTGACCAGCGAGAGGGCCTTCAGGAAAAGTACGGGAAAGACACACGGCATCAGATTCAGAATGATGCCACCTGCAAATGCGAGAACAATGGCGAAGAAGAGTCCAGGCTTGCCGCTGGAGGCTGTCTGCGCTACGGGTGCTCCGACAGGAACATCGAAGGTATAAGATCGGCCTCCGCTCAGCTTCAGAACGCCTTTTATCTGCTTAGGGAGGGTGTCCGTGGTCTCCGCACGTTCGGTGACGAGCTTCGCCCCCTGCGGGGTTGGCTCGACCTTCTGCTCGGCAGCGTTGCGGATTGAGTCGTCGTCGAGAGGATAGTATTCGAGTGCCGTCTCCCTGTGGCCGGTTTTGATATCCACCGTGAGGAGGCTGCGGTTGGCGCTCACATGAACTTTGACGGAACCTGGCAACGCAACCGGCTCCGCATGGAGCGCCGCGTCGATCAGTGAATTCGTTGACGAAGGCGCCGTCGGTGCGACCTTCAGATTCAGCCCGAGAAACGCCTTGCCGGGGAGGCATATCTCCCGGCACACTAGCCATTGCACGTGCGCTTTCAGCGACGTCGTGCCGAGAGAGAGTTGCTGCGATGCCGTCAGGCTGAAGGGAAAGATCGCCGTTCCCTCATATCCATAGTCCATCAACGGCCCGAGAGGAAGCCGGGAGGGCGCGGGATATTGCATCGGACCCAGCACGATGCCTTGCGGCGCGGACCATGTGACGCTCGGAGCCTCGCCTGAGTCACCGGCGTAAACCCAGTAGACGTGCCAGCCGGGCTCAAGCGACAAGGACAGCGCAACATGACTCGTACCGCCTAGCGAGATCGTGCCGGAGTCGGCGATCAACTCGGCGGTCAGATGCGGAGCCTGAACCGGCCCTGGAACTCCCGTTCCCACTTCATGGATCTGAGCAATAGCAGATACGGAGAGCGTCAGGAGTAGGAGAAACGA
This sequence comes from Acidobacteria subdivision 2 bacterium RH1 MAG20, assembly GCA_002197545.1. The sequence goes on along the minus strand of NFUO01000632.1, from coordinate 14,258 downwards.
CAGAAGATGGTGGCGGAGGGTTCGCATGACATGACCTGGGGAACGAAGAACAAAGAGAGGCTGCGCCGGAGTCTCGGACGCAGCCAGGAACGACTACTTCGTTGCGAGTTGGTCAAGGGCATCCTGTGCGGACAAACGATCCCCGTGACTGTGACTGATCTTCTCGAAAAGAACTGTCTGATTCTTGTCGAGAATGAACGTCGACGGATAGGCCGTCTCATGCGCGGCATCCCAACGTAGGCCATACGCATTGGTCATCGTGTAATCCGGATCGGTGACCAGAACGATATTGGCGGGTAACTCCGACTGCTTCGCAAGAAAGTCTTTGGCGTGCTGATCCAGGTCCGCGGGAGGTCCGGGATAGACAAGGAGAACCTTTACGTTCTTCGCCGCAAAATCGGCTGCATGATCAACAAAATCGTGAACCTGTTTGACGCAGTACGGACACTGATAGCCTGGGAAGCCTCGCAGCACAACCAGTACCAAGTTGTGCCCATGCAGTTCCTTCGACATCTGTACTGTTTTGCCGGTAGGGGTCGAAAGGGTGAAGTCGGGGGCCTTGGCCCCGACAGCGGGGGTTTCGGCGAACAAAGCTGTTCCGAAAAGCACAGCCGATACAGCCACGAAAACGCGAAACAACTTCTGAAATCGATTGAAGCTATAGACCTGCATATGGGCGCTCCTTGCAAAGATGTCCATGAGACAAAGGAACGCCGGAAAGGTTACAGAATTTGCCTAGAGAGAAGATTTTTTCAGACGGTCGACTCCAAAGCCATCGAACCGCACCCCAGCGATCAGGATGCAATAGACCACGGAGTACGTCAGTTGAATCCCCACGGTTGGCCAGTCTTCGCGTAACGACGATCCGAACATGAGGACCAGCATGAGGATAGAGCCGGCCTGGAGCGCACGTCGAGTCTGCAGCCCAAACAGAACGGCTGCACCAACGAGAGCTTCGAGGATCGGGAGGACGTATCCAAAGTCAAACACACTCCATGGTGGCAGAGGGGTCTTCGCGAATAAAGGAACTAGCGATTCGGCAAAGCTGTGGAGGCCCTTTGTCCAGCGCACGACTTCATGCAGGTAGATATTCAGTCCGAGTGTGACTCGCAAGAGCACATATGCGCGAGATATATCCCCATTCCACGGTTTTAGCTCCTCAGCCATGGACGCTTCCTCCTCTGGCCTACATCACCAGGTCCGTTAGCTCCAGGTTGGCTTCGTTAAGCGGACATAGCCATCCGAGCTGCGAAGCATGCGCGAAGCTCTCCTGCAAGAGACCGGTCTGTGCGTCCGATGTTAGCTTCGATTTTACAAAGGCCTGAGAAGCGGCCATGGCAACGGATGCGCCTGACTGAAGTCCTCTTAACAAGAGGAACGTTTCCTTTTCCAGTCGGCGGTAATAGACAGAGTCATCGTAGCGATGCACGGCAAGAAACACTGCCTCTCTTTTTATCGACGGTATCTTCGCGCGATCTGTAGCCTTGCGTTGCGTGGCGGCGCCGCTCACAATATCGACCTCGGGCGTTTCTTTCTTCACGACCAACACCAGATTGTCCACAGGATAGGCCAGTTCGAGAAGGCGTAGGTGCGGCTGGAGACAAAGCCGGGAGTCCGCCCCGATCGCCTGTGCCTCTTCCGTCGTCAAAGGATCGAGTTGCTTCCCATCAAACGCATCGACATACGCCAACTCCAGGTTTGCGACGTCGACCGCGAGGCGATGGCAGCGACCGCCGAACTCCAGATGGGCTTCCAGGAACGCCGGGAGTTTTGCACCCAAATCGCGCAAGGTCCACGAGGTAGATGGGTGCTCACCAAGATAGGCGAAGACCAAAGCGTCAAATCGCTTCGGCCCAAGTACGGCGTTGAGCGTCGGATAATCCTCGGAGACTGCGGTAATCAGGCGGAACCAGTACTGCCGGTTGTAGATCTCCAGACGTTCGAATGACGTGAGCCGGTTATTGGGGCTGATATAGCTGGCGGCAATATCTGCGGTCGGTCTACCGTCGTCCGCTATCCTTTGCATCTCGTAATCCGCAGTGAGGGGACGGCGCACGTCCTCTGCCATGCGACGCTGCAGCTCAAGCAGGTTCATACATGGGCCTCCTCACGAACTTCAACGCCACTACTCATCGCCGTCTCGGCAGCAAGAAGGAAGCGATTCGCCTTGAGTGCTTCGGCATGTACTTCGTCGAAGGTGGGGATATTGTCATCCCACTCCAGCAGAGTAGCCGTCGGTCCTGAACGTTCGATGGCGCGCTCGTACAGCTTCCAAACAGGGTCGAGAACCGGGTGATCGTGCGTGTCGAGGATATACTTCTCGAATTTCGAGTGACCCGCAATATGGATCTGCGCAACGCGTTCCGCAGGAATGCTGTTGACGTAATCCATGGGATCGAAGTCATGGTTCTGCGAGGACACGTAGATGTTATTCACGTCGAGCAGAATCCCGCAGTCGGCGGTGTTGACTACCTCATTGAGAAACTCCCACTCGGTCATCTGGGAGTCGTTATATGCCGCATAGCTGCTGACATTTTCGACAGCGACAGGAATTTCGAGGAAGTCCTGCACCATGCGAATCCGTTCGGCTGTCGTCCGCACAGCCTCAAATGTGTACGGCAGCGGTAGCAGATCATGGGTATAGCGACCGTCCACGCTGCCCCAGCAAAGATGATCTGAGAGCCACGGAGTCTTGGTGCGCTTAGTCAGTTCCTTGATGCGCCTGAGGTGATCGCGGTTCAAGGGCTGTGCGCTGCCAAAATACATGGAGACACCATGCTGAACTACTCTATACTGATCGAGAATCTGGTCGAGAATTTTGAGCGGGCGTCCGCCGTCGACCATGTAGTTCTCCGAGATGATCTCAAACCAATCAACGACTGGCTTCTTCGAGAGAATGTGATCGTAGTGAGGAACTCTCAGACCGATGCCGACTCCGTAGTCGGTGTATCCGTTGAAGCGATTGGCAGGCATAGAAGATCCGATCTCGGTGAGGATGTGCGATCGGCAGGAGGCTCATGCTTGCATACACAAGCCTCCCACGCGGGTCGAGATTACTTCTTGGAGCCATCGGTCGCGCAGGCGCCCTGCCCCTTGCAGGCGTTCTTGCCGGCATGCTTCTTGTCGCCGCCGCCCTGTCCCTTGCAGTCGTTCTGTCCCTTGCAGGCGTGCTTGGGGAGGGTCTTGGCGCCGTCTTCCGCCATCACACCTGCGATAGCCGGCGATGCGCTTGAGACGCCCGTATGGCCGGCAAGCGGCTGTGCATTGGCGCGGACTGCGGTGCCGCCAATGAGGCCTGCGAAAGCTGCGGCCAGTGCGAGATTGCTTACAGTGTTGATCTTCATGAAGAGTTTCCTTTCTTCGGTTGGGCCAGATGTTTCCACCTGGAGGTTTGGGGTCATGACCCGGAGGCCGGGAAGAGCGCGATCTATGACCTGGGAGGCTGCTCTTCCCATGCCGCCTGTTTGAGGCGCGAAAGCACGGTTGGTTACAAGAGAAGAAAAGAATCTAGGCGTGGATACTTCAGAGAGACGCCGTGGCAGCTCCCAGAATGGTCCCCTGATGCGCTTCCTGTACGAAAAGGACAACATGGTGTCCCGGACCCGCCGCCACTTGAAAGCCCTCCGGGAGTGATAGATGGATGGACTTCTCGGCATCTCCTGCCACCGTAGCAACCTTGGTCAGAGATCGAGCGACCGAGACGTGCTGCAGGAGTCTGCCTGAGTTCTCTCCTCGCAGGACATTCGAGCGGTCCGCATCATCGGTAAGGACTGCGACAACGTCCAGGGGCTTGGAGGTGTGCCCTGAGAAGGAAAACTTCACATCGACGCCATCTGCTGAAAGCGTCGAGGTTAGGATCCGCAGATCAAAGTGTATCCGCTTTGTGTCGTCACGGAGCGCGCGCTCAAGAGCCCCGCCGTCGCTTCCGACGAACTGATCCCTGCCATTCAAGACCATCTGTGGGGTATAGGACCCCTCCGGAGAGAGCCGCGAAGCATACGTGCTTTGCCTATCGGTGAAGATTGGAGAGGAGTAAGGATCTTTCCAACCGAGATTATTCCAGTAGGTGACATGCTCGCTGATCCCTACGATGAGCTGTCCTGAGGGCGCCTGCTTCAGATGAATCTGTCGCAGGAGTGCATCGGCCGGAGGACAACTCGAACAGCCCTCGGAGGTGAAAAGCTCGACGATTGCAACCGGAGACGACTTATCAGCCGCCGGACCTGCTGACTGAGCTGCGGTCAACAGGGGATGGATCGAGAACAAGGACAGTGACACGGCAAACACACTGCGAAGCTGCATGGTGTACCTCCAGCCAAATGGCCCCAATCGGACGTGTCGGTCGGCGAATAGTTACAAAACGATTCGTTGTAACCAAAGTGTCTTTACTACCTCTAACGAAGCGAAAAGGCGCTCTTTGCTTCAAGGAAAGAACCCGCCGAAAGAGGATTCCGTGAATCAATTGCTTCGTACCTACCGCCGCATCGCCTCTGCCCTTTCGCTATTGCAGTCTCCGATGCTGCTCGCGGTGAGACTCTACTGGGGCTTTCAATTTGCTCAAACAGGTTGGGGCAAGCTCCACAACCTTGCAAAGATCACAGCCTTCTTCGCTAGTCTCAATATCCCATTCCCGGCCTTCAACGCCCCATTCGTCTCCACGCTAGAGCTTGTGGGCGGTATCCTGCTAATGCTCGGCCTATTTTCCCGGCCCATCGCATTGCTGCTGGCGGGCAACATGCTGGTCGCGTATTGGACGGCTGACCGTGAAGCCCTCACGTCAATCTTCTCTGATCCAGGCAAATTCTATGTGGCCGATCCATATACTTTCCTGTTCGCTTCGCTCATGGTTCTGATCTTCGGCGCTGGGTTCTTTGCGGCTGACACCTATCTTGCGAAGAGACTGAAGGTCGTCGAGTCGGAATGAAATCAAGCACGCCAATTCGTTCTGAGGCAGAGATCATCGCCGCTATCCTCGCAGGCGACACGCAGCTCTATCACGAACTGATTCATCCCCACGAGCGCAGCGTCTATATGATGGCCCTGTCATACATGAAAAACGAGGCGGATGCGGAAGATGTCGCTCAGGAGGCTTTCATCAAGGCCTTTCGAAATCTGTCGACGTTTCGTGGTGACGCGAAGTTCAGCACATGGCTTATCAGCATCACATTGAATGAGGCCAGGAACCGCCTGCGACGGCAAAACGTCGTCCGCATGCAATCTCTTGATGAGCCTCCTGATGAAGACGGTGCGGTTTCACCCGCGCTTCTTCGTGACTGGCGAGAGATCCCGTCCGAGGCGGTGGAGCGAGAAGAGGTTCGGACGCTCATAAAGAAGGCCGTAGAAACGCTGCCCGAGATTTACAGGCAGGTCTTTCTTCTGCGTGACGTCGAAGAGTTGGATGTCAACGAGACCGCACAAACACTGAGTATCAGCATCTCCAATGTGAAGGTCCGGCTGCATCGCGCACGGATGATGTTGCAAAAGGAACTGGCGCCTCAACTAAAAACAATCAACCGAGCGCCGAAGAGGAGGTGGCTCCCATGGTCATAGAGTGCAAACATGTTTGGAACTATATCTCCGAGTATCTGGATGGCGCTCTGCCCGAGGAGACTCGAGATACGGTGCAGAGACACCTGGAGCACTGCGAGATTTGTTCTGCGATCCTGGACTCGACACGCAACATCATCATCCTCACGGCAGATGACCGTGTCTTCGAGTTGCCCGTTGGCTTTAGTGAACGTCTCCATGCACGGATCGACTTGGAACTAATGTCGACCTAGTAATAACGAGGCGAGTTGTAGCGTTGTGTTCTGGTATTTACATGGGGCCCATAAGACCGCAGATACAGGATCGAAGGTAGACAAAAGAGACCCGGTGCACCCACTACCATTCTCCTCTCGATATTATCGCGATCAAAATGGCATACTGCGGCGTCTACTATGCCCGCAAGGATTGCCATGAGCTTCTTGCGGGACATGCAGTCCGCGTGTGGCCGACCGCTGAGTGGGACGTGCGGACAGTTCTCTGCGGAGTCTGCGGGTACGAACTGACGATTCGAGAATATATGGACAGCGGCTCCGTGTGTCCCTACTGCAAGGCTGGCTTCAACCCAGGCTGCAGAAGACACTCCCAGTGTTACTTTGCGACAGAGGAAACATGCTGAACGCATTCGAGAACGGATGCCCTGCAATGCCGCAAAGCCATGAATCGAGTTCGGCGAGCGGGTCCGCCTCTGCGAGAGTCCATGCTAACGGCTTCTCGGCATGGATTCTCGCAGACTGTTCGCTACTATGAAAGCCTCGTGAATTTGAGAGCTACGGAGTTCATGCAGTAGCGCAATCCAGTCGGCCGCGGGCCGTCATCGAACACGTGTCCAAGATGCGCATTGCAGCGCGCACACAAAACCTCGGTCCGCTCCATGCCCAATGAAAGATCTGTGCTTTCACGAACGTTCTCTTTGGCGATCGGTTGCCAGAAGCTAGGCCATCCTGTGCCCGACTCAAACTTAGTATCGGAACTAAAAAGGGGTGTGTCGCAGCAGATACAACGGTAGATGCCCCGCTCGTGGAGATTCCAGTACTCGCCGGAGTACGGCCTCTCTGTGCCAGCCTGACGTGTGATCTCATACGCGCCGCCGAAAGCTTCCGTTTCCATTCGTCGTCTGCTTTCACAATGGTCGGCACGGTAACGACTTCTTCTCGCTGGCCCGAGTTGGAAAATGCGACAATCTGCACATCCTTAGGGAGAGTTGACTTTGCCTCCACCACCTCGGTTCCGCGCCGGAGGTTGAGAATATATGCGGCTACTGCTCCGCCGCCAACCAAGAGGAACACTCGCCGGCTAGTTTGTTTCTACTGTCATCCTGTTCCCTAATCATTTTGATCTTCTGGATTGCTTTAGCCGAACGTAAACGAAAACGCTTGAACGCCGGGGTCCTCGAATTCAATCGCGAAGGTGTGGTCCTTTACGGACCCACTTTGCCGTATCAGTTGATATAGGCGATCATCCCTCACGACACCATTCCCTTCCGCATCTGTATCGACCCCGTGATTTCCTTCCGGAGCCTGCCCGTCGATCGTGACCTTGAAGCGAACAGGTTTACCGTCAATGCTCGGGCCAAGCACCAGATGCAGATCACGAGCATGAAAGTGAAAAACTATCTTGCCTCCGGCAGTCTGGAGCACGGCAGCCTGCTTATGATCGAGCCATTGACCGGTCAATTCCCATTCGTTGAGTCGAAGATGATTCGGCTTTACGTAGAGGTGCGCCGCGTCTCGCTTGATGCCACCTGGCGACGCGAAGTTCTCCGCACGGGCATAGCCGATATAGGTTTCCGGAGAATGAACCTCGCTCAAATCGGCGGCGGCCTGAGCGCCCTGCCCATGGATATCCACAAGGCCGGACGGCATCGGCTTTGCGTTCGCCTCTTTGAGAAGTTGCTGAATCCAGCGTTCGGATTGGTTATAGTCGCCTTCTCCAAAGTGCTCATAACGCACCTTTCCCTTGACATCGATGAAGTAGTGAGCGGGCCAGAATTGATTGTGGAAGGCATTCCAAATTGCGTAGTTGCTGTCAACCGCGACCGGGTAGGTGATGCCGAATTTGTGCACCGCCTTTTCTACGTTCGGGAGCTGTTTCTCCACATCGAATTCAGGAGCATGCACTCCGATCACGACAAGGCCGCTGTCCTTGTACTTGTCCGCCCAAGCGCGAACATAAGGAATGGCCCGGATGCAGTTGATGCAGGAGTAGTCCCAAAAGTCGACGAGAACGACCTTACCCTTCAGGTCCTTCGCGGACAAAGGCCCGGAGTTGATCCAGCCCGTGGCGCCGGGAAGCGCGCCGTAGAGTGGGGAACTCCCTACAATGCTCGAAGGCTCTTGTGCCAGCGCTAAAGGGCCGCAGCTTCCGACCGGACTCAGGGCCGTAAGCACGGCCACGATAGCAAGACTTTTGATTGTCTTCCAACAGGGAACGATAAGCACAGGACTCTCCGTCGCATCAGGACCGTCATTTCTCGCCCGTCACGGATACTGTGACAAATATGCGCGGGAAAGGTTACAGAACCCCATGCTTGGCTCACGCTAGAGCGTCAGCTCCGGCGAGGAAGGTGCTTGACTTTCGGGTATGGCGTTTGTGCTGTTATTTGCCGTTCGCGACACGTTGTAGGGGAGCACTCCTAGCTAATAGGGTACGCTGTCGTCCCGATTCCGATCCCGAAGAAAATTGCCTCCTTCGATACCGTCAGCGCCTTCGACGAACAACCCGTCATTACGAAGGAGCTACAAGGGTCCGGACTCGTTCCAATCGAATTGAAACGAGTTGCCATCGTCCTCGCTAACGGACTAGATCATGCGGGAGCATCGGGGAGATTGAACTCTACCCCCGTCGATTTGAGCAAGCAGATCAACGCGCTCGAAACGCAATTGTACGAATCGGTAGCCTCCTTTGAAGTGCGCAGAGAAGACGCTTCACGCGTCAAGAAGTGAGCCGGTTTCTGAAAATATTCTTTGTCTTCTAGCAATGAGTTCACACCTGTTTTTTTTGTAACCTTTGTGGCGCTCGTAGTTCCTACACTCGCGCAAAGATTCATGGAATTCTTTCGATGCTTGTCGCAAGCTGCAAGCGCCGGAGACTCCATTGCGCAAACTGGTGTCCCTCAAAGGAGTCACACAATGCTCAAGTCAGTCCCCGGTCTCTTGACCATCGCGCTCTCTATCGGAGCTTTCGCCACTCCCACATTCGCAGCCGATATCTTCCAAGGCAACGGAAGCTCGGTCTTCGTCATGACGAATGACAATACCAAGAACGAAGTCCTTACCTATCAACGCACCTACAACGGAGGACAGTATGTACTTAAGGCTCGAACGGCTACCGACGGACGCGGAAGCGGCGGAACAACTGACCCGCTCCAGTCCCAGGGAGCACTGACGCTGAGCGGAGATCACAATCTTCTGTTTGCCGTAAACTCTGCCAGTGGAACCGTCTCAAGCTTTCATCTCCTGGGAGGTATTCCTGTGCTTGTCGACAACGAATCTTCCGGGGGCGCTTTTCCAATCGCTGTGACCGAACACAACAATACCGTCTACGTTCTCGATGCCGGTGGAGCAGGCGCAGTGGATGTATTCAAGGCGGACGGACTTGGGAGACTCCATGAAGTTCACAATGCGAAGGTATTTCTGACTGGAACGAACTCAGGAGCTTCGTCCATCTCCGTGAGCCCCAATGGCCAATGGCTTGTGGCTATCGAGAAAGCCTCCAACAGTATTGATGTATTTCCAATCCATCCCGATGGCACCCTCGGCACGGTTGTGACGACCAAGAGTGTCGCGCCAGGAGTCTTTGCCACAGTCTTCACGCCGAGTGGTCAGCTCATCATCTCAGAGAATCAGCCTAACAACGGAACCGATACCTCGAGCATCTCCTCGTACACAATCAACTCAAATGGCACGCTCAGCGCAATCAGTCAAAGTCTTCCTACCTATGGAAATGGCAACTGCTGGAACGCCATTACGCCTGACGGAAAGTGGGCCTATGTCGATAATGCGGGCACATTCACAGTAGCTGGCTTCTCCGTTGCGAAAAATGGAACGCTGACACCTATCGGCGGAACGATTCTTAGCACGCTTCCTGACGGCGCGAACAATCTCGATATGACAGTCAGTGGCGACGGTAAATACTTGTTCAATCTTCTATCCGGATCAGGAGCTATCGGCGTCTATACCATCAATTCTGATGGAAGACTCAACCAGCTTGGAGATATTGAAGGCCTGCCGAAGACGGTCGGTTTCAATGGCATCGCCGCGCTCTAATTAACCTCCCAACATTATTCGGGGCGGATTTAATACACCGCCCCGAATGATCCATTCAACGATTCGTTGGGCGTTATTCGTCCATTCCGGTCGCTTGCCTGTAACCATTTGTAAAGCGCAGGAGTCGAACAACCGCTGTCTGCCCGGCCAATTGAGTCATGTCGGGTGAGCCGACCGGCAAGTCCTTTGCCAGAGAGGAGGCTTCGCATTTCACTCGCTGCTCTTACCGAAAACCTACGGATCAAGCGTCGGAGTGATAGGCCCTATCGCCCTATTCCTCATGGAAAAGAGATCTTTCGGAGAAGAGCCACTTCTCTTCCAACATCCTGTAACCTTTCGCGAGCCTCGGCTGTCTGATTTGCTGCGATGCACCGCGTACACGACGGTCATTCGCGTCGACCGCTCGTACGATGAGCGATTTGTTTCCAATAGTTCCGACAAAAAGGGAGTGTGGTCATGGGCAAGTTGGACGGTAAAGTGGCGGTGGTCACCGGAGGAACCTCTGGAATGGCGCTGGCATCAGCAAAGTTGTTTGTCGAAGAGGGCGCGTATGTTTTCATCACGGGGCGCAAGCAAGAGAATCTGGATGATGCGGTCAAAGCCATTGGACGGAATGTGACCGGAGTGCAGGCCGATTCTGCGAAGCTGACCGATCTTGACAAGCTCTACGGGGCGGTCAAGCGGGAGAAAGGCCATATCGATGTGATGTTTGCCAGCGCCGGTCATGGGGGTCGCGCGCCTTTGGGAGAGATCACAGAAGAACAGTTCGACAGTCTGTTTTCCCTGAATAGCCGCGGCACGCTCTTTACGGTGCAGAAGGCGTTGCCCCTGATGCGGAATGGTGGATCGATCATCATGAACGGATCGATTGCTCACCTCAAGGGTATGCCAGGACTGAGCGTCTATGCGGGAAGCAAGGCGGCGCTACGGTCCTTCGCGCGATCATGGGCTGTGGAACTGGCAGAACGCAGGATTCGGGTGAACGTGCTCAGCCCGGGACCGATCGCTACCAACGCACTTGCGAATCTGCCTGCAGAGGCGAAGGAGTACTTCCTGTCAGGAATTCCTCGTAAGGAATTGGGACATCCGGAAGAGATCGCGACGGCGGCTCTGTTTCTTGCCTCCGACGATTCTACCTTCGTAAACGGTAGCGAACTCTGCGTTGATGGAGGTATGGCGCAAATCTAACCATCGAAAATCCAATGGACATTTGATCGCAGCATCACAGTATTCGCGACATTGCGCATCATCGCGGAGTCAGCAAGCGTTTGAACGCAAGTCTATCCGAAGAGATGTGGAGCGAGCCGGCCCACCCCAGCGAGGATGCTGGCTAGATGGAATGGTGCAAATAGATGTGGAACGTCCATTCAATCGCCACCAACAGCAGGGTGACAATGGCAATGGCTATCTGGATTGACTCAGCGCGCCTTTTATCGGCACTCACCGGCGCAAAGCGCCATTGGGAGGAAGGCCGGGCGCGCAACGACCGTACCCGCCATATTGCGTAGAGGTTTATCACTGACCCGGCAATTGCGAAGATCTCCATAGGGATACGAATCGCCGCGCCATGAATCGAGGCGAGCAAATTCGTACCGGCTGTCGCAGCGGCCAAAGAGCCGATTCCGATGAGAAGTCGAAGACCACTGAGCGCCATGAAGGCTGTACATGCGCTCTGGAGCAAGATAAAAAACAGGCTTGTGAGTCCAATCGTCCAGGACTTGCCTTTCATATCATTCCGTGGGCGAGTAACGACCGGCGCGTTCTCTTTGAGCAACTGGTTCTTCATCAGCAATGCTTTCTCCTCTTGAGCAGCTTTGGGCTCGTTGTCTGGCACCAAACGGGCCATACGGTGGTTGAGTTCACGCGTTCTGAAAACTCTTGAGTACCGCCTCGGCGGGCGAGAGAATCGGAACCACCTTCGAATTCCCATAGAGCATCCGAAGGGAGAAGCCGCCATCGATGACGCTAAGTATCGCCGCTGCCGCCGCTCTTTTGTCGATTGCGAAGGGCTCGAGCAGGTCGGTTAGATAGTCAACAATTTTGTTCTGGTGTTGGATCGCCAGGCGATGGAACGGGTGGGCAGTATCCGGGAATTCGGATGCGATCCGCAGGAACGGGCAGCCGATTATTTCGGGCCAGTTCGCCATTTGTTCGAATTTGGTCAGAGCCTCACGCAGTTCCTTTGGGGGAGTGGGCTGAGAAAGATAGTCCCAAAGAGCTCGATCGCGGTTTTCGAGGTACGCGAGTACGAGGGCATCCTTGCTTTTGAAATGCCGATAAAACGTCGCCTTTGCGATTTCGGCGATGGACATGATCTTCTCGGTGCCGGTCGCGCGGACCCCCTCTGCGTAGAAGAGGCGGTCGGCTACCTCCAGAATTCTTTGTCGAGGATCGGGTTTGTTTCGTGTTCTCATCGAATTCATCTTGACAGAAGACAGACTCATCTGTCTATACTGTTAATGTTAAAGACATACTTGTCTGTCTCCAGAGATTCCACTCGTTTTCGATCCGAGAACTAAAACCTAGATCGGCACCAATTCCGACAGATGGCTCGGGAGCCTGGAACTGGGAAGCTGAACAATTTTGAAAGAAGCTGAACAATTTTGAAATAAGTGGAGAAGTGAATGTCTCGTCGTTTCATCAAACCCCTATCGCTGTTTCTCGGAATTCTGATGTTCATGTTCGGATTTCTCAAATTCTTCCAGCCCTTCCGTGGATGGTTTGATGTCCAGATCCAGCAGGGTCATCTGCCTCACGTGGCGATTCTGGCGGGCAAACTGTCGGAAATGGTTACCGGCGTCCTGTTCTTATTGCCATGGCTTCGAAAATCGTTGACCGCAAAACGCAAAGGTCAACTTCTCCTGATCGCGTGTTTGCTCCTGGTCTCTCAGATGGCAGTAGCGATCTATATCCAACTGCAGCCCCAGGTGCCCGCTGGCGTTCTTCCCCTCGGTATAAAGGCACCTGTGATTCCCGGCCTCGTTCTCCTCCTCGACTTGCTCACTGCATTTGCGGTCTGGAAGGAGCGGAGAGCAGAGAAGACTAGCGATATGACGACTCAATAACAGAGTTCGATCTCAACCATATTCGGTCAGAGTGCCGAGCAGGCGGGTCGAACCTGATATGAGTTCTTCACCACTGGCTTATCGCCACCAGCCCACCACGTCGTCGAACAACAGGAGCACAAAAATGGCTACTCTCTTCGAGCCCGTCCAGCTTGGATCTTTGGTCCTGGCAAATCGCGTCTTCATGGCACCCATGACGCGCATCCGCGCACACGCAGATGGCGTGCCGGGCGAACTCGCGGCGATTTATTACTCGCAGCGCGCTTCGTCCGGACTCATCGTCACCGAGGCGACGCAAATCTCGCCCATGGGCAAAGGCTACATCAATACTCCAGGGATTCATTCCCCCGAACAGGTGCAAGCGTGGAGCAGAATCGTGGAATCCGTTCACAAGAGTGGAGGCCGAATCTTCCTTCAGTTGTGGCATGTCGGCCGAATCTCTCATTCGTCTTTGTTGCCAAACAACGCGCAACCCGTTGCTCCATCCGCAATCCGCGCCAATAGCCGGACGTTCATTGCCACCGGTTCGGTAGAGGTTTCGGAGCCGGTTGCCTTGACGGCTAGCGGGATCAAAGAAACCTTGGCTGATTATCGGCGAGCAGCCGGCAACGCGAAAGAAGCCGGATTTGACGGGGTCGAGATTCATGCGGCGAATGGATACTTGATCGATCAATTTCTCCGAACAGGATCGAATCATAGAACCGACGAATACGGAGGGAATGCGCCGAATCGGGTCCGCTTTCTGACTGAAACAGTTGAACGAGTCCTGAAAGTCTGGGACAGCAAGCAGGTGGGTGTTCGAATCTCTCCGACGGTTGATTTTAACGACATGAGGGACGATAACCCACTCGACACCTTCTCCGTCACGGTTGCAAAACTCAACGACTATGGGCTCGGGTACCTCCACGTCGTTGAAAGGGCGCAGGACAGCAAAGGAAGCAGCGGGGACGATCTCGCCTTGTCGGCTCACCTGAGAACGCTTTGGAAAGGTCTCTACGTCGTGAACGGCGGATATGACGGGCTCAGGGGAGAGGAAGCATTACGGACCGGGCATGCCGACGCTGTCGCATACGCCCGCGCCTTTCTAGCGAACCCAGATCTACCAAACCGGCTGCAACTCGGAGCCGCTCTGAATGAACCGGACCCAACGACTTTCTACGGAGGAGGCGCTGCCGGCTACACAAGCTATCCCGCGCTCTCCTGAACCGCGCAGTATCACGGGTAGGCATGCATTGTCATACTGCGCAGAGCAGGGCACTCATCGCTTGTCAATGAGCGCATTGGCGATTATGCGCTGTGCGCCGGGATAAACCGGCATGTTGTAGGGGGTGCAAGTCCCCTGCAGGAAAGGAAGTAGCGACTCCATCCTGACCTCTAGTCT
>NFUO01000631.1 GCA_002197545.1 Acidobacteria subdivision 2 bacterium RH1 MAG20 | reverse complement strand
CTGAAGATTCCCAATCTCCACAACCCTCAGAGGCTCAAGGACCTAACCCCGAATTCCAGGCCGATTTTCTATGGAACTTCGGCCTAGTGTTATGTCTCATAAATACGTTGCATAAGTAGCGGAGTGCTGATACGCTTTAGGGCATGCGAACAGGGCGCCCCAGGAAAGGGCTGACGTTGACCTCCGCGGAACGGCAAAAGTTGGACCAGTGGGCACGGAGGCCCAAGACTTCTCAGCGGCTCGCTTTGCGAGCCCGGATCGTGCTGGCCTGCGCCGAAGGCCAACCCAACCAGGCCGTGGCCCGGCGCCTGCGGGTGAGCAGCCACACCGTGGGCAAGTGGCGAGAACGATTTCGGCGGGCACGGCTGGAAGGTCTGGTGGATGAGCCTCGCCCCGGCGCGCCTCGCGTCGTGAGCGACGCGCAGGTGGAAGAGGTCATTACCCGTACCCTGGAATCGCCTCCTCCTCAGGCGACACACTGGAGCACCCGCCGCATGGCGAAGGCGACGGGGTTGTCGCGGGCCATGATTTCCCGCATCTGGAACGCTTTCGGCCTGCAACCGCACCGCACTGAGACCTTCAAGCTTTCGGCCGACCCGTTCTTCGTGGAAAAGGTGCGAGACATCGTGGGATTGTACCTGAACCCGCCCGACCATGCCGTGGTGTTGTGTGTGGACGAAAAGAGCCAGGTTCAGGCCCTGGATCGAACCCGGCCGGTCCTTCCCTTGCGTCCGGGCATCCCCGCGCACCAGACCCACGATTACATCCGGCATGGCACCACCTCGTTGTTTGCCGCTCTCGACATCGCTACCGGCAAGGTGATGGGAAAATGCCATCGACGCCACCGCCACCAGGAGTTTCTTCAATTCTTGGAACGGCTCGACGGTCAACTTCCTCCCGACCCGGAAGTGCACCTCGTCATGGACAACTACGGCACTCACAAGGCGCCCAAAGTGAGGCGCTGGTTCGCCCGGCATCCCCGCTATCACCTGCATTTCACGCCCACCAGCGCCAGTTGGCTCAACCAGGTGGAACGCTTCTTTGCCGAGATCACCCGTCGCCGCATCCGGCG
>NFUO01000630.1 GCA_002197545.1 Acidobacteria subdivision 2 bacterium RH1 MAG20 | reverse complement strand
CGAGCCCAAGAGCTGATCGATTTAACCTTAAAGCCTCGCTATATCCAGCCGCCTCCCAACAAGACGGAGTTCAACTACCTGGTCGATCTCTTCTGCAAGTGGCGCGGCCCCTTCTTTTACTTCTGCTCGAAATACTGCTCGCCTGGACCCCGTGCCCTTTCGCCTTTCTTCGAGTCAAGGTTCGCCCGACTTCAGTACGCGGGAGACGACCGCTTCAACTTGGCCTACTTCCGCCGCACCGGCCAGTGGTGGGAAGTCATGCAACTCCTGTCGCTGGAAGAATGCCTCGATGAGATTCGAGGCGGCGGCCTCTTCACACCTTAAGATCTCAGCCGCCATCTAACCCTTATGAACTCCGCGGCTATGTAGCCAGCCTTAACCCTGGCGCCAGAAAGAAACTCCAGAAGCTCCTCTACGTTTCTTCGTAAGCGCTTGAGGCATTCCGCTGCGTAAAGGACCACTTGTCGGGAAGCAGTTCATCGAGGCGGTGGTGGGGGTGGGCGCTGATGCGCGTGAACAGATCGCGCAGATAGGTGAAGGGCTCGACGCGCAGGCGCTTGCAGGTTGCGATGAGGCTGCTCAGCACGGCTGCGGTTCGTCCGCCTTTGTCGCTCCCATAGAAGAGCCAGTTATTCCGGCCCACAACGATAGGACGAAGACTGCGCTCGGCCGCATTGTTATCGATTTCCAGATCGCCGTCTTCCGTGTAGCGCACCAGTGCTTCCCAGTTGGACAACGTGTAGTCGATCGCCACACCCATCGGGCTTTTGGGCAACACTTTCGGCTTTTCCGTCTGCAAGTAATTTTTGATGCCCTCCAGAATCGGCCGCGACTTCGCTTGGCGTAATTCCCGCCGTTGCTCTCGAGTGGCATTGCGAGCTTCTCGCTCCACTTCGTACAGCAGCTGAATATAGGCAAGCATCACCGTGGCTCGGCACAGATCGGAAGTCTGCGCCTCAAAAAAATATCGCCTGGCATGGGCCCAACACGCGACCTCGGTCAAGGACCGCCTAGGATTTGTGAACATGGCGTCATAGGCGGCATAAGCGTCAGCCTGCAAAAAGCCGTTGTAACCTCGCAGGAACTCCTCCGGGCCCTCGCGACTTCGATTGCCGGTGTAGTGGTAAACGATGTAGGGACCATGGCGATCCCCCACATACGTCCAGATCCGGCCGGTGCGCGTCCGCGTCAACTGCCGATCCAAAACGGGCACAGGTGTGTCGTCGGTCTGCACGACTTTCGATGTCAACACGATTTCCTTCATGCGCTCCCACACCGGGCTGACTAACTCCGCACAAGCGGCCATCCAGTCGCACATGGTCTTTCGCGACAGCTCCACTCCGTGCCGCTCGAAAATCGACTCCATGCGGTTCAACGGAAGGTGATCCCCATATTTGCTCACCGCCACGTGCGCCAACAGACTCGGCCCTGGCAGCCCCTTCTCGATGGGTGACGCCGGTTTCGGTGCTGCCGCCACGCCACAGCCTTTCGCGCAGGCATACTTGGGACGAACTTCTTCGTTGACTTGCAACGAAGCAGGAATGAATTCCAGCCGCTCGCTGACATCTTCCCCGATCTTCTGCATCGGTGTGTGGCAGTGCTG
>NFUO01000063.1 GCA_002197545.1 Acidobacteria subdivision 2 bacterium RH1 MAG20 | reverse complement strand
GCCCTACTACGATCCGAATGTTTGTTACGGCCGTAGCTGATAGTGCCGAGTAAAGCACGCTTCCTCGCCGCAGGGCGCGGAGGTGCGTTCGCTTGAGTCCATCCGAGCATCTACGCGTGCGCGAGCGAGTTTTAGCTTACCAGTGCACACGACCTTGACCGATCGGGGGCGCCAATGTTGGGAGCGCACGATGTCCGACGCGAAACGGCCGTTCGACACTAATACTCTTTCGATGCTGCAGTCCATTTTTGCGGAAGCTTGCAATTCCCTTCCGCCGCATCCCTGCATCTCGAAAATTCGATCGGACCTGGCCGTGCGGTTGTTGCGACGTGCGCTCGAAGACAAGTCGGATCCCGCCCAATTGCGCGCCTATGCGTTAGCGGAGGCGGCATCGTTGTCAACCAAAGCTCCGGGGAAGCGCTGAGGTGCTTTTTACCGTGGCCGCATCTTGTCGCCGGACGAATGTATTTCGGAAGACGCTTAGGTGGTGGCGACGTTGGTGTCGGCATGCGAGCCTACGGCGATTTAGGTGCATATGCACTGGCTAATTAACGCCGGCCAGGCGCTCAAGGACCGCAGAGCGTGAACTCTGACCAATCAAACCAAGGAACCGAGGTGCCGTCGATGGACGGTAACGCACTGGGTAGCGGCGGACAATGGTCAGTTGGTCTGGTGTTGCCCGGCGGCGGCGCGCGTGGCGCATATCAGATCGGCGTGCTCCGAGCGATTGCTGCTCTCATGCCGGACAACAGCAATCCCTTTCCCGTCATCGTGGGCGCTTCGGCGGGAGCGATAAACGCGGCCGCGTTGGCCTGCCAAGCGCACAATTTCAAGGCCGGTGTCCGGGGACTTACGGAAATCTCGTCCAATATCCATACTCATGACGTTTATCGGACGGGTCTTTTCACCATCGCAGTCTCCGGCTTGCGGTGGCTATTGTCGCTGTCGCTCGGCGGGTTCGATTTCCTGACGCCAAAATCGTTCTTGGACAATGAGCCCGTGCGGGCCCTGCTTGAGCGAGAACTTGATCTTTCGATGATCCGCACGGCGATTGAGCGGGGCGCCTTGCGCGCCATCGGGGTCACAGCCTCGACTATAACCGCGCAGCGGTCGGGTTTTGGTTTCCGATCTGATTAGGCTGCGATCATTTTCTCCTTCATCATCGGCATTGCATCGAGGAAGGTCTGCATCGGAGCTTTGCCGAAGCACCAGCGTCCCTGATGTGGCCGCGCCTCATTGTATTCCTTGACCCAGACTCATCGAGCTCGGCTATCGGGACACGGTAGCGCGCGGCAAGACCTTGCCAAAATTCCTAGGAATTGATGAAGAGTCCGCTTTTCCTTTCGTTCGCCCGCATACCACCCTGAATTACGAGCGCGCCTACAACACAAATGCGAAATCGACCGACCGCCCTTAGCTTGCCGTTGGCCGCTGCACTCCTCCCATCGCTCATTGGGTGTTTACGCGCAGCGGAGCAGCTGCCTTTATTCCTTCCGAGCCGTGATGTGAGCGTTACCTACAATGTGACCTGGTCTGATGAGCCGGTTGTTCAGGAGCGCATGAGATGGTCGGCGGGCGAGCGCTTGGAACGCATCGATGGCGCGGTGTCGACAATTATTTTCGATCGCAAGGCAAAGGAGATTGTGCTTCTAAACCCCTCCAACCACACTTACAGCGTGTTGGATGGCGTGCCGCGATGGGCAATAGAACCACAACCTGGCACGCTGGTCACTCGCGGATCTGATTTTGTTATCGCTGGGCTGCCCTGCACTGATTGGTCATGGACGGACGGTGAAGGGACGCATGCCACTTGCGTAACCCGCGATGGGCTGGTGCTACGTCTCACCGTAGACGGTCAGACGAAGCTGGAAGCGCTTTCTGTGACTTACGGTCCTCAATCACCGGAGCTGTTTCATATACCGCCCAGTTATGCGGCCCCGCTAGACTCGCCGCTAGCTCCCAAGCTTGTCCGCTAAGCTGAGAGTGAGATATGGCTCT
>NFUO01000629.1 GCA_002197545.1 Acidobacteria subdivision 2 bacterium RH1 MAG20 | reverse complement strand
GGTAGTGTCCTAATTTGAAATTCACGGCCTCACGCTTCGATTGCGGCTCTCAAAATGCGGCGGCTCCATTCGGATACCTTTATGCCATCAGCCGCGGCTGCCCGCTCAATGGCGCGCATTTCATCTGGCGTAATCCGGACGCGCAGGAACTTGGCTCTGGACTCACCCTTCGGCAGTTTTGGCCGTCCCGGCTTCTTAGTTTTCTTTGGTGCGGTCACGTTCCCTCAGCTCCTGTACGACGGCTGCCTTGACTGCCGTTTCTGGCGAGATAACGGGCGGAACATGCAGCACGGTCACATGCCTGCGGGGATGCTTTGGATCATCCGTGTCGTGAGCCCAGGCGTAGATCCGATTCGCTTGAGGATGGCCTATCAAGTCGAAGACCTCTACTACCCCATCCCACACCGTCTGCCCCCGAAATGTCTCTTTTACTGGCACGCTTTGAATATGCGTGGCCGTGGCCCCGTGCAGCCGGTGAATAACATCCCGCAATTCTTGGATGTAGGTCACTCGCACGGAACCTCCATCTTGAGACGCATGCCTCTGCCCTTCATTGCCGCCGAGAGCGCAGAAAGACCTTCGATGAAGGATTCCAGGCGCGTTAGCTCCGTTGTTCCGGCCCCGAACCCGCTGGGTCTTCCGCAATGAGCGCATTGTGCCAGCGCAATGCGGTGGACCTCATTCGGATTTATCTTGTCCAGCGGAATACGCGCGAACGCCTTGCATCCCACACACTGGAGATGCAAGGCCAAAATATCGTCCAATCCAAATTAGGACACTACCCGCGATGGAACACATCAGATCGCGAAATTTTATCTGGCGATAGTTTTCCATAGAGATCTCTCCTTTTACAGGCCTGCGCCTCCAATCATAAGAACAGATCCTTTCTCGCGTAAGCGGTGCCCTGGCCATATTCGATGGCGGGGCGGCGAAGGATGTGAGGCTACGAGCCGTCGCGAGGCGGCTCCGCTGCTTTCTTCCCTCGCCGATAGGCTTCTAATATGACCTTGTTCACTCTGTCCACTCCTGACTCGCAATCAGAATGCAATCCGCTCCCGATGTAGAACATCAGATCCTTCACTTCCTTGGGAGCTTCCTCAGGCGCGAGGAACATCCGTCGCTGCCACTCTGCCGCGAACCACTCATACGACATGCGATAGCCTTTATGCGGGGCATCCTTGCATATATTGGCCACATCTATATTTGTCGGCGCGATGGGGTTCTCAGCCAGCCAGCCCAAGGCGGCTTCGAGGATTCGCCGCGCCCCATCTTCAGCGGTCACATAAGCGGAATATGCCGCCCTTCCCGCCTGTAGCATTCCCTCTGGGATTGCAATTTTCTTTTCCATTACCTCTCCTTTTTACCGCCTCGTTCAGGGTCAGAGCCGGGTCCAGACGCTTAGTCGCTACAGGGAGCCGCCGCGAGGCGGATCCGCTTCCTTCGGCTCCTGGTGGTGCAGATAGCGCTGGATTTTCCTTGCCTTATGGGAAGCCCTGCGCGTGAGAGCTGCACCGTCGCTCATGGTTTCCTTTCACTTGTTCGTGGCGCGAAGGCCAGGTCCATGCCGAGGGCGTCGGCCAGCGCGATCAAGGTGTGGATGCGCGGGAAAATGTACCCCTTCTCGATCTTCAGCACATGCGCCTTTACCAGGCCGGCACGGTCGCCCAACTCCTGCTGCGAGAGACCTCGCCTGCGGCGCAGATACTTGATCGCCGGGCCGATTCTATCGGCTGAAGTTATGTAGAGGGCCATGGGCCTACCTGACTTTCCCTGGATTTTCTTCTGTGGGTAGCCACGCCTCGTACTTCTTCCCGCCGATGGTGGCACCCCGAGCACGCGCCATACAACCATCCTGCAATTCATCACTCTTTCTCATGGCTTCGACTCCTCTGGCTTCATCCCTATACGTAACTCGAAGAGAGCTTGCTGTTCGCGGGCAATGATGCGCCAGAACACCGGGCCTGGAGCGGCGCGACGCTTAATGAGTTCGATCTCTTCCTCTATCATCCGAATCTGCTCAAGACGTTTTCGGGTAAATTCCGCCGCTTTCTCCCATGCCCCAGCGAGCCCCGGATCAGGGGAAACGAATACGTATGCGTATGGCAGATCTACCCGCCCATGCGACGTGCCGTGATGAAGCCCAACAGATACTTCTTTCCAGTGGTCGCACACGAATTGCTCGCTGGTCACGGCTTCGGCTCCTCTGGTTTCAGGATGGCCCGGGCATCCCTTCACCTCGGACTCAGCGGCTCCCGAAGCGTGCGTTTGGTGCCAAGCCCTGATCTGCTGCAACGTTCCCCTCTCGGACCGCCATCCGCATGTGCAGACGGCAACTTCGCCATCCTCCAGGAAATCCTGCTCAAAGGCGATGATGCTGTGTGCCTGCTCACTCATTGGACCTCTCCTCCTTACATCTGGACTCAGCGGCTCCCGAAGCGTCCGCCGAGTCCTCGCTATGCTGCCGTTAAGTCCCCAGCCTTACTGCACGCCGGCGAACTCGCGATCATGCTTCTTACCGCTGGCCCTGCGCCGTTCTCCGTCGAACTCATCTCCCACGAGCGGCATCTGCTTATCCTCGGCCGGGGCCGATGCCGCGAGTTCCGGCTGCGTCGTCTCGAAGCGAACGAAGATCGAGTTCTGGTGATAGGGATAGATCCAGGCCCAGAGCTTTGGATTCGACGGCGCCTTGGCGACAAACTTCAAGCACACGTCGCTGAGATCTTCCTCCTCCTCATCCTGCTCTTCGCGCGTCATCGAGAAATTGGAGAGCAGCACGTTAAAGAGCGTCTGCGCCGGATTGTCCGCATCCTCGGTGGTGTGGACGAAAAGGCTCATCGATTCGAGCTCGACATCGAACTTGGTGAAGCGCTCGACCGTTTCCTCTTTGCCCATATGGTCGAAGGCTTCGCCGATCCAGCTCGGCATGCCCACGAGGGAGCCATCAGTCAGCGGCATGATGAGGTCGAGCTTGATTCTCTTCTCTCCCTCGGCGGATTGAAGCAGCGTGATTCCCTGGACGATGAGATGCTTGCGTGTTCCAGGGAAGAAGCAACGAGCGAGTTCGGCGTTGGTCATGGTTGTTTTCCTTTCGGGGTTAGGCTGTGCTGGTTAACTGAGAAGGCCGCCTGCGGGACGAGTGAGCTATTCGATTTCGCCTTCGTCTTCGTCGTCCGAATCTTCTCCCGGCAGTGTCACCTCTGCCGGAAGTTGGCTCGACTCCGCCAGCGAGACGAGTTGAAGTTTGCGCGTCGCGTTCCGGTCGATCAGGTCGCGCGCGGTCTGCTCCGTGCATGGATTGATCGCGTAGATGGCTCCGACGCCGACCAGACGGCTTCTGCCGGCGACGGCCTCCCGCCTCACAATCGAGCCCGCCTGAATGAGTTGCGATCCAGCCCATTCCGGAGACTTGAGTTGATACTCACGCTCTTCGAGTTCCGGGACATCGATTTGAAACAGTGATGCTGCCCCGTAGTATTGCGTGCTGACAAAGCCGACCTCGCGTTGATGACCGTAGAGTTCAACGACGGCCCAGCCTTCAAATTGCTTCTTGTCTTCCATTGATTCGTCCTTTCAAAACGGTTCGTCGTCCGCCATCGCGGCCGCTGGCTTGCGTGAAGAGCCGCTCTTCGCGGCTCGCATCTGCTGCGAAAGTCTCATGCCCATGGCTCCGGAGCGCAACCTGCGGAGAACGTCCGCCTCGGCCGGAGGCGGCAATTGCCGAAGCAGCTTGCGGAAGAGTAGATAGCTTGCGTAGTCGAGCTTTCCCTTAACGTTGTTACAGTCTGAACAGGAGGGGACCAGGTTGTCGAAATCGTTCGTTCCTCCGCCGTGCAGCGGCGTGCCATGGTCGAGCGTCATCGAGAGCGCATCAAGCGGAGCCTGGCAGTACGGGCAGAGAAAAGCTTGGCAGCCGACCGACTTCAGTAGCCATGCCGCGAACTCGTCGGACGAATATGGCACCGGGACGCCGGCCCAGCGGACTCGGCCCTTGAACCGGCCGGTCTTCCAGTAAGTTGGAGCGCTGCGCTTTTTCACGTCGCTGTAGAGCGTTCGGGCGCGGGAGATGACTTGCTTGGGGTCGATCATGCGGTCACTTCCTTCGTGTCACCCGAAAGCGCAGATAGATCCCTAACCTTGCCCAGCATCTGCTGAAGATCGGCGCAGGCAAGTATCGCGGCTTCGATCTGCTTGACGCGATTTGAGAGTTGGCGCAGCGTCCGCACGGCCTCCCCGATATCTCCAGCTCCCCAGTACTCGTTTATCTCGATGCCGCTCGCCGCCCTGAATTCCTCGCATGCTCTCTTCAGCTTCGCGTAGTTGTCGCGATAGTAGATGCCGCCTTCTTCGCGAGCCTCGGAGCGCGCCTTGCTGATGCGCTGTTCGATCTCAGAGTCTTCCGCCTTTGCGAAATTGCGGAGCAGGCTGGCGACAAACTCAATCGTTGCGGGCTTGGCCTCAAGCGCAGGGGCTTCGCGGATGACGCGCATTCCCTTGTCCTTCAGGACCATCCATCCCCACGTGGGCGGAAGTTCGCCGGCTGCTATGATCGCCTCGTCCGGGGTTGCGATCCACCAGCGGTTGCAGTATTGCTGGACGGCGGCGGATTTCTCCGGCTTCTTCAGTTCGCTCAGCCAGTCGTATCGCGATACCTTCACCTCGATGCCGTGGATGTCATATCCGCGTGACGGCCACACGCTCATGGCAACTCCGTCGGCCCAGCGGAAGCTGCGGGCTCCGGTTCCATCGGCCACTTGCTCCAGAAAGCAGCAGGCCGGGGGCGCGAAGTGCATGCGTAGGTTCTTGACTACATCGGCAGCGGTGATGCAACCCTGCTTGGTCTTCATGCAGTCACCTCGTAGCGCAATTTGTCTTGAAGCGGGTGCATATCAACCCTGGGGCGCGAGGGGCAACTCCAACTCCTCC
>NFUO01000628.1 GCA_002197545.1 Acidobacteria subdivision 2 bacterium RH1 MAG20 | reverse complement strand
CTAATGCGGTTTCTTTGACTGAGGAGCAGCGCCAGGAATTGAAGCGGATCAGCCGCTCCGGAAAGGGTTCGACGCGAAAGGTGGTTCGTGCTCGCATCCTGCTCAAGAGCGATATTGGGGAAACAGATCAGGAAATCTCTCGGATCCTGGACGTCGGCGTGGCAACCGTGGAGCGCATCCGCAGAAGGTTTGCCTCTGGTGGAGTAGAGGCTGCAATCGAATCACGTCCTCAGCCGCTGCGTCCACAGAAGCGGCGGCTGGATGGCGATGGCGAAGCCAAGCTGATGATGCTCGCGTGCAGCAGGCCGCCCGAGGAACACGGGCACTGGACGTTGGATCTGCTGGCCGACCGGATGGTGAAGTTGAATTTTGTGCCGGCGATATCCGGAGACACCGTCGGCCGGGTTCTAAAAAAAACCAAATTAAGCCCTGGCTGAAGGAAGAATGGTGCATTCCGCCCGATGCCAGTGGAGAGTTCGTCCATCGCATGGAGGATGTGCTGGAGGTTTACAAGCGGCCTCATGACCCGCTGCGACCGGTGGTGGCACTGGACGAAAAACCCGTGCAAATCCTGTCGGACACGCGCCAGCCGATCCCTTGTGAACCAGGCAGCCCAGCCAAGCAGGACCACGAGTACAAGCGTAATGGAACAGCCAACATCTTCTGTGCCGTCGAACCGCTTGGAAATTTCCGTCGCCTTGAACTGACCCAGCGCCGTACGAAGCTGGACTTTGCTGCCTTCGTCAAGGATCTGGTCGACACGCGATACAAAGATGCACAGAAGATCGTGCTGGTCATGGACAACCTCAACACCCATAGCCCGGCCAGCTTCTACGACGCGTTCGCACCAGAGGAAGCACGGCGTTTGACTGAAAAACTGGAGATCCACCACACGCCCAAGCACGGCTCATGGCTCAACGTGGCGGAAATCGAATTGAGCGTGGTGGGCCGGCGGCTGTACGAACGGTGCAACAGCCAAGAAGATCTGGCCCGGCAATTGGCGGCGATCGAACACGATCGCAACCAAGCCGCCAAAGGCGTTGACTGGCACTTCAACATTGACAACGCCAGAGTGAAACTGAAACGGCTCTACCCATCATTCGAGATGCGGTAGACTACTAGGCCAGCTTCGCGTCCAATTCGATCGGCGTTGCCGACAGCGCCTGCGATACCGGGCACCCGGTCTTG
>NFUO01000627.1 GCA_002197545.1 Acidobacteria subdivision 2 bacterium RH1 MAG20 | reverse complement strand
AGCCACGGCCGCTCCCCCGACAAGTCCCGCCGCATCTCTCTCTTCCACGAATCTATCGTTTGGCGTGATCACGCAAGGCGCCACTGCTGGGCCGCAAACGATCACGGTGACGAGCTCCGGCGGGTCTTCCCTGCACATCTCCTCTGTTGTTCTTGGAGGGGCAAACAGCAACGAGTTCACCATGACAAACGGCTGCTCCGCCACCGCCTATGCGGTGAACTCCACCTGCGCGATCGGTGTCTCTTTCGCGCCGCTCGGCACGGGCTCGCGCTCGGCGACCATCACTCTGACGGACGATGCGCTGAACTCGCCCCAGACCATCAATGTCGGCGCAAGCGCAAGCGCTGCAATCACCGTGGGACCTGCCCCCGGTGGATCTACCACCGCCACGGTCAGCGCGGGGCAAACAGCCGTGTACAACCTGCAGATAACGCCCGGCGCGGGCTATGCAGGCAGCGTTGCGCTCGCGTATAGCTCTGCGCCGCTCGGCGCAAATGTTCAGGCGCCTTCCACGCTGCAAATCTCCAATGGGAATGCCATCCCGCTTACGGTGATGGTGACGACCAGCGGCGGTGCCGCAGCGCCGGTCTTCTTTGCTCCGCGCGCCACACCATTTCTCGCTCTGCGCGCTATGCCTGTTTTGACCGCCGGCCTACTCTTGCTTCTATTACTCGCACTTGCCGCCGAACGCGGATGGAGCTGGCGCCCAGCGCGCCTGGCGTTTGGCGGCATCTTCGCAACCCTGGCCGCTTTTCTGCTGCTGACCGCGGCAGGTTGCGGCGGCGGTGGCACCAGTGCCGCTGCTCCTCCGCCGCCTCAAATCGTCACACCGCAGGGGACCACCACAATCGTGGTCACACCATCAGCAACATCGGTTTCGGGCCAGCCGCTCCAATTGCAACCGGTTCAATTGACGCTAACTGTGAAGTAGAAGCCGCCTACTTCGCAACCGAGATGCGGTAGATCTTTCCTGCGCCATCATCCGACACCAGCAAAGATCCATCCGGCGCCACCGCCACTCCCACCGGTCTGCCATAAACATCTGGCCCATCCGGATTCGGGACCAGCCCGGTCATAAACGGCACCGGAGCGGCCGACGGCTTTCCGT
>NFUO01000626.1 GCA_002197545.1 Acidobacteria subdivision 2 bacterium RH1 MAG20 | reverse complement strand
TGCGCGCAGATCCTGCGTTTTTAGATATTCAATCAGGTCCTGGTACTTGGACTCTTGGTCCAGGGCGCCGTCGGCCGCGCTGATGACGGTTCCGGTGAAATCCCGTTCGCCTACCAGGATGCGATTGATCAGGTCACGTCCGCTAATCGCCGTTAGAGCTTGTGTCACAGTTTCTCCTTATTCGTTTGGGGTCCATCGTCTTGCGGGGCTAGACTTCGCCGGCCGCCAGGCGCTCCAAAAAGCGCTCCTCCTCCAGCTCAATGACATAGTGCAAGTCCCAGAGGCTGAGGGGATTCAGGTCA
Organism: Acidobacteria subdivision 2 bacterium RH1 MAG20; assembly: GCA_002197545.1. The sequence continues at coordinate 857 of NFUO01000626.1, read as the reverse complement.
TCCAGCCGCGCGTAGCCCGCATTGAGCATAGCAAAGGTTGTCTCAAGCGCGTCGAGGCGAGGGACAGGACGCTCGTCGTAACCGTCACGCAATCGCTCGTACTGCTTCTTAATCACGTCGGGCTGGCCGCTCATATGCATCAGTCGCGCCGGCTCACCGGACATAATCGCAATCGTGGACTGCGGATCGTGGTGGAACGTGTACAGCGCGCGATAGAGGGCTCGGAAGAACCGCCGCAATTTGCCTTCGTTGGCCGAGACGAACGGCCCCAAGGCCGCGAAAAACAGCGCGCCGATCTCCGGCAAGGGCCGGATATCCAGGACTTTCAAACCGGCGGCGAGCGCCTCGTCCAAATACAACGGCGAGCCGATGACCGCGTCCGCCTCGCCGCTTTCGACCTTGCGCCATTGCTGCCAGCGACCGATGTCGTTGTCGTCCACCACGAGGACTTGAACCTTCCCCTCCAACCCAAGGCGCTTAAGCCAGTGGTTGCCCGAGATCTGCGATGAGGGCGTCGCCCGGATCGCCACCGTGTGCCCCACCAGGTCACCCAGATCGTTGATATCGGGCCGGACGAGAAACTTCTCGTTGGACCAATTCTGGCAGGTCGCAAGGCAGCGGACCGGATGGCCCTCCAGCTTGGCTGGAAAGAGAAAGCGCAGATGCTCACAAATCAGCTCGAAGTCGCCGCCGAGAAATCCTTGCTCATATTCCTCAGAGCTAAAGACCTTGCGGATTTGGACTTCCAGACCCTCGTGCTTGGCGGCCTGCTCACGAAGCACGTAGAGCAGCGGCGTGCGGTCATCGTCGCGGTAGACAACTTCGATGGAATCTTCGGGCAAAGCGAAACTCCTTTT
>NFUO01000625.1 GCA_002197545.1 Acidobacteria subdivision 2 bacterium RH1 MAG20 | reverse complement strand
GATGACGGGCACGTGCGCGCGGCGGCCAGCGCCTTGTGCAGGCTGGTGAGGGGGATAGGCTTGCCCTTGGGGCCGTCCGGTGTCACTGGCTTCATGATCACGGCACGCACTCCCTTCAACAGAAGGTTAGTTGTTCTCAATAGAATACTAAATAAACTTGAATAGTCAAGAGGTATTCTGATCGCGTGGAGCTTACCGCTCAAGATTCCAGGGTGGCCGTCTTGGCTCGCGCGATTCGGAACCGCCGCATCGCGCTGGGCATGAGTAAGCGCGAGCTGGCCAACACGGCAGGCGTCGCTCCGAGTTATATCTCCACGTTGGAGGCCGGGCGAGGTGTACGGCCCGGTGCGGCCGTTTTGAACAGCGTGGCCAAGGCTCTTCTAGCAAGGAACATCGGCGACTTGGAGGCAATGGCCGATCCATTGCGCGCCGAAGATTTCCGCGAGTCGTTTGCTCCGAGCGACCATGGCCCGATGTTGGCCGACGTGGTCAAGGAACTCGGCACAGAAACGACCGCCCGAACATTCCTGCCGCTCATCATCCGTCAGATCCGCCGCAACCACCGCCTCGAGATCAAAGACGTGGCCGAAAAGGCAGAGCTCAGCCCAAGCCTGATCTTTCGATTTGAACAGCAAGCGTATCAGCCTACCAGGGAGTTCACGCGGCAACTGCTCAACGCCTACGGCATGTTCAATGAGGACGACGCACTTAGAGCAGCCCTGGCGGAGCCGGAATCAAGCTTTTCGCCGACTCCCCTCGCCACCAGTTTCAGGCCGCGTCGCGCAGCAATCTACGAGCCGGGCGATCCGCGAGATCCGAGGACGCATTCCTGGCATCCGGATAACACCGCCACGGTCGCTATTCCTGAGGACCAGAAAGCAATTGTGGGCCGGCGGGGGTTCGCGTTCCGAGCACAGGGTGATGGCCTTGCCAGGTCCGGAATACACCACGGAGACGTGGTTTTCGCCAATCCCGACGATCCCTTCAGTCTGGGCTTGCCGGTCGTCGCGCTGGTCGCCGGACGCGG
>NFUO01000624.1 GCA_002197545.1 Acidobacteria subdivision 2 bacterium RH1 MAG20 | reverse complement strand
GTCCGTGTTCATTCTCGATGTGAGGAACGCAAAGGAGTGGGCCGAAGGACATATCGCCAGCGCAACCAACATCCCGCTCGGAGAACTGCCTCAACGAACAGACGAAATTCCCCGCGAGAGGCCCGTCCATATCATCTGCGGCAGCGGTTATCGCTCGAGCGTCGCGGCCAGCCTGCTGAGGCGCTCCGGATTCTCCGCGGTAAAGAACGTGCTCGGAGGCATGACCGCGTGGAAGACGCACCATCTGCTCTCGGTGGACCGGGCGTTTGCCGTCGTAGCCGGCGAAGCTGCAGATGCCGGAAATTCGGGAGCCGCAAGAATCTGACCCTGCACAGCCGGAAGAGAGATTCGCGGCCATGCCATCCTGGAATGGAAGGAGATGTTTCCCGTCTATGAAGAAGACCGCCCATCGCCTGCTATCAGCTTGCATTTCGCTGACGCTGTGTGCCGCCCTCGGCACGGGCTGCTCCCGATCTGCGCATACGTCCTCTGTCCTGGCGGCCGAGCAGCCGGGTTCGGAGACGGCAGCGCGCATTGAGCGGGGCAAACTCATCTTCGACCAGACGCCGAAATATGCCGCTGCCTATGTGGGCAATCAGATGGCCTGCGGAAACTGCCACCTGCAGAGCGGCACGGTGCCTTTCGCGTCTCCGCTGATCGATGTCGCCGGACTGTTTCCCATGTTCAGCAAGCGGGCGGGCCGCACCATCACGCTGGAGGATCGCATCCAGGAGTGCTTCACGCGCAGCGAGAACGGCCATCCCCTGCCTCATGACAGCGAAGAGATGAGGTCCCTCACCGCCTATATCAACTCACTCTCGCGCAATCCCGTCCACGGAGTGCCCTTCCCGGGCAGGGGCCTGGTCAAGCTCGCCGAGCATACCGGAGACCCGGTTCGTGGACAGACCGTCTATGCGGCCCAATGCGCGAGCTGCCATGGAGCAGAGGGCGCGGGGTTTCCCCCAATGCTGCCGCCCGTATGGGGACCGGGCTCCTACAACGACGGCGCCGGCATGGATACGGTAGAGAAAGCAGCAGCCTTCGTGCAGCACAACATGCCCCAGAACCAGCCCGGAAGCCTGACTCCGCAGCAGGCATTCGACGTGGCTGCTTTTCTCCGCTCCAAGCCT
>NFUO01000623.1 GCA_002197545.1 Acidobacteria subdivision 2 bacterium RH1 MAG20 | reverse complement strand
CGTAATATTAGGAGTACGTAGCTTAAATACACCGATATTAAGACTCCTACACATGCGTAACGCACTATCGGATGCGTGATCGGCACCCCTACCGCCAAAGTGCCCACGAATATGGGGATGAAAAATGCGAGGTCGCGCCTCGCGTCGGCTCGAGGCACACGCAGCGCGACGTGCCCGCGTCGGCCGCGAAAGCCCAGCGCCGCCACTCCCATCACGAACAGCGCAATAGTTGAAAGCATCAGCGGCGCCCCGACGATAGCGCCGACGCCGATCTCGATATGCGGTCCGGGCACGCCGCCACTCAGGATCAGGGCGACTGCGGGGATGAGCGTCTCCGGGAGCGCCGTGCCTACGGCTGCCAGCAGGCTTCCCACCGCCGCCTCGGAGAGGCTCAAGTGATGGCCCGCCCATTCGACGCCATTCGTGAACAACTCCGAGCCGGCCAGAATGAAGAAAAAGATGAAAATCAGAATGACAATATGGACTGCCAAATTTTACCTCGCTCGCCCGGCGCAACCCATCGGACATCTCCGGCGTATGCACTTTGAAAGAAGCCGGCGCGGCAGGCAACGGCCCGGATGCACGGAACGCTGATAGTTGCTAAATTAGAAGGGCGGGGGCGGGACAGAGGTGGTTGGAGGCGCCGACCTCGGGAACAGGGAACCTCGGATTGACTTTTCGTATCCTGTTCAATACTGTGGGGTGCTTTGCCAGATTCAGCATCTCTTGTTCGGTTTAATCTTCTGGATTGGCGCAAACGGACATTGCAAGGCCTATACCGCAGGCCCGCATGCCTATCGGCCCAGCTCTGAAAGCCACGATCCCCGCTCAAGACGGACGCTAAAATAATGAAGCAGAAGTACGAAGGGAAGGATCTCCAAGGCTTGGTCGACCTCGGTCGCGAGCAGGGTTACCTCACTTTCGATCAGGTTAATGACTTTTTGCCGCAGGACGTCGCTTCGCCAACCGATCTGCGTGCGGCGCTCGAGAGCTTCGAGGACATGGATATCAAGGTCCTCGACGAGGTGCCCACCGCCGGTGAGGATTCCGATACCGACACCGAGGTCAAGGAAGAGCCCGAAGAGGAGGCCGCGGCGCCACCCCCCGACTCGCTCACCGAATCATCGGACCCGGTACGCCTCTATCTCAAGGAGATGGGCAATTTCCAACTGCTCTCGCGCGAGCAGGAGGTTGAGATTGCCAAGCGTATCGAGGCCGGCGAAAACGAAGTCGAGGACGAGGTCCTGCGCTCTCCGGTCACGCTCGACCTGGTGATCGACGTGGGCGAGCGGGTCGAGGCCGGCGAGGCCGACCTGCGCGCGATCTTCGAGGAGAACGAGGAGCCGTCGTCCGAT
>NFUO01000622.1 GCA_002197545.1 Acidobacteria subdivision 2 bacterium RH1 MAG20 | reverse complement strand
CGTCGCAAGCGGCAAAGTTCTGGTCCATGCATCGACGATCTCGTCCATCTCATCCTCGTGGGCAGACCGCTCCGTAGGCGTCGCGAAGCGTGGGTCTTCCAACAACGCCGGCCGACCCATTGCCTGGAGCAGCCGCTTGAAGACGCTCTGCGACCCAGCGGCAATGTGGATGTATCGACCGTCCGCGCTGACATAAAGCGAGTTGGGCGTGTGGTTGGGCAATCTGGAGCCCGTGCGACGCGCGATCACGCCCAACTGTTGGTATGCCGGGACGTGAGGCTCCATAAAACTGAACGCCGCTTCATATAAAGCGGTATCAATCACCTGCCCCCTGCCGCTACTGGTGCAATCCAGCAGGGCCATGACAGCGCCAAACGCGCCATAAAGGCCAGTAATGTAGTCGGTCAGCGATACCGCCACGCGCGCAGGCGGCCTGTCGGGGTCGCCCGTCAACTCGCGCAGCCCGCTAAAGGCTTCGCAGACGATACCATATCCGGGGCGCCGGCTATTGGGACCGTCCTGGCCATAGCCGCTGATGCGCACAAGAACGAGAGCCGGATTAACCGCGCTCAGGGCGTCGTAACCCAATCCCCATTTTTCGAGCGTGCCGGGACGAAAGTTCTCAACGACGATGTCGGCCTTCTCGCACAGTCGGCGGACGATCGCGCGACCCTCGTCCGTTCTCAGATCGACCGAAATGATCCGCTTGTTCCTGAAAATTGAGGCGCTATAGAGGGAGCGACCGTCCTTGCTCCTTCCCATGGAGCGTACGGGATCCCCCTCCTTCTCCTCCACCTTGATGACGGCTGCGCCGAAGTCCGCGAGCAGGCGGCCGCAGAATGGACCAGCAACTGTCGAGCCCAACTCGATAACGAGCTTGCCGGTCAAAGGGCCCGACAGAGCAGGTCTTGCCTGGGCGCGCGCGCCGTCATCCATTCATGCCTCCGTTTCTTAGTTGACTGTAAAGTTTACAAAGCGGTTAGATATACTGTCAACCAGATAGCTCACCTCAGTGCGCAAGGCGCACTGCGATTTGCGGGTATCTAGGCAGGGCGAGCCCCAGAAGGGAAATATACAAGATGTTGCGATTGCCGGTCGAGATTGGCCGGGATCGACGGACTGAGAAAGGTGCGCCTGTAGTCCCGGCCCGGCTCAGAAAGCCTTGCCGATCTCGGCTCGATTAGACCCCCCGCACCATCTGAAAGGTGAGCTTACATTTTGCGTCACAATTTTTCGTTTCTGTCATCAAAGTCATCAATATAGT
>NFUO01000621.1 GCA_002197545.1 Acidobacteria subdivision 2 bacterium RH1 MAG20 | reverse complement strand
CGAGAAACTCAGCGGATGCATCGCGCAGTCCGAGTTGCCTTTTTCTTTGCGTTAAATCGTTGCATTATTTATGCAGCAGTCAATAGTCTGCCGCTATGGTGTCCTCGCGCGTGTCAGTAGCAGAAATGTTTTTGTATAGCGATCCTTCCTTCATGATGACGTGCAGGTTCTTTTCGTGAACTACCAGATCGAGATCCTGGAGCGGGTCTCCGTCGACCAGGAGCAGGTCGGCAAGAAAGCCTACCTTGATCTGGCCGAGTTCATGGCCCATGCCCATGACCTGTCCGCCGATGCGCGTGCCGCATTGCAGCGCCTCGCTGGATGAAAAGCCGAGCAGATTGACGAAGTGCTTGAGATCGCGCGCGTTGTCGCCCTGCGGCGATTGGGCGAAGCCGTAGTCTCCGCCGATGAGGACTCGGACGCCGCGCTTGCGCAGTTCGGCATAGACCGCAGCTGTTGTATCAATGGTGCGTTGCATCTTTCGCCCTACTTCAGAGTCGCGATAGAAGCCAAACCTTTCGCCCTCATAGAGCGTGCAATAGATGATGCCGATGGCCGGGCCGACAAAAATGCGGTCCTTGGCGGACTCCAGAAGGTCGATCGCTTCTTCGTCTGCAGATTCGCAGTGATAGATTACGTCGATTCCGTTGCGGACGGCGCGCTTTACAGACTCTGCCGCGCGGGCGTGGCAGTTGACCCGTTTGCCAAAGTCGCGGGCAACGCTGACTGCGGTCTGTATCTCTTCTTCGCTCATGACGGTGAGGCCGCCGTGCGCCGCTGGGCTGAGATCATCTCCGGAGATGTTGAGCTTGATATTGTCTACACCTTCACGGCAGCAGAGGCGAACGGCTTTGCGTATTTCATCCTTGCCGTCGGCGATGAGGCCGAAGCTCTCGTAGTACATGTGGGCTTTGCGCTCGTCGCCAAGGCCACCTGTGACGGTAATTTCCGGGCTGCCAGCGCGCATGCGCGGGCCAGGAAACTCCCCGGCATTGATTGCATTGCGCATCACAACGTCAAGACGCAGCTTGGATGTGGCCGCGCTGTAGGCGCTGGTGAAGCCGTGATCGAGCAGAGTCTTGGCGTTGCGCGCCGTCAGCAGCATGTGCTCTTCAGGAGGAATGTTGCCGAGGTCGGAGTCGTTTACGGCTCCACCGAATGAAATGTGCGCGTGTCCTTCGACCAGACCGGGCATCAACGTTCGGCCTTTGGCCTCGATCACGACGGCACCACCGACTGCAAGTCGCTCAGACTTGCGCGCAACGGCTTTGATTCGGCTGCCTTCCACGAGCACGTCCCCTGGAAACGCATCAGCGCCGCTACCGTCCCAAACGCTGGCACCACGAAATAGAATTGGTCTCATACCATCACCTCCAAATCGTTTGTTCGCGCCGGCCTATTGATCCGCTTCATAAGCACCGATGCAACCGGCTACGCCGGCTCTTTCTTGCCTTCAGCTATGAATGATGCAAATCGCATGAAAGAGCGCCTTTGAGTGAGCCGGTCGCGGTTTTGATGCAATGTTGACGAGGGCCTAAGACCGGCTTGTATTCAGTCCGTGGAAGACCACGAATTAAGTTTGTCGCCAAATAGAAACGCATAGCTTTTCCAATCAAGTTCGTTACCTGGTTATGCCTCGTCGCTGGGCGGCGATTGCCGCGTCAAGCGCCATGCGGATTGCACCATGCAATTGAGCGTCGGCTCTGAGAATGCTGCAGCGGACCTGGCAGTGAGCGCGATCTTCCCGCTGGCGAAGGATCGCCTGAACCGCATTGCAGAGGGCAGGATGCATCCCCACAGTTCCGCCGAGGACAAAAAGCGGGCAGCTAAGAACGAGTGACACGTTATAGAGGGCATATGCAAGGAGCCGTGCTGACTGTTGCAGGATAGCCCTGGCCACTGGATCGCCGTCTTCCTGTACGGCGTGGTCAAAGATCTGAGTCGCGGTCAGTTCTTTGGGCAGACGGGTTTTTTCCGGATTCCACGCGCGCAACCACTGGTTTCGGATGCCCTCACCGCCCGCCAGGCTCTCGAGCGCGCCTGGCTCACTCGATCCGACTGGCTCTTCCGGCGCTCCTGGGACGAGCATGTAGCCAATCTCTCCCGCTGTCCAATCGATGCCGCGAAATGGAGTACCGTTCACGATGATTCCTGCGCCGATGCCGGTGCCGACCGCAAGAAACACGAAATCCTTTACACCTTGCGCAATGCCTGCATGACTCTCACCGAGTGCGGCAAGATTCACATCGTTATCAATGGCTGCGGGAACGCCCAGAGCGGACTCGAGCATTGCTTGCAAGGGAACGTCGCGCCAGCCAAGCAGATACGACGTAGCAATTACAATTCCGGCGTTTACGTCGGTGACGCCGGGAGCGCCAGCTGCCACCGCGCGCAGAGAGTTGCGCGACAGGCCGTCCTCTTCAAGAAGCTGATCTATGCTTATCCGGATCAGGTCTACAACCTGTTGTGGGTCACGTGTGCCCACGGTTGACGCGGACTGCCTGGCAACGATGGCTCCGGATCCGTCTGCAAGCACAACTCGCAGGTTGGTGGCGCCGATGTCTACGCCGGCAACATAGCCGGTGTCACGTTCTGCGAGCGGTTCTTGTCCAAATACGCCGGGATAGGACTGTGGCACCATTTTGAAGATTGCCCTCGGAAGTTCAGGTTATTGCACGCATTGAATCGCGTTGGTTATACAGCTGTACTGGTTGCGGCGCTGATGCTCTCCAGTTCACGCCCTTTGGTTTCCGGGATGATGAACCGCGTAAACAGCAGGGTAAGAATGCAAAACACCCCATAAATACCAAAGGTGAGCGACATGCCAGCAGCCTTGATAAGCGAGAGGAATGTAAGCGAAACAATAAAGTTTGAGATGCCGGAGCCCAGAGTCGCAGCGGCAACTCCACGGCCGCGCAGCCGCAGAGGGAAGACTTCCGCCACCAGAATCCATGCGATCGGACCCATGCTGGCCGCAAAGCATGTGATGTAGATCATTAAACATACTATAGCCAGAATGCCCAAAGAGCCTGCCAATGCGGCCTGAAAGTGGAACGCCAAGGCAAGGGTGAACAGGGAAGCGGTCATGCCGCCGACTCCCGCATAAAGAAGCGGTTTGCGGCCTATGCGGTCAACCAGAGCCAGAGCGATCACCGTAGCGAGAACATTTGTAACCGCCACCAACAGGGTGGCGAAGATTGCGTTGCTGTTTGAAGTGATGCCAGCCTTCGTAAAGATTTGCGGGCCGTAATAGATGATGGTGTTGATTCCGGTGACCTGCTGAAGGATGGTAAAGCCGACAGCAATCACCAGAGAACCACGCACGGCAGGGCTCCAGAGCGCGCTCCAGCGGGTTTCCACCTGAGTTGCAAGTCCGATCTGGATGTCTTGAAGCAGGAGCTGCGCGCCTGCTTCGTCGGTGTACGAGTCGAGAACACGCCTTGCCTCGGAGTCGCGATTTTTTGAGAGCAACCACCGGGGGCTTTCGGGAAGTGTGAAGAGCATAAGCAGGAAGACGATTGCGGGTATTGCTCCAAGGCCGAACATCATTCTCCAAGCCTGCCGCCCGGCGAGCCAGTAGCCTACGAGGTCGGCGATGGCGATGCCTACAGTGAGGGCAAATTGGTAAAGTCCGATCAGCCTGCCGCGAGATTGCGGCGGCGAAAGCTCAGAGACATAGACAGGCGCGGTAACCGAGGTGAATCCGATGGCGATGCCCAGCAGCACGCGGGCGACGATCAGGGTTCCCACATTCGGCGAAAGCGGGGCGAGGATTGAGCCGAAGATGAAGATTGCGCCGCCCCATAGAAGCGTGGACCGTCTTCCGATCCGGTCGGCGATGGCTCCGCCGTAGATGGCTCCAATCATGGCTCCCACGAGCACAACGCTTACGACGATTTCCTGCATCCTTGTTGAGAGGTTGAATGTGCTGCGCACGAAAATAAGCGCCGCAGCGATGATTCCCATGTCGTAGCCGTACAGAATGCCCCCCAGCCCGGCAATGATCGATACCCGCCAGATAAAGGCGCTTCTTACCTGCGGTTTCACATTGTTTTCAACTTGTTGCAAGCCATTACCTCTGTGGGGTGATAGTCTCTAACGGGGACATACTTAACAACAGTAACAAACTCTGTACCTCTAGTCGAGGAATTCAGATGAGCGAAACGACGTCAGCCCCGCGCTGGATAGCAGGCATCGAGCCGCCCAAGGAGCTCCTGACTGCGAACGGAGCCCAGATTCTGGAACTTGAGTGCCGCCAGCAGCCTGAGCGCCTGCGCGAAATCATCAGCGCCTGCAGCAAAGATGAAGAAGTTCGGTCAGAATTGAAGACGCTTTGCAATCTGGCCAAGGCAAAAGGGCCAGTGATGTTTATTGGCATGGGCGGCTCTCTCTGTTCAGCGATCAGCGGGTCTGTCATGCTGCAAAGCCATGGGCGCTCATCGTTTTCGGTCGATGCGGGGGAATGGCTGCATTACGGAGCCTCCGTCTGGCAGGATGCCGCCGTCTCAATTCTGCTGACAACGTCGGGCGAAAGTGCGGAGCTGGTTGAACTGTTCAAACGCATGGGAGGAGAGCGGCTGGGCCTGATTTGCAATAACACTGCAAGTACCTGCTGGAAGCTGGCTCAACACAAATTGCCGATTCTGGCAGGACCGGAATATGGCAATGCGACCAAGACCTACACAAATTCCACTGCAGCCTCGATCATTCTTGCCTCGGAGATGCTGTCCTATCCCTGGGAAGGTGATGCCATGCGGGCGTTGGAGGTTTTTGCCGGGAGCCTGAATCGCATTTTCGGAATGCGGAGGCAGATGGAAGAGTTTTGGCGCGGTAGTGCGAATACCGAAGTTATCGGGCGCGGTTCAGCGTACGGAGCAGCGATCATGGGGGCGCTGACGATACGTGAGATGAGCGGACACCGGGCTGCGCCGCATACAGGCGCGGGGTTCAAACATGGACCCAATTTAGATGCGGACGCCTCACACCTGGCAGTGATTTTCGCACTGGGCCGAGCAGCGGGACTTGGCGTGAAGCTCGCGCAGGAGTGCAATCGGCGAGGAGGAAAAGTGATTCTAGTGTCGAGCGAGGATCATACGAGCAGTGACCGGTTGCTTCCGGTAAAGGTGGATGCGGTGCCCGAACCCTGGGAGAGCGTTACCTCCATTCTTGTAGCTCAGGCGCTCACTCTGGGAATTGTTGAAAAGGTCGGTTGCCGGATGCCTCCGCGCTTTCAGTATGGGGTGATGGAGGAGTAGATATCTGCGGGCAAATTTTGAAATGGTAGCGGGTTTATGGTGAAGAAGAAATCGTTTCCAATTGGCAGACCATCTGTTCTGCGACATACCAATGCATTGAACATCCTGGCCCTTCTGCGCGAGGCCGGCACATGCTCGCGCGCAGACCTGGCTCGCGCATCGGGGTTGAGCGCTCCCACTGTGACGAATGTTGTGAAGGACCTGCTTGCCGCCAACCTTATAGAGCCCCGCGGAGAAGGGGAGTCCGGCGGCGGGCGTCCGCCGGACATGATCCGGTTCAAGGCGAAGCGGGGGTGTGTTCTCGCAGTGCAAATTACTTCCGATGACATACGTTTTCTGCTTGCCGATCTTGACGGGAATGAACTGGGTAAGCTGACACTGCCGCTGGCGGGGAAGAAGACAACCCCTGAAGCGGTTTGCGGGTATATCGGCGAAGGTTTGCGAACCTTGCTGCAGAAACAAAAGATGACTCGCGATCAGTTGCTGGTGCTTGTGGCTGCGGTTCCGGCCATCACGAATGTAGAAGAGGGGGTCGTGCTCGCAATCAGCACGCTGCAGGATTGGCGCTCGGTCGAGCTTCGGGCCATGCTGCACAAGGTCGTGGATTGCATGGTCATTGTTGAGAATGACATCAATCTGGCGGCGCTGGGCGAGCGATACCGGGGAGCTTCGCGTAACGAGGCAGACTTTACGTACGTCAGCATTGGCAGAAATGTGGGCGCGGGAATTGTTCTTAATGGGAAGATTCACCACGGAGCGCAATGGTCCGCCGGTGAGATCGCGTATCTACGCTTGCCGAATACGTCTCGCAAGCAGCTTACGATTTTTGAGTTTGGGGAGCTGGAGTCTGTGCTGACGAGTTCGGGAATCCTTGCAAGCTGGCGCGAGCAGACGGGCAAAGGCCGTTCGGCAATCAGCAGTGCGTTGCAGGTTCTGGACATGATTGAGGCCGGTGATGCGCTGGCAGAGAAAATCGTGCAGTACCGTGCGAGCATTGTGGCCGATATTGTCTTGAACCTGTCTTTGATACTTAATCCGGCTTTGATCCTTTTGGGGGGAACGGTAGGCGAGCACCCGGCGTTATTGCGTGGCGTGCAGCAACAACTGGAAGGCAGCGAGTTCGGCGTAACGCGTGTAGTTGCTGGCGGTCTGGGAGATGCTGCCGTACTGTGGGGAGCGATCATGCTTGCGCTGGATTTTGTGCCCGAAGTGCTTTTGCCGCCTGCTCCGTTGTAGGGCGTTGCGCTGAAGGCATGATCCCGATCCGGTGTTGAGACGCTTCGATACATGTTGGAGACCTACCTTGAAAAAGCCTTTGCATTTTCTTGTCGGTTTCTCGCTTTGTGCTTTCTCGGTTGCATCTTTCTGCCAAGCGGATAACGGAATTCCTGCTGCGGCGTGGCGCCGACCAATCGGGCAGCCGCTTAGGAATGCGGGTGTGGCCAGAGAAGCTGGAGGCATCGACGACGGCTACTGGCAGGGAGCACCCGTTGGCGGCTTTGGTTCAGGAACGTTTTCGCGCACCTATCGGGGCAACTTTGCGCGTTGGCACATCAAGGCCGGCGTAAATAAATATGAGATCAGCTATGCCAATCAGTTCGCGATGTATCAGTGTGTTGAAGGGGAGTCGGGCATCGCGCAGGTTCTGGTGACGAATCATCCCGACCATGGCGAGCTGTCGAGATGGAAATTCGACTATCCGGCAGGGGCAGGGGAGTACGCCGCGCTTTATCCGAAATCCTGGTACGACTACCGGTGGAAGAAATTTCCGGTTCATGTTGTGCTCGAGCAGTTTTCTCCAGTTCTTCCGAACAACTATCGCGAGTCGAGCTACCCGGTTGCGGTGTATCGCTGGCATGCGGACAATCCTACGAACAAGACAGTGACGGTATCCTTGCTGCTCTCCTGGACCAACATGGCCGGATGGTTCCGCACGTTTACCCGTAACTTCAGCGGTGCTCCGAACCAGGGGAATTTTGACGAGCAGGAAAGCGAGACAATCAGCCCTGGAGAGCAGATGAAGGGGATTGTCTTCGACCGCAAGCGAGCAGGCGCGGCTCCGAATGAGTGGGACGGAGAGTTTGCCATTGCGGCGCTGCAAACGCCGGGAGTTGAGGTCAGCTATCAGACAACATTCGAGGCGATGGGCGATGGTCACGCGGTGTGGTCGCACTTTGCGAAGGATGGAACGCTGGCGGACGACAAGACCTCATGGGTGAGCGACGGTGAAAAGCTCGCCGGGGCGATTGCAGTGCGATTCACTCTGAAACCAGGTGAACACAAAGTTGTTCCGATGGTGATTGCATGGGACTTTCCTGTGGTCCAGTTTGGCGAAGGACGCAAGTGGTATCGCCGCTATACGGACTTCTACGGGACAAGTGGCCGAAATGCCTGGAAGATTGCTCGCGATGGCCTGCTGCAAGGGGCAGCGTGGAGCCGCGCGATTGACGCCTGGCAGGCTCCGTATGTGAATGATGCAAGCGAGCCGCTGTGGTTCCGCGGAATGCTGTTCAACGAGCTGTATATTCTGACGGATGGCGGCAGCTTTTGGGGGCGTGAAGTGGGAGCCGATCCGAAGACGCCACCTTCGTTCGCGTTGCTTGAGTGCTACGACTACCCATACTACGCGACGCTCGACGTGCGCTTTTATGCCTCGCTTCCGCTGCTGAAGTTCTGGCCTGCAATCGATAAGCAAGTGCTGCGTGAATTCGCCGCCACGGTTCCAAAGGAGTGGCCCGAGAAGGGGCTTTGGGTTTGGAAGACGCAGCTTACGGGTAAGCCGGTTCTGCACAAACGAAAAAAGATTGGCGCTGTGCCGCATGATCTTGGAGTGCCTGCGGGTGATCCCTTCGCCGCAGTCAACGAGCCTGGATGGCAGGACACCAACGATTGGAAGGACCTGAACTCGAAGTTTGTGCTCATGGTCTACCGCGATTATGTGCTCACAGGCCGCAAGGACAAGACGCTTTTGCAGGAGACGTGGCCGGCTGTGCAGGATGCCATTCAGTATCTGCGCCAGTTCGATCATGGGGGCGGGATTCCGGAGAACAGCGGCTATCCCGACCAGACCTACGATGATTGGGTGGTCAAAGGCGTCAGCGCGTATTCCGGCGGGCTGTGGCTGGCGGCGCTGCGGGCAGCGGAGGAAACGGCCCGCACGCTGGGTGATACGCAGGCGCAAAAGGAATATCACCAGCTGTTTCTTAAGGGACAGAAGACTTACATCCGCGATCTCTGGAATGGAAAGTACTTCCGCTATGACACCGAGCCTGCGAATCAAGATGCGATTCAGACGGATCAGCTGGCAGGGCAGTGGTATGCCAATATGCTTGGCCTGGGCGATCTGGTTCCGCGCGCGATGCAGGTGTCTGCACTCATGACAATCTTTGACCACAATGTGATGGAGTTTGGAGATGGAAAGATGGGCGCCGTGAACGGCATGACCACGAACGGCGCCATTATCGACAATCCCGAAGGTAAAGAGGTTTGGGTGGGAACCACCGAAGCGTATGCCGCATTGCTCAAGAGCGCGGGGAAGAAGGATGAGGCGTATAAGACGCTTAGGGGCCTATACCACGTGATTTATGAAAGCAAGGGCTATTGGTTCCGCACGCCCGAGGCCTGGGACATCAATGGAAATTTCCGGGCGTCCATGTATATGCGTCCGGCAGCCATATGGGCGGTGGAGATGGCGAAGCCAGTCCACTAATTGCCAGGTGCGCGACAGGGAAGTCCGATAAGACTGAGGCTGAAGTGACTAACGCGCTGGAGCCTTAGAGATATTGACGGCAGTTAGGGCTGGCTGGCCGAAGTTTGCCGTGTAGACCCGCTCTGCTTTTGAGTCAATCGCAAGCGCATACGGGATCTTGCCAGCGCTGTATGTGCCGATCACCCTGTTGGTTGCCCCATTGATTGCAGTGATGCTGTTGCCGTGGACGTTTGCCACATAGATGCGGTTGTGAAGCGCGTCGACCGCGACGTCCTGGGGATGCTTGCCAACGGGCAGCTCGGCAACCACCTTGTTCGTCTTCAAGTTGATAATGCTGACAGTCTCCGAGCCGTAGTTCACCGCGTAAAGCATCTGCGTACGAGGGTTGACCGCGACAGCGCAGGGAGTGGAGTCAACCTGGATGGTTTGGACAGTGTGTGTCCGTACATTCAGTTCACCAATATTGTTTGTTCCCGTATGGCCGAGGTAGAGCATATCGGTTGTTTGATCGAAGGCCATTCCCCAGATATGCGTGCCCACATCAACCTTGGTCATTACTCCGGTAGAAGCATTGACAAGTCGGATGTTAGGGCTTTCATAGGTCATGAGGAAGATAGTGTTGCTGTGG
>NFUO01000620.1 GCA_002197545.1 Acidobacteria subdivision 2 bacterium RH1 MAG20 | reverse complement strand
GTCCGTTATCTGGATGTCGCGGAAGGGAATGTTGTACCGTCCGAGCCCCGTGGTAGCTATGTACTTCACATCTTCCCGGTGGCCGCCAACCTTGGCGAGCGCCTGCTCCATCGCCTCTTTGGCCACGGTCGGAAAATCCGGTCGCGTTTTCAGGAGAGCGGTACCGCAGATATGCCGGGATTCGTCCAGCAGTACCGCCTTCGTGGTCCTGGATCCAATGTCGATTCCCGCTACGTAAGCCATAGGACACCTCTGTTTCATCCATCAATTCGAGTACGTTTCTACAGCGCTCCAGCGCCCGGCCGAGAGGGCACCGGCGCTGTCAACTGGCTGGTGTCGGGGATACCTGCCGAAGCTTCTCCGGCCACGGCTCGCTCGAGCGCGAAGATTGCGGCGCCAATAGCGCCGATGTAGTGCGAGTCGTCGCAGACGTTCACTGGGAAGCCCAATCTTTCTTCAAGAGCCTTCACCATTCCGACGTTCCGCGATACTCCTCCTGTAAAGGTGATCTCCGGCTCGAGCCCAACGCGGCGAACCAACGCCACAGTACGGGCGGCGATGGCGCTGTGCACTCCGCCCAGGATATCGGGCACTGTCTTGCCCTCGGCTAAATAGGACATAATGTCCGATTCCACGAACACGGCACAGACGGTGCTGAGGCGCACAGGTTTTCTCGCGTCGAGGGAAACCGGGCCGATCTTATCCAGGCTGAGCCCCACCGTCTCTGCCGCGTTGGACAGGAATCGACCGGTGCCAGCGGCACATTTGTCGTTCATAACGAAATCCTTGACGTCTCCCTGTTCGCCCACGCGAATGCCCTTCGCATCCTGCCCGCCCATGTCGATCACCGTACGCGTTTTCGGAAACAGTAAATTTGCGCCACGGGCATGGCAGGAGATCTCGGTGATCTGAGCATTTCCGAAATTCACCTTGTAGCGCCCGTAGCCCGTTCCCACAACATAAGCCACGGACTCGGGGGGGATTCCGGCGGATGTTGCCGCCTCCCGGAACGCCCGTTCGGCGGCCATAGAGACATTTGCACCCGTATTGATCAAGGCGCGGCCTATGATCTTGCGATCCTCCGACAGAATGATCGCTTTGGTCTGAGTCGATCCGACGTCTACTCCGCCTCCGTAAAGCATTTCGCCCTGCCTTTCTCGTCACCGCTTGCACAAGACATGCTCATTGGGCCTCACTCTACTTGCTGACCAGCATTCTCTGGTGCTCCAGCGCTTCAAAGAACGCGTC
>NFUO01000062.1 GCA_002197545.1 Acidobacteria subdivision 2 bacterium RH1 MAG20 | reverse complement strand
GCTGAAGGGGAGGGCCGCAAGAATGCGCTCGGCGGAAGTGATCTCAAGATACGTCGAAACGATGGCGCTTCCCGCGATCACGTTGTCGTGGCTCAGCATCACTCCTTTGGGTTTGCCGGTGGAACCGGAGGTGTAGAGGATGGCCGCAAGGTCTTTACCAATGGATTGTTGAGAGCGACCTTTGAGCGCGGCGGATTGGCATAAATCCTCCAGGCGATGAAGAGGAAGCGGAGCCTGAGGCGGATCTTCTTCTTTTCCCGCCAGCACGGCGAACTTGAGGGAAGGAATCCGCGGAAGAAGGCTCGCCATGCTGGAGAGTCTCGCCGTCCTGGTGATCAGTCCTTTCATCCCACAATCCTTGGCGACGTGGGCCACCTGCTCGGGAAACAACTGGCTGTTGATGGGGACGAAGACGCCGCCGGCCCGGGAGATCGCGAAAATGGAGAGCACCTGCGCGACCGAGGGCTCCAAATAGATGCCGATCCGGTCCCCGCGGAGGAGACCGGCATCCTGCAATCCGGCCGCCAGCCGCTCCACGCGATCCGCTACTTCCCGGTAGGTCAGCCGCTCCTCTCCGTGAACCAGAGCCTCTTTATCGGGCAGCAGGCGAGCACTCTCACGCAAGAGATGCCAGATCAGGAAATCCATAGCGTTATCCGAATGACTTCGCTTGGGCGTCTCCACGCCGCAAGCAGCGCGAGAGCCACAAGACGGCCCGCTTCATCATACGCCCGCCAACGTGCCGGGAGATCGCCAGCAGGCCGGGGAGGGTGCGCGGATTCATAGCGAGCAACCCCCATCGCTCGCGGCGATGCGACATCCAATCTTTCTTGTATGCATCGTCGCCGGACAAATAGTCAACTTCGTCCACCTTGTCAACCTCCAGCACATGCTGCATCAGCGTAGCCGTGAGGATGGTTCCTACCGAGAAATCGGCGAAGCGTTCATCATAGGCGAGCTTATAGATGAGCGCCGAGCCATGGTGCACTATCCAGAGTTGCGCAGCGGCGGGCTCCCCGTCTACATATACCAGCCCCAGGCGCAGTGTGCCCATGGCGGCGCACGTCCGGATAAGCCCGGGCATAAATTCCGGAT
>NFUO01000619.1 GCA_002197545.1 Acidobacteria subdivision 2 bacterium RH1 MAG20 | reverse complement strand
GGCTGCGCCGCGAGCTGCAGCCTGGGCGCCGCGACCTGCCCAATGGCGAAGGAGCGCGGAAATGACAGCCGAAAACCGTTTCCATCCCCGCTGCGCGGCGCGAGTTCCAATGGTCCCGTCCGCGATTCGCTGGTTTCGGATGTGCCGACCTATCTGCGCCGCATTCCCGGCGCCGAAGCAGCCGCGCTCACCGAGTTCACGCCGGTTTCAGCGCCCATAACGGCCAGCACCTTTTCGCGTTCCGACCGGCCGCTGCAATGCATTTCATCGCGGCGATCGCATTGGCGAATGTGGTGTTGGCCCCGACTACTTCAAGGCCGTGGGAACCCGGCTGGTGCAGGGCCGGTTCATTACCGAGGGCGACCTCCATCGCCCCGGAACTGTCGCGGTCGTCAACGAAGCCGCCGCCCGCGCCTACTTTTCCAGCGAGAGGGCGCTCGGTAAGCAGATCCTCCACGACCGCTTCGAGCCGTGGAAGACTGTGGTGGGAGTGGTTGCCGGCGCCAAGAACAACGGGCGCGGTGGCGCGCGCCCTTCGCGAACAACTGCGCGCCGATCGTCCCGGGCTGTTCACCAAGGTTGAGACGCTGGACGAAGCCATGGACCAGTTGACCGCGGGCCCGCGATCTCGCGGGAGTGGCCGGAGCATTGGTTCTAACGCGCTACCCGCCACGCTGCTCTAAGGCTGGCCGTCATCCACCGCGTCTGCCAGCCCGGACCCAAAACCGAAGTGGCTGGCGGGTATGACCGCGCCAGCCTGCGCTCGCAGTGTGGCGTGGCGCCCGGACGGTTTACTTGGCAGGAGTTCTGGGACTGCTTCGACCGCCTTCCGGAGGACAACTGGAACAAGCGCGGATCCGACTCCTCGGCCTATGGAAACAGAAGCAGTGGATCGGCCCCGCGGGCAGGAGAACCGCCGCAAAGTGGCGAGCAGTAGAGCGGACTCGACCAGCGGCAAAGGCGCAGATTGCTCGTGAAGCTTGCGGGCGAGGGACTGGTCCAGGGCACTGGGGCGCAATGGAGTATCGGGCAGGTCCAGGTAGAGCGTCAGCACCGCGGCAACATAAGCGGCGGTCATTTTTTCCTCCGGCGTGCGGCGGTCTCCTGCTCGCTTTCGCGGACGCGATAGCTGTTGCCTTCATCCTAAATCCGGCAGTTCGGCCCCCGCCGCACTCTGTTCGTGTTTGCCTCCAACAAGTTCCAACTGCTGCGCAGATCACCTTCTGGGTTACAACCGATTTTTCTGCAATGAGTTGCAGCTAAAGGTAGGTTGCTGGTTCTGACGGCCGCAACTGCCGGATTTAGGTTCAATGACAGTGCAGTCGGCATGATGGAGCAAGCGGTCTAACAGCGTGACGATGCAAGTGGCGTTGGGAAAGACCTCCGCATGCACTGCGCCGATCTACCCGAGAGTGACGTACAAACCGCTCAGGGTTTCAAGTTCACTCGCCCTCTGCGGGCGATTCTCGATCCGATCGAAGCGGGTACGGTCGAACGGAACTTCATCCGCCAGGCGCTCAGGCAGGCGCTGTGAATTTTCGCCCGCGCTAACACGACGTCGCCTTGTCCCCGGTTCGCACAGATGTTTCCCACGGGCGGACACTGCGGCGCCCGGCCCTCTCGAGACTACAGGTCCCCGAACACCACTTACTGCGTGCGCGGCTCAATATATTCAGCGCGTTGCCGAGCCGCGACCGCCAGGGAACGGTCTTTACAGCTTCATTGGAAAGATG
>NFUO01000618.1 GCA_002197545.1 Acidobacteria subdivision 2 bacterium RH1 MAG20 | reverse complement strand
TTGCCTAAGCTATTTATTCTCAGGTGTTTCTATGGTGCCGGGAGGGGGGGTCGAACCCCCACGAGGTTGCCCTCGGCGGATTTTGAGACTGTAGAAGTTTCAATCTCACCCGCCCAGAATCATATGCATACAGCAACTTACGAAACGTCATCGTTCGGTTCCGTAAGGTTTTTTGAGGGGTTGTGAGTTCGATTCGGACAAAGTTCAGACCAAGTCCATCGAAACCATTTTCTCCTCGCTTTCAATATACCAAGCTGATCGCAACACAGCATAGCCCCCAGTTCGCTCCTCGGCTCTTCTTACCGAACTCAGTAAATCTCAGACGACTTGTCATTACTTACTCGGGAGTCCGCGCGCAGCGGGGAGTATTGCGCCATAGTTGGCGTCGAGGGCCGGGCCGAGAAGGAGGATGGCTGTGATTCGGCGGACAACCTTGGAGAAATAGCGAGCTTCGTCTTCATGGAGCGGGCGGCCTAGGAGATGTTCTTCGCGGTAGCTGAGCCACTTCTTGAGTACCTGGTAGCCTCCGAGGGTGTATTCCCAGACGTTGGTGGGGACGGCGGCCCATAATGCGTCGTCGTTGAGGTAGACGTCAACGCCGCGCGGGCCGAGGAGGGTGAGGGCTTCGTCGAGAGTGAGGCTCTGTGTGGCGGCGAGGGTGGCGAGCCGATCGAGTTCGATGGGAGTCCAGTCACGGTCGGGTGCTTTGCCGCGACGAGGCATCACAGTATCTCCTTGTCCGCGGCCTCCCCAACCGGCGGTGAGGGCAAATCGAGCGGCGTTGCGGCGGTCGCGATCAGGTGTGCCCTCGGAGAACTCAGCGGCGATGGAGAGGCGGGCGAGGAAGCTCCACCCGGCAGCGAGATGGAGGTCGGATTCGGGGTCGAGGAGTTCGGCGAGACGGCGGCCAAGGGTCGCGGAGTGGGTGAGGAGTTCAGCGGTGGCAGGCAATGGGATGCGCGGCCAGTCGTTCAGGAGCGCACCGGAGTTTTCAGTGCGGTAGCGCGGTGTGTGCATGATGGCCAGAGCGTGGAAGAATATGTCTCTCTTATCAACTTGCGTCGGGTATGAGCTGATAGATACGTCGCTCATATTCTGATACGTCGTACCAGCTGGGCCTTCGTTGAAAAGATTTTCTTCAAACACTTCAATCGGGAATGCACTCGTTCCTTTTTCGATGACGTGCAGGCTTGCGATTGCTCGTGAAACGTAGGGAGGGTCATATGATTTCCGGTTGCTCTGAGCAGAGAGCAAGGCCATTCCATCTCCAGTTCGTGCACGCCAATAATCTTCCCTGGGACGATTCAGCAGTGAGGAATGCATTTCGTAGTAGATCCACCTGATGTCAAATGGCCGATAGCAGAACGGTTCAGTTTGTGCTTTCGTCAAATTTCGATTCAGTTGGCTGAGGGGAACATCAAAGCCGTCTCGGGCTGCCACTAGGAATTCGGCTGCGCGGCGTTCCGTCAGCTCTGCGCGGGTTTTCTTTGCATTAAATCCATCGACATTTTCCATGGCTTGCGGAAGCTTAGCCTCGACTGCGTCATCGGTGTTCTCGGGACTCAAGTAGAAGGACATTCGCTCTATGAGGCGGTCGCGATCAATATCCACCACGATGGGGTCTCTGCTTGTCTTTATTCCGGGGAAAGACTTGGGCATGAGTTCAGTTAGTCTTGGCCAGGAAAGATAAGTATCTCCATAGTCTCTTTGAGCAAACGGTAACCCCAGAGCGGGAACGGGTATGACTGCGCTGTAGTTTGGTTCTGCTTCACGCTTTGACTCGCGATTAAGATGCGAGAGCTTTTGTGCTCCCCAAATGTTGCGAAGCTGAATCGCTTGAGCATTGGGTTCTGTTGAGGTTCGAACAAGCGTAGCGATTGCGGTGCCCACCTGAATTCCTTCTTTGTTCTGCGGTGTTGAGAAGGCGCTGGGGTCGGGTTTGCCGTCTGGGGTTGTTTTGCCGGTGCGGTACTTGTCCCCGTTGAGGTTGTCGATGTAGATGTGCTGGAACTCAGCGAGATAGTGGGCGCGCATGGAGACGTGCGAGAGGCCGTCGAGCCAGGCATTGTTGGAGATGAAGCTGACGAGGCCGCGTCCATTCGGATTGCCCTTTGCATGTGCGTCGCCCACGATACGGCGCTCTGCGATGCGGAAGAAGCGGATGTAGAGATCGTTAAGGCCTTGCCCTTGCGGCGCGGAGAGGCCGGGAAGCTGTGCACGATAGGCCGTGGTGAGGTCGCGCTCTTCGTCGATCCGTGCTATGCCGGCGTAGCCGTTGTAGGGAGGATTGCCGAGGATGACGAGGATGGTGTCGGCCTGCTTGACGGCTTCAGCGGCGTCGCGTTCGGCGGCGAAGGCGGAAAAACCAAAATTGGATTGCGGGTGGCGGGCGGGAACCCAGCCGGTGAGAGCATTAGTGAGGAAAACCTGAGCGCGCTGCATGGTGGTGAGGGAGGCGTGGGCGTCTTCGAGAAGCTGGGCGATCTGCAGGTGCGCGATGACGAAGGGCGCGGGCATGATCTCGAAGCCGAAGATGCGGGTAGTGGCGGCGCGGCGAAGGTCGGCACCGACGAGGGCATCGTCTTCTCCAGCTTGCTCGCGCAGAGTGCGGCCGATGCGGTGGAGTACCTCGACAAGGTAGGCTCCGGTGCCGCAGCAGGGATCGAGTACCTGCACGTTGGGGCTGGCTAGACCGAGAGGCTCGTGGAGTTCGGCGCGCAGGAGGTGGTCTACGCGTTCGACCATATAGCGGACGATCTCGCGCGGGGTGTACCAGACGCCGAGCTCCTTGCGCAAATCGTGATCGAAGGCTTCAAGGAAGGGCTCATAAAAGTACTGGACGGCGTCTTCTTCACGGAATGTTGTGAAGAAATCAGACTGAACGCGGTTAAGGGCGTCGGTTGCGTGGTCGAGGATTTCGGTGATCTGAACGGTGTTAAGCGCACCGGGTTCGGCGATGGCGTGAAAGAGGGTGCGGAGGACGGCGACGCGAAGATATTCGGCAGAGAGACGCCAGTTGAAGATACCATTGTGCGCGGAATAGTCGGGCGAACGACGCCAGAGAATCCAGGCGGAGAAGATACCGTAGAAGAGTGTCTGGATGAGGGTAGAGCGGAAGAAGTGCTCGCCCTTTTCTCCTTCGAAGGTGATGCCAAGCGATTCTTGCAGAGCCGACTTGACGCCGTCGAAGGCAACTATGGGGTGCTCGGCGGCCCGTTCGCGTGCTTCTCGTGCGTAGGAGGCGAGGAGTTCGGCAATGTCCTTCGGCTTTTCGAGAGGAACTTTGCGCGTGAGGACGCGGGCCAGGAAGTCGGGGAGAGTTTCGGCGTGGCGTCTTGCGAGAGCAGCGATGGGAAGGTTCCAGAGGTCGTCGGCAGTGCGGGTAAGATCGTAACTCTCCATGACTGAAGGATGACCCTGGCGAAGTTCGACGAGCTGGAACTGGTGGTAATTAGTAATGAGGCAGAGACCGTATTCACGCAGATAGCGACGAACCTGCTCTGATTGGGCGAGCGTAGCGAGGGCTTCGCCTGGCGGTTTGATTTCAACGGCTCCGCGTTCGGGTCGCTGGTTGGGCAATGGATCAGTCTGGCGACGATTGGTAACCGGAAAAAGACCGCCATCCGGCAGACCTGCGCCACGGCTGCCAGGATGAGCGACAAAGACGACGCGCGGCTTGAGCCCTTCGCCAACGTTGTTAAGTAGATTGGAGAGCGGAGTGTAGAAGGTGGTTTCAGCGGTGTGTGCGCCGAAGGAGTGCGCGGTGCGCATGGCCGCGATGTACTGCTCGATGATGGATGATAGGCGAGATGGCACGTGTCGATGATTACATAAAATCGTCGGACCGTTATTTGATAAACGAGGACAAGTTACTCATTATGTGCAGGTTGTTTTCAAACATGGACTGCGGCAATCTAGAGCGTGTTTCTCGTTAACAACGAGAAACACGCTTATCGCCATCAAGCTCGCTGAGAGAAGCTAATTTCGAAGCAGTATGGGATCACTGAATGGAACGAATATCAAGGCTAGATCGAAATCTAGCTTGTCTTAAGGCTCAAATGCTGACGCCATTAGATCTTGCTCCGCACGTGGGATATGCAATCGGCTGGCTTCACTGCGCCAACTGTGGATTGCCGTTTGAACGTGCTGCAATACGCGATCAGCCAGTTGAGCCGTCAGACCGTAATCTCTATGAGCATCCATCGCAATCGAGACATCGCAAGCTGTCTCGACTTCGTTGATTGCCAAGGTCAATTCTGTGCGGTCAATTGAAGGATTCATATCGTAGGCCGGGGAAAGCCGGATACCCTGCTCACCGATGAAAAAACCATGATTGCGAAGGTGATCGTCTGTATTGTGAATCAGGATATTGAAGAGAACGCGACGAAAGAGCTGCTCACAATCGGCTGCTGTGTCGGCGCCTCTTGACTGCAGAAGGTCGACAATCTCCAAATAGCTCGCTCCAGGCTCTCCGTCTTTATGCTGCGTGAGAGTCATGGCGGAGACAAAGGCGAGCCGCCTCCCATGCGAAGTGCGATCAAATCGCTTCACAAGAAAAATCGTATAGGGGCTTTCCTGAAGTTGGAGCGGACGAGCTTCCGGAACAACAATACCCGCCTTCAAAGCGAGTCGGTGTGCCACCAACTCCCAGCCTCCGATGTCGCGCGTGTCCTGCCGGCTTGGAAATTTAGCGATACATAGCGTGCCCTTCTCATCTCGCACCGAGGCTTTGGGTCGCGCACCACCCAACGAAGTTCCAGGAGCAAAGAGCTGGGTGAGCCATTTTTCATACTCGGGATGTTCTTCCTCGTTGATGTGCTGTTCGAATTGGAGACTGGCAGCTTGCAGTTCCCGGAGCGAAGTGATCGGAGGAGCGGCCAGATGCTCATCGCTATCGATGAACGCACCATCAGGCGGCACACGGAAGCGTAACGCTCCAAGCCGGGTTTCATCATGCACGCCCAACAGAAAATCCCATTCTGTTAAGGTGCGGGCCCTTCGCTGTTCTTGCCGTGCACGAGAATTCTCACGGCGCTGCATCAGCACGCGTCCCCAGCGATCGGGAGACGAATCCAGAAAAATGCCGAAGTTTGCTCTGTCGGACGCTGGGTATTGATGGCCTGTCACAAGGGCAAGATCCGGATCAAACGCAAAGGTTTCCGGACCGGCCAGCCATGCCTCGTCATAGTTGAAGGAGAAGATTTCCCCTGACCGGCTTTGCTGGCAGTGAAGCGCTCCCATCAGGGCCGGTTGCCCAAAACGTTCGAGATCGACATAGACTTGAACGGTATCGAACCGAGTCATGCATCCCTCGGTTCGTTCTGGGCAGGTCTTTCCTCGATTGATTTCGTGGATGTACGTTTTGGTGCGCGGCGTTTCGGCGCGAGGCCCGCATCCTGCAACTTGCGTCCGAGAACATCATCGACTGCCAGCTGAGCAAGATCGTTTTCCAATCGCAGAACCTGCATCACTCGAGCGTAGACACCCAACGCGACCCCTGGATCGCCTTGTTCCACCTTCGAGAGTGTTCGCCTCGTAATACTGGCGCGCTGCGCAACGGTCTCCGAGGAATACTTCCGCCGCAGCCGGGCAAGCTTAAGGTTCGCGCCGAAGGCTTTAAGCAGGCGCGCCATTCGAGGGAGGATAGCCGGGATTGTCTTTCCCATAACGAGAATTATTATATTCAAATATACGTTTTATAGTCTATATATTTCCCTCTAATACTTCCGGGTGAGTGCTAGCTGGAAGGAAGCGACGTAGATGAAATTGCTTTAGCGCTAGGGAGGGGATGCACCGAGGGATTCACTCACATGATTTTCATTGAGGGTTTCCATTCTGCTGGGGTTCGACGAACTGTTCTTCATTCCAGCAACCACGAATTCAGCCATTGGTGAACACATATTGGCCACGGTATAGATCGTGGGTAGAATTTATCTTCCAAGTGACTTTATTTCTGCGGTTTACATCGTCTTGTAGCTGCCCGCAAAGGCACAGCGTACTCTTTTCGTATCCCTGTATTTATATCAAATGATATTTTCTCGACTAGATCGGACATACAATATCACCAAATGATGTATCATATGATCTAAACTTGGATGAGGTCGGGGTTGTATCGTATCAAATGATTGAATTTTGTGAGGCTGCTTGGGAGTCGACGATCAAACAGAAAAAAGAAGGCTCATCGTGTTGTTGGCACGGCAAAAAGAGGCCCGTATCGTGCCTCGCTCGCGGGACATGCCCTGCCATTGGTGTCCCACCACTGTGATGAACCCCAAGACAGAAATGTTCTTCGACGATATCGGCGCTTGGCACTATATCGCCGAACTTGCGGAGGGAGGACATGCGATCGAAGTAATTGCCCTAGAAAAGCCCGCAGGAAAAGAGGGATGCGTTATGACCATTGAACTGCCTTCAGGTCAGCTTTACATCAAGGTTCAGCTCAATGGAAACGCCATCTATGGGCGAAGTTTCCACTACAGCACTAAGAGGGAGAGCAAATGACAGGACAAGAAAAAAGCGTCGACATGCAGCGTGAGGCGCGTATCTGTCCCGATTGCGGAGCCGCTCGGGTAGAGACCGAATGGGGTACGGATCGCTTTCCTTACGGCGAAGGATCGACGGCGATTGAGCTTTCAGCGGAAGTGCCCTTTAGAAAATGTGCTGAGTGCGGATTTGAATATACCGATTCGGAAGCAGAAGAAGCTCGCAGTGCGGCAATACGCCGACACATTAGGGTAATGCTTCCCGCTGAAATCGTGGAGCTTCGCGATGGATATGAAATGACGCGTGCAGAGTTTGCGAATAAGACCCGGATTGGATCAGCTTCGTTGGCTCGCTGGGAAAGTGGATCCCTTATCCAAAGTGCAGCATATGACAACTATCTCTACCTTTTACGGTTTCGCGACAACATGGCCAGGTTGGAAGAGCGATTTAGTTCCCCTGCCAGATTGCAACCCGAGATTACCGCGCGGACAGGTTCGGGGGCTGTTGCTCTCCCGAAATGTCGCCAACTTCGCGATCCGCGAAAGATTGAGTCACAGGCAGGATTGTTCTTGATCCGAAGACCGATGAAGCAGAGGGCTGGTTAGCAAAATGCACATTGTTACCTTCTATTCGTATAAAGGTGGAACCGGCCGATCTATGGCACTTGTGAATGTCGCCATCGATCTCGTGCGCTCAGGGCAACGAGTTCTCATCGTGGATTTCGATCTAGAGGCCCCGGGTCTTGACACTTTCAATTTGCCAAAACCACAGGCTCCCTCCAAAGGAATCGTCGAATTCGTCCACGAATATCAAGCAACAAACGAAGTTCCCGACGTAGCAGAGTTTGTTTACAGCTGCCCACTCCCCAATGTAGAGGGAAAACTCTGGGTCATGCCCGCAGGATTGCCGGACGATGATTACGACGCGCGATTCCAATCGATTAACTGGCAAGACCTCTATGAAAAGAGACACGGCTTTTTAGTTTTCGAAGACCTCAAGGCTCAGTGGGATAAGACACTTCAACCGGATTACGTACTTATTGATTCGCGAACTGGTCACACTGATATAGCAGGAATCTGTACTCGACAGCTCCCAAGTGCGGTCGTGTTGTTCATGTTTCCCAATGAGCAAAATCGACGGGGGCTTTCGAGCGTCGTCCAACAGATCAGGAACGAGAGCACTATCGACCCTAGCCGCCAGATCCGCCTGCATTTTGTCATGTCCAATGTCCCAGAATTGGATGATGAAGAAGGCTTCCTGGCGAAAAATGTCGAGTACATCAGGAGAAGCATGGAGATCGATGAATTTGCGGGCGTCATTCATCATTACCCCAGCTTGGATTTGTTGGCTCAAACAGTTTTTACTCTTGAGCGTCCGCGCACAAGATTGGCAGAAGAATACCGCCAGCTTTCTCATACGATTCGGCGGGACAATCTAAGAGACCGCGCAGGGGCACTAGAGCTCCTTGATGAGCTTGCACCAGTCGCGCGCTTTAGACGCCCAATAATTAGGAACCTAGACAGTAAGCTACAAGAGATTCGTGACTTGCATTCCGGCGATTCCGAAGTGCTGATGCGCTTGGCCATTCTCCTGCGCAAACAACGACGATTTGAAAAGGCGTTGGAAGTACTTTCCCAGTCTAGCGATCAATCGAGTGCGCCATTTCTTTTGATGCGAGCTGAATTAATCAGCGCTTTACGCCAACATCCAGAGGACGCGCTTCTCGACTTGTCTCGTTTGCTCAAAGCGGAAGATGCCACATCTGTCGAACTGATGGCTGGCGCACGCCTATTGGCTCAACTCGATCCGACACGAGTGAGCGAATTAACACAATCACTTCCATTTCAGCATTTGGAAGCTGAGGAGAAGGCCTCAATTGCGTCCGAGCTGATGGACTCTCGAGAATCACTCCCGACGGCATCGTCAATATTAGAAGATGCCTTGACGGAAGACGATCTCAACGGGGTACTGAGGAACAGCATACGCACGGATCTCAGTTTAGCTTTGATTGGTCAAGGTGAATTCGAGCGGGCCATTCATCTAATAACCGATAGCGTTGGTATGATGGCGCTCGACTCGCTCGACATCCATGAAACGTTCAATTACGCGATGGCATATTGGGGCTTGAATGGAGCACCATCGGAAGAACTATTCCAAAGAGTAATTCTGCTGGACCACGCCGACCCAACAGAAGGTGCCAACGGCAATCAATGCCTGGCCATTGCGCTTTGGGCAGTCGATCGGAATGAAGATGCGCTTTTAAGACTCGGAGAAGCTTGGCAGCAGATAATGACGCGTCCTTGGGAGTTTAGCGCTTGGTCCTACCGTCGACTGTCCGCGAGTAGATTCATCGCAGATTTGAAGGAAATTCAACGAGCAATCGAAGGGGAATCGTTGCTTCCTCGATTTATACGAGAAGCCGATGCCGATAGCGAGGGCAAATGATAGAACCTGCCGTGATGGATGTAATAGAACGAGAGATTCACGATCGTGTGGAAGCGGATGCTACCGTGCTAGCCGAAATGCGTGACGACGTGCGAGAGCTAAAGCGAAGTATTGCCAGGATCCAACCCAGATCCGCGACGGCGATTTCGCTCGTAGGGACCGACGGCGGTAATAATCAGTTGCAGTTCGACCCCTTCCATCTACAACTCATAAGAGTTGTAGATTCGAGTAATAATGAACACTGTCTCGAAGTGATTACGCAGCGCACTCCGCTCATCGAACTGACCAGACGTCACATTGACGAGAATGGCCAAGCCAAATCTGCGTTGGGACGAATGATGAGATTTCTCGATATTGATGATTTGGCGAAGCTCTCCACGACGTTTGGTGCAGGGCCGGGTGAAGACCTTAGCCCAAGCTGGATGAATGTGTATCGAGAGTTATCAGAGTGGGCAGTTTTGTATGAGTTGGTCAGTTCCAAAGATTTTGGTACCGACACAGTGATTGTTTATGACGGATTCCTTCGTTCAAAAGTCTTTTCCAAAGGCTTATTTGGAAAATTGCGTGTTGGCCTCGAAGACGCAATTCGACGTCAGTTTGAACGAACTCGTCGCCGAATCTATATTTGCGGAATCGCTAAGAGGAGCAATGTACTTCAGAGCTACCGCATTGCTCTCGCGCTCGAAGGTGCATTGAGGAGCACTTATCCATGCTTTGTAGAGATCCCCCAGTGCATGGAACAGAGAATCTATAAGTGGGATGAGTATTTCAAAGATACTGCCAATTTCGTTGCAGGAAAGATGTTTCTCGTTAAATTTGGCTCTGGCCCCTATGACCCAATATGGGCAATTGATGTCTTTCTCGCGCAGCAATCACAAGCACAAACCGTTTTTGGCTATTTACTAGAGGATGCGAAGGATGGCTTTCCAATTCCTCTCTATCCCCAGTGCCTGCAAAGAGCACACGAGAACGCTGCGCTTGTTGACTTCGATATGGACATCTTGAGCAACGGGTTGCGGAAGGCACTGCGAGAGGTGATCGGCGATAAAAACTGGGTCATTGACGAGCTCGCTTTCCAGGATGGCGATCCTGCTGCTCAAAGATATAGCTAAGGAGTAATATGCTCGAATTATTTCCAAAAGATGAGGTTGTCGGAGTCTTTCGTGGTTTTCGAGAAGGTGAGTTAGAATTTCATGCCGATCTAACCCTTCCATACCGGCCAAGACTTCATAATGTTCCGATGCACGGGCAATTTTTGCTGGTGCAGTTAGAGAATCCCGATGAAGCTGTACTCGGCAGAATTTGTTCTCTCGCCGCAGACGGAAAACTATCAGGTCCTTCTGGTGAGCAGTACAGCATTCGAGCCGTCGCGGAGGGAAGATCTGTTCCAGATAGCCTCCGCGAAGAATACTTGCGCTACCGGGTTAATATCCGCGTTCTTGGCGTCTTACGTCTGACCGATGGCAAACTACACTTTGCTCCCTCGCATCGACGGCTACCTCATGTGGGCAGTCCGGTAGCATTTCCCTCTGACGAGATCCTTCGTCACCTGGTTGGTCACTACAGCGAAGGCGCGGATCTCGGATTCTATGCGATGGGTGAATACATCTATTCCGGCAATGATGAACGCGTTGCCGTGGAAGATTGGGCACAGATTCGTCCGCTTAAGGCGCTTGTCCGTTTTCCAATTCGGCACTTAGTGTCTCGGAGGACATTTATCTTTGCCCGCGCTGGATACGGAAAGTCGAATTTGAATAAGTTGCTTTTCAGTGCTCTTTATTCAACTGAATGCACAATATTGAAACGGGGCCGTGAGGTCCCCGTCGGGACGCTGATCTTCGACCCCGATGGGGAGTACTTCTGGCCAGACGACCGAGGCAACCCAGCCCTGTGTGACGTTCCCGCACTAAAGGACAAGATTGTTGTGTTTACCTCACGCGAGGGTCCTAGTCCATACTATGGATCGTTTGTTGCAGGAGGAATCAAACTTGATGTGCGCCGTCTGCGTCCTTCAGATGTGCTAAGCATAGCGCTTGCTCCCGAGAGACAAGACCAACAGAACGTGCGGAAACTCCGGGGGCTGAATCAGAATGACTGGGCAGATCTGGTTGACTTGGTTGCCCATGACGGTAACGCTGCGGATTTAAAAGAAATCCGTCGGCTTGTCAGACTGGATGAGTCCCAAGGAGATGCAGAGGCCTTCGCCGCAAGAGCGAATATGACGTCGATCGTCAAGATGCTTCATGACCCTTCGAGTCAACTAATGGATCTCTTACTCGAAGCTCTTGCCGCTGGCAAGCTTTGCGTCGTGGACGTTTCGCAATTGCGAGGAGCCCCATCGCTTGTCTTATCTGGGCTGATTCTGCGAAAGATTTTTGACCATAATCAGGATGAATTCACGAAAGCCCAACCTCGCACCATCCCAACCATTGCCGTTGTCGAGGAAGCCCAATCGGTATTGAATGAAAGGGTTGCGTCTTCAGGCCCATATATCGAATGGGTAAAGGAGGGCCGGAAATATGACCTTGGAGCGCTATTGATTACTCAACAACCGGGTAGTATTCCGAACGAGATCCTGAGTCAGGGCGATAATTGGTTCATCTTTCATCTGCTATCGAAAACGGACCTCACAAATGTCCAAAGAGCCAATGCTCATTTTAGCGACGACATTCTAAGCTCCTTGCTCAATGAACCGATTCCTGGACAAGGTATCTTTTGGAGTGGTGTTAGCGGCATGCAGTATCCCATTTATCTAAGGGTTCTTTCCTTTGGGAAGCTCTACTCCAGGTTTGATCCCGAATATGACAAACCCGCTATACAAACCTACGCTGCGGCATTGCGTTCACGTTTTCAAATAGAAGCGCCAGTACAATCTCCGCGAGCCCGAGCAGATGGTGGTGCCTCAGGTGGCCAAGATTCAAACACTTCTACGAATGCAGTCGGCTCCACCGATCCGTTTCGCGATTCAGAACAGAGAGCGATCGAAGCGCTTGCAAAGAATCCCACATTTACTGAACAAATTGAAGCTGGCAGAATTCCGTGGGGCCTTGTCATAGGAATGCTGAAGGACTCTTTGCCTCCCACACTTTCTGACCGAGATTCGATTGCCTATAACTTGGTGCCCCGAGCAATGAACGAAATTCTAGGCCCACAAGATAAAGGATGGACTACGGAGCGGAAAGGGGCGAAGTCCACACTCTTTATAGTGAATCTGCGGACCTAAGCGTCGCAGATAGCCCAGACGTCGTATTCATTTCGAGGAGCAGGAATTGAGCTCTCTCCGAATTGTTTTGCTTGGCGTTTGCCGTTGAGCGCCGAGCCAGCAGGACGTACGGTCAGCAGCCGCCAACCACTTTCTGAAAAGGAATTCTTGATGATGCTCAAGGAATCCTGACTACGATCATTGATGCCGCCGAATCGACATACGAGTTTAGCGCCTGTATGACAAAGGGAAGCCGAGTTCTTCCACACTTTCCTTAACTGCTTGGTGAAGTCTTCGGCTGAGGAATGCTCAAGGTCTGATTTTTGCTGAACGTAATTGATTTCAGCTGGACCTCCAACAAACCAATAGCGTAACCATTGATCCTGACGATACGTACGAAGCCCATAGTAGGGAGGCGACGTGATCACCCATGAGAACTTGGCAGCGAACTGTCGCCTAGTTGGTTGGCGGCTGTCCCTGCATGTCACCACCCCTTCTATTTCCGGCATCGCTTCCGCGAGAAACCTATCAGCACGACGCTTCACGACCTGCTCGATGTCAACAGCGACCGGGTTCAGTTGTCGTTCGCGCCAAAACTTCACCGCATAGGCTGGTTTTGGCGCAAAGGTTCTCGGACATTGATTTGAAAAGTAGGATGGCTCGCCTTTGCTCAAAGGGCCGTGAAGTGCTCCCATGACAATCGCACGGAGCATCTTGCGGGAAGGACTTGAAGAGTTTCGCAAGAGCTCCTCGCGAATTCGACAGAGATCTACCAGAGTGTTGTGGTGGAAGGCGAGATCCCAGAAAGGTCCGGTCGGGATATCGTCTGGATCTTTGCCGTCCTTAAGTATTGCTTGGAGAGAGGCTAAAACTCCACGCGAAGAACAACTCGCTAATTTGGCTTGTGCAATAGCCGTCGCTACTGGACTGCTATCAAATCCGGCAGAGGACATCCCCAATAGACGAGCTGCGAAATTTGTCGTACCCCGCCCACAATATGGATCGAAAATCCACTTTTTGGGGTCCTTTTCGCGCGCAAGTATACGCAGCGGAAAGTCCAGAGGATACATCGTGAAATAGGGACAGATGGCGTTTAGCGAACAGTTCATCGATCTTCAATCTGCGGGGTCTCCCCTCGCCATTCACTTCGCATGGAGCAAAGCAATCTGAAGCGCATAGCAGATGCCTACGATACATCATACACTTCCCTGCCGGAGGCCAAGCTATTGCAAATCTGTTGGTTAGCCGATATTTAGTCACCCATCCTTACTGACAGAGACGTTGCCAAGCTGCTAACCGAAGAACAAGTTCGGTGACTGGAACCGCTAAAGGAGTGTAATGGCGGTGGCCAGAGCTTGGATCGAAATACCGACAAGTTCATACGAGTTGCCCATTGGGAATCAATGCTGCGATCCGCTGAGGATCGCTGAGGTGACGACCGGGGCAGTGACCGGACTCACTCCGAAAAAGACTCGTATCTCAGAACTTGCGGAAGACTTCATCCGCGACTACAAGATCAACGGCAAGACTTCACTCGGTGATGCAGAGACGCGATGGAGACTTCACCTAGAGCCGTTCTTTGGAAGGCTGAAGGCCTCTCAGGTAACGAGTGTCTTGCTCAACATGTACGTCGACAAGCGCCAGCAGGAAGGCGCAGCAAACGGGACGATCAATCGCGAGTTGGCCGCACTTAAGAGGATGTTCAACCTTGGTCATCAGGCCACTCCACCAAAGATCTTCTATGTCCCGCATTTCCCGAAACTCACCGAAAACAGCGCTCGTCAGGGATTTCTTGAAGATACCCAGTACCAGAAGTTGCTTGAATCATGCCTCGAAATCTGGTTTCAGGCGATCGTCAAGGTTGGGGCAACCTACGGATGGCGCGTTGGCGAGCTTGTGCAGCTCAGAGTCAACCAGATTAATCTCGCACATCGAACGATTCGCCTTCATCCCGGTACAACGAAGAACAAGGAAGGGCGAGAGGTGAAAATGACCGACTCGGTTTATAACCTACTTGAGCTATGCGTCGAAGGCAAAGAGTCGGACGACTACGTCTTCACTCGACCGGATGGAAAGAACGTAAAGGACTTCCGTGGTATTTGGGATACCGCAGGGGAGTAGGAAGAAGCTTCAGTTGGCCTCTGTAGGTTGGCGCAAGTCAGCCTACGTGTAGTCGGAGATTTGAGGCTTGGGCAAAGAATGGACAAAGTCGGCTCCAGACTTGGAACCGACGATGATGTAAGTTGTTGTATTTATGGTGCCGGGAGGGGGGGTCGAACCCCCACGAGGTTGCCCTCGGCGGATTTTGAGTCCGCTGCGTCTGCCAGTTCCGCCATCCCGGCTAGGATGATTTGTTGATTATATATTCTTCGTTGATTTTTATGAGCAGCATTTCTTAATCGCAAAACATCGCAATAGAAATTGACTGGTTGTTGCGAAATTACTTCATATAGCCACTCTCCAATAGAATGTCCGATTTACCAGATATTGAGCCGCTGACTCCGATCGACAAATTTACCTATGACCGCGTAAGCCTAGGTTCAGATTTATCTGAGAGCAATTTTGTTAGCCTCTCACAAATGGGTTCATAAAAATGGGTTGAAGAATCGTAACAGGCATAATCTGATCTGATGGGAGTCTTCCGGAAACTCATAGAGGTAAAAGAGCGCTTTGAACCCTGTGTTCCTGGCTATCTGGCTGACATCCTCACGTCAATGGCATAACAACAAAATGTACATCTGACAACATGCTACGCTGACTGCAACCAATGAATCAAAAGAACGAGCTCCCTCGCGTACTGAATGCGTCGCACGCGACCTCCATTGTGGTGGGCATCATTATCGGCAGCGGCATCTTTCTTGTGCCGCGGGAGATGATGGCTGCCGTTGGTTCGTCAGGTATGGTCTACACCGTCTGGATCGTGGGTGGCCTGCTCTCTCTGTTCGGCGCGATGAGCTATGCAGAGATCTCCGCCACACGGCCCCGATACGGTGGCGATTACGCCTTTCTGCGCGAGGCCTACGGCGACCTCACCGGTTTTCTCTATATGTGGAGCCAGGTAACGATCTCCAAACCTGCATCCCTTGCGACCATAGCCGCTGGATTGGCGCGCGTGCTGGCGACCTTTGCGGTTTTCAGCTTCTTTGAGCGTCCGGCGTTCGCACATCTGCTATGGAGTCAGATCTTCGCGATTGCCATGACATGGCTCATCACCGGCCTCAACATTCTGGGAACACGCAAGTCCGGCAACGTGCAGCTTGCGCTTACCTGGCTGAAGGGCCTGCTGATCGTCGTAATCGCTGGGTTCTGTTTTGCCGCTGCCGGCCACCACGGCTCATGGCACAACTTTTCGACTGGATTTACGGGCGCACGTGGCGGTTTCGCCGGCTTCATGATCGCGCTGATCGCCGCACTGTGGGCTTACGACGGCTGGACCGATGTAGCGCCGCTTGCCGGCGAGGTTCAGAATCCCCAGCGCAGCATGCCACTTGCACTCGTCGGTGGCGTTGCAATCGTTGGTGCGCTCTACATGTTGACCAATGCGGCGATTCAATACGTTCTTCCGGCAGTGACCATTGCTGCGTCGTACCGTCCCGCTGCGGATGCAATGCAGGTTGTCGCCGGGCATTGGGGATCAGGGCTGGTATCGATTGGCATGGCGGTCAGCATCGCCGCGTCCTTCGTTGGCTCATCGCTGTCGGGAGCGCGAGTGCCTTTTGCCGCAGCCCGCGACGGCTTGTTCTTTAACCAGCTTGCGCGTGTCAGCCCAAGTTTCCGAACGCCATCCTACGCGCTGCTGCTTCAGGCCGTGCTGACTTCCCTGCTGCTGCTGGTGATTGGAAAATTCCAAGCACTGTTCTCTCTCGCTATCTTTTCGGAATGGCTCTTTTACGCCTTGACCGCGAGCACCCTCTTCGTCTTTCGTCACCGCGAACCCGAAGCCGTCCGCCCCTACAGCGTTCCTGGATACCCTGTGGTTCCGGCGCTGTTCATTCTTTCGGCGGCAGTTCTGCTGATATTTTCCTTCCACGATCAGCCCCTCAATTCGTTACTCGGAACTGGCGTAATCCTGCTGGGAGTCCCGCTGCACTATCTCTTGCAAAGAAAGAGAGCAGCTTGAAGTCCGCCTGTTTCTCGTCAGACTTGAACAATTTACAAAATTCAATGTTCAAATCGGAACATTATCTAATGCGGCTATGAACTGTATCCCCGGAATAACTTTCTTGCTCAACCGTTGATCGTTCGTAACAAACAGATCGCATCTAGATGTTGCTGCAACTGCTAATTGAATTGCATCCGGCGCTTTGATGGTTTTGTCTAATCGAATTCGAGCGTAGATTCGAGCAGCATTTTTATCAAATGCCAGGACTTCCATTCCGGGTGAGCTCAAAGCCTGCTCATACAACTCCACCAAATCATTCCGGCCTTCCCGGATTGGCTTTGCCAGCACCTCTCCCAGAGTCAATACAGAGGTGAGAACTTCATCGCAGCGCATGGAAAGTCTTTCCAGCAATTCCCCTGTCTGTTTTCCCAAAGCTCCTCGATCTTCAATCAAATAGATGAAAATATTAGAATCCAGAAAGATCCTGCTCATTCCCAGCCCTCACGAAGCTCACGAACGTACTCATCTGGATCTACGCCCTGCCAAATTTCTTTGCCCAGACCTCGCAGTTTGAATAGACCATCAAGCCAACGTGCGGGCTTTTCCCCGCTGCTCTCAAAACGCTTCTTCGCCCGTTGCACAACCGAGTGATAACGATCTGGAATGTCTTCGAGCAGCGGCCATTGCTTGCCATTTCGACGGGGATCAACATGGTCCGACGGTTTCAAGAGTCGAATTGAGTTATCTGTTTCTCGGAACACTAGCCGATATTTCCCTTGTCCGGGCGGAATATTTGCAGCTGCATGTTCATACGCGTGCTGCTTTAGGCTTCTTTGATCGGCTCTCTCTCCACCTAAACCCTCGCGAGAAGCTCTCGCTAATATCTCGGGGATAGTGAAAGAATGTCGTTCCGGCATCTCTTGGTGCAATAGCGCTACGATCAGGAATAGCTCATCCGCAACCTTGACATGGGTTTTTGAATAACTCATTATGGCCATGGCACTTCTCCTCCAGTAATGAAGGTATTACTATTTGCACTATTTGTCAACGGTCAAAAGAGGATCGGTCTTAGTGCTTAACTGCGGTTCTGAACAACTCGCTCATACACACGGACATACTCCTGCGCGGGCTTGTCCCATGAGAAATCCTGCGCCATGCCGCGCCGCATCATCTGTTTCCACTCCTCTTTATTACGGAAGGTGCTGAGTGCGCGCTGCAGCGCGTCCATCAAAGCGCCGGCGGTGTAGCCGTGAAATTTGAATCCATTACCACCACCCATCGGCTGCTCGTCGATGGTGTCTTCCAGTCCACCTGTAGCGCGGACCACCGGAACGGTGCCGTACTTCAAACTATAAATCTGGTTCAAGCCGCAAGGCTCATAGCGCGACGGCATCAGGAACATGTCCGAACCGGCCTCAACTTTGTGGGCCATGACATTGTCATATTTCACCTGCACCCGCACCTTGGATGGATAGCGGTCAGACATCTCAACCAGCAATCGCTCGTAGTACTCCTCTCCAGTTCCGAGCATGACCATCACCATATCTTCCTGCACCAGCCGGTCCATGCTCTCTACAATCAGATCAAAGCCCTTCTGCGTGGCAAAGCGTGAGACAACCCCAATCACCGCTGTCTCATCGCCGATCCCCTTTAGCCCAAAGGCGTGGAGCAGATCACGCCTGCACTCTTTCTTTCCCGCGAGATCGTCGGCGGTATAGTGCCCCGCAATATACGGATCGGTGGCCGGGTCCCATTCTTGATAATCGACACCGTTGAGAATGCCAAAGAGATCGCCGCTGCGCTGTCGCAGAGCGCCTTCAAGGCCATTGCCGTACTCCGCTGTCTGTATCTCCTCCGCATAGGTGCGGCTAACCGTCGTCAGCGCATCGGCATAAACGATGCCGCCTTTCAGGAAGTTAACCTGGTCATTCTGTTCGAGCTTGTCGAAGGTAAACATGTCCCACGGCAGCAGCAATTTCTCCATCGTTTGCGGCGGAAACCATCCTTGATACCCCGCATTATGGATCGTCAGCAATGCAGGAACATGACGCAGCACTGGGTCAAAA
Source organism: Acidobacteria subdivision 2 bacterium RH1 MAG20 (assembly GCA_002197545.1). Next base: position 43,523 of record NFUO01000618.1, on the reverse strand, counting down.
TAGTAGGCAGAACGTAGCAGCACTGCAAGCATCGCTGCCTGCCAGTCATGCACATGAAAGACATCCGGCACGCCAAGCGTCTTCGACGCCTCAATGACTGCCCTGCAAAATAAACCAAACCGCTCGGCATTATCCTCGTAGTCGCCGGAAGGAGTGGCATAGAAATTCTCTCGGTCGAAGAGCTGCGGACAATCCACGAAGTACATCTGCACACCTTCCGTCACGCCGCCATCCAGAATGCGGACGAAGCGGTTATACGTTGGGAACGGAATCGTCACACTGGTCAGAACGACCGTCGCTTTGGGTACGGCCTTCGCTACCTGCCGGTAATACGGAATAAATACGCTGACCTTATGGCCAAGTTTCACAAGCGTCCGGGGCAGAGCGCTGACCACGTCAGCCAATCCACCCGTCTTAGCCCAGGGAGCACACTCCGATGCTGCAAACACAATATGCATTTCAGTCGTCCTTTATCTTCGCCGCCAAACCGTTAGTCTATACAAGACTGCCACACTACGAATCAACACAAGTTCTCGTCATTGGATGCAGATGAAGCGAAAACCAAAATTCGGCCAGAATTTTCTTATCGACGATACCGCCCGCCACGCCATTGTGGATGCTCTTGGCGACCTCCGCAACCGCACCGTCATTGAGATCGGCCCCGGCCACGGCTCGATTACCGAGATCCTCGCCGCACGCTGCCGCCGCCTGATTGCGCTCGAACTCGATCTCACTCTCGTCTCCGAGCTGACCTTCCATTTCCGCAACCAGCCGCAGGTACAAATCGTTGAAGGCGATGTACTCAAGGCCGACCTCGGCGCCCTTCTGCCCGAAAGCGAAACCGCCGACGTTATTGGGAATCTGCCTTACTACATCACCTCGGACATTCTGTTGAAGCTCTTTGCCGCGGGCAGCACCGGCATCCTGGCCCGCGCCGTCCTGATGATGCAGCGCGAAGTCGCCGACCGTGTCTCCGCCGCTCCCGGCGTTCGCGATTACGGCCTTCTCTCCGCCACCGCCCAAATGAACGCACAGGTGGAGCACCTCTTCACGCTGCCGCCGTCGGCGTTCTCGCCACCGCCGGAGGTCTACTCTACCGTACTGCGACTGCAATTCGCACCCCGCTTTACCGAGCTGGCCGTGGATGCCGCAGGCTTCGACGCCTTCCTCAAACAAACCTTCGCGCAGAAGCGAAAGACGCTGCAGAACAACCTCCGTGCCGCCGGATACTCCGCCGAAGACCTCGCCGCCGCATGGCCCGCCGGCATTCCGCCGCAGGCACGCGCAGAATCGCTGCGGCTGGAGCCGATGGCAGAGCTCTATCGGTCCCTCGCACTCACAAAAGACTTTTAGCAGCACTCGACAACCGGCTATTTATGCGAAGCCGCTGGCGCACTGGGAGCAGAACGTGGGGCCGACGGTGGCGGCGCATAGTGCGGCTGCGGTGGCGGAGAATAGCGCGGTTGAGCCGGAGCCGAATAGTGCGGCGCAGACGGCGGTGCCATGGGACGCTGCTGCTCCTGTTGCGGACGAACCTGACGCTGTTCCGGCAGCGGACCAGAACGCATTGGCCTCGCCGTCGATTCCCTTCCCTCATATCCCGCACGAGGATTCACCGGCCTCAGGACTCCAGGATGCACGCCGGGCACCGGAGTGACGACCTCCGGAGCAGCCCCTCTCCCCAACACAGGCTGATGGCTGATGCGATCCACCGGGAAGTCACGCCGCAGCGCTACGCCTCCCGGATGAGCTCCGCCCACAAACCCCGCGGCTCCCGGAAGCGGGCGCAGCGGCTCCACCGTATGTCCCGCAATCGTTCGTGACCCCTGTGGGCGCAAATTACCAACATTTATAACCGGACGGCCCACCCGGATCGGATGCACCGTCCCCGGGTCATGCCCAGGAAATGGCCTGAAGCGATACCCAAGAGGAGGATTAATGATATTGAAGGCATAACCCCCGCCATAGCCGTTGCCAAATCCCCAGCCGCCGACGCCGCAGCCAAATCCCGGCTGCCATCCCCAGCCAAATCCGCCCCAATACGACCAGTTGCCGCAACGATACGGAGTCCAACCCCACGCGTAGCCCGAGGCCCATACATATCCCGCGCCCGGATAGGAGACCCAACTGCCGTAGCCATAGGGATCAAAGCTCGAATCCTGCGCAACATTCGGCTGCCATACCTCGCCCTCACCCGGAACGTCGTACCAGCTTCCATTGGCGTCGAGATCGGACCACCCATAGCCATCTTCTCCTGCATATTTGTCCCGAACGGCAGTCTGGTTCGCGGCTTCCTGCGCGGCAGCCTCGTCCCGGTCGCTGTTCCACTTGTCCCAGGAGTTCTCAGCAATCTGGTGAGTAAGGGTATAGCGGTCGGCGTCGGAAGCATCGCCTGCCAGAGTTTCCCCCGCGTGTACGTTCGTCCGGTAGCCTTCCCCGCCTGCTGAAGCGGTACGTTCCACCTGCACCGTGCCATCCAGCACAGCAATTGCCGGCGCTGGCTTGTCCATATCGAGGCGCACGGTCGCATTCTCAACCGGCGACACAACATCTCTGCCCGCATCCACGCTGTATGCAAACTTCGATGCCGCCCGCAGCTCGGCATACGCCAATCCATTTCCCAGGGTAAGCTTCGTCTGGAGATTGCCATCTCCAGACGAAGTCAGTGCAGTCAATTCCAGGGAACTGTTCGGCGCCAGCCGCACCAGACTGCCGTCCTCAAACTCAATCTCCGCCTGTCCATCCTCGCCAGTCGCCACCCGAACACCCTGCGCCAGCGGCATATTGATCTGTGCCGGATCGCTCCCCGTGTTGTCCACCCGGTTGACCGTGACGTTGCCTTGAAGGTAGCTCAGCCGCGCCGAGCGTGCCGATGTATCGGCAGCCCTCGCACCGGGCGTCGATCCCACCAAGAACAGGCAAAACATCGCGAGTGCCAAGGTCCAGCTTCTATATCGCCGATGCAGCCAAGGACGATCTCCCATGACAAACATGACACCCTCCGGCCCGGCTGTAGCCCTGAAACCGACTGCAGCCTCAAACTTAGGCGTTTATTCTTAACCCGAAGGTTCATATCTTGTTGCGGCCCTTGGCCTGCTTCAGCAGTTTGGCCGCCCGCAATCGTACACGTTCCATCACAGCCATGTCACCGGCAATCGAAGTCAGTACCGGCGCGATCGTACCCAGCTCAAGCGCCCGCCCGTCCTTGACCTGGTCCTGCAAGGAAATCGTCTCCGCGTCGAGGCCGAGCCGGTCATAGCGATGCAGAAACTCGAGCCTTCGCCCTTCGTCCATGGTGTTCGCAATGGCCAGAAAGGTGTCCGTCAGGATCGCGACTTCTTTGCTGTCGGAGTAGTTGTAGACACAGGAGCCAGCGCCATCCTCTCCTGCATAGCGCAGCGTCTTCTTTCCTGTGTTCGCTATATTCTTCTTCTTCGAACCGCAGTCCGCTTTGAAGCGATCCAGCCCCCGTGCCGTCTTGAAGATCATTGCAACGGTAGCCGGGGTCAGGCTCATCGCGCGGTCGATGTGCTTCGCCGACGCATAGTGCGCGGCTCCATTGTCGGCAGGGCCATCTGTCTCCTCTGCCTGATAGCTTCCTGTCCCATCTTCACGAACTCGCAGGGTAAAACGCGGCACCGGCAAACCCGGTCGTTCCAACTGAAAGCTGACCTCGGCGGGTTTAGCGGCAGTATTGGCGGCGTCCGATTGAGCAGCAAAAGCCAGTGCAGAAGACACCGCCAGCACAACCCCGGCGACGACGCCTGCGGCAAACCTCATCGACGCGCTCCCTGCAATTGAAGCGTCTGCGCGGTATGGATGTGGCAGATGGCAATGGCCAGCGCGTCCGCCGCATCCGCCGAGTCGAGTTCGTAGTCGATCTCAAGCAGCCGCTTCACCATAAACTGCACCTGCTCCTTCGCGGCCAGTCCATAACCGACGACTGAACTCTTGATCGATAGCGGAGCATACTCGACCACGGGAAGCCCGCAGATAGCCGCAGCCAGCATCGCCACTCCCCTCACCTGGCCCAGCTTCAAAGCGGACTTTGCATTGGCGGAGAAGAATACCTCTTCAATGGCAACCACCTCAGGCTGATGCAGCGTCATCAACCCGGTCAGTTCGGTATAGATCTGCATTAGTCGCAGCGGCGTCTTTTCTTTCTTGCTGAGCCGGATCGTACCGGCGGCAAGATGCGCCAGCTTCGGCATCCGCGCCTCGCAGTCCACCTCGACGACGCCGTAGCCCGTGAACTCCGTGCCGCAATCGATGCCAAAGACCCGCATGGGCGAAGTTTACTGCATTTCAAACCCCTTCAATATGCCGAAATTGAGTCACCCTTTCCTGCACAGACTTGTTTACGGGCCGAACCCCCACCCCCCGTACTTAAGTCCTAAAGTCTTCAAAACAAATAACCTAAGTCTGGACTTCGGGTCAGACCTGTTTAAGTACGAAAGCCCAGCACAAGGCCGGACTTCTTATTCGTTTCCTGTATTAATTATATCGAGCCTGTCAAGCTATCGAGAGATGCCTTCCAGCGGAGAACTGGCTGTGGCATACAGCTTTCGCGGCATCCGGCCAGCAAGGAATGCCTGCCTTCCGGCCAGAACAGCGTGCTGCATCGCCTCCGCCATCAGCAGAGGATCTTTTGCCTGGGCGATGGCCGTATTCATCAACACGCCATCGAAGCCCAGCTCCATGGCCACCGTGGCGTCCGATGCGGTGCCTACGCCAGCGTCGACGATCAATGGGACCTCGGTAATAAGTTCGCGCAGGATGCGCAAGTTGGCCGTATTCTGCAGGCCGAGGCCGCTGCCGATGGGCGCGCCGAGCGGCATCACCGCCGCTGCTCCCGCATCAATCAGACGTTTGGCAAAGACAATGTCATCAGAGGTATAGGGAAGAACAGTAAAGCCTTCCTTGACCAGAACGCGGGTTGCTTCAAGCGTCGCCTGAACGTCCGGATAGAGCGTCTGCTTGTCGCCGATGACCTCGATCTTTACCCAATCCGAGAGACCGACCTCGCGGCCAAGCCGGGCGGCGCGGATGGCCTCTTCGGCAGTGAAGCAACCGGCAGTATTGGGCAGCAGAAAGTAGCGTCGCGGATCGATGAAGTCCAGGAGCGATTCGGTGGACCGGTCGAGATTCACGCGGCGCACCGCGACCGTCACCATCTCCGCGCCCGAAGCCTCGATGGCGGCCTGCGTCTCCGCTCCATCCTTGTATTTTCCGGTACCGACGATAAGACGCGACTGAAAGGCTCTGCCAGCAATGACGAGGGGGATCATGGATACCATTCTAAGGTAAATCCAGGAAGGAGGCAGGAGGCCGAAGAACAGACAACAGCAAAAGCAAAGGCGAAATGCTGGGATTCTTCGCTTCGCTCAGAATGACACTTTTTGATATTCGCTCCATAGCATTGCAAAACTGTCTAAAAGCCGAAGAAAAGACAAACGGCCCGCACTTTGAAGAGAGCAGCGGGCCGTCCGGCGGTGATCTGTTGAGATTGACTTGAGGCGTCCACAACTCGGACTTTGGGCCTCGGCGGAATTACCGGTTACAAGCAACGCCAGGACTAGAGCTAAGGACGCTCTAAGCCTCAGTCACCTCACGCATGTCGGTGCAACTGTTACAGTCAATTTTCATAGGCTGGATCATCCTCCTTTCCCGTGTAGGTTAAGGCTACTCTCAGATGGGAACGGAATCAAATTTAGCACCTATACATCTGGTGATTGACCTTCGGGCATCGAAACACAGTCTTGTAGATCTTTGTAGTGAAAGGCCGTTACGCATGACGCCTGCATCCATGATTGGATTTCTGCTCATCCTCCTTGGAACCGTCGGCTTTGCCGTCGGCGGCGTCAGCTTCACCCGCGAAAAGAAGGACGTGGACCTTGGTCCGGTTCAGATCTCGCATCAGCAGAAGCAGACGATTCCGATCTCGCCGGTTCTGAGCACAATCTCACTGGCGGCCGGGGTAGGGCTGGTTGTGGTGGGAGCCAAAGCCCGCTAACGCCTGCGTCCTGAAGCTCTCACCATAATGAATGGTGTGCCCATGGAGCAAAATGCGGGGGTTCTTCCCCTTCGACTCGCTCTGCTCGCTCAGGGTCAGAATGACAAGGTAAAACATTACTTTAGATAAGCCCGAACAAGGTCGATCAACTCTTCGCCCAGATCCGGCGTGAGGGGAGCACGTCCATCCTGCAACAGATGCAGCCGGATGTGGTCCTCCAGCACTTCGGCCATCAGCCCGTTGATGCCTCCACGCGCGGCGGCCAGCAACATGAGCACGTCGGTGCAGTTGTCTTCGGCGAGGAGCGTTCGTTCCACTGCATCCATCTGTCCGCGAATACGTTTGACGCGGTTCAACAACTTTGTGCGTTCTCTGGAAATTTCTGTCATGAAAATTTCTCCTTTATACCATAAGGGGGTATACTATCTGAGTCGCGCCGGTCCCGGCAAGCTCCCCTGGAGCCAAGACGCACCTTCGGACAGGAAAGAAGACTATTTGCATGGTAATTCGCACCCCATTCACAGGCAGGCCTGAATATCGAACTTCTATTATGGCGCGAACCTTCACCTTGAAATGTCTGGCTCTCGGGCTGATGCTTCTGATCGTCACTGCGCGAGACGTTGCGGCCCAGCAAGCGGATGCACTGCTGCCCTCCGACCCCGCTCCGCAGCGGGATGCCACGCCAGCGCCTGAGAATGCGCCAACCCTGTTTCCACACCTGGACCGCTCGCGCTTCCTGATCTCCGGGCAGGCAAATATTATCTTTCAAGGGCATGGGCCGTTTCACTCGCTCTACGAAGGGACGAACAGCTTCCTAAGCCGCGGCGAGTACAAGGCGTCACTGCTGGGAACCCTCTTTCTGGGGGCGCAGCTCAGGAAAAACCCGAAGAGCAATACCGACATCATTCTTGATGTTGAATCTTCCGGCGGACGCGGCGACAGCGAGGCGCTGGGGCTGGCCGGCTTCACCAATCTGGATGTGGTGAGGAACCCAAACCTGGGCTCAACCCCGTACATTGCCCGGGTTCAACTGCACCAGACCATTGGCCTGAGCAATACGCTGGTTGACGCCGACCGGACACCGTTCTCGCTGGCGACCACAGTGCCGGAACGACGTCTTGAGTTCCATATCGGCAAGATGAGCATGCCCGACTACTTTGATATCAACAGCATCGGGACGGACAGCCACCTTCAGTTCCTGAACTGGACTGTAGACAACAGCGGATCGTGGGACTATGCCGCAGACACGCGCGGATATACCTACGGCGGCGTGGCCGAGTACGACGACAAAGACTGGTCGGCGCGGTATGGGCTTGCGCTGATGCCAACGGTCGCCAACGGCATCGATCTCGACTGGAACCTTCGCCGCGCAAGCGGACAGAATGTGGAGTTCGAGCTGCGCAAGTCGCTGCTCGGCAGTCTGGTTAGTGCGGACCGCAAAGGGACTGTCCGCGTGCTGAGCTTCGTGAACCATGCGCATATGGGGCTCTATCGCGACGCAGTGAAGGCTTATCTGTCCGGCGAGAATAAAAAGCCCGACATATTGCTTCACGAAAAGTACGGTGCTGTGAAGTATGGCTTCGGGCTGAATGCGGAGCAGGAGCTGACGCAAAATCTGCGCGTCTTTACGCGTATCGGGTGGAACGAGGGCCAGCATGAGTCGTTTGCCTACACCGAGGTCGATCAGACGGTCGAGATTGGCGGCGACTACTCGGGCAGGGGCTGGTCTCGACCGAACGACAAGCTGGGACTGGCGTTTGTGAGCAACGCCATCAAACGCGACCACCAGAACTATCTTCGCCTTGGCGGTCTCGGATTCCTGCTTGGCGACGGCAATTTGAACTATGCGCGCGAGGACATTCTCGAGGGCTACTACAACGTGCATGCGTGGCGCGGCGTTTATTACGCGCTGGACACGCAGTTTATCGAGCACCCGGGCTACAACAAAGATCGTGGCCCGACGCTGGTGTCGGCGTTGCGGATGCACGTTGATTTTTAACCTCGCCGTATACTTCAGAGGTGACTCCACTTATCGCGTACGAGGCCATCGGATTTGTCCTTGGCCTGGTGTTTGGCAGCTTTTTGAACGTCTGCATTGCACGCCTTCCACAGGGCCAGTCGGTCGTTCATCCGCGCTCGCGCTGTCCAGAGTGCGGCGCTGGGATTCGCTGGTACGACAATGTTCCGTTAATGAGCTGGCTGTTGCTACGGGGCCGCTGCCGCGATTGCAAGCGTCCCATCGCACTGCACTATCCTCTGGTTGAGATTGGACTGGGGCTTTGGTTCATGATGAAGGCTACGGAGATTTATACGCTGCTTTATTTTTCCAGATCGCATGACCTGGTGTCGGACGTCATTGTGCATGTCGGCATCGCCTTCCTTGGATTTCTGCTTATCGGATTGATGGTGATGGACTGGCAGACGCGGTTGCTGCCGGACATCTTCACGCTCGGCGGCATCACGGTTTCCTTCTTTCTTACCTGCGTGCGCTCCGTCTTCCTCGCGCCAAACGAGGACGACGTGATCCTCAAAAATCAGCAGATCCAGATCAGCAGTCCGGGGAGCTCCGCCGGTCAGGGGAATGTCTTTCTCACCGGGCCGGAGAGGTTGCTCGGCGAGTGGTTGCTCTCGGTCTGCGCAGCCGTCTTGATTCTTCTGCTTGTCCGCTGGCTGTATAAGGTATTGCGCCACCGCGAGGGCATGGGCCTAGGCGATGTGAAGCTGGTCGGCCTGCTGGCGGCTTTTCTCGGCTTCTGGTCGGCTACACTTGCGTTGTTTTTTGGTGTGCTGATCGCGAGTGTTTATGCAATCGTTCTGTTGGCGCGGGGCAAGGCTGGCGCCACGTCGAAACTTGCTTTTGGCAGCTTCCTTGCCATCGGCGGATTGCTTGCTGCACTTTACGGTGAAAAGATCATCAACGCGTACAAAACACTGCTCTAATTGGCAGCCGAATACCGTCAATAACTTGACACTTGACCGTCGCAATCTTAGAGTCGAAGATGGCCATGCAAAGTTACCCCTACATATGGAATTACCTTCCCCTGGTGCTCCAGATCCTGGTCGCGCTTGGGGTCGCCTGCGGTATGGTTGGGGTCTCATTCCTCATCGGCAAACATAAAAATTCACGCACCAAGGCTGGCGCCTACGAGTGCGGCATGGACCCCATCGGCGACGCCCGCGGACGTTTCTCGGTCCGCTTTTACATGGTTGCGATGCTCTTCATCCTGTTCGATGTCGAAGCGGTCTTCATGTTGCCTTGGGCAGTCATCTTCCGGCAGCTTCCGGTGATCACCGGTTCGCGCATGTTCGGCTTCTACGAGATGCTGGTGTACCTCGGCTTTGTCGCTGTCGGCCTCTTCTATGTTTGGAAAAAGGGCATTCTGGACTGGTCAAACGACAAGGGAGACCTCTAATGGACGCCGCACAAACCGGCATTCTGACCGGCACTCAGGCCGTATTCGAGGCCCATGCCGACAACGCCGCTGTCAAGGCGCTGTCGAGCTTTGCGACCGACGCTAAATTTGACCGCGCCGAGCTCACCATTACGGTCGCGAGAGAAAACATCGCTGCAGCTTGCGAGGCCGTCAAGCAGGCTGGCTATACCTTCCTCGAAGATGTCACCGCAGTCGATTGGTATCCTTCGGAGCCGCGTTTCCAGATCACGTATCACATCCTTTCGATGTCGCTGAAGACGCGGGTTCGTCTTGTTGCGCGACTTAGCGAGGATGATGCCGTGATCGACAGCATCGTCGGGGTATGGCCTTCAGTCAACTTTTACGAACGTGAAGTCTTCGACCTTTTCGGCGTCCGCTTCAGCGGCCACCCCAACCTCCGCCGCATCATGATGCCCGAAGACTGGCAGGGGCATCCGTTGCGCAAGGACTATCCCGTGGAGGGATACCGCTAATGGCCCCCGTTGCCGCTCCCGATATGCTGAACCCCGGCGTCGAAGACGTTGTCGCCGACAGAGATCGCCATCAGGGCGTGCCTCCTCCGCAGGACCAGACCATGGTCATCAATATGGGGCCGCAGCATCCCTCGACGCATGGCGTGCTTCGCCTTGTGCTGGAGATCGACGGCGAGTCCGTTGTCTCGCTTGCCCCGGACATCGGCTATCTGCACACCGGCATCGAGAAGACCTGCGAGGCCAAGTTCTATCAGCAGGTTGTTCCGCTGACCGACCGCATCGACTATCTCTGTCCCATGACCAACAACCTTGCCTACTGCCTCGCGGTAGAGAAGTTGCTTGGTCTGGAGATTCCGGAGCGCGCTCAGTATCTGCGTGTGCTGCTCAACGAACTCACGCGGCTTCAGTCGCACCTTGTCTGGCTCGGCACTCATGCCATGGACATTGGTGCGCTCACCGTCTTTCTTTACTGCTTCCGCGAACGGGAAGACATTCTTCGTCTCTTCGAGAGTGTGTCCGGTCAGCGCATGATGACCAGCTACTTCCGCATCGGCGGCGTCAGCCTGGAACCACCGCTCGACTTCTACAAGCAGGTTCAGGACTTCCTGAACATCATGCCGGGCCGCATCAAGCAATACGAAGACCTCCTGACCGGCAATCCTATCTGGATGGGCCGCCTTAAGGGCATCGGGCATCTCTCCGCAGCAGATGCGATTGCGCTGGGCGTGACCGGACCTCCGTTGCGTGCCTCGGGCGTCGATTGGGACCTTCGCCGCGATATGCCGTACAGCGGCTATGAAAAGTTCAAGTTCAATGTGCCGGTCTCGAACGACTGCGATGTCTGGGCGCGTTACGTCGTCCGCATGGACGAGATGCGCGAGTCGGTCAAGATCTGCCAACAGGCGCTTGATGGGCTACCCGAAGGCCGTATCACTGCCGACGCGCCCAAGATCATTCTGCCCGACCGCGAAAAAATGAAGACAGAGATGGAAGCGCTCATCCATCACTTCAAGATCGTTACGGAAGGTTTCGGTGTTCCCGCGGGCGAGGTCTATCAGGCTGTCGAATCGCCGCGCGGCGAGATGGGCTACTACGTCGTCTCGGACGGCACGGCCAAGCCCTACCGCGTCCATATGCGCAACCCATCTTATGCGACGCTACAGGCACTTGAGACTATGTGCAAAGGCCGTCTGCTCGCCGATGTAGTTGCAGTCATCGGATCGATCGATATTGTTCTCGGAGAGATCGATCGATGATCCCTGAGCTAGTTGAGCAGAATTTTAGAGGATCGGAGGCAGTGTCCGCCTATTTCAAGCAGCTCATCGACAAGCTTGATGTGTTCATCGAACAATTTCTTGAACATCAGAAACAGTTCCAGAATTTTCCAGAGTTCTGCAACGCTGTAACCTTCGACAAACGTAACCACGAGATAGACGCACATGGGCGAGCTGCAATCGAATACCGGTCTTCCATTGCCGTACTTAGACTTTATTGCAATGAACCTATTGGATGGATTTTTGGTGAAATCGAGCAACATGTACCGTGGACGGGTCGGAAGTGTTTCGCTATAAACCCGAAACCAAACAGTCATACAGACCTTTCCCCGAAGATTTTTGGGTGCTACTCGTTCGGGCACAAGTTCCCCGAAGCCTATTTATTGGCGAAACGAATAATTCAAGATTTAGCTCAAGGAGACATACGAGAAGAGCAGCTAGAAGTCCGAGCCAAGTTAATAGAATTCACAAGATCCTAATGGCACTTGTCAACAAAAATCTCCACACCGAACTTTGGACCTCCTGGGCATCGCTGCTTCGCTCCTACGCCGCCGCCCACGGACTCAACAGTAAGCACCACGCTGTAGTTGAAGTCGGAGCAGAAGAAATTACCCTCCGTGTCGGAAGCCGCTGGCTTCGCTTCACGCACGAGATGATTCAAGATAGCGACGATAATCAGACCGTTTTCAGCCTTCAGGAAGATGGAACGGTTAAAATGAACGGTATCGCCGAAGAGATGGACCTTGCCGCCGAGAGGCTGGCGCGGGAGATGATGCAAAGTGAGTGAAGTCGCCAATACGATTTTTTCCCCGGAGCTGGCAGCGCGCTTCGACCACCTCGTCACCATTTATCCGATGCGCCGCTCGGCCCTCGTGCCCATGCTGTTATATGCGCAGGACGAGATCGGCTACGTCTCCGATGCCGTCGTTACGGAGATCGCACAACGCATCGGGCTGCTCGAACTCGACGTTCGCAATGTGCTGAGCTACTACTCGATGCTGCGCACCAAGCCCGCGGGCAAGTACAACGTGCAGGTCTGCACGAATATTTCCTGCATGTTGCGTGGCGGCTACGAGATCCTCGACCACTGCAAATCGAAGCTTGGTATCGGCCACAAACAGGTCACGCCCGATGGCGTCTTCTCGCTGGAAGAGGTCGAGTGCATTGGGGCCTGCTGCTGGGCACCCGCCATGCAGGTTAACTATGACTTCCACGACAACCTCACGACCATCAAGGTAGATGAAATTCTCGAAAACTATCGCGCAGGCCAGGGAAAGGACGTCAAATAATGCCTACCCTCGTCTCGCATCCCGATGAAGTTAAAGTCCTCTCCCGCCGCTTCGGCCAGGGCGCAGCTAATATCGACAAGTACATCGAACTCGATGGCTACAAGGCTGTCCAAAAGGCTCTCGCGGAAGGCCCGGAGAAGATGTCGGCCTGGATCATCGACACCATGAAGGCCTCGGGGCTTCGCGGTCGTGGCGGCGCTGGCTTCCCTACTGGCCTCAAGTGGTCTTTTGTGCCGAAGCAGTCGGAGAAGCCCAAGTATGTGCTGGTCAACGGCGACGAGTCCGAACCCGGTACCTGCAAGGACCACGTGCTCTTCCTCGAAGATCCGCACGCCGTCATCGAAGGCACAATGATCGCCGGACTCGCTATCGGTTCCAAGCTCGGCTTTATCTACCTGCGTGGTGAGTACCGCTATCTGCTCAAGATCGTCGAGAAGGCTGTTGCCGATGCCTATGCTCGCGGTTCTCTTGGCAAGAACATCTTCGGCAGCGGCGTCGACTTCGACATCATCACCCAGACCGGAGCAGGCGCATACGAAGTGGGCGAAGAGTCTGCCCTGATGGAGTCGCTCGAAGGCAAGCGTGGTGTTCCGCGCATCAAGCCTCCCTTCCCTGCTGTCGTCGGCCTGTATGGCGGGCCTACGGTCATCAATAATGCTGAGACGATCGCCTCTGCTCCTCACATTCTCTTGATGGGCGGCGAGGCTTACGCCAAGCTGGGCAGCGAGCGCAACGGTGGAACACGCCTGTTCGGCATCAGTGGTCACGTGGAACGTCCCGGCATCTACGAGTTGCCCATGGGTTACAACCTCAAGAAGGCCATCTACGAAGTCGCAGGCGGCATCAAGGACGGCAAAAAGCTCAAGGCCGTTGTTCCCGGCGGCGCAAGCTGCCCAGTGCTCACCGCCGACGAGATCGATGTGGGTCTCGACTTCGATCAAATGGGCAAGGCCGGAACCATGCTCGGGTCGGGCGGCATTGTGGTGCTCGACGAAACCGTCTCCATCGTCGAATTCGCTCTCCGCACCATCGCCTTCTACCAGCACGAGTCCTGCGGCTGGTGCATCCCCTGCCGCGAAGGCACGGACTGGATTAAGAAGACCCTTACCCGCGTCTACGAAGGCGGCGGCAGCAAGAAGGACGTCGATAACGTTCAGTACCTCGCCGAAAACATGATGGGCCGGACGTTCTGCCCCCTCGGCGACGCGGCGGCGATGCCCACGCTGGGCTTCGTCAAGAAGTTCCGCAAGGAATTTGAAGACTATATCGACGGCCACAAGGCCGGAACGCCGATTATTACAGTTGAGCAGTTGGTCGGAGCACACTGAAAATGAACCGTCGAACTTTTCTTGCAGTCTCATCTGCGGCACTGGTGACTAGTCCAGGCTTTAGCCAAGATCAGCCATCACTCAGACACGACGGCAATTGGTGGAAAGGTCTTAACAGCCTAACTAAGTATGGCTACGTCGCTGGTTATGCGGAAGGTAGTCAAAAAGCGGATGACACGTGGGCTTACGGAGAATGTAAGACTAAGGTGACGGCCAAGTACTTATCAGCAGTCCAAAAGGGTGATGACTACTCCGGAATGACGTTCGGCCAACTCATTGAAGGCGTAGATGCGTTTTACAAAGATTTTCGTAATACGAGGATACTGACGACAGACGCAATGATGGTTGTCAAGGAACAAATTAGCGGGCTTAGCCAAAAACAAATTGATGAGGAATTACAGACCATACGGCAAACAGCTTTAGACCCTCGCTATTAGCGCCTCACATATATAAGGAACCAAATGCCAGACGTAACCTTTACCGTAGACGGCAAAAAACTCACCGCTCCCGCTGGCACTCTGCTCATCGACGCCTGCAAGTCCGCCGGCATCGAGATTCCAGCCTTCTGCTACTATCCCGGTCTCTCGCTTCAGGCTGCGTGCCGCATGTGCGTCGTGCGCCTTGAGAAGGTTCCCAAGCTTCAGACCGCCTGCACCACTCCGGTCGCTGAAGGCATGGTCGTGGCTACAGAGACTCCTGAAATAGCGCAGGCGAGGAAAGCCACGCTGCAACTGCTGCTCGGCAACCATCCGCTCGACTGCCCGGTCTGCGATGCCGGCGGCGAGTGCGAGTTGCAGGACATGACCTTCAAGTACGGCGCGGCTGACAGCTTCTATGCCGAGCCCAAGAACCACCGCGAAGAGCAGAAGTGGTCGCCGGTCGTTTACTTCGACCGTCCGCGCTGCATCCTCTGCTATCGCTGCGTGCGTATGTGCGGCGAGGGCATGGACGTCTTCGCGCTCGGCATTCAGAACCGCGGCAGCTCCTCGGTGATTGCGCCCAACGTTCCCGCGCATATGTCGCCCGACAACCTTGCCCATGTTGATTGCGAGCAGTGCGGTATGTGCATCGACGCTTGCCCCGTCGGCGCTCTGACCAGCGGCACCTACCGCTACAAGACGCGCCCCTGGGAGATGAACCACGTCGCCACGGTCTGTACGCACTGCGGTGACGGTTGCAAGACGACCCTCGGCGTTCGCAGCACCTCCGACGGCTCCGAGATCGTGCGCGGCGACAACCGCGACAAGAGTGGCATCAATGGCGACTTCCTCTGCAACAAGGGCCGGTACGCCTTCGACTTTGCAAACAATGAAGACCGCATCACCCAGCCCCTCGTCCGCCAGCCCAATGGCGAACTGAAGCCTGTTAGCTGGGAAGACGCGCTCGACCACGTCGGCAAGCGCTTCCGCGAGCTTCGCGATACGCGCGGCGGCAAGAGCATCGGCATCATTGGCGGCAACCGCCTGACCAATGAGGAAGCTTATCTCCTCCAGAAATTCGCGCGCACAGTGTTAGGCACCAATAACATCGACCATCACCGCACAGCGGACTATGTGGCGTTCGCTCAGGCTCTCGCCGGACACGGAGATCGCACTGCTTCCCTGCGCGACACGCTTAGTGCTCCAGCAATTTTGCTGGTGGGCGGCGACCCCACCAATCAGGCTCCGGGTACGGCGTGGAATATTCGCACCAACGTCCGCAACAACCGCGCACGGTTGTATGTCGTCAACTCCGCCGAGATCAAACTGCGCCGCCAAGCCAAGGCTTTCGTGCGGCTCGCGCCTTTCGGCTACGGTGCTCTGGCCAGCTTCCTTGCCGGAGACAATGCAGCAGCCTCCAATGCTGTCTCCGACGTCGATGCGCTCGGGGCCTTCCGCGACACCGTCAAGACGGAAGAAAACCTCCTTATCCTGATCGGTTCGGAGCTACGCGGCGCGGAGCTAAAGAACCTCATCGACTTCGGTCTCACCATTCCCGGAGCGAAGTTCGCGCTGCTCTCCGACTACGCCAACTCGCGCGGCGCAGCCGATATGGGTCTGCTCCCAGACATGCTCCCCGGCTACACGCCCCTAGTTGGCAACAGTAGCTTCGCCGAGTACAACGCTCCCGCGGAGCCCGGCCTCGACATGCTCGAGATCTTCGACGTAGCCGGCCGCGGCGAACTCTCGGCTCTCTACGTCGTCGGCTCCAACCCGGTGGCGCGCTACAGCGTCGATCCTGCTGCGCTCAAGGACACCTTCATGGTTGTGCAGGAGATGTTCCTCACCGAGACCGCCGCGCTTGCCGACGTCATTCTCCCCGCCGCCAACCTCTATGAGAAGTCCGGCTCCGTCACCAATAGTTACGGCGATCTCCAGCAGGTCAAAAAGGCTGGCGATCGCGCCGGTGTCCGCACCGACTTCGAGATGATCGTTCGCATCGCCGACAAGATGGGTGCGGACATGCGCAAGCTCGTCCCCTTTGGCAAAGGACTTCGTGCCGATATGGGCCAGTCACGCGGTGCACAGTCTGGCGAGGCCGACCGCCATGCAGTATGGCTGACGGCAAATAATCTCGAGCCGAAGCTCAGCCCCTTCGATTCCTACGCCATTCTTGACGAGATTCAGCGGCTTGTTCCGGGCTACAACCTGCTTCGTCTCCAGCTTCTCTCAGGAAATGACCAGCACCTGCAACCCGCCGCTTCCGGCGTGGTCCAGATCGGCAACCGCCGCGATCTGGTATTGCCCGCAAACGACACCCTCTTTACCTCCGGCACGCTTGGCCGCTACTCCGCCATGCTCAACGACGTGCAACAATTCCAGGCCGACCAGCCTCTTATTCAAATTCAAGCCGCCGACTAGGAGCGCAACCCAACACCGTGAGCCATCTCAGTCCGTTCCAGACATTTCTGCTGCTCAGCATCGTTAAAATCCTCGTCGTCTTCGTGATCACATTGACGGCGGTGGCCTATACGGTGCTGCTGGAGCGCAAGGTCCTCGGCCACATGCAGAACCGCTGGGGGCCTTCCCGCGTCGGCCCCTTCGGTCTTCTGCAACCACTCGCCGACGGCATCAAGCTATTCCTCAAGGAAGACCTGCTGCCTTTCGCGGCTGAGCGTCCTCTCTTTATCGTCGCGCCGATCATCGCGCTCACCTGCGCTCTCGTCTCTATCGCCGTCGTTCCGTTCGGCGCTGCCCACCACATCTATGCCAATGGAATCGGCGTCGATATGTTCGATATCTCCAACATCAATATTGGGCTGCTTGTGATCCTCGGCATCACCTCCATCGGCGTCTACGGTATCGCGCTCTCGGGCTGGTCGTCGAACAATAAATTTTCGCTTCTCGGCTCGCTGCGCGCTACCTCGCAGGTCATCAGCTACGAACTTGCACTTGGCCTGTCTTTAGTCGGTGTGGTGCTCCGCGCGCAGTCGCTCAACCTGCGTACCATCGTCGACAGCCAGTCCGCTCACGGCCTGCTCTCGTGGAATTTCTTCGGCGGCTTTCAGTTCGTGGCCTTCTTTATCTATCTGATGGCTGCCTATGCCGAGACCAACCGCTCGCCCTTCGACCTTCCCGAAGCCGAGTCTGAACTAGTCGCCGGATATCACACCGAGTACAGCTCCATGAAGTTCGCTATGTTCTTCATGGCCGAATACGCCAACATGATCACCGTAAGCTGCGTTGCCACGCTGATGTTCTTCGGCGGCGCATCCAGTCCGCTCGGCCATCTTCTCCCCGCGAACTTCGGCGGCCCTATCCTCACGGCGATCTTTCCCGTTCTCTGGTTTGTCGCTAAAGTCTTCGCGTTCCTTCTGCTCTATATCTGGGTGCGCGGCACACTGCCCCGTTTTCGTTACGACCAGCTCATGAGTTTTGGCTGGAAATTTCTACTTCCTCTGGCGATGGCGAACATTATCATCACCAGTCTCGTTCTTGCGCTGCACGGATAGTTTCACCGCCGGGCTGCTTTACAATCGGCAGATAGCCACGACCTTCTGCTCTGCTCCAACAGTTCCAAGCGATTCAGGAAAGACTTGAGCGGTTCATCATGCAACTGGCACTTTTCATAATCTTTGGCGCGCTGGCCGTAGCGGGAGCACTCAATCTCCTGCTGCAACGTCACCCCATCAACAGCGCTCTGTCGCTCGTCGTCGTGATGATGTCGCTCGCCGCCCTCTATTGGTCACTCGGAGCGGAGTTCCTCGCCGCGGCGCAGGTCATCGTCTACTCGGGCGCGATCATGGTGCTGTTCGTCTTCGTCATTATGCTGCTCAACGCGGGCAAAGAAGAACGAACCACCGGCAGCCGCGCTGCCTACATCGCCGGTATCCCCGGAGCGGTCGCTATCTTCTGCCTGCTCAGCTTCGTCTTTCTGTCGGAGCGCAAGGCTCTTGGCCTCGCTAACCTCGGTGGCCATCTCGACAGCGGCATCAACAATATCGCTGAGCTCAGCCAGGTGCTTTTTACCAGGCAGCTACTTCCCTTTGAAGTGACTTCCATCCTCATCCTCGTCGCCATCCTCGGCGCCGTCGTTCTCGCGCGCAAGGAGGAGCAATAAGCCT
This sequence comes from Acidobacteria subdivision 2 bacterium RH1 MAG20, assembly GCA_002197545.1. Next base: position 25,169 of record NFUO01000618.1, on the reverse strand, counting down.
ATGGCCACACAAGTTCCCACAGCCTATTATCTTGTTCTTGCCGCCGTCCTCTTCTCCATCGGCGTCGGCTCCTTCCTTATCAAGCGCAACATCATCACCATCTTTATGTCGATTGAGCTGATGCTCAACGCCGTTAACCTTACCTTTGTCGCCTTTGCGCATCAATGGCACCAGATCAGCGGCCAGATCTTCGTCTTCTTCGTGATGGTCGTCGCCGCAGCCGAAGCCGCCGTCGGCCTCGCCATCATCATCGCCATCTTCCGCACGCGCCAGACCCTGAACGTCGACCAGATCGACCTGATGAAACTATGAGCCCTCAGACTTCCATGACGCCTGCCTGCTATCTCTGGCTGATCCCGCTGCTTCCCTTCATTGGTTTCCTTATCAATGGAACCCTTGGTCGCAAGCTGTCCCGCGCCGCCGTCACCGCCGTTGCATTATTCTTCACCGCGATACCGGCTGTGATCGTCGCGTGGCTCTGGTCGGTGATGACGGCAGCCAACGCTCCGGAAGTGATTCATGCCGTCAGCCGTCCCTTCGGTCAGAGTTGGATCGCCATCTCCGGCTTCCAGGTTAACTTCGACTTTACCGTCGACCACCTTACCCTCATCATGCTCGGCGTTGTCACTGGCGTCGGCTTTCTGATTCATCTCTATTCCGCCGGATACATGGCGCACGAAGAGGGCTACTGGCGCTTCTTCGCCTACCTCAACCTCTTCATGTTCTTCATGTCGGTCCTGGTGCTGGCAAGCAGCTTCCTTCTGCTCTTCGTCGGCTGGGAGGGCGTGGGCTTAGCTTCCTACCTGCTCATCGGCTTCTACTTCAAGAAGGACTCCGCCGCTGACGCCGGCAAAAAAGCCTTCATCGTCAATCGCATCGGCGACTTCGGCTTTCTTCTGGCAATGTTCCTTCTCGTCGCCCGCTTCGGCAACCTCAACTTCACCGATGTCTTCAGCACCATCACGGAGCATCCTGAGTGGCACGGCGGCTTCCTTACCGCTATTGCGCTTCTGCTTGTATTGGGAGCCACAGGAAAATCCGCGCAGATTCCTCTCTACACCTGGCTGCCCGACGCAATGGAAGGCCCCACCCCGGTCTCCGCTCTCATCCATGCGGCAACGATGGTCACGGCGGGCATCTATATGGTCGCGCGCTGCCACACGCTATTTGACCGCTCGGCAACGGCGCTTGCAGTAGTCGCCATTATCGGCGCGGCGACGGCAATCGTAGCTGCCTCCATCGGCATGGTGCAGCACGACATCAAGCGCGTCCTCGCCTACTCCACCGTCTCGCAGCTCGGGTACATGTTCCTGGCCTGCGGAGTCGGGGCCTACGCCGCCGGAATCTTCCACCTGCTCACGCACGCCTTCTTCAAGGCGTTGCTCTTCCTCGCCGCCGGTTCCGTCATTCATGCCCTCTCCGGAGAGCAGGACATGCGCAACATGGGCGGCCTGCGCAAGCGCATCCCTGTCACCTTCTGGACGATGACCTCCGGCGTCTTCGCTATCGCCGGCATCTGGCCCTTCGCCGGGTTCTTCTCGAAGGACGAGATCCTCTACCAAACCTTTATCTCGGATAATCCCATCGCCAAGTTGCTCTGGCTCGTCGGACTCGTCACCGCGGGCATGACGTCCTTCTACATGTTCCGCCTCTGGTTCAAGACCTTCTTCGGCGAACAGCGTTTTGAAGAACACGGCAATCTCCATACTCACGGAGCCGCAGTTCACGCCAGCGCTCACACCACGCTGGTAATGGAAGACGAAAATGATACCGCGCACTCACACGGAGTCCACGAGTCCCCCTGGGTCATGCTGCTTCCACTGGTGATCCTTGGCATTCTTTCCCTCGTCGGCGGCTGGAGTCATGTCGCATTCGGCAACTTCCTCGATCCCGTCTTTGGGACAGCCACAGAAGCTACCGCCGCCGCAAGCCACGGCCTCGAACTTACGCTGGCCGCCGTCTCGCTCATTGTCGTGGCCATCGGCTTCTTCTTCGCGTGGCTGTTCTATTACAAGAAGCCCGGCACCGCTGGAGCGCTCGCACTCAAGGCAAAACCGCTCTATTCGCTGGTTGAGAACAAGTATTGGGTCGACGAGATCTACGGCTTCATCGTCACGGGCCTGCTCATGTTTACACGCCTCATTCTGGCTGGCCTCGTAGACACTGGACTGGTCAATGGTTCCGGTGCTCTCGCAGGAGCTACCACCCGAGGTCTCAGCACAGTTACCCGCCGGGTTCAGTCCGGCAACATTCGCTCCTATGCCGGATGGCTCGCGCTCGGCGCCGCCGCCATCCTCGTCGTCATGATCTTCGGACGCTCGCTCTGGATGCACTAAAGGAAACGATAAACCCGATGAACCTGATGAATATAGACCACTCCATCCTGACCATCATCATCCTCGTCCCGCTCGCCGGCGCGATTCTACTCGCGTTATTGCCGGACAAGGGAAAGCTGATGCAGTGGGGCGCCCTCGCCGTCACGCTCATCACCTTCCTCTGCACGCTGCACCTTCCCTTCCACTACGACTACGGCACTGCCTCCGGCACCTTTCAGTTCGCAACGAATATTCCGTGGATAGCCTCTCCTGCCATTCGCTATCATCTCGGCGTCGATGGACTGTCGATGTGGCTGGTCGTGCTTACCGGCATTCTCGCCCCGCTTGGCGTGCTCGTCTCGTGGCGCACCATCGACACCCGCAAGAAGACCTTCTACGTCCTCTTCCTGTTGCAGCAGGTCGCGATGCTCGGCGTCTTTGTCTCGCTCGACCTCTTCCTCTACTACGGGTTCTGGGAGCTCTCGCTCATTCCCATTGCGCTCCTCATCGCCACCTTTGGCCGCACCGAGAACCGCCGTCGCGCCGCAATCAAATTCTTCCTCTACGCCTTCATTCCCTCGGCGATTTTGCTCGTCGGCATCCTCTGGCTCTATGCCCGGACCGGCACCTTTGACCTGCCGCAGCTCACGCAGCTTGCAGCCACGCACAGCATCTCCGGCAACTCCGCCGCGCTGTGGCTCTGCTCGCTGGCTTTCCTGGTCGCCTTCGCGGTCAAGGTCCCAGTCTTCCCCCTGCATGGCTGGCTCTCCGACGCCATCTCCGAAGCGCCGACCGCTGCCGTGATGGTGCTTGCCGGCAAGCTAGGCCTCTACTCCATCCTGCGCTTCTCCTTCGGCATCTTCCCTGAGCAGTCTCACCGTATCGCCCCATTAATGCTTGCGCTTGGAGCTATCGGTATCGTCTATGGCGCGCTGCTTGCCCTCGTCCAGAAGGACCTCAAGCGCCTCGCCGCCTATGCCACGCTCAGCGCGCTGGCGTTCATCATTCTCGGCATCTTCAGCTTCACCATCTCCGGCCTTGATGGCGGCATCTTCCATATCCTCAGCGAGAGCCTCTCGGGCGCTGCCTTCTTCATGCTGCTCGGCATCCTCTACGAGCGCTACGGCACCTACGACATGCGCGAATACGGCGGCCTCGCCGCGAAGCTGCCCTGGATGGTGACGATGTTCGTCATCACCACGCTGTCGCTGGTGGGCCTGCCCATGCTCAACGGCTTTGTCGGCGAGTTCCTTATCCTCTCCGGTTCGATGCAGTCCGTCTTCGCGCACCACATCGTATGGACGGTCCTTGCCACCACGGGCGTCATCCTGAGCGCGTCTTACATGCTCTGGATGATCCAGCGTGTCTTCTATGGCGACCTCGGCATCAAGTCCGAAAAAGTAAGAGGCTGGGACCTCGATGCCCGTGAGCATTTGGCGATGTGGCCTCTGATGATCCTCTTCCTGGTCATGGGAGTAGCGTCTCCTATCTGGCTCCGCGCTATCGACGCAGCCGGAACCCGCATCGCCGCTACGCAATTGTCCTCAGCCACTAACGAAGCCCGGGCTCTACAGATCCAGCCCCGGCAAGTGCAGCCACTGACGGCCTCGGCCAACACGGAGGCCAAATAATGTCCCCGAATATCATTGCTCTCCTGCCTGAGTACATCCTCACCATCGTCGGCGTCCTCATCATGCTTATTGAGCCTCTGCTGCCGCCTACCGCAAGCCGTAAGCCGCTTGGCTGGCTTGCCATCCTCGGCACTGTGACCGCAGGCATCGCAGGCTGGTATCAGCTTCACCTTGGCGTCATCACAGCCTTCTCCGGCACCATCCAGATTGACGCCTTCTCCGTCTTCTTCCATCTGCTCATCTCAGCCATCGTTCTGGTCACGCTGCTGATCTCGCTGGACTACTTTGAAGGCAGCACCCGCCACTCCGGCGAATACTTCGCCCTCATCGCGTTCAGCGCCGTTGGCATGATGCTGATGACCTGCGCGACTGAACTGCTCGTCGTCTTCGTCGGCCTCGAAATCTCGTCCATTGCGACTTACATCATGTGCGGCTTCCGCAAGGGCAGCGCGACGGGGTCTGAGTCCTCTATCAAATACTTTCTGCTGGGCTCCTTCGCCACGGCGTTCTTCCTCTACGGTATTGCGCTGGCCTTTGGAGCCACCGGATCGACCTCCATCGCTGCAATCGCTCAGGGCCTCGCCACGACCACGACTCCACGCTTGGCCTTTCTTGCGCTCGCGATGATCCTCATCGGCCTCGGCTTCAAGGTCTCCGCCGCGCCCTTCCACGTCTGGACGCCGGACGTCTATCAGGGAGCGCCCTCGCCGGTGGTCGGCTTCATGTCCACCGCGCCCAAGGCCGCAGCCTTCGCCGTCCTGCTGCGCATTACCTTCTCCGCATTCGGGCCGATGGAGCACCGCTGGTCTATTCTGCTGTGGGTTCTCGCAGCCCTGTCGATGACCGTCGGCAACCTCGGCGCGTTGCTTCAGCGCGACGTCAAGCGGATGCTGGCCTACTCCAGCATCGCCCACGCCGGGTATATCCTCGTCGCCTTCACCGCCCTTCAGGGCGACGGCGTTGCGGCAGCCTGCTTCTACACGGCCACCTACGCCGCCATGCAAATCGGGGCCTTCGCCGTCATCACCCAGGTCACCGGCTACAACGAGCAGATCCGCACCACCGATGACTATACGGGCCTCGGACTCAGAAGGCCTGTCCTTGCCGCGTTCCTTGCGCTCTTCCTCATCTCGCTGATCGGTATCCCCTTCACCGGCGGCTTCTTCGGCAAGTTCTACGTCTTCTCCGCTGCTATTCATGCCAACCATGTCTGGCTCGCGGTCATCGGCCTGCTCAACAGCGGCGTTGCCTGCTTCTACTATCTCCGCCTGCTGGTCGCGCTCTACTCGCGTCCCGTAACCGAGACCGCACAGGCTACGGAGGGCCGCAGCCTCAGTGTTCCCGCTGGCGTAGGACTGACTCTTGCTGCCGCGGCTACCTTAGTGCTAGGCATTCTTCCTGGGCACTTCCTGAACCTTGCCCAACGGGCCAGCGCCAGTACGATCATGGAGCAGTGCAATGCAGAGCCGGGAAATTGTCACTGGAAAAGTGCTGTGACCATGATCCCGGCGGCTGACATTACAGATAAGTAAAGTATTTTCGGATTTGACAGGCCTTCGCGGCCAAAGAAAAGACAAATATAGGGGTCTCTCCACTGCGCTGCGCTCCGGTCGAGATGACGTGCTTTTGTGCTGCTCTGTTGAGATGATGTGCCTTTGTGCTGCTCCGGTCGAGACGACTTTGTCTCTTATTCCGTATTCCTAATCCGGATCGCCTCCTCAGCGCATCAGGCTCTATTCACCGAGCATGATGCGCTGAATGCGTTGTGCGCGTCCCGTGGCTCCATCGCACTCGATGAGGGCGGCGCACATCTTCGGATTGCCCTTCGCCGCCTCGAACTTGCCGGGCATCCCGGTAAGAAAGCGGTTGAGCACCAGCTCTTTTTCAACTCCGATTACAGAGTCATACGGCCCGGACATCCCCACATCCGTCTGATAAGCCGTGCCACCGGGAAGCACGCGCTCGTCGGCGGTGGGAATGTGCGTGTGTGTGCCTAAAACCGCGGTGACCCGGCCATCGAGATACCAGCCCATCGCGACCTTCTCGCTGGTGGTTTCGGCGTGCAGGTCGAGGAGGATGACTTTTGCGGCGATCTTCGAGAGGAGTTCGTCGGCTTTGCGGAAGGGGTCGTCGCAGGAGGACATGAAGACGCGCCCCTGAAGGTCGAGGACTGCGTAAGTTTGTCCGTTGCCTAGTTCGCCCTCGTAGACGCCGAAGCCGGGCGTTCCGGCGGCGTAGTTGGCGGGGCGGAGGATGCGGCGGTTACGGGAGGGCGAGTCGGCCGGGACAGCCATGTACTCGAAGATCTCCTTCTTGTCCCAGATGTGGTTTCCGGTGGTGATGACGTGGGCGCCGAGGTCGAAGAGTTCTTCGGCGATGGAAGGCGTGATGCCGAAGCCTCCAGCGGCGTTTTCGCCGTTGATGACGAGGAGATCGACGGCGTTGGTTTCAAGGACGTGGGGGAGATGTTCGCGGACGATGTGGCGGCCGGGAGAGCCGAAGACGTCGCCGACAAAAAGGATATTCACTTGAAAAGTTTACATGGTTGCGTGGTGAAGACTGTCCAGCTTCACCCACCTTAGCGCGATGAAACCGCGCGAAGATGGGGCACCCGGCCTAATGATTGTGGTAGCTTTTTGTTCATGGCACAGAATGCGCGGTTTGCTTTGAGTTTGCGAGTACTGGCGGTGCTGGCGAGCGAGCCGGATGCGATGCACACGTCGGCAGCGATTGCAGAGACTCTAAAGGAGAGCGCCGTGATGGTGCGGCGGACGTTCCTGCTGCTCCATAAAGCCGGACTGATCGTGCAGCGCAAGGGACCAAACGGCGGCGCGAAGCTGAAGATTCCTGCCAAGCAGATCGGGCTGGGCAATGTGTTCGATGCGACAGCCGGTGAGTGGCTGGCGGTCGAGGACAAGGTGCTGGCTGGACTGATGAAGAAGGTTCGCGGCGACGCGGTGGCGGCGATGAATGAACACTCGCTATCCGGTGTTGTCAAGCGGTTGAAGAAGGCTTAGAGCAGAATGCCCATTGGTATAGCGTGTCGGTCTCCTTTTGCTTGTCATTCCGCAGCGAAGCGGAGGAATCTGCGGTTTGGGGTACCTAATGCCATCAGAGGCACCATGCTGAAAAGCTATTCGGCGGATTCTCCTTGGGGCTGGCCGACTGCTTCTTGCTGCCTTTTTACCTGGGGGCGGAGGAGTGGGAAGAGGATGACGTCGCGGATGGACTTTGAGCCGGTGAGGATCATGGTGAGGCGGTCGATGCCGATGCCCTCGCCTCCGGTGGGAGGCAGGCCGTAGCCGAGGGCGCGGACATAGTCCTCGTCCATGGCGTGGGCTTCGTCGTCGCCTCGTTCTTTTTCGAGAAGCTGCTGCTCGAAGCGGCGGCGCTGGTCTTCGGGGTCGTTCAGCTCGCTGAAGGCGTTGCCTACCTCGAAGCCGCCAATGTAGAACTCGAAACGCTCTACCCAATCGGGCTCGTCGGGCTTCTGCTTAGAGAGGGGCGAGACGGCTAGCGGAAAGTCGTAGATGATGGTGGGCTGGATGAGGTGGGGTTCGGAGAGGAGCTCAAATGTTTCAGCGATTGCCTTGCCGAGGTTGAAACCGGAAGGAGGGTTGTAAATCCCGTGTGCGTTGTCAACTCCAGCAATGGTATTACGAATGACGCGTTTGCGTCTGCGTTCCTCACGGCCTTGGATTGTGTTCCAGCTATCGGGGTTTGCTTGTGTCCAATTGTCTATAGAGTCGCAGATGCTCTTCAAGAACGTGCGGAAATTCTCGTCCGATGCAAAAGCATCCTCGGGAGTCTGGATTCCAAGCTCTTTCATCGCAAATATAGCGATGGCTTCGCGCATGGAGAGCTTCGTCCACTTGCTGAGGTCGATCTCTACTCCGTTGAAATTGGTAAGCGTATGGCCGTTCACCTCCTGCGCGACGAAGACGATGAGTTCTTCGGTGAGGCGCATGAGGTCGTGGTAGTTGGCATAGGCCTGGTAGAACTCCAGCATGGTGAACTCGGGGTTGTGCTGGGTGCTGATGCCTTCGTTGCGGAAGTTGCGGTTGATCTCGTAGACGCGGTCGAGGCCGCCGACGACGAGGCGCTTGAGATAAAGCTCCGGGGCTATGCGGAGGGAGAGGTCGAGGTCGAGCGCGTTGTGGTGGGTGCGGAAGGGTTTGGCGGCGGCTCCTCCGGCGATGGTGTGCATCATGGGGGTTTCTACTTCAAGATAGCCCCGGCTGTCGAAAAAGGTGCGCAGGGCGCGGAGGACGGCGGCTCGTTTGACGAAGACTTCGCGGACGTTGCGGGGGGCTTCTTCGGTCTCCGTGGAGGGTTGGGGCGCTTCACCCAGGTCTGCAAGTGTCAGACCTGGGGCACCCGGTTCGGTGGCAGGGGTGGCCGTGGATTGCTGCTTGGCGCTGTAGCCGGTGTTCATGAAGAGGTCGACGTAGCGCTGGCGGTAGCGGAGTTCGGTGTCTTCGAGGCCGTGGTACTTGTCGGGCAGAGCGAGCATGGCCTTGGCCAGAAAGGTAAGTTGCGAGACATGCACTGTCAGCTCGCCGGTGCGGGTGCGGAAGAGGTGGCCGTGGACGCCGATGTGGTCGCCGAGGTCGAGCAGTTTGTAGAGGGCGAAGGCAGTTTCGCCTACGTCGTCCTTGCGGACGTAGATCTGGAGGCGCTGACCGTTCTGCTGGAGCTGCGCGAAGCCGGCCTTGCCCTGGACACGAATAGCCATGATGCGGCCGGCGATCGAGACCTCGATGGGTGCGGGGGCGGCTTCGAGCTGTTCGGCGGTCAGTTCATCGTAGGCGGCGCGCAGTTCGGGGATGGTATGTGTGGCGGCGTAGGAGTTGGGATAGGGGTCGTGGCCGAGGGCGGCGATCTGCGCGAGCTTGTCGCGGCGGAGGGCGTAAAGGTTTTTTTCAAACTCGGACTCGAACACGGGTTTTCCTTTGAGGCAAATGGGGTTGAAGTTTCAGTATAGCGGCGATGTTGGAGGTTAGAAGGGGCCGAAGGTTTCGACGCGCTTGATGATGGCCTCAAAGACAGCGGTGCGCTTCTTGTAGGCTTCGCGAATGCAGGGCTTGCTGGTGCCGCAGGCTTCGCGCTGGCGGACCCAGATGGGCTGCTGGTCCTGCAGGTCGCCGCGTGTGCCCATGGCGACGAAGTGAAGGGAGAGATTGTAGAGCGTGTCCATGCGGGCGTCGGCCTGGATGAGGGCTGGATCGGAGCAGATGGTTTTTTCGTTTGCGGTGACGGCTTTAGCGCAATTGATAGGTAGGGAGAAGGCAGGAGGAGCAAGCAAAAAGAGGCCGGCCACGAGCAGAGAGGACGGAAGCGAGAGCGTTGGACGGGGCATTGTGCGGGCTTCTCTCCTTGTATAGAGTAACGCGCAGACATTGCGGGTGTCCCTGACTATGTTTGCATGATGTAATGGTGGGCTATGGCGGATGACAAAACAGGAAAAGGCAACGCAGGCGGCGGGGGCAAAGGCCCGCTGGGCGACCTGGTCAAGGCCGAGTCGATGATTCAACTGGCGATTGCTCTGCCGGCGGGATGCCTGATCGGATGGCTGATTGGGGCGTGGCTGGACAAGCACTTTCACCAGGACTGGATCTCGATTGCGGGGATCGTGCTGGGTGCTGTGGCGGGCTTTGTACAGATCTTTACGACAGCTTCGCGCTTTTTGAAAAACGATAAATGAGAGATGAGGGTGATTTTGTGAAGTCAATTGACAGCTATACCGACGCGGACTTCAAGCGGACGATCTGGAGCGCGCTGCGGCTGCTGGCGATCATTGCCGTGGCGGCGGCCCCGCTGGTGTGGTGGAAGGTGGGATGGCCAAGCGCGGTGCTGCTGGTGGTGGGCGCGGTGATTTCTGGCTCGGGGCTGTTTGAGTGGCTACGTCTGATGTCAGCGGTGATGGTGCGGATGGATGGCGGCGAGACGGCGCGGCCGATGGCGATGGTGCTCGTGGGGTTCTTCGTGCGGCTGGGGGGCGCAATTGTGCTGCTTTATGTTAGCCTAAAGTATCTGAATGGTTCGGTCTACGCGCTCGCCGCTGGCCTTGCACTGGGAGTGTTTGCACTTGCGGTGGAGGGGTTGAGGCTTATGAAGGCGTGGACGGTCTAGACCGGGCTTGAATCTGCAAAAACAAAAGCTTCTGTTTATTTTTTTTTATATGCCGACACAATCATCGATTACACAACTTCTGAACGCTCACTTTGCCGGCCCGGTCGATTCGCTGCTTCATGCGTTGCATATTCAGCCGAAGTATCCCGCTGCGCCGATTACGGATGCATTTGCGATGGAGTTGCTGGTGTTCTTCGTCCTAGCGACCTACTTCATCGTGGTGCGCCTGACGTTGAGCGTCGAGAAGCCTAGCGCGGTGCAGCACCTCGCTGAGATGACGCATGAGTTTGTTTCGGAACAGGGCGAGCAGATCATCGGGCACGGCTCCGAGCGGTTTACCGGCTACCTGACGGTGCTTCTGCTATTCATCCTGCTGTGCAACCTGCTGGGTTTGATTCCGGGGCTGGAGTCGCCTACAGCGAACGTCGTGGTGCCGCTGGGGTTCGCTCTGGTGACGTTTATCTACTACCACTACCACGGTATCCGGGCGCATGGCTTTGCGTATATCAAACAGTTTCTGGGGCCGGTGTGGTGGCTGTATCCGCTGCTGCTGCCGATTGAGATCATCTCCCACTTCGCGCGTATTCTTTCACTGACGGTCCGGTTGTACGCCAATATGTTTGCGGGCGATCTGCTGACGCTGGCGTTCTTCTCTCTGGTGCCGATCGGGATTCCGCTGGTGTTTCTCGGCCTGCATCTTGGCGTGGCCATTATTCAGGCATATGTGTTTTTCCTGCTGGCAGCGATCTATCTGTCGCTGGCTGTTGCGCAGGACCATTAGAGTTTGAGTTTGCCGCGGAGGGACTCCCTCTTCGCGGCAGGTAACAACGCCGCATAGCGTGAGGGTGCCAGCACGGTGAGCATCAACCACCCACTGGGGGCGTATTCGACGGGAGACAGGAGTAACAATGCAGAAGTTGCAATTTATGTTTATGTCGTTGGCCGCGCTGCTGTTTGCATCGCCGGCTTTTGCGCAGAGCACAGCGAATGGCCCGAACGCCGGACAGTGGGTTCCGCTGGCTGCCGGTCTGGGCATGGCGTTGGCTGCGGGTCTTTGCGGCCTGGGTCAGGGTAAGGCGACGGCTTCGGCAACCGAGGCGCTGGCGCGTAACCCGGGTGCACGCCCTGGAATCTTCATCTTCCTAATTCTTGGACTCGCGTTCATCGAGTCGCTCGCGCTGTTCACCTTCGTCATCATCTTCCTGAAGGTCACGCCCTGAGCTTCGGGTCTGGTTTGGTTGTCGACAAAGCCCCCGTTTTGGCGGGGGCTTTGTTATTGCTACTAGTTGCGTAGGATATATTCCATTTACTCAGAGCACTGCGGGTGAAAAAAATCATTTGCGGCACGGAAAAATTCCCTCAGCTTACGGCGCGGCTGAAGCGGCACGCTTTCAAAATAGCGATCTTTTTCAGATAGAGCCTTTGCCCCATGCTGGTATAGAGCGCGTCGTTGGCGCTTCTAACGCTCCAAACGCAGAAGAGGCAGCCCTGAGGCTGCCTCTTCTTTATCGCCGACGCCATCTCTAGCGGCTGCGAGTAGTACGACGATGCGTAGGTGCCCTCTTCACCGGAGCCTTCTTCGGCTCGACAATCTCCGAATCGCTCATTACGATCATTACCGGACCCGAAGCAGCAGCCGGAGCTGGTGTCGCGGCAGCGGCGGGAGCGGGCGTAGTAGAAGCAGCAGGAGCAGGCGTGACACCAGGTGCGGGAGCCGCAGGAGTTGCAGGCGCCGCCGCTGCCGTTTCGCCAGCCGGGGTCACTCCGCCTACCGTATAAGAAGCGTAGGTGCCGGACAACGTCACCTTGGTTCCTGGCGCGGGGACAGTCTTCAATGGCTCCTTCATATTGAAGGTGAAGTCCGCCGTCTTCGACGCGACCGCATCGTCAGAGACCGAGACCTGGATCGATGTGTCCGTTGCCGCGACTACCGTGACATCCGGCAACTGAACCGACTTTCCCTTGATCGTGTCCCAGACCTTTGCAGCATCAGCAGGCTTGCCGTTCTGCAGGATGAATTCCTTGTCGCTGACTGCCAGCGTTTCCAGGTCCGGCGTGGTTGCAATGACCTGAGCCACGATGTCCGCAGGCGAAGGCGCCGGCTTGACCGAGGAAGCGAAGGTTGGCGGCGGGAAAAGACTGGTCTGCACAGCAGCGGTCACGGCATCATAGCCATCCGCATTGCCGTGATATCTCTTGTAGCAATAGGTAGCCACCTTCAGGAACTCACTCTTGTATGGCTCGGGAGCGAAGGCTGCCGCGCGCGATGTAAACCAGGTGCAGTTCAGATAATCGGGCGGCGTCGCCTGATAGTACGCCAAGCCCAGCTGGTAGGTATCCTGAAGCGTCACTCCCGGAGTTGTCGTCGCTGCCGGCGGGGCCGCCTTCAACTCTTCGGTATAGCTCGCGATCGCCGTCTTCATGTCTTTCTTGTTGGCCGCATCCGCGGCGATCGCACTGTAGAAAGTCGGCGTCACGCTCGTCTTCATTTTTTGGAAGTCCGCGTCGCTCACGTCCGCAGGCTTGGTTGCCGCCAGCCCCTTCTGCGCAAAACCAGCGGCCGCATCGAACGCTGCCTGCTTCGCCGCAGGGTCTGTCGCCTTGTTCGCGTCCTGCGTATGCAGGAAGACCTCATACGTCAACGCCGCCAGGTTATCGGGTTGCACCTGCAGCAGACGGTCCGCCGCGCTCAAACTCTTGGCCGGATCGAACGAGCTATATGTCTGCATCAGCATCTGCAGCGTCGATGCCTTCACCGCAGAATTTGGATACGTCGTCAGATATGTTTCCAGCGCAGCAGCTTTTGCCTGCGGCGTTGTCTGACCAATCGCATCGTTATAAGCCTTATATTCCGCTGGGGACATCTGGACCCCACCACTCGACTGCGCACTTGCATCCGAACTTGCCGGTGCCTGCGCAACCACACTCCGCCCACCAACCGCGATGCTTGCAACCGCCAGGAGAGACGCAACGACTACCTTGTTCATTCCCATGCTCCTCAGTAAGTCTCTTTGTTCATATACCGACACCGGTACTTCCGGTCAATGTCTTTACAACATAACCCACAACATGCACTCTGGCGAATCACAAATGCATTCACCCGTCGTCGTTCGTCAGCGCCGACCTTGCGATCTGTTCCGTTGAAGTCCGAATTTTGCGCCCTGGGGTAATGATGCGAATTATAGAAACGCCGCTGTGCTCCTTGCAAGTGAGACCTACTCGGTTGAAGGTCCGTCCCTTCTGTGACTTGTATTAATATTGGGTGCAGACCGCTTCTGTCGAAAGCCATGGTGGTGCGGCGTAAATTCCCTGATTCCTGCCAATGCTACCCATTTGTGGTATTACTACCTTCTTATCCACAATCAGTAGTGTTGTAACCGTTGATTCCAAACCCGGCCACGACTAAAGTTGATTCAGTCTTAACAACAGGGGCGAGATACTATCTGCAACTCCCCAGTCTCGCCGCAGAGGTGCCTTTGCTCAAGCTCAAGAAAGTCCAGATCCTCGGCTTCAAATCCTTCTGCGACCGCACCGAGGTCCAGCTCTCCGGCGAAGGCATTGCCGCCATCGTGGGCCCCAACGGCTGCGGGAAATCCAATATTTCCGACGCCATCACGTGGGTGCTCGGGGAGCAGTCCGCCAAGAGCCTGCGCGGCATCAAGATGGAAGACGTCATCTTTGCCGGCACTCGTGACCGCAAGCCCACCGGCATGGCCGAGGTTTCGCTCACGCTGGTCGATCCCGAGGTCTACGATGGCGCCAGCCTTGGCGACGAGCCCGAGATCATCATCGACGAAGGCCTGCCCACCGACTGGGACGAGACCTCACTTCGCCAACAGAACGCCGCCGAGACCGAAGACGCCGTCGCCGAAGCCCAGCCTGGCACCGTCATTGAAGGCGAAACTAAAGGTCCGCAAATCGTGCCCGCAGCAGAGGCCGAGGGCGAGGCCAGCGCAGCCGCGAACAATACTGTCGTCCTCAAGATCCGCCGCCGCAAGTTTGGCCGCGCTCCGGTTCGCGCCGGTGAACTCACGATCACCCGCCGCCTGTTTCGCTCGGGTGACTCCGAATATCTACTCAACGGCAAGATCTGCCGTCTCCGCGATATTCAAGATATCTTCATGGGCACCGGCCTCGGTGGCGATTCTTACGCCATCATCGGCCAGGAGCGCATCGGACAGATCCTCGCCGGCAAACCCCACGACCGTCGCGCCATCGTCGAAGAGGCCGCCGGCATCACCCGCTTCAAGACCAAAAAGCGCCTCGCCGAACTTCGGCTTGAATCCGCCAAGCAGAACCTCTCCCGCGTCAACGACATCTTCGACGAAGTCACCCGGCAGATGACCACGCTCAAGCGTCAGGCCTCGAAGGCAGAGCGCTACGGCGCGCTGCGCGATGAGCTTCGGACGCGGCTCCGCGTTGTGCTTGCCAGCCGCATGTCGCAGCTCGACACCGAGCAGACTGCTACTACCGAAAAAATTACTGCGCTTGCCGCCCAGATTGATGCGCAGGCCGCTACTGTCGAGGAGATGGACGCCGAGCATACCGAAGGCATCCGCACCGGCTATACGCTCGATCAGCAGATCCGTGAGTCTGGATCGCAGGCCAATCAGTCTGCGGTCGAGCTCGAGCGCATCACCGCTCGCTCCGCCGCAAACGCCGACCGCATCTCCGAGCTGACAGGCCGCCTTGCATCCGGCGCGGACGATCTGGCACAGGCCCGCGAACAGCTTGCCACCTTGAGCGGAGAACTTGAGCAGCACCGCAGCTTCCTCGAAAATGCGACCGCCGAATCCACCGGATCGCGAGAAGCTGCGCAGCTCCATCAGCAGCAGGCGCAGGAGGCCGTTCGCGCCCTTGCCTCTGCCGAACAGCAGGCCGAGCAGAACCGCCGCGCTACGATGCAGTTGGTGCAACGCATCTCGCAGACGCGCAATGAACAGGCACAGGCCGAAGCGGCGCTGGCTGGCCTCGACCGCGAGGCCGAGCGGTTGCTCTCGGAGTCTGACATTGCGCGGCAGGAGCTTGAGACTCTTGGCCTGCAGCGTGGGCAGGTCAAGTTATCGTTCGAGTCCGTCACTGAGCGGCTCAAGCGGCTCGAAGCCGAGATCGCCGACCTTCGCCTCCAGATCGAAGGCCGCCGTGCCGAGGAGTCGCAGAGCAAACGCCACGGCGACCAGCTTCGCGGCGAAGTGGCCAGCCTCAATGGCCGCCGCAGTTCGCTTGACGCGCTCATTCGCGAGCACAGCTACTCCACCGATACTGTTCGCAATATTTTTAAGCACAATGCCAGCAATCCGGGGCTGAGCGGCACTACACCTGTGGGGACCCTGGCGGATTTTCTCGAAGTCGATGGCAAGTACGAAAGCGTCGTGGACGAGTTTCTGCGCGACGAGCTCAACTACATTGTCGTCAAGAGTTGGGACGCCGCTGATGCAGGCATGAACCTGCTCAAGACCGACGTCAGCGGCCGCGCCACGTTTCTTGTTCATCCCAACGATGCGCAGGCCAACTTTCCGTTCTCCGAAGGCATGACCAGCGCGGCGCAGACGGCCACCGCAGGCATCGAAGGTGTTGTTTCGCTCAAGGATTGTGTTCGTGTTCTCGATGGCTTCGGCAGGTCGCTTGAAGTCATCCTGCCTAAGCTCCGCGAAGGCTATGTCGCACCCGACTCCTACACCGCACGCTCGCTGGCGCTGTCGAACCCGCAGTCGTTCTTTCTCTCTCCGACGGGCGAGACCTTCCACAACGTCACCGTTACTGGCGGACGTCCGCGTGCGCAGGGTCCGCTGGCTCTCAAGCGCGAGTTGACCGAAGTTCAGCAGAAGATCGAAAAGGCCGAGCAGGAGCTGGCCCAGACTGATCTGCAAACTGCCGATCTTCAGCACCAGATCGCCGACTTGAACGCCATGATTGAAAACAAGACCAACGAGCGCCGCGAGGCCGAGCGCGAGTCTGCCAACTCTGGCGCGGCTCTGCGGCAGATGGAGACCGAGACCGCTCGTATCGAGCGCCGTCTCGCCGACTGGTCGCTCACCAGCGAACGCAACCGCGATGCTCGCAACCAGAAGGCCGACCTCATCTCGCGCCGCCAGCAGGAGGCCACAGCCTTCGAGGCCGAACGCGCCACGCTTGAGGCCTCGCTTGCCGATCTTCTGGCCCAGCTTGAAGAACTCCGTGCCCAACGCGAGCAGCTTCAGCAGGCAGCAGCGGCTGCCTCAGCCGATCTTGCCGGTCTGGAAGAGCGTCGCCGCAACGCTCAGGCTAATTTCGACCAGACAACTCGCCTCTACAACGGCCAGAACCAGCGCATTCAGCAGCTCGATCAGCAGCTTGCCTCCGCAGCTTCGGAGAAACTTCGCCGCGAGGAAGAGACGGCTGCTCTGGCTACGCAACATGCCGAACTTACCGAACTCCGCGCTACTGCTGTAGCCGAAGGCGCACGCCTTACCGAAGAAGCCAACGCCCTGCGCACCGCCATGGCCGACCTTGATGGCCGCCTGCGCACCCTACGTCACGAGACCGAGGCGCTTCGCGAGCAGCGCGCCGCGCTCACCGCCCGCGCCGCCAAACTCACCTCGGACATCGAGCATATCGAGGCTACCTGCCTCAACGATCTCGCTGTCGAGGCTGTCTCTCTCCGTGAAGATGCGAGCATCGTCCGCATCGAAGGCGAGGCGCTCGCCACCGAGGAAGAAGAGTCTCGTGCCCTAAAACAGAGGCTCGAAGCCATGGGCCCAGTCAACATGATGGCGCTGGAGGAGTACAACGAGACTACGCAGCGTCACAGCTTCCTCGAAACGCAGCGCAAGGACCTGCTCGACTCCATCGAAAATACGCAGGCCTCTATCAAAGAGATCGACGACGTCTCCCGCCTGAAGTTCGACGAGGCCTTCAAGGTCATCAATGAAAACTTCGGCGTCACTTTCACTAAGCTCTTCGGCGGCGGCCAGGCCTCCATGCGGCTCACCGATGCTGAGAACTCCGCCGAGAGCGGCATCGACATTCTTGCCTCGCCTCCGGGCAAAAAGCTGCAGAACATCCTGCTGCTCTCGGGAGGAGAAAAGGCGCTCACCGCGCTGGCACTGCTGGTCGGTATCTTCCAGTTCCAGCCCGCTCCGTTCTGCATCCTCGACGAAGTCGATGCGCCGCTTGATGAGACCAACGTGGGCCGGTTTGCCAAGCTGATCGCCGACATGTCCGCTACCACTCAGTTTGTCGTCATCACCCACAGCAAACGCACCATGTCGCAGGCTGACGTCATCTATGGCGTGACGATGCAGGAGCCTGGTGTCAGCAAGATCGTCAGCGTCAATCTGAACCGCCGCGCCGTGGCCTAGAGCATTTTGGGAGTAGATGTAGAGGATCAAAGAACAAGCAACAGCAAAGGCAAAATACCGGGGTTCTTCGCTGCGCTCAGAATGACAATGTTTTCTGATGACTCTATAGCATCTACAAAACGGCCTTAGTCGCAAGCAAAAATAGGGCAACCCATCCTTCAGTTTTTTGTGAAGGGTGGGTTGTCGGGAGTAAGACGCCAACTACAGTTACTGGGCTGGCTTGGTCTGTTTCTTCGCTGCCATCATCTTCGGCCTCCAGAAATCAGGGCCGGCCTTGACCCATGTATCCCTGGGATAGCTCATCTTTGGGTCGAGCTGGAACAGGTTCGACTGAACCGACTCAATCGAGGCCGCCGCAAGTTCCGCCATCTTTTTAGAGTCACTTGCATTTCTCGATGCATAGAACGTGTCCTCGGCAGCCAATTCATGGTCGATTTCGCTCGCGGACTTCATCGGCGTAATCATTAGATACACGCCTCCGTTGTTCATGCCGTACATGCTTTCAAACATGGCCCAGTGTGCCTCCGGCACGGCCTTCTCATACGCGTCTCTGTACATCTTCACCAGAGCGTCCCAGTCCTTGCGGTGTCCTTCGCGGATCTTGAAGCGGGTTATCTCCATGTACCGCATCTCTCCAATATTTACCGGCGCACGCAGGCTGTACTCTTCGCGATAGACGAAAGCGCTGGACTCATAGCTGCTCAGCAGTTCGCCATCCTCGAGCGATGCGCGATCCATCGCCGCCGCAAGAGTAGCGTTCTTCTGGGTGTCCACGTTGTCCTTCTCCCACGCGGCAAACGAGTCGTACCCAATAAAGAACAGCGATCGCGAAGGCCCGGAGAGCGAGTTCATCCCCAGATAATGGGTTGGCCACCTGGCCGCCATCATCGCCCGGACAAACGCGCTCTCCGTCTTCTCATGCGCGCTGCCCGCTTTGCCCGGTTTCACGAACTCCCGTTGAATGACAAGCACTTTAGGCGGAGGCGTAGTGTCGCCAGCATTCTCCTGCGCCGCCAGAACACCGGAACCGCCGCAGAAAAGACACGATACAAGCAAGAGCCCTGATAGCTTTTTCATAAAAGATGCCCTCCCAGGCCGCAAATGTTGAACTGCAATAGATTTCCGGCGACAAGAATGAAGCACGCGCAAAAGCGCCTGTGCTCGATAGGCTCAAGCCGGTGTTTCAGTTGAATCAGGGTCCCGCGGCATTTTATACCTCTTCCCTTCCCCAACCTCACAAATTCGTCACCCCACCTAAACCGCAACATTCCTCACCCGAAATTCGCGCAAAACCTTTAATCTAGAAGCATGCTCCCGCTCACGTTCGCCGTCCTCGCACTCCTGACCGGAGCACTTATCATTCTCCGCCTGAGATGGCGGCATCTCTCCCTCAAAACACACCGCATCCTGATCGTTTGCGCCTGCGCAGCGCTCCTACTCTTTGCCATTCCCCACGCCGCCGACTGGAGCACCGCCTCAAACCGCCTCAACGCGGCGTTTTACTGGTTCGCCGTAGCCGCCTACGAATTCTTCCTCCTCCTCTTCACGCTCCTGCGACCGAAATGGCTGACCACCATGATCGCGATTATTCTCCTCGTTCCCATTCTGTCCGCCAGTGCCTTCCTCCCCCTCGCTGAACTCTTCAACCCCGCACCGCACACCGTCGTCTCCATCAGCCCTCATCTCATCAGTGAGCGCACTCCCTGGGGCACCGGAACCGGCGCCAGCTCTGGCTTCGACCTCGCCATCTACTCTCAGCCCTCATGGACACACCTTTTACGCCTACGCCGCCAAGGGGCCCGCTACTACAACAGCCAGTGTGACTCTGCGCAGGCGTTCGCCACACTCCAGCCCGACGGCAAACACGTTCTCATGTCCTGCCCGGCAGCCCCCGGCCAGCGACCCGACGCCGCGCGAAACCTTGTAGTAAAGCTCCACTGAATTTCCGCCTGAATTCACCACACAGGAAGTGATACCGTCATCTCAATGAGTCCAGCCCTTATCCAGACCAGCCTCGGCGACCTCCCTCTTACCGCACGCGGCAAGGTCCGCGACATCTACGATCTCGGCAACAATCAGCTCTTGTTTGTCGCTACCGACCGCATCTCCGCCTTTGACCATGTTCTCGCCACCGGCATCACGGACAAGGGACGCATTCTCACCCAGCTCTCCCTCTTCTGGTTCGACCTGCTTAAAGACACTGTCAAGAACCATCTCGTGACCGCAGATGCAACGCAATTTCCTGCATCGTGCACACCCTATCTCGATCAACTGGAAGGGCGCAGCATGTTGGTGAAGCGCGCCGAGATGTTCCCCGTCGAGTGCGTCGTTCGCGGCTACCTCTCCGGCTCCGGCTGGAAGGACTACCAACAAACCGGCTCAGTCTGCGGCATTAAGCTTCCCCCCGGACTGCGCGAATCGGACAAGCTGCCCGAGCCTATCTTTACTCCTGCCGCCAAGAACAATATCGGTCACGATGAGAATATCTCCTTCCAGAAGATGGTCGATACCATCGGTCAGAGACCGGCGGAAGACCTGCGCGACCTTACTGTCAAGATCTACAAAAAGGCCGGTAAACACGCCGCCAGCAAGGGCGTGATCCTCGCCGATACCAAGTTCGAATTTGGCCTCATCGATGGCGAAATCACTTTGGCCGACGAAGTCCTCACCCCCGACTCTTCCCGCTACTGGCCAGCCGAAACCTACAACCCCGGCGGAGCCCAACCCTCCTTCGATAAGCAGTACGTCCGCGACTACCTCGAATCCATTCACTGGAACAAGCAGGCTCCGGCTCCGGCCCTGCCACCTGAGGTCGTCGAAAGAACAAAAGCCAAGTACCTCGATGCCTACCGCCTGATTACCGGACGCGCCAATCTGTAACCTGGTGACCCTATGAACCTGAACTACTTCGACTGGTTCCTGATCGCCATCCTTGCATGGTCTACCATTACGGCCTTCCTACGTGGCCTCCTGCTCGAACTCTTCGCGCTGGGAGGCCTCATCGCGGGAATCCTGCTCGCCTCCTGGAATTACCCAGCCCTGGCAGCCGTCCTCGAACACGTCATCACCGCAAAGACCGTAGCCAATGTAGTCGCGTTCCTGCTCATCGCCATCGGGGTCATGGTCCTCTGCGCTCTCGTCGGAAAGGCGCTTCATCACACTGCCAGCGCCGTTGGCCTGGGCTTCTTCGACCGTCTCTTCGGAGCAGTCTTCGGCTATCTCCGCGGCTGCCTGCTCTGCGTGGCTATCCTGATGGCCGTCACCGCATTTCTCCCTCCAACCGCCGTGGTTTCAAAATCTTCTCTAACTCCCTATTTCCTTGCCGGTGCTCATGCTGTATCCTTCGTTGTACCTCACGAGCTTCGGCAGCTTATTCTGGACGGCGCGGCACAACTCAAGCACACCGCACCCGATTGGATCAAACGGCACGAATAGAGTGACAATGGAAATGCACCGAAAATCTGGACTTGTAAGCGAGGACATTATCTTGAAGCGCGAAATGGACGGTCTCATCACGCAGATGCACAGCGCCGGCATCCCCTATGCGGACGCCATTCGCCAGTTCAAGAAACGCTACATCCTCGAAGTCCTGGCCCACCACAAAGGCAATCAGTGCAAGGCCGCCGAAGAACTCGGCATGCACCGCAATACCCTCAGCCGCACCCTGGCCGAGCTCGATCTGAACACCGCGGCGATCCGCAACGGGATGCGCCGTCCGCCCAGCAGCGAGCGCCCGCGCATCCATAACATCGCCAGCGCCCGTTAGCCATTACCCCCGTCTAACCAGCAGTAGATGACGCATCCCCTTCATTTCCGGCTTGCTTCCATGACCCGATGCGCAGCCGCATTTGCAGTTGTCGGCCTCTCCGTCGCCACCTTCGCGCAGACCCCTCCCGTCAAACCGCAGCAAGCCACGACTCCAACTTCGGCCGCCTCGGTCCACGACTCTACAACTCTCTCCGGCCCCAGCAAAAATCAGATCCGCGAGGCCGATGACGCCTACCTCGCAGGCGCGCGCCTCCTCGAACGCAATGATCTTACCGGCGCCCAGACTGAGTTCGAAAAAGCTCTAAAGCTCAACCCCACCAATCATGACTACGCCATGGCCGCCGCCATCACACGCGAGCATCGTGTGACCGAACTGGTCCAACAGTCTGGGAAGGCCCATCTCCTCGGGCAAGCTAAAAAAGCCCAGGTCCTGCTCAACGAAGCACGGCTCCTCGATCCACAGAACCAGATCGTCACCCAGCATCTTCCGCCCGGCACACTTCCTGTCTCTTTCAATCCAGAGATAGAACCCTGGATGAAGGAGGCCCCTGCCCTTGCGGGTCCGATCACACTTCTGCCCAACTCTGGAACCAAGAGTTTTTATATCCATTCCGACGTTCAAGACGCTGTCCGTCAGGTCTTCTCCAGCTATGGCATTCGCCCCGTCTTCGATGACTCCGTCACGCATCAGGACCTCCGCTTCGACATCGAAGCTGTTTCCTACAAGCAGGCCGCTCGCATTCTGTTGCAGATGGGCGGCCTCTTCAGCGTTCCTCTCGACTCCAGAAGCATCCTCATCGCCAAAGACACTCCCGAAAACCGTGACCGTCTCGAACGCCAGTTGCAGGAGACCATCAGCATTCCCGGCATGACTTCCCAGGAGATGAATGATCTCGGCAACGTTGTTCGCAATATCTTCGACGTAAAGCAGTTGACGATCGAAAAGAGTCTCGGCGATCTCGTTCTTCGTGCTCCCAAAGAGACTTTGAAGGCTGTCAACCTTACCCTCGCCGACCTCATCGACGGCAACAGCCAGGTCATGATCGAAGTCAAACTCTGGTCCATCGACAAAACCCGGCAGCGCAATATCGGATCCCAGCTTCCCCAGCAAATGGGCGTCTACAGCGTCGCCAGCGAGGCAGCGAATATCGTCAATCAGAACCAGACACTGGTTAACCAGGCCATCGCGCAGGGCCTCGTGCCGAGTGGCGCAAGCAACATCGACATTGCCCTCGCTCTCATCGGCTCCGGCCTTGTGCAAAGCTCGCTTCTGTCCTCCACGATCGGTTTCGTCGGAGGCGGTCTCACCCAGGCCGGCATCACTGCCAATATCTTCCCAACCTTCAGTCTCGCACTCAACTCCAGTGAGAGTCGAGCCCTCGACGACATCCAGGTCCGCGTCGGCGACCGGCAGACCGCTGATTTTCGCATCGGCACCCGCTATCCGATCATAACGTCGACCTATACCACCGGAGCAACGGCAAACTCATCCGCTCTGGCCGGCATCAACATCAATGGCGCCAGTGCGTCCAGTCTGCTCTCCCAACTCACCGGCAGTTCCAGCGGCCTGACCATCCCCGAGATTCAATATGAGGACCTTGGCTTAACGCTTAAAGCGACGCCCACTGTACAAAAGTCCGGCACGATCAGTATGCATCTCGACCTCAAGATTGAGGCGCTTTCCGGCTCCTCGTTGAACAACATCCCTATCCTGGCCAGCCGCCAATTTGTCTCCGACATCACTGTCAACGATGGCAACCCGGCGCTGCTCGTCAGCACGCTGAGCCGATCGGAATCGGCCGCCGTCAGTGGCATTCCCGGCCTCGGCGAACTTCCCGGGTTTCAAACCGCTACCGCGGACACGGTCGCCGAAACAGATTCCAGCGAACTCCTCCTTCTTGTCACTCCGCATGTTGTCCGTCGCCGTTCCAATATCACTGCAGGTCCGCGTATCGCTCTCAATCTGCCCTTGCAACCAGATTGAGTCCACCATCCAGCGGCAACCACATCGCGAATACAGTTCCGTGCCCTACGCCGCGACGCGTCTTTGTCCGTATGCACCCGCCATGTTTCTCGACGATGCCCTTGCTCACCCACAATCCCAATCCCGTACCAGTCAACTCTTTCGTTGTCTGAAACGGCTCAAACAGATGCTGCATCATCTCCGGGGCTACCCCCTCCCCCGTATCGGCCACGGTCAATCGCACGCCTCGATGTCCGTTCTGCCACTCAGGCTGTCGATGCAGCCGTATCAACAGCCTTCCTCCACCGCTCATTGCATCCAGCGCATTTCTGACCAGATTGTTCACCACCTGGCGAATCTCGCCCTCAAGACACAACACCGGGGGTGAATCGATCAGTTTCATCTCGATACTGACATCTCTCACCAGCAGCCGCCCGGTATACAGTGCCATCACGGTCCGCAGCAGCTCAGCCATATCCATCTCCATCGGCTTGCTCTGCTGCCGGTGAAAACGCAGCGTTTGCAGCGTAATCTCGGTCACCCGCGTCAACTCGTCCTGCGCAATCCGGGCATACTCCTGTACCTCGTCCATGGAGTCGGATTTCCGCATGAGGTACAACAGGTTTGTAATCGCCTCGAGGGGGTTGTTGATCTCATGCGCGATGGATGACGCCAGTTGCCCTACCGCTGCCAGTTTTTCCGACTTCCGCAGCGCCTCGTCCTGTAGCCGTGCCTGGGTTACATCGGTATTCACGGCGACCCCACCGACAATCTTTCCGCCCTGAAGAATCGGCGCAGCTACACTACGAATCCAGCGGCAAGGTGTTCGCACCATCTCCGTCGAAGCTACCCCCGCCAGCGCCCTTTCCAGCGTCTTCATCCCCGGCGGAAAATCCTCCCCACTCATCATCCGTGCCCAGCGGTTGCTCCTTAGCTTTCCATCCGGCGTAGCGATGTACACGCCATGGGGCATGTTTTCAATCACAGCATCCAGCTCCGCAGCCCGCTGCTCGGCCAGCTCACAAGCCTTTCGGAGCTCCTCCTGCTGCTGCATAAGCCGTTCTGCCGGCTTTGGTATCGTCATCTGGCCCGCCCCATATAAACGCACTCAATACGTCCCGTCACCAATTCTGATGCAAAATTCTTCCTATCCGGCCACCTCGGGTTCCAATAGCCGAAGTCTTCTCAATACATTGACCATCCGAGACATGGCCGCTATACTTGAACCTGTGAGAGCGGGAGTAGCTCAGTGGTAGAGTGCTTCCTTGCCAAGGAAGATGTCGCCGGTTCGACCCCGGTCTCCCGCTCCAAAAAAAGCCCTGTCTGCTGTACACTTCACCTACAATTCAGCGGGCTGCAATTCGATAGCCCACCCAGAGGCGCGGTACCCAAGTGGTAAGGGAGAGGTCTGCAAAACCTTTATGCGTCGGTTCGATCCCGACCCGCGCCTCCAAATTCCTCAAACATTTATAACGACTGCTGAGACAGCGACGCTGCCTCGGCGCTGCCAACTGCAGGCAAATCGCTGGAAATGATTGAAGCTCCAGCCTCCGCGGACACAGGTGCTCCGCTCAGCTGTCCGCTCACCAACGATGCCGCCGAGTCCGCCGACTTGTCGAGGACGCGCGCATAGTAGATGAGAACGGTATTGGGCCGCGAATGGCCAAGGCGTTGTTGCACCGCCTTGATCGGAGTGTTGGCTTCCACCATCTGTGTCGCTCCCCAATGTCTGAGAAGTCGCCACGTGATGTGCGGCAGGCCGAGTTCTCTGGCCACCGGCTGAATGCGCCGTGCCAGAAGAGTCTCGTGCCAGATGGGACCAGACTTCATGATCGAACCATTCTTAATACGGTTCGGAAACATCCAGTCTTCCTCCTGCCCGTTGACGCGTTCCTTCAACGCAAGCAGACGTTCGACGTCGGCCTCCGTCAGACGGATCGGACGATTCATGCGGTGGTACTTGGGTGTGTGCAACTCACCCTGATTGACCGCGCGAACGATCTTGAGTTCGCGCTTCTCC
>NFUO01000617.1 GCA_002197545.1 Acidobacteria subdivision 2 bacterium RH1 MAG20 | reverse complement strand
GGTAAACAGTTGGGCGACTGGAGCATGTCGGCGGCGCGCGGTTCGGGCGTTCGTCCGGATCATGTCCTCATTCCCCTCTTGACCGTGGCTTCCACTCTTGTCGGCGCTAGCCGCTTGATCCAGGCTTCGCGCGGTTGGGCTGAACCGCTTGCACTGTGGAGTTCTGTGGTCGGATTTAGCGGATCCGGAAAGACGCCTGGTCTCAACGTCACCGTGCGCGCGCTTGCTGCGATCGAGCGCCAGCGAAGCGCCAAAGTTGGCGAACTCAGGCGCGCTCACAATTTACGTGTCGAGACCGCGAAGGCTGCGGCAAAGAAATGGAGGAAAGAGATTAAAGAGGCTGTCGAGGAAGGTAGGCCGCCGCCGGCGATGCCCCCGGAGGCGATCGAGCCCGGAGAATTTGTGCCGCCCCGTCTCTCGGTTAACAACATCACCATCGAGCGGTTGCCCCCGTTGCTGCAAGCGCGGCCGAGCGGCGTGGCCGCCATCTACGATGAACTCGCTGGGCTCTTCTTGAACATGGCGCGCTATTCCAACGGTTCTGACCGGGAGTTCTGGTTACAGGCATGGAATGGCCAACGCTACGTCGTCGAGCGGCAGGGGCGCCCGCCCGTTGAGCTCGATCATCTGCTCGTTGGCCTGACGGGCGGTTTGCAACCCGACAAGCTTTCGGCCGCGTTCAAGGGCGACTGCGATGGTATGTACGCGCGGATGCTGTTCGGCTGGCCAGCAGAAGCCGCATATCAGCCCCTCTCGAATGACGTCGATGAGGTGGACCCCTACTTTCAAAACGCGCTTGCTCGGCTGGCTGATCTGCCCGAAATAGAAGATGGCCATCTGGTCAAGCGTTCGATCTGGCTCTCCAACGAGAGCATCGCAGAGTTCGAGCAGTTCCGGAAGTTCTTGCACCGCCAGCGGGAGAGCTTGGATGGGCGCGAGCGGGAATGGTTTGCAAAAGGACAGGGCCAAGTGCTTCGGTTGGCCGGCACCTTGTGCTTGTTGACTTGGGCCATGACAGGTCAGTCCGAGGAGCCGCGCCGGGTTGAAGTCGAATATTTGAGTGCCGCCATTCGCCTCTGGCGCGAATATTTCTTG
>NFUO01000616.1 GCA_002197545.1 Acidobacteria subdivision 2 bacterium RH1 MAG20 | reverse complement strand
GGAGGCAAGTTTCGGCACGCCCAGCCCGGTGCGCACTATGCGATCGCCGAAGTCGCATCGTTGTCTGCCGTCGATACTCAGCGAGGACGAAGTGAGGCAGCTCATCGAGCACCGCCCCGAGACGGCGACGCCGGCTGCGCTGCGCGATCGCGCGATCCTCGAAGTCCTCTACTCCTCGGGCCTGCGCGTCAGCGAGCTGGTCGGTCTGGATTGGCGCGATATCGATGACGAGCTGGGCATGCTCACGGTGCGGGCCGGCAAGGGCGCCAAGGATCGCGTGGTTCCGGTAGGAGAGCCAGCGCTCGACGCCCTCAAAGCGTGGCGCGCGGTGATGCCCATTCCTGCCGACCCGAGTGCGCCGGTTATGGTAAATCTGTGCCGCACGCGTCTCTCGACCCGCAGTGTCGAGAAGATTGTTGCGCAACGCATAATCGATGCGGGCCTGACCTCGAGCGTTACCCCGCATGGCCTGCGGCATTCGTTTGCGACCCATATGCTGAACGCCGGAGCGGACTTGCGCTCGATTCAGGAGATGCTCGGGCACGCGAGCCTTGCAACCACTCAGCGTTACACGCAAAGAGGAATCATGGAACCAATCGCCTTCGTCGCACGCGTCAATGAGATTTATCGAACTCAGGGATTTCCGGAGTACAAGTGGACGATCATTGAAAGCGCGCTGCTCACTCCACTAGAAAAGCGGCTGGCTAATTGCAGGGTGGCGATGCTCACGTCGGGAGGAGTCTCGCGCAAGGATGCGCGTCCGTTCAATCCTCAAGCGCGCAACGATTTGAGACTCGACGCCGTCGACAAGGACACCTTGCCCCAGTTCTTCGTCATTAACGACGACTACTACAATCACGGCGACGCGGACCGCGATATCAACTGCATTTTTCCCGATCGAGCGACTCCACGAACTGGCATACGAAGGCGTGATCGGTGAAGTCGGACCGCATCACTACAGCGGCTTCATGGGACGCATCTACACTCGCAGTGCAGTGGTGAATGAGGCTGCGCCCGCGCTTGCATAGCGACTGCGCGATCAGACAATCGACGTGTTCGTCCTGGTGCCCGCTTGACCGCTCGATCACCAGACCGTTGGTCTGGTAGCGCGAGTGGTAGAGGAAGCAGGCATCCCAACCGTTGTAGTCTCGACCGGCCGCGATCTGAGCGCGCAGGTTAGACCGCCGCGCACGGTATTCGTCAATTTCCCGATGGGGAATCCGTTCGGCAAACCATTCGATAAAGTTCAGCAGCGTAAGATTCTGCTCGATGCGTTGCACGCGGTCGAATCGGTTAAGACGGGCGGCGAAATTGTCAACCTCCCATATGAATGGGGCGAGCAATTTGCGATGAACCTGGGTTCCGGTTATCGCGCGAAGACTGCGTAGGGGAAAGCATACCCGGGTGCGAGGGTTGTCATGCCGCTAAGTCTCGTGATGAATTAGGGCTTCGCGCGCTATTTCTCGGGCTCGAATTCGAGAAAATACTGGTAGGGAAGGAAGTCGTGATCGCGCAGTAGCCGGTAGCCGGCATTGTGGAACTCGGCGACGACCTCTTCGCGGGAAAGTTTGTCCTCTGGCGGAGGGCCTACCGGAAGTGGCTTCTTCTCGAAATCGATTACAATCACACGCCCGCCCGGCTTGAGCGCTAACGCAAGCTTGCGGAAATAAGCGACGCGGTCCTCCATGTGGTGGAGCGTATCGCAGAAGAAAACGACATCGGCTGAGTGTGACGCAAGTTCTGGGTCGTCAGCTTTGACCAACCGCGCCTTATAGTTCTTCAAATCCAGCTTCTTTGAATCGGCCTCCATGTAGTCAATCATCGCTGGTTCGATGTCGAGTCCCAGAGCTTCGCCTGACGGGGCCACCACCTTTGCGAAACGCCTCGTGAAGTAACCCGTTCCTGCCCCGATGTCGATCACTGTCTGCCCGGGCTCCAGCTTCATCGCTTTCACCACTTCGTTTGGCTTCTGCCATTTGCTGCGCTCAGGCGACTCGAATACCTGTGCCCAATGAGTCGCGTCGCCAAACCCATGATGGGAGCCTTCAGCATGCTTTTGGGCGTTCGTTAGACGCAAAGTGGACAAAACCAATACCACCACCAACACAATGACGGCGGCTTTTGGTATTTCAGTTCGGCTTCCTTCGCGTTCTCACTATCACGCGAACACCGCTTCCGGCTTGAGACGGATCGGAGGGATAGCAATGCCTAAAATAGAATGCACCGTGGTTCCTTACATCATTGCCGTGACGCGCCACGTGCCGGCTTGTGGTTGTACTGGTAGAGAAAGTCCACCAACTCTTCATCCAGACCCTCGCTGACAGGGCATCCATACGCGGTGCGCATCTTGCGGATTTCGGATTTCCATGCCTCACGCGAAAGCGACGGCTGGTAGTCGATCATGCTCCGCGAGTGGCACATCACGCAGTACGTGCTGGCGGCCCTCGCGCCCGGTTCGCTGCCCTCGAACTTGAGGTTCCCTTGGGGAGGTTCGATTTTCTGGGACTCCAGCACAATCGGCGGATTATCGGAATCGCTGTGAGCGACGCGCGTCACAGATTGAGTGACCGCAATCAATACTGTCGACAGAAGGGTCAATGTGATCAGCTTCGAGTTATACATTACAGTGTCGGCCCTCAAATCGCCTCGACGCGGACTGCTTCGACCACCG
>NFUO01000615.1 GCA_002197545.1 Acidobacteria subdivision 2 bacterium RH1 MAG20 | reverse complement strand
CCCATGTGGCTCACGCTCGAATAGCCGATCATCAGCTTGATGTCCCGTTGCGCCATGGCCGAGAAGGCCCCATAGACCGCGTTAATCGTTCCGAGCAACATGAGACCCGGCATCCAAAACTGAGCGCCGGCCGGGAGAAGCTGGATGCCGAGCCGGATGATGCCAAAGGCTCCCAGCTTCATCAGCACGCCCGCGTGTAACATGCTGACGGCAGTCGGAGCGGCCGCGTGACCATCAGGCGACCAGGTATGAAATGGCCAGAGGCCGGAGAGAACGCCGCAACCGATCACCATGCAGGGAAAGAACGTCCGTTGAAAACTCACTGGGTAGCTTGCAGCCCAGAGGTCGGGCAGGTTGAAGGTTCCGGTTCCCGACTTGGTGAATGTTGCGAAGATCCCCACGAAGATCAACACGCTCGCGCCGACCAGCATGAGCGTCAGCTTCATCGCTCCGTATTCCTTGCGGGTGCTTCCCCAAACGGCGATCAGCAGGTACATTGGCAGCACGGCCAGCTCGTAGAAGAAGAAGAAGAAGAAGAGATCAAGCGACACGAACGTGCCGTAAACCCCTGACACCAAAACCAGCAGCAGAATATAGAAATCCTTATTACGGAATTCGATCTTTGTTGAGACGAGTGTGCCTGATGAGATCACGATGCCGGTGAGAAGCACCATCGGCGCCGCGATGCCGTCGATTCCGAGATGGAGCGAAATACCGTTTGCCGCGAGAAAGCCGACGTTTTCGATCCATGGCCAGCGCAGATCCATCTGGAAGCCGCCGGCCGACGTATCGAACGCGATGAAGATGTAGATGGAAAGGGCCAGCAAAATCAAGCCCGCGAGGACCGAGATCACGCGGACGACGTTGGCCTCACGCGAAGGCACGGCCAGGAGAATCACAGCAGCTACCAGCGGGACGACAATTGTTGCAAGAAGCAGGTATCCGTCATTCAAAGCGCTTCTCCGAGTGAGTAGTGAGTAGTCAGAGGTGCGTTGAGAAGGCAATCAAAACCAGCACGATGACGCCTAGGACCATCGCGAAGGCGTAATTGGGCAGCTTGCCCGTCTCTTGATACTTAAGCCTGTCGCCGATCCAGACCGTCAAGGCTGCTGATCCATTGACACCGGTGTTATTCACGATATTGCGATCGAACCAGGCGAGAATTGCGCTCACGCCGAGGACGACGTGGTTG
>NFUO01000614.1 GCA_002197545.1 Acidobacteria subdivision 2 bacterium RH1 MAG20 | reverse complement strand
GTTGCGTTCTCTGCTTGCCGAGCGTGACCACGAGAAGCAACGTGCTGACGATCTGCACATTCAGAATCTGCGTTTGCAACTCGAGTTGGCACGCTACAAAAAGTGGTACTACGGACCGCGAGCAGACCGTCTGAATTCGACGAGCGAGTTGGCACAGGTGCTGCTGGATTTTGGCCAGGAGCTCGAGCAGCGGCCGATTCATCCGGAGGATGTTCCCCCTGCGAGCGAGCCGGAGTACGAAGTGCGGCGAGTGAAGCGGCGTAAGGGGCGGCGCTCTCTGGCCAACTTCGAAAATCTTCCGGTCACCACGCAGGTCTACGAGTTGAGTGCGGAAGAACGCACCTGCCCGGGCTGTGGAGTGCAGCGCCAGGAGAGCGGTGCCGAGGAGAGCTGGCAGATCGAGTACATACCTGGGCACTTCGAACGCATCCATCATGTGCGTAAGAAATATGCCTGCGTGAAGTGCGAGCGTTCCGGGGAAGCGCCGCAGATGACCGTGGCCGCCCGGGCGGAATCGCCCATCGATAAGGGTATGGCTGGGCCGGGACTGCTGGCCTACATCGTGACCAGCAAGTTCGCCGAGTACCTTCCGCTGTATCGGTTGGAGGCCGTTTTTGCTCGGCAGGGTTTTGAGATTTCGCGGGCCACCCAGTCGGTGTGGTGCGGCGATGTGGCTGACTTGGTCGAGCCGTTGTATCGGCGAATGACAGAGCGGGTGCGACAGTCGCATGTGGTGGCTACCGACGACACCATCCTGCCGATGCTGAGCCCGGGCAAGACCAAGCGGGCGCGGATGTGGGTCTATGTAGGCGACCCGGATCATCCCTACAACGTGTTCGACTTCACGCTCGACCGAGGTCGCGACGGGCCGAAACAATTTCTGAAGGATTACACACAGGTCTTGCTGGCCGACGCCTACGGCGGCTACGACGGCGTAGTGGCCGGCAACGCCATCACTCGTGCAGGATGCTGGAGTCACGCGAGACGAAAGGTTGTCGACGCCGAAAAAACGGCACCGGAAATCGCGCGCGAGGTCGTGGCCTTGCTGCGTACCCTGTTTGCCATAGAGAACCAGGCCAAGGAAGCGTCTGTCCCCGAGCGCCTGGAAATTCGTCAGAAGCAATCGGTGCCCGTGTTGGCCGAACTGCGGCAGAAGTTGCTGGTTTGGAAAGAGCAACTGATCCCGCAGCATCCCATGGCCGATGCGGTGAACTACATCTTGAATCACTGGACGGAGCTGAACGTTTTCTGCTCGGATGGCGCGGTGCCGATCGATAACAATACAAGTGAGCGCGAAATGAAACGTGTGGTGTTGAACAGAAAGAATTCCTTGTTCGTCGGCAACCCGCGTGGCGGTCGCACCGCGGCAATTCTGGCCAGCCTGACCAGCACTTGCCGCCGGCACCAGATTGATCCGCAACTGTATCTCACCCAGCTGCTGATGAACTTGCCGCAGACGAAGTTGAGCGAACTGGATGCTTGGCTGCCTGACAAGTGGAAGCTCCACCAGGCGGCGCGAAACGAGGCTTTGAACCGCGCAGCCTCCCCGGCTCCGTAAAGCTCGCACTCC
Organism: Acidobacteria subdivision 2 bacterium RH1 MAG20; assembly: GCA_002197545.1. The sequence goes on along the minus strand of NFUO01000614.1, from coordinate 166 downwards.
GTATGTCGCCCGCGTTTTCCTGCTACGCCCTCTCATGGCGTAACATTGCTACACTCGCACCCACCCCGCAAGATGTGGTTCATTCACCGCTCACCGAGTTTTTCCCGTTCTCGTCGAAATCCCTTGCTCATTCAACAAACGGGCAATCGCATTGATGCTAAATCGT
>NFUO01000613.1 GCA_002197545.1 Acidobacteria subdivision 2 bacterium RH1 MAG20 | reverse complement strand
TTTCGTTTTGCGCATGGCGCTGGCCGGCGGGCTGGAGCACACGGGAGACTATGACGGCGCAATCGCCGAATACCAAGGTCTCATGAAAATGGACCCTGGCTCGATCATCGTCGCCAACAACCTGGCCAGCTTGCTGAGCGATCATCGCACCGACAAGGCAAGCCTCGATCAGGCCGAGGCGCTGGCGGCCGTTCTGCGAAAGTCGCCTATCCCGCAGTTCAAGGACACGTTGGGCTGGTTGACCTATCGCCAGGGCGACTACAAAGCGGCGCTGTCCTTACTCGAAGAAGCAGCAAAAGCCCTGCCAGCGGATCCCCTGGTTCACTATCATCTCGGCATGAGCTATGTGGCCGTCGGGCAGCCTGCAAAGGCCTCCGAACAATTTAAAGCGGCACTGAATCGGTCGCCGGACAGCGACCTGCAGGCAAAAATCAAGACCGAACTCGCGAAAGTCGGGACAAATTAATCCCGCCGTGCCGCATAGCCCAGCTTCAGGTCTGTTGTCCCACGGTCGGGCTGAGGTCACTCACGCCCGGCATCATTGCGCTGAAGCCTGGATCGGCAGGACGCCGAATTCCATCTTGTCGTAGAGCACTTGGGTGACCAGATCCGGATTGATCTGTTGACGATCGGAAGCAAAACCATACACCAGGGCGGTGTCGCAAATAATATTGATCGTGCGCGGTATGCCGCGGCTTGCATCAGCGATCAACTCGCAGGCTTCGTCGGAGAACAATCGATAGCGCGCGCCGACGGCGGCAAGCCGGTGGTCGATGTATTTGGCAACTTCTTGCGGTTTCAATGGTCGCAAATGGTAATCCGACGACACGCGCTGGGCAAACTGCGTGAGCTGCGGGGTGCGCAGTATATCCTTCAGCTGCGGCTGGCCAACGAGGATGATCTGGATAAATTGATCCTTGTCGGCATTGACATTCAAAAGCATTCTCAATTCTTCAAGCGCGTCGAAGCCAAGGTTATGAGCTTCGTCAACGATGAGGAGCGTACGCCGTCCCTGGCTGTATTCGCTGCGCAGGAAGCGATGGAATTGTTCGAACAAGACC
>NFUO01000612.1 GCA_002197545.1 Acidobacteria subdivision 2 bacterium RH1 MAG20 | reverse complement strand
GGAAGGGACATCCGCCCTTTTATCTGACGTTCGGATGCGGTTTCTATCTGAAGTATTTTTCATCTTTGCTTCATCTCTGGTTTACCGCTAAAGATTGTGATAGGACAGGGTGCATCATGCGGATATTGCTGGTTGAAGATGAGCCGAAGGTATCGGGCTTCGTAGAGCGGGGACTTACTGCGGAGCGGTATGCGGTGGATGTTTCCGGTGATGGGCGCGAGGGACTGGAGATGGCGGAGACCTATCCTTATGATCTGATCATCCTGGACCTGATGCTTCCTCGCCTGGAGGGCCGGGAGGTGCTGCAAAGGATACGCCGCAGGGACGCCTGCGTTCCGGTCCTGGTGCTGACGGCGCGCGATTCAGTGGAGGATAAGGTGCGGCTCTTCGAGAGCGGTGCGGATGACTATCTCACCAAGCCGTTCGCTTTCGCGGAGCTGCTGATCCGGGCGAAGGCGCTGCTGCGGCGCGGGCCCGTGAACCGTTCGAGCACGTTGATAGTGGGGGACCTGGAGCTGGACCGCCTGACCCAGCAGGTAAAGCGCGGCGGCAAACGCATCGAGCTGACCGCGAAGGAGTACTCGCTGCTGGAGTACCTGATGCAGAACGCGGAGCGCGTGCTCTCGCGCAACATGATCATCGAGCATGTGTGGGACCAGAGCTTCGACGGTATCACCAATATCGTTGATGTATATGTGCGGCACCTGCGGGTGAAGGTGGACTATGGACAGGAAAGCAAGCTGATCCGCACGGTGCGGGGCGCGGGTTACATGGTTCGCGCAGGCGGTGAAGCGTGAGGCCGGGTATTCACCTGACCACGCTGCGGGCGCGGGTTACGACCTGGTACGTTGGGCTGTTGGCCGCCGCGCTGCTGGTCTTCGGCGCAGCGCTTTACTTCGGTGTGCAGAGCTATCTGCGGACCTCGCTCGAACACTCGCTGAGGAGTGAAGCGAAGAATATCGTCTCTATTTTTCTGTCAGAGGAAGAGGTCAAGGGACAGTCCTGGATGGCAGGCGAAATCGCCGAAGCCTATGCGCCGGAGATCAGCGGACGATTCATCCGTGTGACCCGCCAGGACGGCGCGGTGCTCTACCAGAGCGGAGATACGCGGGAGCCCCGTATCGACTCGTCTATGGTTTCGCAGCCGACGTTCCGTGGATCACAGGAGTCTTTCCGCCGGGAGAACACCGGCGGAGCCCACCATCTGCTGATCTACACGCAGCCATACGTCTCTTCCTTCGGAACAGCCTATCGGGTGGAAATGGGAGCGTCTACAGCGCCCATCTCTCATGTGCTGGCAAGTCTCTTAAAAATTCTGCTGCTGATAACGCCCTGCATCCTGTTCGCAGCAGCACTGGGCGGCCACTTCCTGATGGCGTTGCCGCTGCGTCCACTGGTGGTCTTGACCGAACAGGCGGAGCAAATCGGCACTCATCAGCTTGGCGAACGGCTGCCCGTAATAGCGACGGGCGACGAGATGGAGAGGCTGTCGCTCTCGCTGAACCGCATGATCAGTCGTCTGGAAGACGCGCTCGCACACAATCGGCGCTTCTCTGCAGACGTATCGCATGAGCTGCGCACGCCGCTTACGATTCTGCGGGGAGAGCTGGAACAGATGCTCCAGACCTCCAGGATGCCGTTGGCGCAACGGGATTCCCTGGGTAGCGCACTTGAAGAGATCGACCGTATGGCTAAGATCGTTGAAAGTCTGCTGACCATCTCCCGGCTAGACTCCGGCACCGACGCCATGGACCTGAAGCCCGTGGACCTGAGCTGCCTGGCGCAGTGGACAGTCGATCAGATGCGCCTTCTTGCGGAAGAAAAGGATATTATGCTGCGAAGCTTCCACGCAGAGCCGGTGGCGATCCTGGCAGACGTCGGCAGAATCAAGCAGGTATTGGTAAATCTGTTGGACAATGCAATCAAGTACACGCCAAATGGAGGCGAAGTTGCAGTTTCGGTGTCCATGCAGGGCCCTGCGCAGCTAGCCATTCTCGACGTTAGCGATACGGGTATAGGAGTTCCAACGGAGTCGCTGCCGCACGTATTCGAGCGCTTCTACCGCTCAGATAAGGCGCGGACCAGAGAGTCCGGAGGCGCGGGGCTCGGCCTCTCCATCGTGAGAGCGATCTCGAAGGCGCATGGCGGAACCGTAACGATCGAAAGCGTGGAAGGCAGAGGTACAAAGGTCAGGCTCGAATTGCCGTTATCTCCGTTGCCGCCGCTGTCTGACGCGAGACCGAAGTCCCAGGCTTTGCGTGAAGCAATGCCGGACGAAAAAGATAACTTCAAGATCGAGGCGCGAACTTAACCAATCGGTCGGTGAGGAAACAGCACGACCCGCCAAATCGAACGAAATTGCGGCGATACGATCTCCTGCGCGGCGGCGTCAACCGGCACCACGTCAAAGGCAGTAGCTGCTCATAAGGCCGAGTGTCGAAGCAGGCGGATCGGCGGAGTGGTTCAGGTATGCTCTGCCGCTGCTCATTCCCGCTGTCCAGGGCTATGGGGAACGCGGTGGGGAACGGCAATCGACTTGTCCTCGTGTGTCCGGGTGGAAACTCGCACTAGTTGATTGGCCGGATTGTTCGCAAGGGCAAGTCGATCTGGCAGGTCAGCTCCCCCGGGGATTGCGTCGATGAGGTCTTGCGGATACTGCTGCCAGAGATCCGGCAGCAGCATAGACCACTGTTTCACCGTATTGCGGTCCGAGAGGAAGCGATCAACGATGAGGCTTTCCCCGGTGGACGCAATGCTCGAGTGGAGCAAATGGTGTGGATTGAGAGGCAGGCCCACTTCATCTGCAGGTATCCAGATACCCGTTGCGAGCCGTCGCTGCCCGGCTGTTGGAGTCGCGTGGATGACTTTGGGGTGGAAGGGTTGATAGCGATCGAAGATGCCATGGAGCAGTTCTCCGCGTGAGAAGGCAGCCAGCTTCGAGAGCCCGCCTGGATTACCTGGATGCCCATTGCTGTTGTACGCGAGAAAGAGGACGAGCTTACGCTGCGGATCAATCTCGAACTCACTGTGGAAGGCTTTCGTGTCTCCGGATTGACCGAAGGAGTGGGCTCCGTTGAACCATATCTCATGAAAGGCGAGGCCCATGCCCGGAATCTCTGGGCTTAGATCTTTCGATAGGGTGGTTTGGCGCGACAGGATGGTCGCAACACTCTCTGGCCTCAGAATTCTTTGATCACGAAGTGTTCCCTGGCCGAGGAGCATGGCGCCGAAGCGGCCCATGTCCGATGCGGTCGTAGACACGCTTAAGGCAGGTTCGAGTGTCTCCGGAGGCAAAGGCGGCTCGGTGCTGGATCCGTATCCCTGAGAGCGAGCGCACGTTAGTGTCGTTGGCAACGGTTGAAGCATCGTCGTGCAGACCATCCCCAGCGGAAGAAAGATGTGGTCCCGAGCATACTTAGCGAAAGCCTCTCCAGCAGCCCGCTCAACGATGTACGCGGCCAGCGCCATACCATAGGGGCTGAAGCTGTTCAGCGCTCCCGCTGGATAAATGCGGGCGAGTGGATTGAGAGCGAGATAGGACCGCAGATCGTGCGCGGAAACGAATGGCAGCCTGCCTGCAAATCCTGCCGTGTGGGTCAAGAGCTCGCGAACAGTGATCGGACCATCGGTTCTTGCCACCAGAGGGAGATCGATGTAGCGGCTGATGTCTGCGTCTAGGGAGATTTTCCCGGCTTCCACCTGCTGCATGACTGCCACAGCGATGATCGGCATTGTAAGCGCCCCACCACGAACGATGATCCGGTCGGTCATTGGTATGGCTTTGCGAACATCAGCTAATCCATAACCGTGGCTGAGAAGTGTGGTCCCGTTCTGGGTCAAGAGAAACACGGCTCCGGCTGCGTCATCTCGCTTGAGCTGAATGTCGAACATGCCATCGACGAACGCAGCAAGGTCTGCCGATGGAATGGTCAGCGAAGGCGATTGCGCGTTTGCTCTCCAGAAAGTAAGGAGCAGGAGCAGCGCCGAAGCTAGGGGAGTGCGCATCATAGAAAAACTGGACTGTGGTCACGGCCCCTGACAAGGTCAGCCCTCAGGCTGAGATTCGGCGTCAGGTAAATGCAAGGGATGTCTTGCATCGGCGACGGTAGAACCATAAACCTGCCGTCATAGCATCGTCCTGAACCGGAGATGAAATTGCGTTCATTGTCCACTGTCGAGCCGATGCAACCCCGTAGGGGCGCTTGTTTGCCTTGCCCGGCCCACGATGAACGCTTTTTCATTCTCGATTCAGGGGCTCTTCACCTGGGCGGAATGGAGTTGTACGGCAACCCATAGTTCCAATGAAAGGTTGAGGCAATAGACGCATGAAAATCCCGCACGCTGTCACTACTCTCGTGCTTCTTGCATCCACAGTGGGAGCTGGCGCCCAGAACCTCGAGGAGCCGCTGCCGCATCCGAACCCGCCGCTCCCGTACACGGCAAGGGTCGATACTGCGATTCCTGAGTACAGGCCCGTCAAGGGACTGTCCGGCACGCTGAAGGGAGTTGAGTCCAACACCGTGACTGAGCTGATGACGATGTGGATTGCCGACTTCACAAAGATTTATCCCCAGGTGAAGATCTCGGTAGAAATTGGCGGATCGGGACAGGGCGGCCCTCGTCTCACCTCAGGGACTGTCGACTTCGGATTTATCGCCCGCGAGATGATGGGCCGCGAAGAGACTCCGTTTGTCGAAAAGTTCGGCTACAAACCTTTGCCGGTCGCGGTGGCCGGCGGCAGCCTCAGGGTGAAGGCATTCACCGATGCGATTGTGTTTATTGTGCATAAGGACAACCCGTTGAACGAGATCACCTTCCAGCAGTTGGACGCGATCTATTCCTCTACACACAATCGCGGCATCCGCGAACCGATTACCACCTGGGGTCAGCTCGGACTAAAGGGTGATTGGGCGGACAAACCGATCCACCTCTGGGGAGTTGAGATTCCCAACGGCTATGACAATTTCGTTAACCAGAAGGTGCTGGCCGACGGTCAATGGCGCGAGGGCATCGGCGCGCCGCACACAGTGCTTCCACTTTCAGATATCGTGGCTGCGGATAAATATGCGATCAGCTACACAGGGCTGGCATGGAACGACAACCCGAAGACGAAAGTCCTGAAGCTTTCCGCCACGCCTGGAGGGCCCTTCCATGAGGCTAACTTCGAGGAGGTTGCGTCGCAGACCTATCCGCTGAGCCGCGTGATCTACATGTTCGTGAACAAGTCACCGGGTAAGCGCCTCAACTCTGTACTCGAAGAGTTCCTGAAATTCACGCTCAGCAGACAGGGACAGGAAGACGTAGTGAAGGACGGGATATTCACTCCACTGCCTGCCGGAAGAGATGCGAAGGAAGTTGAGAGGCTGAAGTGACGGCTCGGCTGCGTCGCTTTATGCGAAGCGGATCAGGAAGGCGACGTGACAGGGGCAGCCTGGGATGGGGATTTGCTCTGGCTGGCCTTTTTGGCTGTTCGCTGCTTGTGCGGGCGCAGATCCCTGAGCAGTATCCTAAGCCGCTGGCCCACACGGCGGCGGATCATCCGGCGGATCGGGTGCTGATCGTGATCATTGACGGAATGCGCGCCGTCGACCTGGAGAATTGGGTTGGAACGCATTCGCAGTCGGCGCTGGCAAAGCTAAGCCGTCGCGGCGTGAGCTACACCAACGCGCATGTTCCGTGACCGGATAGCGCCGCGGGGACGCTGGCGTTCGCAACCGGCGGAACACCGATCTCGACGGGAATTTTCTCAAGCGACGGTTATGATCGCTCACTCTCCTCCGGCAGTACGGAGTGCGTGGCAACCGGGGCTGAACTGAATCTCGACGTGGAGGGCACGCTCATGCCGCGAGATCCGGCGCATGGCTGCGCTGAGTTACCCGTGCATCGACTGGTCCGCGTAAACAGCATCTTCGACCTAGTACATGCGGCCGGGGGACGAACAGCCTGGGCCGACGAGAGGACAGCGTATGCCGATCTATTGCGCGGCCCTTCCGGCACCGCGCTGGATGAGGTCTTTGTACCGGAGATGTCCGTTGCCGAAAACCTGGTTGACGCTGCGCGGATTGGAGACGAGGACCGCGTTCGAGCGGTTCTACAGTGGATCGATGGCATACAGGGCGCGGTGCCACGTTTGTTTGGAGTGGCGCTCATGAGCGTGGATGCGGCGCAGCGAACGGGTTCCTCTCGACTCGATGGAGGAGCGGGGCCGATCCAAACCGCTTTTGAGCGGGTTGATAGCCAGATTGGGAGAATTGTTGGCGAGTTGGGAAAGAGAGGACTGGGCGATTCAACATGGATCATCGTGACTGCCCGGCACGGCCAGACCCCAATGCACGACCAAGTCTTCCGCCCTGTGAATCCGGCAGGCATCGAGGCAATTGCTCGAGCCGCTGCACATGGGGAACTTGCGCTGGTAACTGCCGATACAGTCGGGCTTGTCTGGTTGAAGCATCCAGACGCGACTGCAGCGGTGCTCAAAGCCTATCGCGCGAAGATGACAGGAATGGGGATTGGGGAGATCTACTCAGGTCAGAAGCTGCGATTGATCATGAACACCGCCGAGGAGGATACGCGCATGCCTAATCTTATTTTGGAGCCGCAGGCTGGGGTGATCTGGATGCGCAAGGGCGGAAACCGGCCCAGAGGGCACGGGGGCTTCAGCGATGACCAGAATCACGTGGCGTTGCTCGTTTCCGGTCGCCAACTGCGAGGCAGGCTGGATAAAACGCCAGTTCCTACTACGCAGATTGCACCACTGATTTTGCGAATCCTTGGGATGGAAAAGATGAACCTAAAGGCACTCCACCAGGAGCATACGCCCGCATTGCCGGGTATTTTCTGAAATTGGCGCTTCGGCAACAGAAATTGTGCCAAATGTAATTTGTGCCTGGGAAGCTTCGCTGAAAATATTTTTACCTAAGGTTCAGTCATCCTTCATCTACGCGGCCCAGTGTTTTCAAGCAGAACAAATAGAGATGCAATCGGATTGCGAGATATACCTCAAGGAGCCGGTGGTACCTATGCGTCGTATACATGGAATCATCGGAAGCCTCATCTGTGGCTTCCTGTTTGCCGTCGTCACACCTTTCGTTTCGGCACAGACCTACAAAGAGATCGCGGAGTACAAGCTGCCCGGTTCCAGCGCAAAGCATATAGCAGTGGATGCTGCCGGACATCGCTTGTTTGTGGCTGGGGACCAAGGTGTCGCGGTGTTGAACGCGCACACAGGCGCTTCTATCGGCATGGTTCCCCTCAAAGGGGCGCAGGATGTTCTGCTGATACCAGCCATGAATGGTGAAGAACAGGGTGCCTCGACCAGAGGTTTCGCCACCGGAAACGGAAGAATTGTCTCCTTCTCTCTTGCGGACCTGAAGATTACGAATGCCGCGAAACTTCCAACGGCCGATGCCTTTTCTCTCTGCTATGACGAATCCTCAAATACCGTCGAAGCCGTTAGCTCCAGCGGCTCTCTGGTAAGCATTGATGCAGATTCCAATAAAATCGTGCGCTCGGCGCACGTGCCGACTGGCGGGGGCCAGATTGCCTGCGGCACACTCAGCCACGTCTATGTAGCCGATACAGCCGCCAATGTCGTGCATGTGCTGAATCATCAGACCGGCAAGAATGACGGCGACTTTCCGATCATGACCGGCCACAAACCTTCGGGCCTGGCGCTGGATACCAAAGGCCGCCGTCTTTTTGTTACCTGTGAGGATGGAGTTATCGAAATCATCGACACAGATAGCGGATTCACGTTCATCGAACTCCGTGGCGGCACAGGTCCTGCCTCCGAGACCTTCGCCTGGACGCCACAGGGCAAAGGGCAGTGGAAGGCAGCTGCCTTCATCGCGCAGCAGGATGGAACCCTTACCGCTGTAAGGATGAATGCCTATATCAACTATTCCATCGGCGGCAAGTACAAGCTAACACCTGGTCTTGACAGTGTGGCGTATGACGCGGAAAACCACCATCTCTTTCTTACCGCCACACATTCGGGTACTCCGATCGTAGTGGTCGCGGGCTACTAACCAACGAGATGAATCAGACGGGGAGAATCATGTTCAGTTTCAAGTCTGTAGTAAGAAGCGTATTCGTAGCGGCTCTTCTCACGAGCTTTGCAGTGGGCCAGACACAGGATGGTAATAGTATCCTTACTGCCGCCCAACTTCATGGCAAACGCATCCTTCTAGTCACCGGAGAGGCAGAAAAAGATCATCCAAATGACGATCAACTGGTCAGGAAGCACCTGGAAGAGCAGGGCTATATTGTTACCATGGCGAAGGAAGATGACGCTGCGGTAACCAGCGGCGAAGATCTGATTATTCTTTCCTCCACGGCGGACCCAAGGGAACTCGGCGACAAGTATGCCAGTTCCTCGATTCCCGTGTTTACCTGGAACACGGTTGATTATCCGAAGATGCAGATGACCGGCCCCGAGCGCCACGTAGATTTCGAGACGCTGGATCCCGTGCAGGACTATATGCGATCGTTCTCGATTCTGTATGGCTACTACACCAATGTAGCCACACCGATCGTGGCGGAGCTTGGCATTCCGCGGTCTCAAATGTTCGGCACGCTTTATCTGGAACCCGAGCCCTTCGGCTGGGGAAAGCCTGCCGCCTCGGCAAATGTTATTGTTGCTTCAGAAGGCGAGCCCACGCACGCCGGTGTGTTTACCTATGAGAAGGGATCGACGATGTACAACGGCTTCGTCGCTCCCGCGCGCCGTGTTGGTTTCTACCTTCAAGATGCGACTTTTCACCATCTCACAGCGGTGCATGGCCAGGCAGAGAAAGATCCCAACCTTGCCGCATGGTGGACGGGCCTCAAGCTGTTCGATACCACGATTCGATGGGCGCTCAGCGCGCCTGCCATACCTGACCCGTACGACCCTGTCGGACTTAAAAACAGACTCTCAGCAGCCATCAAAGGCAAGAAGATCCTCTTTGTTCGCCGTCTCGTTACTCCGGAGGGGGAGGAGTCTGATGATCATATTGTCGACCACCTCAAAGATTTAGGCGCAAGCGTCAAGCAGGTTGATCAGACCGAGCCGGATACTGTGGCCGAAGGCGAAGATGCCATTATCCTCTCCGCGACGAATTCGAAGTACAAGATGTCCAACAAATACTGGAACGCAAAGATTCCTGTGCTTTGCCTTGAAGGTCTGATGGCGGACACATTGAAGATGGCAAACCGACGGCGGTATATCGACTACGGTGAACATGGCGAAGCTAAAGAAAGCGAAGACCCGCCGGAATCGTATCTGGAAATAGTCAATTCATCCAACGTAATGGCCGCCGGCCTGAAACCCGGATATGTGAAGTACATCAAGGAAGCCGACGTTCTGAAGTGGGCCATGCCGATGCCATCCGCGATTGTCATTGCGACCCTGCCAAACTCCTTCCACGAGCGCGCCATCTTCGGTTACGAGAAGGGCTCGACCATGGCCGATGAGTTTGTCGCCCCGGCACGCCGAACGTTGCTTCCAGTGGACAATCCGGCGTTCGATGATCTTACGGAGCAGGGACATGCTCTCTTCGATGCCGTGCTTCTCTGGACTATCAGTCCTCCTTCCTTTTAAAAACGGCGCCTTCCCGCATTTGCCTTGGATATTTCACCTTTATCTTCAGGAGTTTTCGATGTTATCGAAGCATAACTTTTCAATCACAGCGCTTGCGCTGGCTCTTTTCCTCTCTTTCGTCCCAAGAGGAGCCGCCGCAGCCGCTGACCCAATCTTTCAGGGAAAAAAAGTGCTGCTGGTTGCAGCTACGTCCAGCGCAACCGCTCCGGAAGACGCCAATATCAAAAAGCACTTCGAATCGCTTGGCATGACAGTTACGATGGTTTCCGATCTCAATCCCCCGGCAGCTAATGGTTATGACCTTGTATTTATCGCCAGCGATGTCAAGGCCAAGACAGTGACCTATACCTACCGTACGACCAGGGTGCCGATTTACACGACAAAGCCGTGGCTGCTCGATTTTCTTGGCATGACCGGATACGAACCGCAGAAAGACTATGGGGAAGACACAAAAGTTGAGCAATCCTTCCTTTGGCTGGTGAACGCACCCAATCCGATTCAGGCAGGCTTCCCCAATGGAATGTTTATGCCTGTCAAACATGCGATCAAAATCTATAACTGGGGACGGCCCATGCCATCGGCGCAGATCATAGCCTTCTTGCCTGGGGAACCGAGTAAGGGCATCGTCTTCGGGTATGAAAAGGGTGTTTACATGGATCACGAGTTCACGGCGCCGGCTCGTCGCATCTTTTTCGGCCTGGCGTCTGACAGCTTCGATTTGCTCATTCCGGACGGGGTCAAGCTGTTCGACTCCTGTGCGGCCTGGGCTCTTAGCGGGAAATGAGCAATCTTCAATGAAAATCAGACAACAACTGTCAGCAGCGCTCGTAGCTCTCACATTTATTTTCGTGTCCTCTTCCGCCTTTGGTCAGGCGGAGGTCAACGGACCAACTGCCCTTATCCTTACCTATCGCGCGAAGCCTGAGTATCGAGCAAAGTTCCGAAGCATGATGGCAACCGAAGGAATCGCCCAGTTCAACAAATGGAAGAACGACCATGTGTTCGCAAATTACGGCGTTCTTTTCACCACCTATGCGGCAGATAACATACCCGACATGTTCCTTATACTAAAGTTCGATCACTTTACCGATCTCGGTCGATGGCAGCAGATCGAACAGAGCAACCCCGGCGGCCTCTCTGAGAAGGCGCAGTCCATAGCTGTGGTCGACAGCTCCGCCACGGCGGACATCGTCAAAGAAGAGAAGGCCGCTTCCTCAACGAAAGACTCTCAGTTCTTCGTTATCGAGTATGACGTTCTGGCCGAAATGCCGAAGTACATTAGCTATGTGCAGGGATACGTCGCTCCGCAGTTCGACGCATGGATCAAGGCCGGCGCTGTTGTGTCCTATGCTTCGTTCGTAAATCAGAACCCGGCAGGAGCTCCATGGTCCAGTTTTATTGTGCTCGAGTATAAGGACCTAAATGCGCTCGCAGCCCGCGAGGTCATCAAGAACAAAGCCCGTGCGGAACTTGCGGCGTCTGATCCCGTTTGGAAGAAGTGGAGCGATGACAAGACGGCAATACGGAAGGAGAAGGCGGCGATTCCCGCGTTGTCTCTCAAATAGCGCTCGTTCCTTGCGGGAAGCGAACATGGCCGCTTCCCAGGCCGAGTTGGTGTGTACCGCTTCACCGGATGAAATCGGAGTGACTTCAACCAGAACTCAATCGGGAGGTGTCATAAGTTGCATTTCTTGACGGTTGTAGCAAGGCCACTGAGCGGGTGGAGTTTGAGGATGCTGAGCGTTTTGCGGCGAGGAGCAGTCGCGGCACTTGTGACGGCAGTGTTTGCAGCGCCAGGGGTAGGGCAGGTGGGGGCAGCGCAAAAGCCTTCCCGTGGGCTGAAGGTATCGGCTGCGCCGGTGATTCCAGCGCCGCCGGAGCTGCCCCTCATTAATGCAAAGCGGGTGCAGGAGCTGCCGCCTTATAGAAACTATGCTGGCGCGCAGCCTCTGCATGGGGTGATCCGCATCCATGGGACGGAGCTGACGCAGCACCTGATCCATTTGTGGGAAGACGGATTTCTGAAGCATGAAGCGCTGGTGCGATTTGGCGATCTTATGTTGCCTACGGGGTTCTCCGGTCTGGCGGCGAATACCGCCGACATCAATGTGATGGGACATGATGCGTGGTACTCGGACCTGAAGGCGTTGGAGGGGGTGTGGGGCTATGACCCGCAGGAGGTGATTTATGCGACGGGGGCATTCAATCTGAGGAAAGGCAACACGCCGGCGACGATCTTCTTTGTGAACAAGGACAATCCGCTGAAGGGCCTGACCGTGGAGCAGGTCGATGGAATCTTCGGGGCAGAGCGAACGGGTGGATGGAAGGCCACGCATTGGGATACGTCGGTAGCCCGCGGATCGGAGAAGGACATTCGTACATGGGGACAACTAGGGCTGACGGGTGAGTGGGCAGACAAGCCGATACATGTCTATGGACTGGACGCGACGCTTTCGAACTGGTCGGAGATGATCCAGAAGGTGGCATTCCAGGGGGGCGACAAGTGGAATCCGGCGCTGCAAGAGATTGTTCGCGGTGGAGTGGAGGTGCCGGCGGATGCGGAGATCGTCGCGGACGTAGCAGAGGATAAGTATGGGATCGGATTCAACCTGGCGCGTGTGGTGCAACATGATCCGGGAGTGCAAGCCGTGGCGATAGCCCGGACGGCGGCGGGACCGTATGTGCAGGCTTCGGACCAGACCTGCTACGACCGCAGCTATCCGTTTGCGAATGAGCTGGAGATCTACATCAATCATCCGCCGGGGAAGCCGATAGCGCCACGCATCAAGGCATTCCTGACCTATATTCTATCGCGCCAGGGACAGGAGGCGGTGGTGGAGGATGGGATGTTCATTCCGCTGAATCCCACGATTGCGGCGGCGGAGATCGCGAAGCTGCAGTAGGCATCCCGGAGACGAGGAATGAACATGAAGAGTTGGCGGCTGGCTTGTGCTGTGGTGCTGGGGATGGTGGCGTGGGTTCAGATCCGGGCGAAGCTGCTGCCGGAGTATCAGCCGGCGCAGCAGGTGACGGGAGAGATTCGGTTGTGGGGATCGACCTCGATGCTGCCGTTGATGAAGCTGTGGGAAGAAGGATTTCGGCGGTATGAGCCCAATGTCGTATTCAAGAACGATCTAAAGGGCACGGCATCCGCGCAGTTCGGACTCTTCGAGTCAGTAGCGGATCTAGCGGTTTCGGCGCGGCATTTGTACCCCTACGAGTTTTACGGGGTATACCGGAGATCGCTGCTGTATCCGGTCGAGGTAACGGTTGCGACGGGAGCAACGGAAGCTGTAGGGAAGTCGACCGCGTTGGCAATTGTGGTGAATAAGGCGAATCCGCTGGCGCATGTTTCGATGGAGCAACTGGACAGGATCTTCGGCGCGGAACGAACAGGCGGATGGCATGATCTGGTGTGGGTGGAGTCCGCGGCACGGGGGCCGGAGAAGAATATTCGGACGTGGAAACAGATGGGGCTGAAAGGAACATGGGCGGGACGGCCGATCCATCCCTATGGGCCGCCGGGGATTTATCCTGGCGGACAAACGTTCTTTCAGCAGGCAGTGCTGGGCGGGAGCGACAGGTTTGCCGAGACGCTGCGGGAATACCAGGACCGGCGGGCGATGCTGCAGGCGCTCGCCAATGATCCCGACGGAATCGCCTATGTAGCCTTGGGGAATGCTACACCGGAGCTGCGGGCGCAGTTGAAGGTCATTCCGGTGGGAAGGACAGATGCTGGGCCGTTTGTGCCGCTGACGCGTGCGACAGTTGAGGATCACAGCTATCCGCTGGCGCGGTATGCGTATCTCTACTTCGCGCCGGATGGGCCGGGAGGAGTGGCCAAGCCAATCGACCCGAAGCTGAAGGAGTTTCTGACGTATGTGCTGAGCCGGCAGGGACAAGAGCAGACAGCCAAAGAGGGGCAGTACCTGCCGCTATCCGCCGAGACTGCGAAGGCACAGATGGCGAAGCTGAAGTGAGGTTCTGACTCTCGCCAGGGATCGGACGGAGACTGGTTTACTTGAGCATTTCTCGTTGCTGCTGCACCAGCTCAATTGTTAGGGGCAGGTAATCCCCTTCGCGGCTGATCGCCTCTTGTCCTTCGCGGCTGAGGATATAGGCCAGAAACTCGCGCACCTTGGGATCGATCGGCTTGCCTGGGGCGCGATTGATGTAGATGGGAATGTCGCGAAGGAGCGGATAGGTGCGGTTGAGGACGTTGGCGCGGGTGGGCGCGATGTAGGGTGTCCCCGCCTTGAGGGCGATGGGCACAGGCTTCACACTGGACGTGATATAGCGAATGCCTGAGTAGGCGAGGCCATACTTATCCTGAGCGAGGGCCGTGACGACCCGGCGACCAGCCTGCGTTTGGGTCTTGCCGTTTGCGTCATTGATGTTCTCGAACTGATGGATGTCGCAATTCCATTTGGAACTTCCGCCCATCGCGGCATCGGAAAAGAAGATGCCGAAGCCACTGTCGTTCGCGTAGGCGTAGAGGTGGATGGGCTTGTCCGCCCACTCGCCGGTGAGACCGAGGTCGCCCCAGGCTCGAATATTCTTAGGCGCGCCGAGTTTGCGTTCCGTGCCGAAGATGGCGTCGAGCTGCTGCAAGGTGAGTCCCTTCAGCGGATTGTCCTTGTTGACGAAGACCACCATGGGGAAGGTCTTTCCTTCAACGTCGTAGGCACCGGTGGTAGCGACGAAGCGGGTGGGATTGTAGCCGAAGGTCTTAGTGAATCCAAGATTTTCGGTGGGCAAACTATCGCGTCCCATGTAAGCCAGATCAGCATGGCCGGCATAGAGACCACCTATGCCGGCGGCGGTGCTGTATAGATGATCCTCGAACTTGATACCGGGCTGGTATTTGTGGAAGCCATCTTCCCATAGTTTCTGGAGGTCTGTCATGCCGTCGTTACCCCAGACTACGAGGGTTCCGCTGACTGTGTCTGCAGGTGTGTATTGCGGAAAGGAGGCGAAGTTCTGTGCGGCCGCTGCGGCTGCGGCGAGCACGATGGAGAGAGAGAGTAGAGGCGCCAGCTTCATAGGTCTTGTTCCATGCGGACTAAGGATTTGTTGCGCAGCGGGGCTGGATATCGAGGAGAGGCTACTCAAGCTTCTTGAGCTGTTCCTGCACTGCCTCTGGTGTGAGCGGAAGATAACCATCATCCTGCAGAACGTCTTCTTGTCCCTGACGGCTGAGAATGTAGGTGAGGAAGGCCTTGAGCTTTGGTTCTACAGGCTGGCCAGGCGGACGGTTGATGTAGACGTAGATGGATTCGACGAGCGGATAGGTTCGGTTCGCCATATTTTCCTTGGTCGGTTCGACGAAGGGGCCGGCTGCATCTGCGGCGAGCGCGAGAGCTTTCACTTCAGTGCTCTTACGCGCGCACTGTGGAGCCGTGTAGGCGATACCATAAGGATCTTTCGAGAGCGCGTCGATAATCTGTTCGCAACCCTGAGGAGGGCGGGGACCAGGCTTGAAGAGCATGCCAACTTCGTTCAGCGCGAATTCGTGCAACGCAGGGTTCCACATATCGCCGCCCTGGAACGCCATTCGCTGCATCGAGAGGCAGAAGCTGTTGGCACTGAGGTCGTAGGCATAGGGCTGAATCGTTTTGCTGGCCCACTCGCCAGTAAGGCCGAGTTGGCCCCAGGTTCGAATATTTTCGTCCGCTCCGCGGGCGCTTGCGGTTGTCCACTGTGTTCCCTTCCAGCCACCCGTGCGCTGCGATCCGAATATTCCGTCCAACTGCTTCACGGTGAGCCGGGAAAGCGGATTCTTGCGATTGACATAGATGACATTGGCAGGCATCTTTGCCGGCACATCGTAGGCACCCGTAGCGACAATGATTTCAAGCGGGTCGTATCCGTAGACCTCGTGGAAGGCGAGCCTTTCCATCGGCCAGCTGTGATGGCCCATCAGGCCGAGGTCGGCGACGCCAGTGTAGAGGGCGCCGATGGCGGCAGCGCCGCTCGGCAAGACATCGGAGAAACGAAGCCCCCGCTGCTGCTCGTGGATGCCGAGTTCCCACGCGGTCAGCATGTGGAGCATCGTCTCATTGCCCCAGATGCGGATCTCGCCGAACTGGTCGTTGTTGCCGTGATAGAGGGGAAGACTGTCGAGCTTCTGCGCGGCGCATGTGGAGGCTGCGAGAGCTGCGGCTATGAGAACGATCGTGTGGATACTTGGCATCGGGGTTCCTTTGAATATGCTTCCGACGTGTATACGAATTTCAGAAAACTACACAGGATGATGGACGAGCCTTTATTTACTGGAGCTTCTGCAGCTGCTCCAGCGCGAGTCGAGGAGGAAGGGGCAGGTATCCTTTTGAGCGGGTTACTGCCTCCTGGCCTTCACGGCTTAGCACATAAGTGAGGAACTCTTTGACTGCAGAGTCGACCGGTTCTCCGGGCGTTCGGTCGATGTAGATGAAGATGGATCGATTGAGCGGATAGGCACGGCTGCCCACATTGGCTTTGCTCAACTGGACCGGCGTCGAACCGTCCGCCGGTGAAATAGCAACTGGCTTCAGTGCGTCTGTCTTGAAGCAGAGGCATGTGTAGCCAATGCCATAAGGGTCCTTGCTGAGCGCCTGTGCGAGGCTGGCACCATCGGGATACTCCTGGAGATCCGGATTCCAGATATCGCCTCCTTGCATGACTTCCTTGCGGAAGGAGAGCATGGGGCCGGAGCTGGGCGAGTAGATGGTGACGGGATAACCATACACATGGATGGGCTTGTCCGCCCATTCGCCGGTGAGGCCGAGCTGACCCCAGGTGCGTATGTTCTGATCCGCACCGCGTGCTGCTTCGGGATGCCAAATGAACTTCTCATCCCATGCGCCGGTCCGTTGATCTCCGAAAGCGCCGTCCAGCTGTTTGATGGAAAGCGCGTTCAGTGGATTGTCTTTGTTTACTAGGACAGCGAGGGCGAAGGTTTTGTCCGCCGTGTCGAAGCTGCCGGTCGCAACTGTGATCTCAAGCGGCAGGTGGTGCTCGCGGCGAAACATGACGTGGCGTTCAAGCGGCAGTATCGGGCGGCTCATCGCGGCCATATCGGCAACATGGGAGAAGAGCGCGGCCTGCGCGGTTTCGGTTCCCTTGAGCGTATCGGAAAAACGAATCCCCGGCTGGTATCGCATGAAGCCAGACTCCCACGCAGCCATCAGGTCAGCCATCTCGTTGCTTCCCCAGCTATGAAGGATGATTGGTTCTGGAACTTTCTGTCCTGGGCTGTACGGCGCGAGATGATCAGAAGTTTGCGCCCGGGCGGGGGAAGCGGATGTCGAGAGCAGCCAAAAAAGGCAAAGATAGCGGGCGGACACGCGGAAGTGAGGAGATGATTTCATCATTTTGCTTTGCAGTTCCTATAGGGTCGCAGAAAGGTCGACCTGGTTTAGCCAGAGCGTACTTAGCCGGTATGCGGCTGAGTACGCGTCAACGCAAATAGAGTGGCGGCATTTAGAAAAGCAACTTGAGCGCGAACTGGAGCTGGCGGCCTGGAGAAGCCGAGGTGAGAACTCCGGCTGTGCTCGATAGAACACCGTTGACGTTAAAGAACTGGGTCTGGGTCGAGGCTGGATTCGCGAAGTTAGTGTGATTGGTGACATTGAATGCCTGTGCCTGGAACTGGACGCGGAAGCGCTCAGTAATGGCCTGGTCCTTCATGACTCCAGTGGTCCAGAAAAAGAGACCAGGGCCATCGAGAGTGTTGCGCCGGCTGGTTCCGAGGCGAGGGCCGGAAAGACCAGCGCCGTAGGTGTAGTGTTTCGGAAACGCGAAGCAGGAGGTATCGACGTAGTTGACATTGTGGCCGTTGGTGCAACTGCGGCCGTAAACGGTGCGATCAGGAAAGTCGAACGTCTGTGAGCCGAGCAGCCCGAGTGGGTCGCCGCCGACACTGGGAGTGAAGGGTATGCCGGAACGGATGGTAAAGATGTTGTTGAGGCTCCATCCCCGGAGAACGGAAGTATAAGCGCCTCCCCGTTTGAGATTGGGGAGAGGAGCGACTGCGTTTGCCGAGAACACGTGCCGGATATCGAAGTCGGAGTCCGCTCGATCCAGGCGGAGATCGAACGCCGGCAGACCGGATACGGAATTGCCAAAGCTGGCACCCGAGAGCTGTGACGAGCTGTCATCGATAGAGTGCGACCAGGTGTAGGCGATCTTGCCGGTGATTCCTTTCGGAGCCGAGTAGCTGAGAGAGGTCTGGAGGGAGTTGTACAGCGAGCTGCCGGCGTAGGTGGTATCGGACTCGGTACCAACGGCGGGATTCAGCTGCAAGGCGGCGCGAGCGGCACCGGTGACCTTCACGAGGTCTGGCCAGTAATAGTTGCCGGAGGGGTCCTGGCCCAAGGGAGCTACATTATTGATGTCGTTGGTGCTGAACAACTGGTGAACTCCATGCGAACCGATGTAGCCGATCTGGAAGACCGTGTTGGTGGTGAGCTGTTGTTGGAGGTTGACGTTGCTCTGAATCACATAGCTGCGAGGCGGGTTTCGTGGCGTATAGATGACACGGAGCTTCGGTGTCGTGGCGAAAAAAGGTGTGACAGGGAAGAGGCCTTTGCCCGCAGTGCCGGAGTAGGTGACTCGTCCCTCCTGATAGGAGGGCGCGCTTGAATTTATCTGTATTTGTAAGGTGTAATTCAGTGGCAGGGTGTCATAGATCCCCGAGGCAGCGGACAAGACGGTCTTGCCGTTGCTGAATGGATCCCAGGAGAAGCCAATGCGCGGCTCGAAGTTTTTTGTGGTGGGATTGTTGTCGAAAAAAGTATGAACAGGAACGGCGGCGGATGAAGTAGGAGTCAGCAGTGCTCCCAAGCGACCGCGTATCTCGGTCGTATTGGTCGCCATTTCGTAACGGACTCCGAGGTTGACGTTCAAATTATTGCGCGCCTTCCAACTATCCTGAACATAGCCCGCGTAGATCGTCTGGCGCAGATCGTGCGGCACCACAGGAGTGTCTGGAAGTCCCCCCTCGAAGAAGGTAGGGACATTGGTCAGGAAGTTGTTGATGGAGCCAAAGTTCCATTCACCGTTCGGCAGTACGCCGCCCGATGAGTTGTTCTGATCGTACTCGACGTTGCCTCCGAAGGTGATGGTATGCCTGCCATGCACGTAGGTAGCATCGTCATAGATCTGATAGGCATTGAAGTGATAAGCGTTTATGCCGACCGCGCCCGAGCCTCCCTGAACAGTCGTCAGACCGGAGATGATCAGCTGCCCTACGCTGCGGCCCGGATAGTAGGCCAGGGCTGGATTGTTGACAGCCGGGTTGAGAACCGACTTGAGGTTCGGAGCTATGGCAACGGACCGGTTGTATCCTGGGCGGAAGGAGTTGCTGAGGCTTGGGGAGAAGATGTGTACTTCTTCGAGGGCGACGGTGGTTCTGCGGGACACAGCTTCATCGTAGAGCGTGTTGGTCTGGTCCGCGGAATCCTGTGAAGCGGTGTCGTAGAACAGCGTACCGTGAAGCGAATCGCGCTGTGAGAAGTTGTGGTCCAGGTGAAGCGTGGAAAAATCCTCATTGGTCTGCTGGGTGGTCACGAAGCTGTAAATGCCGGTGTTTCCCTTGATTCCTGAGTTCGGAAGCGGGAAAAGAGAGAGATAAGGAGGCACGACGGGGTCAATCTTGAGCTGTTGCAGGCCGTTGTTACAGCCGCTTCCGCTAGTGCAAGTGACCAACCCGCTGCGTGCATTCGGAGAGAGCACGGTCGACCGAATAGTCACTCCCTGCGCCTGTCGAAAACCCTCATAGTTGAAGAAAAAGAAGGTTTTGTCCCGGAAGATCGGACCGCCAAGGGTTGCGCCGAACTGGTTGCGACGGAAGGAGGGTTCGCCCTGGCCAGGCTTATCGAAGTAGCTGCGGGAATCGAAGACACTGTTGCGGACGAAGTCATAGACCGAACCATGAAGCTGATTGGAACCCTGGCGGGTGATGGAGTTGACGACTCCGCCAGACATGCGTCCGTACTGTGCCGGTGCGTCTGAAGTGATTACGCTGAATTCCTGGACGGCGTCTACCCCGAGGGTAGCTCCTGAAACAGAACCCGGACCGCCGTTGGCATAGTCATTGATATTGATGCCGTCCAGCCGGTAACTGTTCTGCTGCGGACGGTTGCCGCCGATGGTTAGCTGAGCTCCCAGGCCGCGGGAGAGCCGGGTCGTGGCCGTGGCAGCTCCAGGAAACTGGGTCAGCACCTGGGAGACTCCGGTATTCAGCGTCGCAAGTGTCGTCCAATCGCGGCCGTTCAGCGGCAGATCGCGCGTCTGTTTTCCATCCACTACGCCCTGCACGGAGGTATCCGCGGTATTGACCTGATTGCTCGAACTCTCAACCGTGACGGTTGTTTCGGTGGCCGAAAGCGCCAGGGGGATTTCGAGGTCGCGCACCGCGCCTACGGTCAGCACTACACCGCTTTGAATCTTTGTGGCAAAGCCCGGCGCCGAAGCCGTGACGTTGTATCTTCCGGCGCTGAGGTTGGGCGCCGAGTAGAGGCCATCGTTGTTGGACGTCACATCGCGAGAGACTCCAGTCGTAGCCGAGGTGATATGTATGCGGGCATTCGGCACTACGGCTCCGCTTGGATCGACAACCGTACCCTGGAGCGTGCCGCTGCCACTCTGCGCGTACATCGCAGCGGACAAAGAGCCAAGTAGAATGACGAATGCAGTACGGATAACTTGTCGGCTGAGAAACATGCGGACTCCGCGATGAGATATGGGAGATGCTCCCGCTGGGAACCAGCAGGCGATACCCATCTTGATCAGGAGCATTTACGTCCTTCCAAATGAACGACGACTGAAGCAGGGATGAAAGTATTTTCATTCAGGGCTGGTGCCCTGCGTGGCTGCCAGTTTAATTGCGGGGATGCCTGCAAGGGAAGAGTGGCTCAGGCACGCATCGCGGCGTTCCTGGGCAGCCTTTGAGAAGGATCTATTTCTCGGATGGGCTGGGATGGAATGTCCGGGTTTGATAACGGCTTGAATTGTTTGAGTTGCATGAATGCGCGGAAAGGATTAAAAGTTCCGGGTGGGTGCAGGAGAGATTCTTCGTTTGGCTTCGCCTGGCATTCCGCCTTCGGCAGAGCGACAGCGGCTGCGGCTGGGTTTTGACGGTCTTGAATGCCTGCGAGGGTACTGTGCGTAAAGACGACTTCAGAACGGCATCAAACGGCTGGGATGTTGCAATTTAGCGTTTTCATAATGCATCTCTGGAAAATTGTTGCAGGATGGGAGTAGAGTACTTCTCCAGCAGACCAAGACATCCGCGGGGACCTAGGCGTCGTTGCCGGCTATTCGACTCAAAGGGCGCTCCTGCCGTGATTGGTTATTCGAGCTTGGCACGTTCTTTTGGCACGTCAGCCGGATCAAGAGGGAGGAAGCCGTCCGTCTTGGTCAAATCGCTCAGGATGTCCTGCCCCTCTTTGCTCAGAATCAACTCCATATATTCCTTGATCCAGGGTTCCATTGGCGTGCCCGGCTTGTGGTTGATAAGAAAGTGAATTCCGCCGGCGAGCGGATACAAGTCGCCTTGGCCCCCGTGCGACACCTTCGCGTCCGCCTCTTCCTGCAGCGGCAGTAAGCGCACCTGGTTCATAAGAGCATGACTCCGGTCCCAGCCTTCATCGGTCGGGAACCATCCTGCCAGCCCAATACCGAAAGGGTCGTTTGCCACGGCATTGATCACATCTTCGAGAAGCGGCAGGTACTCTACCCGATGGCTCCAATGCAGATCTTCGCCCAGCCGGTCCCGCGTGGTGGCCACTACAGGTAATCCATGGAGAGTCGGCATATAGATGTGGATCTCGTGCTTGGCATAGTCAGCGCCGTTGTTACCGACAGGCGCCTCGTGGAACTTGATCTCGCTCCAACGGGTGATGTCGCCTTTCGGAGAACCTGTTGTCAGTATCCCTGCCAATTGCTCGAGGGAAATTGCCGGTACTGGATTCTTCGCATTCACCCATACGCCTGGTGGGTACTTCCCGAACGGCGGGTAGTGGTCCACATCGGGATTATTGTCCCAGCCCACGAGTACGTCTGTTACGGGATAGTCGTAGCGGGAACTGAACGCCTCCTTTTCGAAAGGCGTTACGTCGCGGCCGGTGGGGCCGAATGCGCTTTTGCCTGAACTCACTCCTGCGACAGCTACGCCGGAGCTGATCAGGTCCATTTTGAACTTGAATCCTGGGTGCTTTTCGGCGTAGATCGCGTTGACCCTCTCCAGCAGTGGCGCGACAAGATCGTTGCCCGCAATATAAATTGTGCCATCCGGCAGCACATACTCCGCCGTCTTTGGCACCGTTACTTTATGAGCCACATAATGCGGCAGCGGAGGGGCCTCGCTCTCCTCGTGCCCGCTGCTCATCTGCGACCACACCGGCACGGCTGCACATAGCACTACAGCCAGAGTCACACCATTGCGCGAGCTCCGCATCAAGCATTTCATTTTTAGTTCTCTCCTTACGGATCTTCGTCTGCGGCAGCGCTGGTCGAAAGTTGCCGAGCTATTCAAACTTGCCTTGCTCCTCCGCCAACTCCGTTCCGTTTAGCGGAATATAGCCCTCGCCTTCGCCGGCAATGGCGGCCTGCCCTTCCGGGCTCAGCACCATCTGCAGATACTCTCGCACCAATGGATCCAGCGGTTTTCCATTCTGAACTCGCGCATTGATGTACACGTAACGATCCAGCGGATAGTGCCCACTGCGAATCTCCTGCGCAGTGCCCTTGCGCGGCCTCCCGAAAGGACCTTCCACGAGTCCCACAACCTTGACCGCAGGCGTCACCTTGTTCAGTTCTATGATCCCGATGGCTCCGGGCTCGTGGGCGACAAATTCCGCGATCTGAGCATACGTCTGGAACATTCGATAGTTGTCGACGGGCGGCGCGCCCGCGAACTTTCGGTAGAAGACATCCTCGCCAAATGTCCGGTCCTCCGAGGCATAATGATCGCTCCAGGGCAGACCCGCCGGCTTGATCGTCCTCTCGCTCGCCGGGCCGGTCAGCCCCACCTGGTTCCAGCGCGCAAATACCCGTGCCCGCATTGGTTTCGAGAACATTGACGCCACATCGGACATCGCAAGCTTGTCCACGGGATTCGCGGGATTCACGATCACCGCCAGAGGACTCACCTTCGCCTGCACGTCGAGAGAGGCATGTGCGATCCGCACTGCAAACGGAGCGGCCTTCACAATGTCCGAGTAAGCAATTCCGCCGCCGTAGATCGTGCCGACGGGAGCAAAGGGGGTAGCGTCGAAGATGAGGGCATCGATCGCTCCGTTGTTGTCGGCCTTCTCATACTTGAATCGCACGCCCGGATGCGTCTGTGCGAACAAAGCATCCAATTTAGCTACTATGCCTTTCATCGCGGCCGATCCGACGATTCGTACCGAACCGTCCGGCAGCATGTAGCCCGGGGGGCGGGTCGAAGTCACTACATCCTGCGCCATCGCGAAACACGCCGCGCATCCCAATAGAGAAGCGACCAGCCCGGTCTTCAATTTCATGAGGATCAGTATGCATGTGCGTTTTCGCGGATGTCAATCATATTGGAGCGTGCGGGAGAAGAATGAAAAGAACTTAATCAGCGGTGATGGAGAAGAGAGTTTTGCGAGAGATAAACCGCAGGAACACGCGGATAAATCAAGATGAGTGAAGCATCGAGGTGCGGCAAGAAGGACCGTGATTCTGCGCACGGTGAACAAGGCCAGTAGAAGGCAGGCCAATATTCTTTGCGGCGTTGGAGCGGCTGGCAGCGCAGGTGCGATTGAGCTCGTGGTAATTGTGCAGCGGGAGGGGGTCACGGGCTTGTTGCTGCCGATGCCGTATTTCTTCTCTTACCAGCAGGAGGGCCTCGGCTTTTTTTTGCAGGATGGCAATCGAGGGGATGGGTGAGACCTGGACAGTTCGGACGTTCATCTCTCTTTGTGCCTCTTCATTTCGGGGTGACGACCCGAAATGTTTAGCACAAAATCAGCACAAATCTTTTAGAGATGCTGCGTGCAATTGATTCTAAAGGAGTAAATTTTGGAGGCGCGGGTCGGGATCGAACCGACGCATAAAGGTTTTGCAGTTTTTTGCGCACCTGCTAAGTGGTTATGAAAACAAGGCACTTCCGTCGGAACGGGTGCGCCAAGAACGCCGGTTTTTGTACCATTTTTCACCATATTGGCAGCGCAATGGCAGCGTAAAACTCGTTCCTTTGTTCGGACGAGCCGCCTGAAAACTAGGCTCACAATTACTCGCTCTGTGGGTTGAGGCGGCAGGAACACGGTTAGCATCTCCAATGGGCCGGGGCCCGTTTCCTTTCATAAATCGATGACGCTGATCTTCCCACATGGTCCATGCTTAAGCGGAAATCGAGAACTCGGGTGTCCGCTAAGCAGGTGCGGAAGGCGAAGCGAGATTCTAGTTTCGACGATAAATCAGAATTCCCCACCAACCACAACTTGCAAATTTGACCGAGTTTGAGAGTCGCCCCATGCTGACACTGCACTGAGGAGGTCCATGTGGGAAAGCGGACGACTTGGCTCGGTATTGCGACTTCAGTGACGGCGCTCGATGCGGTCGTGGTCACGTATTACGGCGGTGTGGTCTGGAGGGCGTTCGCAGTAGTCATCTGGAGCAAGTTGCTGTTGCTCCTATTGGCTGCCGTATGGGCCACGACACTTCTGCACATCTGGGTTCACACGTGCTCCCGTCTGCGGCAGAAGAACCAGGAACATCGGGTAGTGGGGTCGATCCCGGTAAACGGTCTTTCGGCTGAGCTGGCGGAGGAGAGCGATGTTTGATTCGTTGACTGACCTTTCGATCAAGCTATCGGCAACAGGTTACTTCATCGATCCGGTGATGGTCCAGGTGGTCTTTCTGGCTACAAAGCTCAAGAAACCGTTACTGCTCGAAGGACCTGCGGGGTCGGGCAAGACACAACTTGCCTTGTCCGTCGCCGCCGCAGCTAACACCCATGTGGAGCGCCTTCAGTGTTATCGCGGTGTCAGCGAGGACAAGGCCATTGGACGCTTCGATGAAGGTCTGCAACGTCTCTATATGGAGTTCTCCAAGAGTCAACACGAGAACTGGCAGACCGTACAGGCGAGTCTGAAGGGGCGTGACTTTTTTCGCCCAGGTCCGCTCATGCGTGCTCTCGAGTGCGAACGGCCATGCGTGCTTCTCATTGATGAGCTGGACAAAGTCGACGACGGATTTGAGGCAATGTTGCTGGAAATACTTTCTGCCTGGCAGTTGTCGATACCAGAGTTTGGGACAGTTGAAGCCCGCACCATTCCATTCGTTGTGCTGACCAGCAACGAAGAGAGACGTCTTGGCGATCCGATCCGGAGACGCAGTCTTTATGTACGCGTCGAGCACCCGACACCACAACGCGAATCGGAGATCATCGCGAGCCGCACGCCTAATGCAGACGCAGAATTTCATCGCGAGATGGCAGGCATCGCTCTATCGTTTCGCAACTATTCTCTCGAAAAGCCGCCATCCGTCTCAGAGATGATCGACTTTGCCAATGCCCTACAGTTGCTTGGCGCCGATCATGTCACCGAAGAGCACCGGGACGTCCTCCTGCCGTTCCTGGCGAAGACCGAGAAAGACCGTCGCCACCTGCTTCTCCGCGAGGGCTTCAAAAGCCTCCTTGATGATGGTGCTCGCTTCGCACAGAAGATGGCGCGTGAAGGAGGGCCACAGTCATGAAGTGGTTCCTTCCTTTGCTGCTTCTCTTACTGCCTTCCCACTGCAAAGCAGATGTTCCATCCCTCTTGGCAGAACGTTGTGTCCAGCATTACGCCGCCCACTACAGAGTGCCACCGGAATTAGTCGCAGCGTTGATCGATGTGGAATCGCGCTGGAATCCGCGCGCTGTGTCGAACAAAGGGGCGATGGGATTAATGCAACTGATGCCCGATACGGCGCGGCGCTACGGTGCATTTCAACCTTTCGATGTCGAGCAGAACATCGCAGCAGGCACCCGTTACGTGACCACGTTGATGTGGGAGTTCCGGGGCGATCTTCGCCTGGTCGCTGCGGCGTATTACGCGGGCGATCGCTGGATAGGACAGAGGCAACTCAACTACCGCAACCCTGATGTCATTGCTTATGTTGAGGCGGTTCGACGGCAGTATGTGATGCGAAAACAAGCGGCCGCAAGGCCATCAAGGAGAGAAATAAGATGAAACTTCGTTGGCTCATTCCCATTGCGGTATTACTGCCGCTCCGACTCGGAGCTACCGGGCCTGCCGTAAGCGCCCGCGTTGCCACGATTACGATCAATCCAAACCAGGTGACGACACTTCATCTCCGGCCTGAATTCGAGTCGACGATTCGCATGCCCGAGGAGATCACTTCTGTCATCCTTGGCAGTCCGGGCTCTTTCAAAGTCGAACACAACGAAGGCGAGCCGCAGTATGTTTATGTCAAACCCATCACCAAGGAACCGGCACAGTCAAACCTTCTCATCGCGACAAAGTCCGGTCAGCATGTGACGTTGGAGCTTATCAGTGACGGGGTTGGTGCTATCAGCACAAACCAGCCGATTGACTTTCTGATCGAGTACCGCGCCTCTCGAAGTTTTCTAGTCGCCTCCAATGCAGACGTTCCAGTGATGACGAAGGCCAGTGACAGAGCGGCACTGCCGGGTGGGTCTCCGTCCCACCCTTCCTCTGCGATTCCTTCAGCTCTCGATCAAGAGTTCGAACAGCAAGCCAAACTCAATGCCCCCAAGTGGACGAAATGGGACGGAAAGCAGATCGAGACCTCGATCGGGGACATTCGCCAATGGAACAACGAGACGGTTGTGTCCTACTCGGTCTACAACAGCTCGGATCAGCCGGTTGAGATCGTCGCTCCGCAGATCCAAATCACGGGACGCAAGACCGAGAAGAAAAAGAAGAAGAACAAGGGCGTGCTCTCCGATCAACTCCAAATCCGCGATTACAAGCTTAGCGTGACGAGGCTCGAGCCCGGAGGACGGGCAGACGGTGTCGTCGTATTCGGCCGCCCAAACTTCAAACAATCGACGGAAAAGTTGTTCCTGCAACTCGCTCAGGCGGATCAGGTTGATCAACCGATCTTGATCCGCCTTCCATTCACCCCACCCATCGCGGCAGAACGCCAGTAGAGAGGATCGTGCAGAGTATGAATGACCAAGACAACAACACCAATGGAAGCCGGAGCGTACCCTTTCAGATTGACGAGCCTCCCGCCCGGATCGGTACGCAAGTTCCGCCCGCGCCAGAATCGAATGAGCATGAGGCCACCGAAGAAATCCTAACTCCACGACCTGGCAGCTTTGCGACGCGGGCCGGCATTAACGCGACTCCCAGCATCGGCAAGAACAAGCTCGTTCTTGTCGGAGGGAGTCTCGCGGTCGCAGTGCTGTTCTTTGTCTTTACTGCGATTGTGGGAAAGTCCCCGAAGAAACAGATCACTGCGAAACCGAATGGCCTGCAAGCAAGTCTTTCGGGGCCGAAGCAGCCCAAAGGCAGCGTAACGCCCGTGATAGAAACTGTTCACACTCCAGCTCCCGATAATTCCAGCGGGCAGCTTGGACCGGGAGATATACGGCGCACACGTTCCTCGGACGGCAAAGTGGCCGGTGCGGCAAGCTCTCAGCTCTCGCAGAAACCTATGGCGGCGAAACCTGCCTCGGGTGGTTCTTTGGGAAGCGTTCCATCGTTCGCTGATACACAACAGAAATGGGAGGAACCTCAGCCTTACGGAGAGCCTGCGTCAGCTCCCGCTCTTCAAACGCAACAGCAAAACACTTTGAAGGAACCCTCTCTGATCTTCGTTCGCAGCCAGGTTCAGAGTCAGTCGTCGACAGCTTCGAGGCTCTACATTGACGACGACGATGCACCGGAATTGGAGATGACGCCCGGTATGAGGATACAGGCGAAGCTTGAGACCCAAATCTCCAGCGCCGTCCAGGAACCAGTCGTGGCTGTTGTGGAGTACACCTATGCTATCGGAGACAGGATTGTGGTTCCTGCCGGTGCCCGTATCTATGGCAAGCTTGTACAGGCCGATCGAAGTGGCCTTGTGAACGTGCAGTTTGAAGAGATTCGATTGCTGGATGGAAACCGCGATGAGAAGCGGGAGAAGATTGACGCCATAGGTCTCGGTCTCGACCTTGGACCCATCAAAGGAGCAGTCTCGGGGAAGAACACCGGCAAGAACTTTCTAGTGAGGGCCGCATCAGGAATGGGTTCGGTGCTTGCGGAGATAGCTGGCAACAACAGCAGCGCAGCGTTTTCCGAAGACGATATGCTCCGAGAACGGTTAGCTGAGAACATCGGAACGGCCGGCGACTCGGAGGTCATGAACCTCAATTCCAACAGCCGTATCGTTGTCACCGTTCCGGCGGATACTAAGATCTATGTCGTAATTACCAAGCACCAAGAGAAGAACTCCTCTGAACTGCATAAAGTCTCGCCTGCAATGCAGTAGATACCCCTTACAGATTGTTCCCGAGCCCTGGCTCTCCGCCAGGGCTTTTTGCGTTATGAGCGAAGAGCGACGCGTCCGACTTAGACCGGTCACGCATAGGCCGTCTGAGAAACGAACTGACATGGGGCGAGATCGCTCCGGGTTGCCCAATCCTCGCGTGAGAAAAATGCCTTGGTTTCCCTTAGCTGAAATGAGCAAGCGGTGGTCCGCGGTACCCAGTGTGCATTCGAGCATAGTCGCGGCAAGTTACTCTTTTACAGACGGGGCAAAATCTGCGATTTGGTCGTTTGGTAAGAGGAGCAAAGATAGACCCGCATGCCCCAGAATGCGTGCGGGCAGCTCCGGCCTAAAGCCTCCTTACGAGGTTGGGTTATGAGCGATCCCGGTGACTCTCTATGC
Source organism: Acidobacteria subdivision 2 bacterium RH1 MAG20 (assembly GCA_002197545.1). The sequence continues at coordinate 28,937 of NFUO01000612.1, read as the reverse complement.
GAATGGGGAATAGACACTGGGCATTGTCGGCAACCCGATGTTCACGCTGGAATTGGCACTTTGCTAGGAGGGAATGAGGCTGAACTTCCCGCAACGCCTACACATGTAGGTATGGGTCCAGTTCCAATGAAGCTTGGGATATATGTCGCGGTTATATCGAGAAATCTTACGCACAGTGTGCATCATGCCCCAAAGGGACCCAAGCAATAAGAACAGAAATATCGCGGCGATCTCTACTTCCGTTGCCGAGAATGGCCTGCGTTGGACCAAGGCGTTGAGGTCAAAAAGGCTGGAAATAGAAAAGAGGGTTATTACGAACCCCCAGAGCAAGATAGGCCACACGTAACCTTTTGTCTGAGGTGGGGTCGCAGCCAGAGCGGAATACGATTGGCTTGTGCCGTGATTGAATAGGCCGGAGAACGAACGCGTTCCCTGTTGATACAGAATCGGAACCGCGACAATCTCGGGAGTTCCGCATTGTTCACAGCGATACGAGTTCTGAAGCGGTAGCGTCGCCATTGCCTAAGCCCTGGACCGCCAAGAGTCTTGCGGCGAATCCACTCAATCCTCGTGAAGATTTTAGCGCTTTCTTCTGAACGGAGCCAATTCAGCGGAACTGTCAGAATCCCTGAAATCCGAGTCCTCCTGCAAAATCCAGGATTCATTGGAGATGTTGCCGAGCCGTTTTCAGGCCTCACCAAGAAATTTGACCGAGTTTCGGTTCCAACCGATTCTCTTCCTCGACGCGGAGGCCCCGAGCAACCGAGTCCAGGAGAGATAGAGACATGAGAATCGCACCAGCCTTCTGGCGGCGCTCCGACGTGGCCGCCCCATCACTCACTACAGTCATTCACCGTCCTGACGAAAACAACTGGGTTCGCGCCGCTTTGATGTTCGCGTTGGGTCTCGTTCTTCTTGGGAGTCTTCTGCAACCTCTAACAGCGACTGCTCAGAACCTTGGGACGTCGCCCCAATTTGGACAGGCGGTCCAAGGACAGCAAGCAACCACCGTCGAAGGCACTGTCTTAAATATCGTCAATTGGGCCTGCAACGTCATTGCTCCGGTAATTGCGGTTGCCTGCCTCGGTATCGCGGGATGGCACTTCAAATCCGGTCGCGGTTATATGGGCTGGGGTGTCACCGGCGTGGCTCTGATGGTGATCTCCGGTCTGGGACGTATGGCCGAAGGATTCATCACGCAGGCGCAGGGAATCCAGTAACGAGGTTTCATCGTCATGCCAGTGCCGCAATTCCTTCTCGACCTTCTCCAGATGCTGCTCGATCTCGCTGTGCCCGCGGCGTTCCTGACGTTGACCGCCGCGGGAGTGAGTCTACGGCACGAAGGAGGAACCAACTTCCATGTGAACGGCAGGACGGGAAAGTGGGTGTTGTGGACCGTGGTTCTTCTAACGCTCCCACAATTGTTGTCCTGGGTTGCGGCGCAAGGCATCACCGTTCCTTCGGGGAGCGGATCGGTTGGAACCAGCTGGCTGGCAAGTATGGAGACGGTATTCAAAGCGTTCGTCAATCAGATCGTAGTGGCCAAGCTCGTTCCGGTTCTTGCCGCTTACTTTGTTCTGAAAGCAACGCTGGATGGAGTTGCTGGAGAGAATCCACTCCCGTCGATCATCGCCGCGCTGTTTCTAATGTCCCTCTCTGCCACCATGCAGCTCATGCAGGGCTGGAACTCGGGAGGCCAGTACGCAACCACGGACATGCTCACATCACTGTGGAACTACATCGTTGGGCAGATTATGCCTGCGGCGGCGGGTTTGGCGTGTATCGGTGCGGTCATTAATTTCGTTCGGCATAGGCCGTGGACTCGGATGGTCTTTGCCGCAATTTCATTCCTGAGCGTGAGTGGATTGCTCAAACTATTCCAGGCCATGGCGGCTTAGGAGAAAACGATGAGTTTGAATGGCGCAATCACGAACCTCGCCTCCTGGGCTGGGAATACCATCATGCCGACGATGGCCGGGATGTTTTTCTCGGGTGCTGTCTACCGCTACAGCAAGAGCGGTCCTTTCGAGCACCTCCTCTACGGCGGTTTCGCTTCGCTGATGTGTTCCGGCATGCTTCGCGCGCTCGAGGGCTTTGTCCAGAACGCTGGCCCTACCAGTCCCGATGGCTTCTGGATGGCGACGATGAGTCTGGTGAATTGGACGGCCAACGTGATCCTGCCCATGTTCGCGCTCACTCAACTCGCGGCGATGGCACTCCATATGGGCGGCGTGGTCTCTGAAATCTATCCAGGCTCGACCTGGATTCGCAAGTTCATTGCGGCGGTGGCCGCGTTGATGGTCTCGGGCATGGTGCGCTTCGCCGAATCGATGGTGACGCACGCGCACGGACTTTGAGGAGGAAGCTATGAGTTTGGATATAACGCCCGTTCACCGCAACCTCCACACGAAGGTCACGTTTCTTGGTCTCGAGTTTGAGGATCTGATCCTGGTACTCGCATTGGCAGCTCTCATGAACCTGCTTGCCCACTTTGCGGGAAACAACGCCCGCTTCCTGGGAATGCCGCTCAATATCTTCATGGAGTTTGTCGTGCCGGCGTTGGCGGTTCCGTTTTTGATGCTCTTCAAGTACGGGCGCCCGCGTGGGTATCTGACCGATCTTGTGCGCTCATTCTTCTCGCCCGGCGCGTGGTGCGCGCTTGAACGAGATTCGCAACTGCGAGAAGGTTACGTCGTCGAGGAGGAGTAACCGTATGCAGGCTTCGCTCAAGACAGAGACAGATGGAATGGTGAGTTGGCGGCTCGATCCGGAGGCTGCTCAGGCTGTATTCGCCAGCGTAGTCTTCGCGTCGCGCTTCCACGAAGGGATTGCCCCTCTTGCTGTCATGGCTGCGGAAAGGCTACATGGCGACACGCAGCAGCGTGCGACCGGAAGGAGAAAAGAGCTATGCCAATGACCTATGCGGAACACGAGAAGAAATTGAAGTCGCCCGCAGTGTGCGAACTGTTGCCCCTGCGAGACCTTCCCTACGGCGATAACGTGATGGTGCGCACCAATGGAGCGTTCGTCGCCGGCTATGAGCTGCGGGGTATCCTGGCCTACTTTGCGACTGATACTGACCGAAACCAGACCAAGTCGATGCTGGAAGCTTTGTTCCGTAGCGTGCCCGACGTCAGCATGCGCATCCAGTTTCGCTACGAGATCTCTGAGCACCTTGGCGATTTGTTCGAGAGTTATATCGCCCAGCAACGAGCCGACCAGGCTGAGGTGATGGCTCTCGATACCCACCGGCTGCGCATGTGGCAGGAGAAGGAGAAGAACGGATTCTTCTTCGAGAATAGACTGCATGTTTATCTCATCTGGGACCCGCGCATCCACGCCAAGCTGTATCATTCCATGCAGCAGAATCGGAAGCTTGGGGGCTTCACAGTAAGCCAGAAGAAAGCAATTCAGCGGACGCGCAAGGAGCATGAGACATACCTTGCGGAGTTCGAATCCATTCTCCGGGGCATCGAGGGATCGATGGAGGGGGCCAATCTCGGTCCCCGGAGACTTTCGACGCAGGACCTCTTCGAGGAGCTCAAACGCTCACAGCATCCGACCCGGCGTGATCGCCGCCCCTTTGTACCGAGCGAGGAGATGCTCGAATATCGCAGCGCGCGAGAACAAGCCACGCAGGCGAGCATCCTGAACGAGACGGAGACATACCTGAACATCGATGGTTATCTCTACTCCGTTATCAGTCTCAAGGAACTCCCGGACGCAACGTTCCCGGGAATGCTTCAGAACTTCTCGACACTCGGGTTTCCAATAGTCATCACCGGGCAGGTAGTCATTCCCGATCAGGTGAAGGTACTCAAGGGTTACAAGAAGCGACTCCAGAAGATGACGGCGGCGCAGAAGGACGCGAACGGCAACTTCAAATCCAATCCCGAAGCCGAAGTGGCACAGGCACAACTCATCCAGGTGCAACGCGACATCATCTCGTCTTCTCTGAAGACGGCAAAGCTGAGTCTCTCCGTCGTGGTCCGCACCTCACGGCCCGCTATAACATTCGCTGATCTCGAACGGAGCGAACGCGACCTCGCCAATCGGACGCAAGAGGTTCTGAATGCGTTCACGCATATGAATGGCTCGAAGGCGGTGATGGAGACGATCGCCAAGCGCCGCATCTTCCTCGGTACGCTGCCGGGCATGGCTGAGGCGGATAAGCGGGATCAGGACATGTTGACGTCGAACGTCGCGGATCTGGTGCCGGTGGAGATGCCCTGGACCGGCACCCGCAGGAGTCCTCTCATCCTGTTCGAAACGCCTTACCGCCAACTCATCCCTTTCTCGATGTTCGATCCTGATCTCTCCGACGCAAATGGCTTACTCATGGCGAAGAGCGGAGGAGGAAAAACGCTTGCTGCGCAGCAGATGCTGCTGATGGCCGCTCGTGCGAATCCGTTGATCTCCATTCTCGAACGTGGCGACTCGTACCAGCCCCTCGTCGAGTTGATGGGCGGCGAGATGATTGAGATGTCGCTCGACAGCAACCAGACGATCAATCCCTGGGATCTACCAAAGGGAGAGACCAAGCCTTCCAATGATCAAATCTCATTCCTGAAGAATCTGACCCGGCACATGCTGGGTGAGAACACTCCTCCGGATCTCGATATCGATCTTCTCGACAGCGTTCTTCTTGAGGCAATCGCCTCCACCTACAAACGCTGCAGCGCGAAGACGTCCAACCCTACTCCGTTGTATGGGGACCTGGCCGCAGAACTTGCTCACTGGCAGGATCGCGACCGCAATCAGAAGATCAATGCGACGGCCCAAATGGCATCGACCAAACTTCGCGCGTGGGTTGATGATGGGCCCTACGGGCGTCTCTCCGACCGGCCAACTACCGTCAGATTGGACAATCCGTGGCTCTACTTCAATGTGGAGAAGCTTAAGGACGATCCCCGCCTGGAACGAGCGATGAGCCTTCTCATCGCTCATACGGCGACGTACCGAGCTTCAGGGTTGGGCGGTCGGCCAAGCATCGTTCTACTCGATGAGTGCTGGGCCCTCCTTGAGTCGCCAATTCTTGCCAGCGTCGTCGTCCAGCTTTTCCGGACAGCTCGGAAGCGGAATGCGAGTGTCTGGGGCATCAGCCAGACGCCCGAAGATTTTGTCGGCACGTCCGACCGTCCAAATGAGCACGGCGCCGGCATTGTCAAGAACGCGACAACCAAGATCATCGGGAAACAGCCTGGCGACATGACCGCACTCCGAGAGCACGTCCACCTGAACGAAACGGCGCTCAACCAGATCAAGACCTTCGCCCACCCCAAGAAGGGCCACAGCGCGGAATTCCTGATCGCGATCGGAGAAAAAGCTGAATCTACCCATTCGATCCGAATTGTTCCGAGCGCGGTGGATTACTGGATTACTACGACTTATGCGCGCGAACGTAGCTACCGCAAGTGGTGGCTGCAGAAGTACCAGCAATTGCCATTGATCGAAGCCTATGAACGGCTCGCGGAGCAGTATCCACGAGGCCTCGCGGAGATCGAACCTCTCCCGGTGGAGCTCTCCGGTGAAATGCAGGAGGCATTGACGCGATGAATGAAGAGACGAAATCAAGTGAGCAGCTTCTGAATGACGTGCCTTCTATCGAAAGTGAATCAACCGAGAGGCCATCTTCTCAGCCTCGACGGAGAAAGCGCCTGGGAATTGCCGTTCTGACTTTGGCGGCCACCATTGCGCTGCCAACCTGGGGACATGCGCAGTTCCTGAACGTCTTCGACTCTATTTTCAGTTCCATTCAGAGCGACATCGGCAGTTCATTGAGCTCTGTCAACCAGATCATGCAACAGGTCACGAAGCTCTACCAGACGACGGTCGCACCCCTGGCCGCTCTCAATCAAGCTCGTGGATTTGTTGCGAATTCGATCTCCAGTTTCCGCAACTCGATGAACCAGATATTCAACACACCGTCCACGAGTGCGACTACGCCCGGTGCGCAACAGTTCGAGTCCATTTTGCATAGTCGGCTGTCCACCCAAATCCCTTCACTTCAGACGAGCTTCATCACGAACTACGGGACGATTCCCGAGGCCAATACTGCATCGCCGCAGGATCGCTTGATGATGGACATGGATGATGCACTAGGTCAACAAAACTTGAAGACCACACTTGTCGCGGATCAAGGGGAAGATCTCATCCTGCAGACTGCGAACCAGATGGAAAACCAGGTCGCGGTAAGCACGCCGGGCTCGAATCCATACCTCACCGCACAGGCGCAAGTCGCAAACCTTCGATGCCAGGCCTACATGCAGATGATGATTGCGGCAGAGCTACGCCAGGAGGCTGGCCGTATCGCTCACGACAATGTTCTTGTAAAGCGCAGAACCACCATGACCGGTGGAGTGAACAGCCTCATCACAGGGACGCTGACCAGATAAGGAGAACCGCCATGACAGACGCAAAGAAAGCTCCCGACAAAGTCCGTAGACCATTCTTCTGGTGGAAGAGACGATCTACGCCGGAAACCGTGAAGCCGGCGCTGCTGCGCGACACCGGCTCGCAACCCTTGAAGCGCCTCTGGTTTAGGTCTCCTGCGCTGAAGATCGGAGGCGCTGCCCTCTGCGCCCTGCTCATCGTACCGAAGTACGCGCACGGGCAGTTGGGCATCGACACGGCAGCGATCATGGCGGCGTTGTCAAAAATGCAGTCGCTGATGAACACCTACATCGCGGCACCTCTGAAGACGATCAACCAGTACGAACAGAGCACGGCGAAGTACGAGCAACAGGTGATGTATCCGCTGACGGCGATCAATCAGGCCAAAAGCTCCGTGGCGCAATCTGAAAGCCAATTCACCCAGCTAAGCAATATGTTCCGCACGGTTAACGTTTCGAGTGCCACCCTGCCACAATCGCAAAACCTCGAGTCGTTGTTGCTCTCGCGCAATGCTGCCAGCGTGCCTACGGTTTCGACACAGTTCCAACGGGTGTATGGGGTCGTCATGGCGCCAAATACGACATCTCCTGCGGTTCGCACCATGACTGATATGACAGACGCTCAGGCTCAGGACTCGATGAAGAGAGCGATTGAGATCGATGCGTTGGCGACTGCGGAACTCAGCGAAGCGGACCAAATGGGGCAGCAGATCACCCAGGCTGCACCGGGGAGCGCTCCAATCCTTGAGGCGGAAGCGGATGTCTGGGTCGTCCGCGCCAATGCATACACCCAGGCCGCGCTCGCCGAGTTGATGCGAACTCGCGGAATAGACCTTGCCAATCAGAGCAAAGCCGCGAAGCTCGCGACGACAGACAACACAGGCAATAACAACCTTATCAACGGATCGCTAACAAACAGGTGACAGCATCATGATGTTCCTACATCCCAATGTCGCCTTGCTCGCGCTCTTTCAGGGAACGCAGCTAAGTCTGTTCGAGCGTTTTCTGACGCAAGCCGTATCTGGCATTAACTCGACGAACATCACGTCAGGAATGCAGAACGCCGCTTATGTCGTGCTGCTGGTAGGTTTCCTCTGGCAGATGTACCAGGCTGCCCTGCATGGCGGCGACGTGCGCGGGTTGGGAACAAGTCTCATCAAGTACGTTGTCACCGCCCTCGTGGTGATGAACTACACCACGGTTTTTACTGCTGTAAATCAAGGCTTTGTGAATGCAGGCAACTGGATCAGCAACGCGTCGGGAGGGAATGTCTTCGAGAACTGGATGAGAGATCTTCAAAACCAGTTCACGCAAGACGGTGTTCAGCAAATGTGGGGTCTCATTACAGGGTCGATCGCCGGTCTGATCGATGCCATCCTTATCCTGGTTGCTTATATCCTTTATCCCTTCGTTGTTGCGATCTTTGGTTTTTTTTACATCTTCTATGGAAGCGTTCTTTATATCTTTGGGCCGATTGTGATCGCGCTCATGCCCCTCGGCGCTACTAACCGCCTGGCGAAGTCGTACATCGAGAACATTTTCATTTGGAATGCGTGGCCCATCCTCTATGGAGGTTTTGCAGCCCTACTCAGCGCAGTTCAGATGGGACAGGTTGGCCAGATGCTCAACCAGAACAATTTTCTGGGTGGGCTTGGGAACCTCGAAGGCTCCTTTCTGATAGGCGCTGCGAGCATTATCTACTCATTGGCAATTGCGGTCATTCCCTTTATCGCCAAGAGAATCGTCAGCGGTGACGTCGGATCTACCGCCGGCGCGTTGATCGGTGCTGCAGCGACGGCCCTAACAGTCGGCGCGGCGGCCGTTGAGGGAGTGGTCGCAGGCGCTACCGCTGCTGGAGCCGGCGGGACCGGGGCTGGCGGAACTGGATCTGGCGCCAGCGGTTCGGCCGCGGTCACATCTACAGGCAAAGGCGGTTCGGACGTTACCGCGGGTGGGTCCAACCAACCGACTCGGCCGCAGAGCAGCCCAAGGGCGGCAGCACCAAGTCTGGCGGACCAGGCGTTCGGAGGCTTCGGCGGTGGGGCGACGATTGAAGGTCACGCAGAGCAGATGCGCAGTTCCCTCAGCGACGCACTAGGCAGCGGAGACGATACAGGCTCCGAGGGGGAGACCACAGTCGGGTCAGTCGTCCCTGGCGCCAACGCAGCTTCGGCAGGTGCGCGCGGCGGTAGCAGCAATGCCGGTGGCGGAGGCCGATCATCGCAGCCCGCCAGACGCGGGCCAACCGTTCACCGCTACAACATCGGTACCTGGGGAACTTATCACGCTGCGCGGTTGGTGGCGCACACCGTGGCGAGTGCTGCAGGGACTAAGGACAGCGACGGCAAAGACTAGGAGGATCCATGAAAAGCAATACCACTGCAACAGCAGAGCCCATCACGGTCGCGCCCAAATACTACGAGGTCGACGGAGCTTTGAAGGCTAATGCCAACAAGGCGTGGCTTCTCGCGTTTCTGACTGTTCCCATCGCTCTGCTCGCCATCGGGTTCGCGGTCTTCGCCCGGATGCAGCCGCCGACGGTCATTCGCATTGGCCCCAATGGGGAGGCCACCATTTTAGGCAGACCCGTAAGGGGTTCGTCCGTCGATCTGTCGTCCACAGGCACGGATCAATTTCTCGATGAAGCATTCGCGAAGCGGTTTCTTGCGACCTACCTGAACTACTCTCCAGCGGATGTCGATGACCACTGGGCCAGCAGTCTGAACATGATGACCCGCAATCTGCGCGCGTACACGATCAAGGCAATGGCTGACGACAACACGCGCGGAAAGGTCGACGATGATCAGATCGAATCGGTGTTCCATCTGCGCGAGGTCGAGCCTGTTACCGGTGAGCCCCTCACTTATCTGATCTACGGGGTGAAGGACGTTCATCGGCTGTCGAAAGGTGCGGAGTCGACAGACCACTTCGTCAACGAGTACCGCGTCCGCCTGATTGCCGACCACCGCTCGGATGTGAACCCCGATGGCCTTTGGATCGCGGAGTATAGCGAGCGTCCGATCGACGGTGAGCGCCGGGACCACATCCTGAACGCCCCGGACGCAACACCGGACAGTAGCGACTGGACCAATAAAGGAGGCCAATGATGGAAGCAGCAGTTGCGAAGGTCACCGAGATTCAACCGGCGCCTAGTCAAGCGGACGGAGCGAGACGACCCAGGCGACCACGACAGCAGACGGAGGAAGTCGTTCGCTACTTCCTCGCCAAAGAGGGATCGTCTCCGGAGAAGCCGGAGCTTGGAGCAGAAGTCGCCAGCGAAGGCGAGGCCCTGATCAAGGCGTTTCAATCGAAGAACGGAGTTATTTATACCCTCCTTGCTTACAAGGCGGAGGCGGAGATACAGGGAGGATCTCCGACATTGGTGAAGCGGCCCCTGCGTAAATAGGGCTGCGTGGTCACGGGATTCAAAGAGGAGACATACCTGAAACACGGCTAACGTCCACCTCCTTTGACGCCTTATCGCACTGCGATGAGGAATTCCGCTGATCCGGTTTGCACTCTCGAACCTGGCTCGGTCTACACCCACCCCTAACCCGGGCGGCCAGGTGAAGAGATAAAGAAAACCGGCGATCAGCAGGTCTCTTGTCACTTCGTTGGAAGCGCCAGACAAGTGAGGAGAAAATGACAGCGAATAGGACACAAAACACGGCGATCGACCATCAGCTCATTCTTGAGTTGAAGATCGATGCGTCCGGCCAAGTGACTCGCAAACAAAGCAAGCTGGGCAGGAAGGACACGCTCGAGGGTAAGCTCCTTGTGCAAGTCTATCCAGGTATCCAGGTAGCACGTGTCAGTGTGCCGTATGAATTGGCGCCGTATGAGCAGTCAGTGGTCGAAAACACCATGATGAAGCTTACTTACGGCGGGGTCGAATACAGGCTCGTCGGTGCGAGTGGTTCGGCGAAGGATGGCAAGTTTTACTTCGTCGATCAAGCGCACGCCGAGAAGATTGCTGAGCGCTTTCAGCATTGGCCCGAGGCAGCGATCGTGTACTTCGCGATCCTCGTCTCCGACTGCAAGCTGATGGTAGAAGAACCTGATCTCCGTATCGCTGTTGTCGAGGACCACGTCCTTGGTACCAACGATTGCCGAGGTTGGGCGCGTGAGTCTATCTACAAGAAGCTGAAGATCGGCACCAACCGCTTTTGCCAGTTCCGGTTAGCATTCGATGCGCGCGAACCGAAACAGGCGAAGGGTGCTCTAAAGGCAATGAGCGATCGCGTAGCCGAGAGACTCGGGGTCGACCTCATTCTGCCGGAGAGTGCCTGCAAACCAGCTCTTAAGGGAGGCGTTCGCTTCCTTCCGCAGTTGGGAACCTCCGGTCGCATGTATACCGGACCAGCGATCCTCGGGATCAAGGAAGTGTCTCGTGTCTCTGAGTTCGGTTCAAGCTACACGTTGATCGAACATGCTTCGGAGGACGCTCTTCAGTTTGAGATCATGCTTTGTGCTCTCAAACGGATCAGCAAACTGAGAAAGGCGTGGGATGAAGGCGACTACCAGGCGTTGTTCGAGATCATCGGGAAATCCGAGATCGTTGCGAACGATGATGATGTCAGCTTCGATCCTGACTCACTGGAGCAGGGACAAGATACTGCTTCGGAAGGATGGGACCCGGCAGAAGCTGTTCTCTTGGCTGACCGCACCGGAAACGCAATTAAGTTTCCGTATGTGTTCAATCAACTGAATCGCAAGTTGGCGCGTTGGGTCTTTCGCACCTGTACTGGCGGTGATCTCAAACTACCATCATTCGCTCTCGCGGATGATGGGGTGCTCATCGAGCATCGAGGGAAGATCATTTCGGCTTCGGATTGGATTCCCGAGGACACCTCCATTACATCCCTGACGGCAGAAAAAGGTCTTTGCGTCCGGTATCCCATCCGGATGCAGGAGGACCTACTTCCAGTCCGTCACCTCACTAGCAATGAGTTCGTTCCGATGCTGAAACAGGCATTGGGCGCACCCGACCTCGATGAATCGGTGGTCGCTCACATTCTTGATCGTCAGCTTCGCATGGAGGGAACCTACATCCTTCACTCGAAGACGGCCAGCAAGAACGGCGGCGACTTCGATTTCGACACCATCTGCGTGATGCCGTCCGATCAATTCCCCAAGTTCATTGAGGGAAGGATCGCGTACGGTGAGAAGTTCCAGCAGGAAAAGACCAAGCATAAGAAGGCAAAGTCTCCCTGGTGGAATGTCTATCTGGTTGCCATGAAGGCACGGGGCAACAAGATTGGTTCCATCACCGATCTAAAAACCTCATGTCTAGCAGCGGGACGGCCCGATTTGGCTTACAAGCTCGTCAAGCAACTCCAGAACGCACTCGATTCTTTGAAACATAAGGTCGAGATTGATGAATCCGTCATAAGCGACATCCGGAAGGAGATAGCACCGGCACCATGGCTCCGCTACAAACGGGAGCGAAAGGTGTCGGATCTACCAGCCCATCTCAACGATGTTGCGAACACGGACAAAGTTGGCAGACTCTATAACGTGCTGCGCAAGGAATTCGGCTTTCTGCCCAGTCCGACTGACGGCAACTTCGAAGAAAGAATGACGATCGAGGATTTTCGCGGACTCTTTACGGGTGAGACAGTCACTCGGGAGATGTTCGAGGAATGCCAGCTCGTCAATTCGATCTATGGGGATATCGCCAGTCGAATTGTTCAACGGGAAGAAGAAATCAAGCTGCAGCTCAAAAACGCTCAGGCTCTATGGGAGGCCGTCCGCAAGAGTGACGATAAGGAACAGCGGAAGTCTGCTGTCCTTGCTCGCAACAAGGCGCAGGCGGCCCTTTGGGAGCATGAGAAGGATGCGAAGGATCAGTTCAGTTCGCTCCATCTATTCGTGCATTATTGGGCGCAAGGCAAAGAGGAAGACCGTCGGGCATGGGCACAGGCGATGAACACCGTCGTCACTGGTGGCACAGGCTCGGGGGCCGTTCTCTTTCAATCGTTCCCTCAAGAGGTTGTCGATACCTTTGCGGAGGTCACCGGCGGCCAAAAGGTTCGTGTACGTCTTCCGAAAACCATCAACGGACACGTTCGGTTTGACCATGAGCAGCGAGCTTGGCTCGTCGAGCGCATTGTCAATCCCGAAGGCCCAGAAGGTGAAAAGAAGGTCTTTCTCTTCCAATACAAGGGGAAGCGGAACCTGGTCTTCGAAAACACGAGTGCTCCGGCAGTAATGGAGAACTCTTAACCGGTAAGGGAGAAGCTTGGCATATCGCCTCGCTTCTCCTTTCCTTTTTCATCAGAGTGTGCCCAAGGAGGCCGCTATGAAGATGCTCATCACCATTCCGGTTGCCCTGGCGGTGGCAGTGGCAGGGGCACAAACGACAAATCAAAACCAGGTTCGTCACGTCGAGACGGCGCTGAATCACCTCACAGTGCTTGAGTTCGGCGAGCCCGTGTCCACCATTGCAGTCGCCGACACGGACAGCTTTCGTGTGGAACACCACGACGACAAGGTCTTCATCGAGCCGCTTCGCGAAGGCATCGCGACCAATCTCTTCATCTGGACCGAATCGCGGCAACTTACATACGAACTCGACCCCGCAGGACAGTTGGCGACCATGGACTTCCTCATTCGCACCGAGCCAGCGCCGAAGTCTCGCTCCGTCGCAGCAGCGTCTGCTGAGCCAAGCGATGTGGAGATTCATAAGATCGCATCGCTTGTGCTGGTGCAGGCAATGATGGGCGTGCAGGACATAGCTCGTGATGGGCATAGGGCCGTCCCCGATCGAGTGCAGGTTGATCTCGAACAGGTCTACCGGGCAAAGGACCAACTTTATATTCGATACTCGATCACCAATCAGACGAAGGAACCATTCCGGCTTACGACTCCCGACGTGTCTGCGCCGCTCCCCACACAGCTGCCGATCGCTCTGTTAAGCCTGCGTAACCATCAGCTCTCGACGCAGACGTTCGGTGTCTTCAAGACAAAGCCCGGCAGCAGCTTTACGGTCGTTCAAACTGAATCCGTAGCGCGCGACCTTGCACCGGGTCAGAAGACCACCGGAGTCCTCAGCATTGTAAGCACCCAGGGAAACCCACCCCAGATATTGCAACTCAATTTCGGTAGCGACCACGGCAAGCCTCTTACCGTTGAGGCCGTGCTCTAGTCATGGACGCGCAAGGTCATGTCACGTCAGAGGAAATTCGCAAAGCTCTCCTCGGAATGTACCGCGGTGATACCGAATCGAATTTGCAGCAAGCCCTCCTCCGGTTCCTGGCCGACGAACTCAAGCCCGTCGATGAAAAAGGTCGTTGGAAGCCGAGCCCGCTTCTCATTTTGATCGTCGTCCTCGCCTGCGCCTTCATTGGAATCTTCTTTTACTTCACCCTTGGAGCCCATCTATGAGCCCTGCCTATGATGCACCGCCGCGGCGCTATCAACCGGGGTCCGAAGATGTGACCGGAATTCTTGTCTTGTTTGTCTGTGCGGTACTCGCGTTCTGCTGGTACGTCGCGGTCTCTCGATTGCACCTGCGTAATTCGCAGTGTCTCGAAATGTTCATGGACTTCGCCGTGCTCTTCTTTGGCGGGGGCCTCATGATTGCGCAACTGGCCGGCAGGAGACGGAAACGCGAGGAGAACTGGCCGCACCCTCCACTCTTCGTCCCTTCGCTCACCGATGGAAAGATCGCTCGGGAGGCCAGCAGGGATGCGGCGACATTACTCGGATACAACGTCCACAAAGAGCCCTGGCTATGGCCCGATGTCGTTCGTATGAAGCACGGTGTCATTGTTGGCGGTACCGGCGCGGGCAAATCGACATTCCTTGAAAACATCATCGCCCAGGATCTGACGCGTCGATTTGGAAACCGAAAGATGCCGATGATCATCTTCGACGGCAAGGGAGAACGTGAATTCCTTGATGGTCTCCTGCCGCACATCGAGGCGGCCGGTCGTCTGCAGGACCTCCGCGTTCTCGATCCGACGCACCCTACAGAGTCTGCTCGCTACAACCCGTTCTATGCGCTCGACGACGCCTATCAGGAACATGTGAATTTCATCTTTCGATCCTTCGGATTGCGAGAGGATTTCTTCAAGGGTCACCAGGAAGCGTATCTGTCCGACCTCGTTCGCATCCTCCAGTACACCGGCAAGCTGTTCAACGTGTACGACGTGTTAGTCATGGCGCTCGACGAGAACGTTCTTCAGGAACAGATTGAGATCGCCAAAACTCGCCTCGCCTCTTTGTCCGGTGTATCCACGCAAAAGCGATTGAACTTCGAGATGTCGGTGCGGATGCTGCAGCGGTCCCTCGCGGATCGCGAGCGCGTCGAAAAGATCCAGGGCCTATTGAACGAACTTCTGAGCTTTCTGGAGGACGAGCTTTCCATCGTCACTGGGTCTTATCAAGACCTTCTGACACTCGACGACGTCTTCGAACAAGACCTCATTCTCTTCGTCTCGCTCAATACAAATCGGAATCAGCGTGCCGTCGAAGCTCTGGGAAAGATTCTGCTGCAGAACATACAACTCATGGTTGGCAAACGCTACGCGCGCGCCACGGGCGAACGAGACCCAAACGAACCGATGCTATCGGTGATTCTGGACGAGTTCGCTCCGTTTGCCTATCCGGGATTTACGCAGGTGCTTCAGACTGCGCGGGGAGCCAAAGTGTCTTTCCTGTTCTCGTTCCAGAGCCTGCCGCAGTTGCAGCGAGTGAGCCAGGCTTTTTCAGACGAGGTCTCCTCCGCTCCGGGAACGAAGATGATTATGAACGTCTCGGAGGAGAATACGGCGCAGTGGTTCCTGAAGGCGTCAGCCAAAGTCACGACAAAGCGTCGCAGCCTGTCGGTGCGCAGGACCGGGCTCTTCTCGACCAAGTACACCGAAACCGGCACTGGGAGCGAGAGCGACATCAAGGAGACGCGAGCGCGAGAAGACCACATCAAGAATCTTCCCGTGGGCCAGATGGAGATATTGATGGTGGACAGTCGCGAAGGCACACGCTACTCCCACCTCCACGTCCGTCGCGCTCCCAGTTTCCGGATCGAGGGGCTGGCCCCACGGCTCTATCCAAAGATGCACAGCTATCTTGACCCAGAGATAGGCGTCAACCTGCGTTTCAAAGAGGCGGAGAACCGCAAGAAACGACGCAGAAGAATGGCGGGAGTATCTCTTGACAGTGTTTCCGGGGAGTGAAGATGACACGGTTTTCAATGACCTTATGCGCAGTGCTGTTGGCCCTTCCGCCCCTTTCCTGCGGGCAGACCCTGAGTCAGTCGCCTCCTTCACAGCGCTCCCCACGCAAGCCAGAGGGTTTCTTCGACTTCGTTCTCGACAAGATCAATCCCAACGGCGTTGATTATGGCACGCGGATGCAGTCCGGCCGAGATGCCGTAGTTGCGAATACGGTCGATGATTTGTATTTCTGGTCGAACACAATCACGCTCCTATTACTCACTGGGTCGGTATCCATCGTCCTGCTGCAATGGAGATCGGAAGCGAAACGAGAGGTCATCACTGCGGCTCTCATTGCCGAGTTGTGGAACGGTCGAGTCAGTGACGAGATCGAACTGAACCGCCGTACAGAGCAGTTCAACCAGCTCGTCGCAACCCACAATGCGGAAGTAGAGAAGGCTCTCGAAATTAAGCAACAGCAGGCAGGGTCAGAGAAGCAGACATCGGGAAATCTCAATCGGAGCGTCCGCAAGCTCACGGAGAATGATTCGGTCACGGGTCAGAGGCCTGTTCCGCCCGAGCCGCCGATAGCCAAGGCCACCAGCATTGCGACGCCAGATAGCAGCACGGCAAACGTGCAGCTATCTAATCTTTTGCTCCAGCGGCGAATCGAAGCGATGCAGAACACAGAGCAAAATCTGAAACAACGTCTCAACCAAACGACCGCTCTTCTCGATCAGGAGCGTCGCCGCAATGCCTCCCTCAAGGGGGCGTAGAAAGGCCCGATATGCTTGTGAAGAGAAGAATCGATTTCGACAACCAGGAGGAGTGGATCTCATATGTGCACGCCTGCGTCCCGGTCGTCGAGCGCGAATACGTCCTCGCATGTGGCCGTACCGAACTGTTCAAGAGCTTCTACGAAGTGCGGAGGCAAGAGTTTCCTGCCGAATACACGCGAGAATTAGGACGCATTCAAACCCTCTCCGAACCCCATCGGACAGACAGTCTTGAACGTTTGAATGAGCGAATCTTTGCGGGCCTGACGGAACTGTTGTTCCATGAGGCGCAACCAAAGCAAGTCGAGAGTGCAGCAGTCGCTCCCGTTTCTCCAAAGGACCAGGTGCAGGAGTTGCTCAACTATCTAGCGGAGAAGAACCCCTACTTCGCTAGATGGATTGATTACAAGCGCGGACTTGCGGAGAACTCAGACGCAAACGACTGGGACATATATCTCTGGCAGGAGCTCGGACCAAAGGACGAAGATGACATTGCCTTCACCAAGGCGATGGCTGATCTGGATAGGCTCCTGCTCTATCTCCGAGACCGGAACGTGCCGTTGCCACGTTATTTCTTCGAGCGTGCCTGGTTCCTACACTATCTGCGTGGCCCGGAACGGATGCTTCAGACACGAGCTCTTTTGAACACACTCTCTACGGAGACCGGGGAATGTACGTCCGCGTGATCAGCTTCGGGACGAACTGGTGGATGATGCACCCGTCCAATACGGACGATCCGTACTGTTTTCGCCGGCGCGTGGCTTACTTCAATGCGGCTGCTCTGAAGTCGGGCAGGCGCCTTCATCACAGCGCGATCTACCCCGGACAAATCCGGTTCAACACACAGAGCGGCTTTGATCCGGAGTTTCCGTCGCGCGCGATCGGCAAGACATTTCTGTGCGCGGGGCCGAACCAGTTCGCCGGAAAAATTCACCTCCTGTTCCAACGGTTGGTGACGGACGTCTCTCAAGACGGGTATCTAGTGGCGCTGAATTCGATGGAACACGGCATGATTCGGTTTCGTCAGCGGGGCTGGATGTCGTCCGGCGTGACGCCGATCTCTATCAGCATGAGAGGTTCACAATTCGAAGCGATGCTACTGATCCGAACAGATGACTGGGTCGAAAGCGATCTCGGACGTTGGCGTGTGGACGCAAACGGTAGCGGTCTGTCGCTTTCCTGTAGTCAGGACGGGGAAGTCTCATGAGGTATTACAAAGGCTATATCGCGCTGTCTGAGGCGTGCGACGTTCCTGTATTGCTCCACGTTCGCAACGCTCGCGCCATTTGTTTCGACCAACTCCTCGACCTGATTTCGCTCGAGATGGAGGCTGCGCTTTCGCGGTCTCTCCGTTGGCGAGTCGCGCGACTGGTGAAGGCTGGGCTCCTTTCCCGGCTGGAGACATACCGGCATTTGGGAAAACCAGTCTTCGGAATCACGCAGCAAGGTCTCGAATGTCTCGAAGCGCGTGGCCACTATCTGCTCTCACTGCCGAGCAATACCGAACAGATTTTGCACCCATCGCAGGTGCCACATGCGCTGGAATTGGTGAATATACGAATCGCTCTGGCGAAGGGCGGCCTCCTTCGTTCCTGGAAATGTGAACTTGAAATCACATCGAGGAACCTGGTTGTCGAGAGTTCAGCCACGAAAGATTTCGACGCCATCGCGGAGATCGCGTTCGATGGAGACTGCAAACGGCTGGCAATCGAGTATGAAAGAAATCCGAAAGCGGCGCAACGTTATCGTTCCATTCGCGAGGTACTCGACAAGGATGAGACAACGGACACCATTCTCTATCTCACTTCGAACGACGATATCTTGTACCTTCTCGCCGTCGAAATGCGATCGTGCCGGAGACAAATCGGTTTTGCGCTCAGCGAATCGTTTCGGCGGTCCTTGCTCGAAACGCGCACATTGACCAATACAGAAGACTCGGCGGTCGTCTCGTTGCGCGATCTCCTCGCGGCCAAAGGGCGATAGCTCTTCTCCTTCTCCGGCAATCTTTTTGAGTACCCATTGTGGAGCGATTGCCATTTCGACGCTCTCCATTGACGCCCCTTTGGCACCCTTTGGCTTGTTTTTGACCGGAATCGGTCCCTCCTAAGTCTCGTTCCTTCTATGAGTTGCTTCTTGACTATCCCCTTGTACATGGCTCTGTTTTGAGGGGTCGTAGTCCGGCGGTAGGGATGGAAAGCACAAAAAGCGAAATACGCAGAAGTGACGGACAACTGGAAGGAGGCAGATATGACGCAGACATTAGAAGAGGTGCGACGTATTGCGCAGGAACATGGAAACGATCTTGCGCTTGTAGTGAACCATTCTGGCGGGAAAGACTCTATCCGAATAGTGGGGTTCGTCCGCAAGAAGTTCCCGGATGTCCCTACTTACGCGGTGATGGCAGACACGGGATTCGAGCATGTATCTCCAATCTCAGCCGCCGATTTTGCACGAGCGCGGTGTGCGGAGTTTGGTCTGGACCTGACCGTGGTGCGCAACCCCAAACGCACCTATTTGGAGATGGTGGAGCACCGCGGCATGCTTGCCTCATCGCAGTATCGGCAATGCACGTCCGTTCTGAAGCGTAGTCCGATCGACAAATTCATCCGGAACCTTCCGCACAAGGTGATCCTCAACTGCATTGGCATCCGTTCGGAAGAGTCCAATTCAAGGTCTCGATTGTCGCCGCTCACCCGGAATCAGGCACTCTCGACTCGGCAGCGAACCGTCTACAACTGGCTCCCGATCTTCGGCCAAACCCTCTCTGATGTACTCGTCTGGCACTGGGTGAATGCTATCCGGCTCCATCCCGTGTACGTCTCTGAGTACCACAAAGACGGAAGGACGGGCGGCTATCTCCGTCGCTTCTCATGCCGCGTCTGCATCTTTTCGACTGACGCGGACCTTGCTGCGATCCATCAACACGACCCCGATGCGTTCAACACGGTCGCGTCTCTCGAACGCAAGTTGAAGTTCACGATGCGTCCTGGCGCCAGCCTGGTCGAAATCGTGGAAGCTCATTCCTCGAAGCGCGCCGAGGAAGCACGGCAACAGAGTTTCTGTTTCTGACGGAAGAGCGGGCCCCTTCCGTAGCATCACCTCACAGTTCCATCTCTGAATCCCGTTCTATCGATGCTTGTCGACGCCCGACGTGGGACCAACTCCTCACTCTAAAATTCCCAACCGCCAACCGCACTCTGTGCCATTACAGAAAGGATCACACATGGCCGATATTCCTCGCACTGTCTCGGCTCCGGTCGAGTACGTTCCAGTTTTGTCTGCACGCTTTGCGTCCCGAATTGCAATCTGCATGCTGCTAACCTCGCTCGACGCCGGAGTCATCGCGACTTACGGCCCGACGCTATACCAAGTCAGTTCGGGTCACCCGTCCTGGCTGGTCGTCCTGGCGTTGCTTTTTGTGACGATGCTCGTCTCGCTCGTTCGTGTTTGGAGCACGACACTTCGCGGCCACTTCCGCTAGAGAATTCTCGACCACCAACCTCAATCAACGACGAAAGGAGAGTCAACATGCAACGCAGCTTAGGAAAGATGTCCGCATACAAGATGTTCAACTGGCGCGACCGCGCAGCCAACACAATTCAGCAGACCGTCTCAGCATTTCTAGAGGTTGGCGAAGCCATCGCAACACGCTGGATTCAGACACCGAAAGGCGTCCTGCTCCTACAAATGGTCCCCGACAACACCGCATCCGGCGCGATCTACATCTTCGATCGGCAGCGCGACGACTGGTACATGCTCTCGTTTGAAGGATGTGAAGACCAATTCACCTCTGAGCAATTCGACAGCGTCTTCTCGGAGTACAAGCTGTTCAACTACGTCGACCAGCCGGGACTTCTGCTCTCCCAAGTCCATCCAGCAAACGCTTAGTCCATCCCGTAGCACCCCAACCCACAATTCCAACTCAACAACAGGAGAAGTCGCCATGCGTCTGTCCGCCAGCCGTATTCGTTCAATCAACCGCAGCATAGCAAGAGTGAATGGCATCATCTGTGGTGCTTCAGACAGGATCCCGAACCGTCCGCTCGAATCCCCGAAAACGTCCGGGGCGTCGATTCCGCCACACACGATCAAGGTCGTAGCCGTTCCAAAATCCATCGCCGCGTAACCCCGTTGTCCGCCGGAATCAGCGAGCGGATATGCCACAAGAGCGTATCCAGCTCGCCGTTTCCAGGAATTTGACCGAGTTTTGGGTCCGGGGTACAACCACACAGCTAGGAGAGGAGACCCCGAATATGCCGACCCACTTTTGTGTAAGCGGCCAGACCGCTGAAGACTTTATGCGGTTGTTCGTAAACCGTCTTGCTTACTGCATCCAGAGAGAAAAAGCCCATCCGGATGACAGTGCGCCCTACATCAAACAGAAGCGACCGCTGGATCTGGGAGCGGTCAGGATGCACCTGAACGGTGACGCGACCATCAGCTTGTTTGCGATTAACCCAAAGACCCAGAGCTGCAAATGGGTGGCGATCGACGCAGACTTCGACGATGCACTAGACGCCCTCTTCCAGTTGCGACGCGAACTCAAGCAGGACGGTATCGAAGCGGCTCTCGAACAATCCCGTCGTGGCGGCCACCTCTGGATCCTCGGCGAGCAGCCCTTGCTGGCTTCCCAATGCCGTATCTATATCTACAACCTCGCGCTTCGCCTCGGGGTTCCCGTCAAAGGTGGGGGCCTCAAGGAAGGAATCGAAGTCTTCCCTCGGCAGGATCAGATTGCCGACGGCGCATACGGAAATGCCATCCGAGCGCCGTTGGGCGTCCACCGCAAGACAAACCGCCGTTATTGGTTTTACGACGCCGATGTCACGCCGGAGGCGCAGCTCGCCTACCTGCAAGGGTTGAAGCGGCTCACGGCGGCGGAACTCGAAACACTCACCCAGGGGATGCAACTGCCGCAGGCCTACAGGCCGCCCATGGCGGTACCGTTTGTTTCACGGCTGCCAATTTCAGGACAGCAGGAATTCCGCATCCTCAACTATGTGCAGACCACGGGCAAGCAGGACAGCCGCAACTGGAAGGCGCAGTGCCCGTCTTGCGCCCAGGCCGGGCGAGACCGATCTCGAAACAACCTGGGGATCAAGATCGCCGATCCTCGCTTTTACATATGCCGCGCTGGATGCACTAAGGAAGAAATCCGCACGGCGCTCGGCCAACCCACCCGCAAAGTCGCAATGGCTTAGGAGGCGATTATGGCGAACCTGTCCGCAAAACGCTCTCTTTCACCGGGCTCTCCCTCTCATGCCTTGCACGGCCTTTCGCTTCCCGCCACCACGCTTCAGGCACTCCAGCGGCGTGGTATTTACTGCACACCCGGAGTCACTGTGGAACATCAACATCTCGCAAAGCGTTACGTGCTGCGCGGCGTAGAGTCTGGCGGAGCGGTGGCAGACATGGGACGCTTCTGCGCTTACCTGTCGCCGGATGGGCTGCCTCTTCCTTGGCTCCAATCCATCGACTCTTTTGCTGTCAACGGTCGGCACGCCATTGTTCTTGGCGAAAGCCTGGTGCGGGTCGAGATGTCACGCATGGTTCATACCTGTGAGTTGTCTATATCCCTACACTCGTTGTCTCTGTCGCCGGGGAGAACACGTCCAGAGATCACGTCGAAGTTACTGTTTCGCGGACGGGATGGTGTTCTCCCCCTGGAACTGTGGAGAGAGGAGCACAGGAGCTTGCGCGGGCAACTCGCGCCCATCTTCTACACGCGTGCGGGAGAAGCGGTGGAAATGCCGCAACGTTTTGAGGAGGCGATCCGCAAGATCACGGCGGCAGTCTGTTGTATCGGTTGCAAGCATACCCATGTCGGTGTTCCTCCGGAACTTCGTGGGGTGATCGTATGATCCCATCGACCCAAATCCCAATTAGCGTAGACAAGCCGAACTGGGAACCCCTGGAACGGGCGCTCCCGGTCCGCGAGCGTTCGGACTTCATGTACATGGGGCGTGCCGGTGAGATCGAACTCTACAAACACTACGTCACGCGGCGCTATCTCAATATCGCTCGCGACTCGAAGACCTTCTATCGCTATTCGGAAGGGCAGTACATCGAGGTCTCTCACGCGGAGGCTCTCGATCATGTGTACCGCTGACAAACAGGAGAATGGAGCATCAACATGGCAAAAGGCATCAATAAAGCATTACTTCTCGGACATGTCGGAAAGGCCCCTGAGATTCGATCGACCGCTGGCGGAACAATCGTCGCCAGCTTTTCGCTCGCAACCTCAGACCGGCAAAAGGACAGCCAGGGCAACTGGGCTGACAAGGCGGAATGGCACAACCTCGTCGCATTCAATCGCACGGCAGAGATCGTTCGCGACTACGTGAAGAAAGGGACCCAACTCTTCGTCGAAGGCAAGATCCAGACTCGTTTCTGGGATGACAAAGATTCGGGCCAGAAGAAGTACCGCACCGAGGTTCTTGTTAACGAACTGAGTCTGCTCGGCGGTCACGGCGACTCCGGCGCTTCCAACCAAAGCAATGGTGGAGGCTACTCGCGGAGCAACGCGGGCGGTTATGGGCAGGAACGACCGGCTACCAGCGACGGGTATTACGCCGACCAGGGAATTACGGACGACGACATCCCCTTCTGAGTGGACTGAAAGCTGCTCAGTGACTAGCAGGTGAGAATCCTGTCACAGGAATCGATTCGTTGCCTGTGTAGCTATGGCGTACGTATGAAGGGCGACTGACATGCGGGAACAACGCCGGACAAACGTGGCCCCCGATCCAGGCAGTGGGCGCGCGCAAGCATACAGCCCGTAACGCAAGTGAACTTCCGAGCAGCCTCGTAAATGTCAGCCGTGCGTTTGTGCTGGAAGAGCACGGTGTAGGGTGGTTCCGCCGAGTCCTTAGAATGGGGACGAAGGCAGCACTTTTAGGTGGATGAACGAATCATTCGAAGCCTAGTTGGGAACCCGGGGTATAGAAGATGGGATGTATGCAAAGCACTGAGCGGAACAGTCGAGACCTCCTCCTGTCGCTGTGTAACCTACAGCGTAAATCGCGGTATAAGGCGTCCACCGAAAGCTGTGATGACGCAGGAGAGAGGAGTCGGAGGAGGCCATAGTACCTGTGATGGCGGGGACAACAGAACCTTGCCGGAGGGAAGGGCCTCTGCTTCTGTCACGTTTTCGATGAAGGAGGCATTGCGTGATTGCGAAAGCTGAAAACACGCCGTTAGACAAGGTGCGAGTACTCCAGCGAAAACTATACCTAGCAGCCAAGACGAATCCGAAGCGTAAGTTCGGAGTGCTGTATGACAAGGTGTGCAGGGAAGACGTGCTGCACGCGGCATACGCTCAGGTCAAGGCCAACAAAGGTGCTCCGGGCATCGACCAGCGAACCTTCGAGATGATCGAGAAGGAAGTTGGTGTTGGAACTTTCCTAAACGAACTCCGTGCAAAGCTCGTTGCGAAGCGATACAAGCCACTGCCTGTCCGGCGGGTGTTCATCCCGAAGGCAGACGGAACGCAAAGACCGCTGGGCATCCCTGTCATTGCCGATCGCGTAGTGCAGGCAGCAGTGAAGATCGCCATCGTGCCTTTGTTCGAGGCGGTTTTCAAGGACTTCTCGTATGGCTTCCGGCCTCGGAAGAACGCGCATCAGGCGTTGCGAGAGGTCTACAAGTGGTTGAACTTCAAATGCCACTGGGTTGTCGATGCGGATCTCAAGTCGTACTTCGACACAATTCCGCACGACAAGCTGCTCCTGTCGGTTCGATCCAAAGTCGCTGATCGGTCGGTTGTGAAACTGATCTCTATGTGGCTTAAAGCTGGTGTCATGGAAGAGACGGGTGTCCGGACGGAGACGACCGGTACACCACAAGGAGGAGTGATCTCGCCTCTGCTTGCAAATCTCTACCTTCACTGGCTGGATCAGACTTGGGAAAGGAAGGAGTTCGGTAAACGTCCGCACGATGCTCACATCGTGCGCTATGCCGACGACTTCGTCATCCTGTGCAAAGAGAGGCCGGAGTTCTATCTGGAACAGGCCAAGCAGGTTCTTGACCGGCTCGGTCTGACTCTCAATGCCAAGAAGACGCGGATACTGAACGTTGAAGCGGAGCCGTTCGATTTCCTGGGGCACAGGTTTACCGTGCGTCCTTCAAAGAAAACGGGAAAGCAGAACACGTTCTACTATCCGTCTCCCAAGGCGATGACGTCCGTCAAGAAGAAGGTCCGAGAGATTGTTCAAACAGGACAACATCGGAACTTGCCTGAGTTGGTGAAGGAGAGAATCAATCCGCTCCTTCGCGGCTGGGGCAACTACTTCAAGATGGGTAACTCGCGGAAGCACTTCGTGAGCATCGCCAATTACACGACGTACATCCTCTGCATCATGCTGCGGAAGAAGCACAAGAAGCGGTCGAAGGGGTGGAGGGACCATCCGCCGTCCTGGTTCTACGACTATCAAGGGCTGTTCAAGCTATACAGCCTCTCGGTGGCCAGTGACGACCAGAAACGGTATGGCCGACTTGCGCCGTCATAAAGCTGCAGGCCGAAGACAGTCGGAAAGCCGTGTGCGGGAAAACCGCACGCACGGTTTGACGAGGGGCCGCTGAGGAGATCACCTCAAATCAGTGGCCTACTCTACGAGCGGATCGGAAGACGAACTCACAGGCGCTCTTCGGAGCGCCTATTTCTTTTGAGGAGAAAGCGATGGCAACTGAAGCAGGGACACCAAATCTGGAGCTTAACGCTCTTTTCGCCCAGTTGACAGAGCCCTTTGATC
The DNA here is from genome assembly GCA_002197545.1 of Acidobacteria subdivision 2 bacterium RH1 MAG20. Next base: position 3,861 of record NFUO01000612.1, on the reverse strand, counting down.
CCTCTGAGATCAAATGGCGTGTCACGCATACAACGCGAGACGGAAGTCGCGGAGCCGTGATCGCGTTCGCGGACCCACGCGCCTACAGCGACCGACTCAATCACGTCTTCACTCCCAGCGGTTGGACCCGGACCTATGAGGTTAATACGGTCTCGTCGGTCACGCGGATGAAGAAGGACAAACTCATCCAGACGGGCAAGGTTCTGGTGACCTGCACGGTGACCATCGCCGGACTAGGGACCCACGCCGACAGCGGAGAAGAGTGGGCAGACGAAGAGAACGCCATGACAAGCGCACAAGCGCAGGCATTCAAGCGTGCCTGTACCTGTTTCGGCCTTGGGCGTTATCTCTACAACTTCGCGGAGATGTGGGTGCCACTCAACCAACATCGGCAGCCTCTCCACTTTCCAACGCTCCCCCCGTGGGCGCTCCCGAAGTCGGGTTCGATAGAGGGAACGTCCGGGGCACGTCCTCCCGCTGTTCAGCGGGGCCCAGTCGATCAGAAGACGACTGCGAAGATCGAAGGTTTCCGACGCATTCTCGGAGATCCGATCTACGGCGAGATTTTGTGGCGGATGTCGCGGGCGCGGCGCGCGAATGCAATTCCCAATGCACAACTCCAGTCGGATGTCTCTGACGCCATGGAACGCGCAGCGCGTGGTATTCGCAAAGCGCACTCTCTCTCCGAGGAGATCGGCGATATGCAATTTGTATCGGTGCTGGACCAGTTGCAGATTCGGTCTATGACGACCATCCGCAATCTCGAAACGCTCAAGCTACTGATGACGGCGCTTGAGGACTTTGCTGCGCGCGCCGCAGCGTAACCACAGCAGAGAGGGTGGCAATGATGCCGCCCTCCGAGTTCGGGAGGTTGTTATGTGCAACGTGCAGATGATTAGGAACGAACCAGGTCTGGTCTCGATCCCACTCGATCAGGCGGTCCTCTGTGAGAACTGCAAGAGAGTGTCTAACTCAGCTTGGAGGCGATGTGGTTCGTGCGGGTCCGGCAAACTCCTCGAACTCGCTCCTTTGCTGGGCGGACCGGGGGAACCGGGACCCGGATCTCCGGCCACCCCATGCGTATTGTTGAGGCTTGCCGCGTGAGTCAAAGTATCCAGGACAGGGAAGAGGAGGCGCTGATGCTCTTTGTGCGGGTTGCGCACGGTATCTTTCCGTGAAATAACGGCATTTTATCGGCGTGATAACGGCTATATAATAGCCAAATAACGGCGTGAGCGCCTGCTGGAGTTTGCCATGTCCATCCGCAAAAAGAGTCTATTTTCTCCAAATTTCACGATTACTCCTGCGATTGCCGGTGGTCTCATGCGGATCGAGGCGGTGAAGCAGTCGATCCAGATGCTGCCAATTACCCCACGGGTACTTGCAAATCTGAGAGAGACCGCGCGCCTGTTCTCGACTCACTACTCGACCATGATCGAAGGAAACCGTCTTACCCAGGAGCAAGTCGAGAAGGTGCTCAGCGAGAACCAGCACTTTCCGGGGCGTGAGCGCGACCAGGACGAGGTCAAAGGATATTATGCAGCTCTCGACGAAGTAGAGCGCGCAGCGAAGCGCGGCGGCCCAGTCGAAGAAGCAGCTATACAACGGCTCCATGCGCTCGTCATGAGCGCCGGAAAGACCCGTGTCAAGCCGACTCCGTACCGGGATGGGCAGAATGTGATCCGCGACAGTCGCACACGGAACATTGTTTACATGCCGCCAGAAACGAAGGATGTACCGGAGTTGATGGATCAACTCATGAGCTGGATCAACCAGACTGATGATTTGCCAGTTCCCATCAGGGCTGCTATTGCCCACTATCAATACGCAACGATCCACCCGTACTTTGACGGTAATGGCCGAACGGCGCGGCTCTTGACGACATTGATTCTGCATCTAGGAGGCTATGGCCTTAAAGGGCTTTACGCGCTTGAGGAATACTATGCGCTCAACTTGCAGGACTACTACGAAGCACTGACGGTTGGGCCATCCCACAACTACTATATGGGAAGGGCCGCCGCCGACATTACCAAATGGGTCGCCTATTTTATTGAAGGCATGGCCACGTCCTTCCAGAAGGTCGAGGCTCAGGCACGGGCCGAGGCTGGTAGAGGAAGCACCGACCAGACGAAGGTGCTTCGCAATCTCGACGCCCGGCAACGTAAAGTTCTGACCCTGTTCGAGCAGTCTCGGGAGCTTACCGCCAAAGAGATCGGTGCTCTCTTCGGCTTTCAGCCGCGAACCACAGCGCAACTATGCCGGCGGTGGGTTGAGGAGGGATTTCTGGAACCCGTAAACACCTCCAAACGGGCGAGGCGTTACCGACTGCGCGCCGACTATGAAGTGCTGGCGGCCGGTGGGGCACTGTGAGCAGTAGCGATCGCTGCTTTGGCGGGTGCCTTCAATCTCAATTGTGATTTAAAGCACAATTTGGCCGGAAATAAAGCATATCTTGGCCGCGCCAGAATGACGCGCGGGTGGGAATCGACCGGCGAGCTATGGGGAACTCCACCTTAGCTGAGATGGAATGAGTCTCGCTGAGTGCATTGTCCTGAATGCGCCAACCGAGGAACGCGCGATGATGAGCTCCTGTCGCGTGACCCTCTTGGCGCTCGGTTTCCGCCGAAGCAACCGACCCGCCAGGGATGTTGACCAAGCAATAATTGAAGGATAGGCGGTTATACGGCCGGAGCGCATCAAGATCAAATCAGGATCTTACAATTTCGGTTCAACGAACAACGTGGAAAGTGCGTTTCCAGCGCGTGTCTGGGAAGAAATGCACAAGAACGTGGCCGAGCCACGCGAGTTTGTGACTGAATCCTGTTTGTTCAAGTTGTCCATCTGCGGCCTTGAACGACCAATAGTTGAAGAGAGGCCGGCCAATTATGTTGGCGCGTGGCACGAAGCCCCAGTAGCGCGAGTCCAGGCTGTTGTGCCGGTTATCGCCCATCATGAAATACATGCCGGGTGGAACCACCAGGTCGCCATCCTGGATATAGCTTGAGAAGTTCACGGCCCATGACTCTGATGCCCCGGGCACCCCAGCTGGAGGTTCGGCGGGGAAATCGTCGAGGAACTCGTTGAAGTTGTCCGTCGTCGTCGGCTGCGCAAATCCCACCGGCTGTGCGACTCCATTGACAATCACAATGCCGTTGCGTAGATGAATATGATCTCCCGGTACGCCAATCAACCTCTTCACCAGGGGAGTGTATTGTGGTGTTCCGTCGGCGTCAGTGGCATCAATACCAGGCTGATTGACGGGCTTGTGGAAGACCACGATATCGCCGCGCCTCGGCTCGCGATACCTGATGAGCGGCATCCACGAAGCAGGCGGCATTAGCGTGATCTGGTCGACGACCAGGTGATCGCCCACAAGCAGTGTGTTCTCCATCGAGCCTGACGGAATGACGTAGTTCTGAGCTAAGAAGGTCATAATGAACAGGCCCACCACCAGAACTGAGCAGATGCTGGCCAGCGCCTCGAAAGGAGTCTCTTCCCGATTGATTGTGGCGGAAGCTGCGGGCTTCGTTGAAACAGGAGATCTCTTCGTCGCTGAACTCATCCAAAGGCTCCTCAGGAAGGCTGGCGCCCCAGGGCATTCGCAGCGGTCACTTCAAAAGCGATCATTTCATGTATGTTCGACTGTCGTCGGTTTGCGTCTTGACCAGAAGTCTATCAAATCCCTGTGCCACGTAGAATTCTCCGGATGATTCGGCGTGCGAGCGGTTAGTGGGCCATCCGGAAGTTACTGCCTAGTAAAGAGGCACCGTCAACGGTCCCGGTAGGGACGCTCATCACTGAGCGCCCCCCGGACGGATCCGTACGTGCGCGTCTACGCATACGGCTCTTATGAAGGATGGG
>NFUO01000611.1 GCA_002197545.1 Acidobacteria subdivision 2 bacterium RH1 MAG20 | reverse complement strand
TGGAACCAAGCGGGGGCGGGCGAGACGTTCAGGCCGGGATGCTTCGCGGTGGAGAGCGCAACATCTAGGCCGGCTTCTTGAGGGAAGAAGTAAGTGTACCCGGTGTGGTTTTCGGGGAAGATATTCTCCCATCCCCACGGATCGCGCCACAGGAGGATATCCAGGCGTGCGCCGAGGTCGGCTCCGATGCCGTGCACGATGGCAACGGCTTCTGTTTGCACCCCATGCAAACGGACCAGCCTTAGCCCCCGCGGACCAAAGAGCACCTGGGTTCGATACGAAATTTCAAAGATTTTTTCGTAGCCGCTCGATGTTTGCCGGAGGAGGTCTAGAAATAAGGTCTTGTTCGTTACGTGGATCTGGGGGCTGTAGTAGGCAAATACGATATCCCGTGTATCGGACCCCACGATGCGCCCGGTGAGGATCGCCGGCCAGCGTTTACTCACTCTTCCGGTGCGAAAATCAAATGAGTAGTCCTCGGCAAGCTGCGCGTTCGGAGGGAGAAAGCTGCGCGCTACTGCGAGGGGGATCACTGAGGCGTCCTTCTGGCCCCGAGCAGGCGCCTGCCCAAACGCGACTGCACAAGCGAGCAGGACCGGAACTAAATGTCGCGTCATGGGAACTTCCAGTCCACCGGACCGTTGGTGCCCCCGCGCACGGTGGAGTACGTCCCATCTCCCAGGTCGATGCCCGCTCCGTTGGAGCTGCATGAGTGTGTGGCTGCGTAAGGGATTCCGGTGTTATCCCAATAGTCGTCGCTAGGGCAGACGCACGGATTGCCAGGGCTTGCAGCGGAGTGAGGGCACCATGGACCAACGTCTTCCACCGGCGCTTGCTGCTGCTTTGACCCGTTTGCCACGAGCACCTGCTGCCCACACAAGGCGCTGCTGTAGGGCAGGGCGACCATCTGGGCGTTCGCAGGGATCGTATACCCGCACGCCGTCGGCTGGCCGACGTGTCCTTCGTCCGTTGCGGTGACATCCATGTAAACATAGGGGTAGAACACAGTGCCCGTCGCGTTGGCGCTGACCACAATGGTGCGCGCCGAATTCGTCAGTCCCGAGGCTTGGACAATCGTTACGCTCGCGTTGGCCGTGCCCGAGGAGAAACTAACGCTGGAGGGTGCGCTCTCTCCGATGCTTGTGTTGATGCTCATCAGATTGAATTGCACGTTTTGATCATTGAAGGTTGTGTCAGGAACCGCCCCCGTGCTCGCGCTCTTTGCCTGCATTTGCAAGTTGAAAGGCGTCCCGGAAACGGCTCCCTGCGAATCGTTCGGGGCGCCCCCGCTCGTGATGGTGAACACTAGTGAATCGACGTTCATCTGCATTTGGGCGGTTTTTGTAATGGGGGAAAAGACGCAGCGGCCTGGAGGGGGACCTACTTGCTTGCTGGTCTGGCCGCTCAGTGTGGCCGTGATGCCGGCCGCACCGTTTCCCACTGCGTGGACTTCTCCCTTCACCGAACTATCCACCGTTACTACCGCCGCATTTCCCGTGGTCCACGTTGCGGCCCCTGTCGCAAGGGCCGGGCACGAGTTCTCGTTGCACGTGCGGTAATACGCGTAGCACTGGCATTGAATGGTCTGGGCGGGAAGGAGCGCACAGCCTGAGGGCGAAGTCATATACATGGCGTAGAGAGGAGGTGGGCACGGGCAGAAATTGCAGTCATAGCTCGAGGCTAAACCGCCGTGACGGTTAATCACCATTGATCGTCCCATCACCGGCGCGTCGTCCAGGCGAATCCAGTTCACGCTGCCATCGGTGGCTGTGGCGGGGATTTTGTTCCCTTCGAAATCCGCGAACTGCGCGTCACGCAGCGCACGAATGTCGATAGCGCGTGTCTCGTGCGGATTCAGCTTCAGTTGGGCGAGGTAATAATGCACGCTATTGGCCGTCACCTCGAAGCCGATGCGGGCGGGCTGATCGCCCATGTTGGTGAGGAACAAAACAGAGTCGGTGTCGTTATCGAGATGCCACGGGTTCGCACCCGATCCCACCCAGCCGTTGCCCTCGTTCTCGGCGCGCGCGTCCACAACCAAGTTGCTTGCCGCCTCCACGCTAGAAACCTCCGCCTCGGCCGATCCGGGCGGGGGGTTCTCATCCAGAAGCCGATGGGCGAGGATCTGAACCAAGCGCGCTGCATTCTTGACCTCTGCCACCGTAAGCGGCTTCTTGCTGCT
>NFUO01000610.1 GCA_002197545.1 Acidobacteria subdivision 2 bacterium RH1 MAG20 | reverse complement strand
ATATATTTCTGCCCACCCGCGACGACCTACCCAAAGCGTTGACAACTACATGGGAGATCGAAGGCGTAGTCGCAGATTTTTCCGACTCGGGACTTCAGCCTCGTGCCTTCGCCGTTGTCAACGTTATCGCGCGGCAGAGCGTTGTCGTACCGATCGAAAAGCTCGAAATTCTGAACTGTCCTGCAAACCACAATGCGCCGTAACCAGTGGCCACATCGGAGCAATATGTCGACAACAACCAATCTACTGCAGATAGAAGCAATCTCAAGCAATTGCTAGAAGAAATGGAGAGAACCGATGCCAATTACACCATCGTATCCTGGTGTTTACATTGAGGAACTTCCCAGTGGAGTTCACACCATCACAGGCGTGGCAACCTCAATCGCCGCCTTCGCCGGATGGGCGCCCCAAGGACCGGTGACACATGCGCAACGGGTCTTGAGCTGGTCGGACTACAACAACCAGTTCGGCGGCCTGGATTCACGCAGCCTTCTCGGATACTCTGTCTCCCAATTCTTCGCCAACGGAGGGCAGCAGGCCTACATCGTTCGCCTGACGAACTCCGATGCCGCGGCCGCCGCAGTCACAATCGGCACTGGCAGCAACACCATCAAGGTCACCGCACAAGATCCGGGCGCATGGGGCGACAACTATTGGATTGCCATCAAGAATCAGACCGGAGGAACCGGCAGATTCCGGCTCCAGGTCGTCTATTCGCCGAAAGGCGCGACCAGTTGGAGCGTCGTCGAGTCCTTTGAGAATCTCAGTATGTTGCCAGCAGACCCGCAAGGGCGCTATGTGGTCGATGTACTCACGAACAGCTCGAACTACGTCACCACCACCGTGGGAGCAGGGGCAACAGCACCGCCTGCCGATACAACACAGCCCGTGCCGCCGCCCGCAACGCTGCCCGCTTACCCGCAGGCAACCCAACTCCAGGGCGGAACCGACGGCGCGGCCGCTCCCATCGCTCCCAGCACCTCGACGACAGCGAGTGGGGCGTTTGAGACAGCGCTGCTTCCTGCCAGTGGCACGGGTGGAGTCTACATGCTCAGCAGTGTCGATCTCTTCAACCTGCTCTGCGTTCCCGGAGAGATCACTACGACCACCCTCAGCACGCTCGAACAGTATTGCGAGACGCAACGAGCCTTTCTCATCGCCGACTCCGATCCCGGGATTACCGACTACACGAAGCTCGCCCCCGGGTCTGGTCTGAATGGAACTAATTCGGCCTTCTATTTTCCCTGGCTTCAGGCACCCGATCCACTGGCACAGAACGTCACTCGCAACTATCCTCCCTGCGGGTTTCTTGCAGGCGTATATGCTTCGACTGATGCTAATCGTGGCGTATGGAAGGCTCCGGCTGGAACAGAGACCGCCCTCGTTGGAGTCTCCGGCGTCGCCGTCCCACTGAACGACGCTCAGAATGGCGTGTTGAATCCCGTTGCCGTGAACTGCATCCGCAATTTCAGCGCCTTCGGCACGGTTGTATGGGGCGCGCGTACGACTCAGGGCAACGACGAAGCAGGCTCGCAATGGAAGTACGTCCCCATTCGGCGTCTTGCGCTATTTCTCGAAACCAGCCTGTACCGCGGCACCCAGTGGGTGGTCTTCGAGCCGAATGATGCGCCTCTGTGGGCGCAGATTCGGCTCAATGTCGGCTCCTTCATGCAGACACTATTTCGCCAGGGCGCTTTTCAGGGCTCGACGCCACAGCAGGCCTACTTCGTCAAGTGCGACAGCGAAACTACAACCTCCACCGACCAGGACAATGGCATCGTCAACATCCTTGTGGGCTTCGCTCCATTGAAGCCTGCCGAATTTGTCGTCATTCAAATCCAGCAGATGGCTGGACAGACCGCATCGTAAGGAGCCTCTTCATGCCACAGTTCAGCGCGAATCCACTACGTTTCGATCCCTACAAGAACTTCAAATTCCGCGTGAAGTGGAATGGGCGATACGTCGCCGGCATCAGCAAGGTGAGCGGCCTCAAAAAGACGACCGAGGTTGTAAAGCACCGTGAAGGCGGCGATCCCAGCACCAGCCGCAAGTCTCCCGGACGCACCGAGTACGACGCGATCACTCTCGAACGCGGCGTGACGCATGATGTCGCCTTCGAACAGTGGGCCAACAGCGTTTGGAACTTCGGCGCAGGCCTCGGCTCCGAGGTATCACTCGCCAGTTTCCGCCACGACATCCTGATTGAGTTCTACAACGAAGCCGGACAACTGGCCATCGCCTACAAGGTCTACCGGTGCTGGGTCTCCGAGTTTCAGGCCCAGCCCGATCTCGACGCCAACGCCAACGCCGTCGCCATTCAACATATCAAGCTCGAGAACGAGGGCTGGGAGCGTGACACCAGCGTCACGGAGCCCGTCGAACCCAGCTTCACCATTCCGGCTGCAGGGTAACGACTACTTATGCGCATCCCATCGGATTCAGAATTGATCGCGATCTGGGAGCGGGCCTCGGGCGAGCATCCAGTCGATCGAGCGCTCACGCTGCTCTCGGTGTGCTCCGATGAATCGCCGGAAGAGTTGGCCGTCTTAAGCATCGGCAGCCGCGATGCGCGCCTGCTCGAAATCTACGAGCGTTTCTTTGGTCTAACTCTGAATGCCTTTGCCGAGTGTCCCGTATGCGCGGAAGCTCTCGAGTACAGCCTCTCCATCCGCGATCTCGCTTCATCAGCGCCTAAAGATGAAGAGGCGTCCCTGACCCTCACCGCCGACCACACCCGCGTGCGGCTACGCCTGCCTGACAGCCGCGACCTCCGTGCCGTCAGCGGATGTACCGATCTGACTGTCGTCACCAGACTGCTTATGGAACGATGTGTCGTCGAGGCCCTGGTTGACGAGAAGCCTACACCATTCGAAATGTTGCCCGAGGCCATCATAGATACGATTGCATCCACCATGGCCGCGGCCGATCCCCAGGCTGAGATACTGATCGATCTCCACTGCCCCGCCTGCTCCCACCCCTGGCAGGTCACGTTCGATATAGAGCTTTTTCTATGGTCGAAGATTTCTGCAACAGTCAGGCATCTGTTGCAGCAGGTCCACACGTTAGCCTTCGTCTACGGCTGGCGCGAGCTCGATATCCTGGCCTTGAGCCCGACGCGCAGACAGATCTATGTGGAGATGGCGTCATGACCAACTTCCTTAATCGTCTTGCAGGCCGCACGCTCGGCATCATCCCTGTAGCTCAACCCATTATCCCCGCTCGGTTCGACCCCACCGCGGAGAGGAGCGGACAGCCAGAAGGCTCCGCCGCCGATCAAATGGGGCCTTCGACCGAAAGCGATTCCTCTGCCACGACTCAGGCTGCGTCCCGCGCGCACGAGATCGAATTACCGCCTCATACGATAGCGAGATTCAGAGAACCCACGCTGCCGCATACGAGACAGCCCGCTATCCCTCGTCCGCCAATAGTGGCTGAGACGCATTCGTACTGGTCTCATCTTCAAGATGCGGAGAGTTCCGCCGCTTTGCCATATACAGGCCAGAGACAGCAACACCACTATGCAGCGCATGCGAACACTGAACCCATGCATACCGGGCAAGCAACGGCTCAGGCTGAAGTCTTCAGCACAAGCGTCCTGGAAGATCCCCGTTTGCGTGATCAACACAGAGTATTCGCTGATCGAGTTCCTAGCACGGTCCACAGTCCAGTTCCCAAGCAGGTTCAACACCCGGTTTATGATCCTGTGCCGAACCAAAGCTCGTCTTCGGCGGCGCCCATCATTCGAATCACTATTGGACGTATCGACGTATGTGCTGAGATCGCCTCGCCGCCAACCTCAAACGCGGCACGGCGCACTCGCCCCTCGACGCTCTCACTCGACCAATACCTCAAGCAGCGGAGCGAGGTCGTGCGATGAGTAACTACCTCGCAATCGCAACTGTCACTGCTGCCTTGCAGCAGGTCCTGCATACTCCGGTCAGCAACGCCGTTGGCAGCGCTATGGTCGGATTCAACCGCCCCGATGCGAGCACTGCCACCACTCCGCTCGTCAATATCTTTCTCTACCAGATCACGCCGAACGCCGCCTATCGCAACGCCGATCTGCCCACGCGCCGCTCCGATGGATCGCTCTCGCAGCGACCGCAGGCTGCCTTCGACCTTCACTACCTTTTCACCTTTCATGGCAACGACGCGCAGTTGGAGCCGCAACGGCTACTCGGCGCCGTCGCCACCACGCTGCACTCGCAGCCTCTGCTTTCAAACGACAACATCAACAGTGCTGTCGCCACCTTCGGTTTTCTCGCCGGCTCTGGGGTCGATAGCCAGATCGAACGTGTTCGGTTCACCCCCACTGCGCTCTCTCTCGAAGAGTTCTCAAAGCTCTGGTCCGTCTTCTTTCAGGTTGAGTACACTCTCTCTGCCGTCTATCAGGCATCGGTCGTGTTGATGGAGAGCAGCGATACGCCGGTGCCCGCGCCGCCCGTCATCCAACCCAACCTCTATGTCGTGCCCTTTCGCTCGCCCTACGTCAGCCAGATCGTTTCGCAGGATGGAAAGCCAATCACTTCTACCTCGACGATCCTCATTCAGGGCACTCATCTCGCGAACCCGAATACCTTCGTCTTCCTCGAAGATCAGGAGTTATCTCCTACCGTCATCGCAGATACCCAACTCACTCTTCCTATCCCGCCTGGCCTGCACGCAGGCGTAAAGGCTTTACAAGTTTTGCAGAAGCTCGACATGGGCACACCCGCAGCCACGCATCGGGGATTCGAATCGAATGTTGCTCCCTTCGTGCTGCATCCCACGGTACAGAGCGCAACCGCTTCGCCAGCGCCGAGTCCGCCCGGCGGCACCAATGTTACGGTGACGCTCAAGCCCAACATTGGCATCGGCCAACGCGCCGTCCTGCTGCTGAACAATGTCTCCGGGGCCACCCCCGTAGCTTTTTCGTCGACTGCAACAGTCTCCACCGCCGACTCCAATCAGATTGTCCTCAACATTTCCAACGTCCCCACTGGCAGCTACCTGGTGCGCGTCCAGGTCGACGGTGCCGAGAGCTTGCTGACGGTTAACAGCGGTACCAAGCTGCTCGATGGTCCCACGGTGAATATGCCATGACCAGCCCGATCATGACCGAAGCGGCCAACACAACATGGTACGAGGCCAATCAGGGCTATCTCGCCGCTGGTTTCTCCAGGCTGCGGAGCTACCTGGAAGACTTTCTTCTCAACCACGAGGAAGTCAAAGCGTGTGATCCTACACCCCAAAGAGAGAGAGAAAATACCACAGAATCCGCCGCCTGGAGCTTCTCCCAGCCGCCCGCGCTCGAACAACTCTGCAGCTCCTTCGAGCTCTCAAGCTTCGAGCGTGATGTCCTGCTCCTCTGCGCCGGCGCCGAGATGGATACCAACCTCGCCGAACTCCTCGCCTCGATCGGCAACAACCGCTGCCCGCTGCCGACCTTCAGCCTCGCTCTCACCGCGCTGCACGACGCCCACTGGAGCGCCCTTTCTCCGGCGCGCGCCCTGCGCTACTGGCAACTCATCGAGCTGCTCCCTGCCGACACGCTCGTTTCGCATCCGCTCCGCATCAATGAACGAATCCTGCATTACCTCACAGGCGTGCCCGCCATCGACGAGCGCCTTCAGGGCCTGATCCATCCGCTGCTACAACCCGATACGCTTCCATTTTCCTACAGCGAAACCGCCCGGCAAATTGCAACAGTATGGACAGAAGCGGCAACCCGTTCGCTTGGATCGCCGACAACTCCGAAACTACCCATCATTGAGTTGTGCGGCAACGAGCCGGAGGCAAAGCGGGCCATCGCCGCCGAAGCAGCTGCGCTGCTCAACCTGCGCCTCTACGTTCTCGATACTCGCAACCTGCCACAGAGCTATGCAGCTGAGACTAACCTGCTCATTCGCCTGTGGGAACGCGAGGCTGTGCTGGGAGACAACGCGCTGCTGATCGAGACCGAGGATAGAGACACCATCGATGCATCTTCAGTAAACACGCTCCCGTATCTGCTCGATTTCATTCACAGTCCGCTTATGCTCTCGACGCATCATCCGCATAGTAGCGTCAACCGTCCGCGTGTCGTCTTCCACACTGGCAAACCCACACGCGAGGAGCAGGCAGAGATATGGCATGCCACGCTGGCTGGGCAGAACGTCAATGGCGCGGTAGATTCTCTCGTGTCGCAATTCAGCCTCGCGCCGGTTGCTATACGCTCGGCCTCGCACCGCGCCGATGGAGCCGCACGACAAAGAGACCATTCGTCTTCGGGTCTCACGGAAGAGCTATGGAACGCCTGCCGCATCGAGGGACGTTCCCGTATCGAGGGGCTGGCCCAGCGCATCGAACCCGCCGCCACCTGGGACGATCTCATCCTGCTGGAAAAAGACAAGGACTTGCTCCGCCGCATCGTCCTTCACGTGCGTCAACGCATCAAGGTCTATGAGGCCTGGGGCTTCGCCGCGAAAGGTTCGCGTGGCCTTGGCATCAGCGCTCTCTTTGCCGGCGCGAGCGGAATCGGTAAGACCATGGCCGCCGAGGTCATCGCCCACGAGCTTCGCCTCGATCTCTTTCGCATCGACCTCAGCCAGGTCGTCAGCAAGTACATCGGCGAGACCGAAAAGAATCTAAGCCGCGTCTTCGATGCCGCTGAAGAGGGCGCCTCTGTCCTGCTCTTCGACGAGGCCGACGCCCTCTTCGGCAAACGCAGCGACGTCAAAGACAGCCATGATCGCTATGCCAACGTCGAGGTCAGCTATCTCCTGCAGCGCATGGAGTCCTATCGAGGCCTCGCCATCCTCACCACCAATCGCAAGAACGCGCTCGACCATGCCTTCCTGCGCCGCATCCGATTCGTCCTCGATTTTCCCTTCCCTGAGACAGCCCAGCGCGCCGAGATGTGGCACCGCGTCTTCCCTCTACGCACTCCGACCGAAGATCTTCGCATCGACCGCCTTGCGCAACTCCACGTAGCCGGCGGCAATATCCAGAACATCGCCATGGGTGCCGCCTTCCTCGCCGCCGACGCCGAGCAACCCGTGCGCATGGAACATCTGCTGTCATCAGCACGTAGCGAGTTCGCCAAGCTCGAAATCCCCCTCACGGATGCGGAGGTAGCAGGATGGTCATGAAGCCTTCCAATACGCCAGACGGATCGCCATCCGTTGAGATACACATCGAAGAGCTCGTCCTGCACGGCTTCCCTGCGAACGATCGGTTTCACATCGGCGCAGCAATCGAGCAGGAGCTCTCGATACTTATCGCGCAACAAGGGATACCGGGCCTGCGCACAATGCCTTCAAACCTGGACCGCTTGGATGCCGGAAGCTTCCAACTCGCAGCCAATGCCAAGCCACAGACAGTCGGCCAGCATGTGGCACAACGCGTCTACCGCCAGCTTTCGCCAACAAGCATTCGGCACCCGCAGCAACAATCGAAGGAGGCGCGATCAAAGCCATGAGCACCCATGCCACTCTTCAAAGACCGATCGCTAACGCGCGCCTCGCGTCCCGCGCATCGAGCTCTCCATCGAGCCCACACGGAGCGCTGCTCCAGCGTAAGTGCAACTGTGGAGCTACCTCCTCGCCTCACGGCGAATGCGAAGACTGCAAGAAGAAGCTGCAGCGTCGCACTCTAGGCGGCAAAACCGCCACCGTCCCGACAATCGTGCACGAAGTGCTTCGTTCACCCGGCCAGCCATTGGATGCGCTCACGCGTTCATTTTTCGAGCCGCGCTTCGGGCACGACTTCAGTAGAGTGCGTATTCATGCAGGTGCTCGAGCCCATGAATCGGCCGGTGCGGTGAACGCCGTTGCATATACAGTCGGGCACGACGTGGTATTCGGCAGCGGGCAATTTACGCCTGCGACAAAATCCGGGCAGCAGCTCCTGGCGCACGAATTGACCCATGTCGTCCAGCAGTTGTCATTGTCAGCTTCCGGCTCCGGCGAGGAGCTTTCGATCGACCCATCCGCTGCAGGAGAAGCCGAAGCGCAAAGGAACGCCGCCGAAATTTCCCGGCCCGGTTTCCGTCCGGGTCAAGGCATTCGCTTGGGGGTGAGCCGGCTTCAGTCCTTATCACTCCAGCGCGGCGGCGCGGACAGGTGCAGCGGGAGCAATACGACTTGCGCCTCCGGGGACATATGTACAGAGCCGGACCCCGGCCATGCTGGAAGCCCGGCCAGCAGCGGCAGTTGGATGCTCTCTGTCCATATCGACACAGAGCGCAGCGATTGGGAGTCTGCGCTACGCAACCAGGAGTTCGGCCATACTTATGTAGATTTCCTCGAAGGTAACGGACAACGCTACACCTACGGCTTTTACCCCGCGGCTGCGCTTCCCAATGAGACGCGGCCGGCCGTAGCGGGATGCGTCCATCATCCCGACACGACACATGCGGCCTGCGTTGATGACAGCTTGCGATACACACTAAACGCCAATCAATATCAGGCCGCGCTGTCGACAGCCCAGAAAATCTGCCGCTCCGGACACATGTATGAAGCTACTTACACCTGCACCACCTTCGCGGGTGAGGTCGCAGCCGCTGCCGGACAAAGTGTGCCCGCCATGAGAAGTGCACCGATAACAGTCTTCAACACCCGAATTCCAGCGAGCGACAATCCCAACACTCTGCTCGACAACGTGCAGCAGGAGCGGGCGAAAGATATAAACCAGCGACGCCCTTTCTGGAATAACCCCTGCATGAACCGATGCGAAGCAGAGTTCGATCGCTGCATCTCGGCGAGCCGGTCAGGAGGCATGGAATGTATTGCAGCAAGAAACTACTGCACTCGGGTATGCCCGAAACCATAGGGTCATGGAAGGCCTGCGTGATAAAACCATCCTGCCACGGAGGCGCGCCTCATGCCTAACCTCTCTCCCAAGCTTCAGAAGGGGGCGATCCTCACCTTCGATCCCGTCACCGGGGTCAAGTTGAGCACCATCATGCTCCAGTACAACCCGGAGACACTTACCCGCTCCTTCAAGCCGCAAACCGTCGGAGACGAGCCCGACCGCACCGAGATTCTTCGCCTCAAAGGCCCCCCGGTCGAAACGATTAAGTGCGACCTTGAGATCGACGCCACCGACCAGCTTGCCATCTCCGACCCTACTGCAATCAGCGTCGGCATTCAGCCACAGCTTGCCGTGCTTGAGCTTCTGCTCTATCCCTCGAGCTCTGTGCTCAACACAAACGAGATTCTTTCTCTGCTCGGCACCATCGAAATTCTTCCTATGGAAACGGCGCTCACCGTATTTGCCTGGAGCAAGAGCCGCGTCACTCCTGTGCGTATCACCGATCTCCAGATCACTGAAGACGCCTTCGACCTGGAACTCAATCCCATCCGTGCAAAAGTTTCGCTAGGCATGCGCGTACTCAGCGTCAACGACGTCGGCTTCCTCTCCCCGGCCGGGTCGCTCTACATGATCTACCAAACCACCAAGGAATCCCTCGCGCAAAAGGCGTGAGATGAGGCTGATGTATGGATAACGCACTCGCATCGCTCATTCAGTCGGCGGCAGGAACCGGGGGGCCCACCAACACCGGCAGCCGCTACTACGGCGGCGCCGTCAATCAATTTACAGGGCCAGACGGCACAACCGTCGTCTACCTTGCGCGCCGTATTCTTCCCCAGCCCTATATCTATCTCTCCGTCCAGAATTACGCCGTCGTCCAGAATGACCGCATCGATAATCTCTCCGCCCGCTTCCTCGGCGACCCGCTGCTCTTCTGGATGATCTGCGACGCGAACGGCGTCACCGATCCCGACGAACTCACATCGCAGACAGGTCGCTCCATCTCGATACCGCTGGCCTCGGGCGTCCCCGCGGGAGCGCGCAATGGCTAGCCCTCTCTATCTCTCGCTGCTTGCCGGCCCAGTTGAAGCCGTACCCGTGCCGAAACCCCTGATCGACGCGCTTACCTCCGTTGAGATCACCGAGTCGGCCACCGGACGCAGCGGCTTTCAACTCACCTTCACGCTTGCCAACGACTCCATCCTACAGACGCTTTTGCTGCTCACCTCAGGAGCGCCCATCCCCGTTCTGCGCGTCATTCTCGTCGCTACCTTCGGCGGCTTGCCGCAAGTCATCATGGACGGCATCATCCAGCATCACGAAGTCGTTCCCGACGCCATGGCGGGATCTGCACAGCTCGTCGTCACGGGACAGGATCTTTCCTCGCTCATGGACCTCATCGACTTCTCCGGTCTGCCCTACCCCGGCATGAGTTCCGACATCCGCGTGCTCACCATCCTTGCCAAGTACGGCGCCTTCGGCATCGTTCCCGAGGTTATCCCCGTCCTCGTTCCCGATGTCCCCGTCCCCGTCGAGCAGACTCCATCACAGAAGAAGACCGACCTCGCCTATATCCAACAGCTCGCCAGGGAAGTGGGCTACGTCTTCTACATCACTCCTGGACCCGTGCCCGGTATAAACCAGGCTTACTGGGGTCCGCAGCTCCGCATCGGCATTCCGCAGCCGTCACTGAACGTCAACATGGATTCGTGGACCAATGTCGAGAGCCTCAGCTTTCGCTACCAACCGCAGAGTTCGGTCACGCCCATCGTCTTCATTCAGGACTCAACCACCAACGTCGTTCTGCCCATCGCGATCCCCTCGGTCACGCCTTTCAACCCTCCGCTCGGCATCGTCGTTCCCACGCCGCAGCAGTTTGAGCCGCTCACCGAGACCGCCAAGCTCACTCCGGGCCTTGCTCTCATGCAGGGCATGGCTCGCGCCGTTGAGACAGCCGACGTCGTCAGCGGTGACGGCACGCTCGACGTTCTCCGCTACGGCCAGATATTGCGCGCTCGTAGCCTCGTCGGCGTACGCGGCGCCGGTCCAGCCTTCGATGGGATGCACTACGTCGACAGCACCACCCACAAGCTAAAACCAGGCGAATACAAGCAGAGCTTCGTGCTCAAGCGCAACGCCTTGATCTCGAATCTGCCGCTGGTGCCAGCGCTGCCCTACTAGCGCAGAAAGGAAGATCTGCAAGGGAGAAGAGATGAGCAAGTATTACGGCAAATATCGTGGCACCGTCCTCGACAACGTCGATCCGCTTCAGATCGGGCGCATCATGGTGCAGGTGGCCGATGTCTCGAACATCCTGCCCTCAACCTGGGCCATGCCCTGCGTGCCCTTCAGCGGCATTCAATCCGGCTTCTATGCCGTGCCCGATATCGGCAGTGGTGTCTGGATCGAGTTCGAGCAAGGTAATTCCGACTATCCCATCTGGGTTGGTTGCTATTGGGGGACGGCGGCCGATCTCCCAGCGCTCGCGCTTGCCGCGCCGCCCGGAATCGCGCAGGTCGTTGTGCAAACTACGGGACAGAACACGCTGCTCCTAAGTGACGTTCCCGGACCAACTGGAGGCATCCTGCTCAAGACCGCGAGTGGCGCGTTCATCTCCATCTCGGACACCGGCATCACCATTGACAATGGCCAGGGGGCAACCATCGCCATGACCGGCCCAGCCGTCACCGTAAACGAAGGCGCTATGGAGGTGATCTGAATCATGCCCGGTCTTCTCATTCAACAGACTGCTACCGTCATGTGCCTCCACGGAGGACAGGCCATGGCCATCGTCCCCAACCCAGCGATCACGTTCGACGGCATGCCCTCCTGCCTGATCTCGGATCCTTGGATGGTTGCCGGATGTCCCGGCATTCCACCTACCATTCCACCCTGCGTCACGGCGCAGTGGATCGTCGGCACCACGCGCGTCACCTCGAACGGCCAACCCCTAGTCATACAGAGCGGTCAAGCCATCTGCGCTCCTCCCGGCACGCCGCTGCTTCCACTTGTCACCCAAACCCGAGTCACTGCCCTCTGAGGCGTCTATGAATCTGGCCTATCCTTACAACTTCGATTCGACCGGGCACACCGCGCAGACCGATCTGCTGACGCACATCCGCGACATGATCGAGCAGATTCTCTTTACGTCGCCCGGTGAACGCGTCAACCGCCCAACCTTCGGCAGCGGCACCGCACAGCTTGTCTTCGCGCCAAACAGCGATGTTCTCGCCGCTGCCCAACAGCAGGCGATTCAAGCGGGCCTTCAGCAGTGGCTCTCCGATCTCATCCGCGTGCAGTCAGTCAATGTCACCGCCGCCGACGCCACCCTCACCGTTACCGTCGCCTATACCGTCCTCCAGGCACAACAGCAACAGACGCAGCAGTTCGTCTATGGCGGAGCAGGAGGGACACAGGCATGATCTACTTCTGCTCGCAAAAAAACCGCCGCGCCCTCGTGCTGCAAAGCCCCACTCTCAACGGCATCGACTATCTCGAAGTCGTCGGCACCACCGGTTGCGGACAGCAACTCGCTGTCACACTGCTCAAAGATGCGCGCTCCATCGCGCTCACCCCGGACAATCTCGTCATCACCGGCGGCGCACCGGTTCGGGCCATCTCCATCTTGTCGGCTACTGTCGATGATCCCTTCGTCCTCATTGTCAACCTCAGTCAGAGTGGTGACTTCTCTACCTATCAATTGCAACTTGTCGCCGGCCCCGGCATTACAGATCCACCCGACGGCTTCGACCCGCAGCTTTCGAGCGTCAGCTTCTCCTTCAAGGCCGGCTGCCCTACCCCCGCCGATTGTCTGCCCGATAATTGCTGCCCATCCCCCACCCAGCCAGCCCCCGACATCAATTACCTCGCCAAAGATTACGGCGGCTTCCGACAGGTCATGCTCGATCGACTCTCCGTGCTGCTGCCCACGTGGACAGAGACCCACGCCGCCGATCTCGGCGTTGCCATGGTCGAGACGCTCGCTTATGCCGCCGATCACCTCAGCTATCAGCAGGACGCCGTCAGCACCGAGGCCTATCTCGGAACCTCTCGCAGCCGCATCTCCCTGCGCCGCCATGCGAAGCTGGTTGACTACCAGATCGGCGAAGGCTGCAATGCCTGCGTCTGGGTCGCGCTCACCACGACCCAGGACAACATCATCGTGCCCACCGGCACTACGTTTTACGTCCGCCAGCCCGATCTTCCCATCGCTGTCCGCTCCACCGATCTCATCGCGCAGCAGCTTAGCCAAAGCACACAACCGATCTTTGCGAGCAAGCAGCCCGCAACCCTCTTTCTCGAGCAAAATCAGATGGACTTCTATGCCTGGAGCGACGCGGACTGCTGTCTGCCACCGGGAGCCACCGAGGCAACCCTGGTCAACAACCTGACCACGCTCCAACCCGGTAGTGTCCTTCTCTTCGAAGAGGTACTCGGTCCCGGCACCGGCGAAGCCGCGGATGCCAATCCCGCTAACCGCTGCGCTGTGTTCCTGACCAGAGTTACCGCCACGGACTACAAGGGCCAGCCACTCGTCGATCCGCTTAATGGCCAGCCCATCACCCGCATCGCCTGGTCCGCCGACGATGCGCTACCCTTCCCGCTTTGCATTTCGTCCACCACAGACGCAGCTCACAACTCGCTTCCGGTCTACGGCGTCACAGTCGCCCGCGGCAACATCGTCCCTGCCGATCACGGCATCTGGATCGAAGCCGAGCCTCTCGGCGAAGTCCCCCCCGCGCCTCCCTCTCCACCCTCTGGTGCCGGCTGCAACTGCGGCACGACAGCAACCCCACCCGCTCCCGTTCCGCGCTATCATCCGGAGCTCGACCACTCGCCGCTCACCTTCAGCCCCAGGTTCAATGGACTCGTCTCGGCCACCGCTTTCCTTTCCCCGGATACCCGTCAGGCTACGCCGCAGATTTCGCTCCTGAGCAGCGACAACGCCACATGGTCGCCACTGCCGGACCTTCTCTCCAGCGACGACACCCAAACCGTCTTCGTCGTCGAGGTTGAACGGAACGGCTCAGCCTTTCTCCGCTTCGGCGACAACCAGTACGGACAGGCTCCTGATGCAGGACTCTCATTCTCTGCTACTTATCGTGTCGGCAACGGCACCATCGGCAATATTGGCCGCGACTCGCTCGGCCACGTCGTTCTTCCGCCCACTTTCGTTTCACCGCCAGACAGCATCAGCTCTGTCCGCAATCCTCTTGCTGCCGCAGGCGGTGTCGATCCCGAAGACATGGGCCACATCATCCAGTACGCGCCCTTCAGCTACCAGAGCCAACTGCGTTGTGTCACCGAGGCAGACTACGGCCAAGCCGCCATACAGTCGAAGGCCATCCGCGAAGCTCGGGGAACCCTCCGCTGGACCGGTAGTTGGTATACCGCCTTCGTCTCGATCGATCCGGCAACCACCATCACAACCAGCCTCGTCCACGACACCACCCGCAGCCTCAATCTTCTTCGCATGATGGGCACCGATCTGGCGGTCGAAGCTGCAAAGATCGTCGGGCTGCGCATCGAGATGGAGATCTGCGTCGACCCCGACCACTTCCAGGGCGAGGTCTACGATGCCCTGCTCCATGTCTTCGTCACCGGCGACCGCTGCAGCGGACAGAGCGGCTTGCTCAATGCGGCAAACTTCACCTTCGGCGAGACAGTGTACACCAGCCCCCTCATCGCCGCCGCCCAGGCCGTGGAAGGCGTGCTTTCGGCTACTATGACCGTTTTCACCCGCATGGACGCCCCTGAGGGCAGCATCGATGGCGTCGCGCAGGGCCACCTCACCATGGGCCGGCTTGAGGTCCCACACTGCGACAACGATCCGAATCACCTCGATCACGGAATATTCCTGCTTCATATGGACGGTGGCAAATGAGCGGAGCCTGCACACTTCCCGACTCCAACGTACAACCCTGCGGCTGCTGCCAGGGGCTTATGCAGGAGACGCCGCAGGCTATCGCCAATCGGCCTGCCCTCTCGGCCATTGCCTATCGTGCCGGTACTTACTCCACGTTCTACGCCAGCATGCTCGCTGCACTCTCTGATCCGGCTTTTCCGCCGCTCGCCGCCCTGCGCACGCATGCCTCCTCCGACTTTTCGATTGCGCTCCTCGACACCTGGGCCGTTGCCCTCGACATCCTCACCTTTTACCAGGAGCGCTTCGCCAACGAGGCCTTCCTGCGCACCGCCGTCGACCAGCGCTCCGTCTTCGAGCTTGCGCGCCTCATCGGCTATGTCCCATCTCCCGGCGTCTCTGCCTCGGCCATCCTTGCCTTTACTCTATCGAGCGCCGCGGGCTCACCCGACAATGTGCTCATCCCTTATGGAACGCGCGTTCAAAGCATACCCGGCCCGGGACAGAAGCCGCAGATCTTCGAGACCTCCTCCGACCTCACCGCTGTTATCGCCTTGAACGCCATGCCTGCCCAGACCCAGATTCCCTCGCAGTTCAACGCGGGAGACACCTCTACCTGGATCACCGGCACGGCCAACAACCTCAACATCGGTGATGCCCTGGTCTTCATCTCCGCGCCCTCCGGCAATCCCTCCCCCAGCGGGCCCGCCGACTTCCGTTACATCTCGCGCGTCCAAATCGATGCCACCTCCGGCAACACGCAGATCTGGTGGAACCAGCCGCTCGCGAATGCCTTCACTACTGCGGCCATGAATGTCTCGATCTATATCTTCCGCAAGAAAGCCGCACTCTTCGGCGCACAGGCGATCAACCCTTTCCTGCTGCCACCCGATACGTTGCAACAAATCCCGGGGAATCCGCTTGGCTCAACGACAATCTACAAAATGAATGCGGTTAGGCTCGGCGGGCCGGTTGGCGAGGCCGAGAGCATCGTCAAGGCTCCAATTTATCTTCACAGCAGCCCAACCGACTGGATCTTCGCCTACGCCGGAGGCGGTGTCATCAATCTCGACGCCTCCTATACTGGCCTTGAACCATCCGGCAACGCACCCGGTCAACTCCAGTGGCTCGTACTTACCAGCCCCGACAATACCGCCTTCTTTCAAATTACCAGCGCCTCAGAATCGAACCCCAACCTATACGCACTCAGCGCAAAGACCTCGCAGCTCACGCTCTCGACTGTTGCCGTCCTTACCGGCTCTCCTGGCACCACAATCGATGCGGTCCTTACCAGCTTCATCAATGAGACGCGCGCCACCACCGCCTATGTTCAAAGCGATGTGCTGACACCCGCTACCATCCCCATCACAAACTGGAACGCCACGACAACTTTTCCGCTCGCCAGCGGCATGATCGTTCCCGTGCAGGGAAATTCCATCGCCATCATCGGCGGCCAGCAGATCACCTCCCAGCAGCCCATCGGCATCTCTGGCAAGCGAGTGCGCCTGCAAGTTGCCGCCGGCGGCAGCACCATCTTCGTCCCCGCCAACTCTTCCGGCATGCTGCCTGTCGCCGACAATCAGATCTTCTATGCCGATGCGTTTCCGTCTGCCACCGACACCATTACCGGACTGCCATCTTGGCCGGTGACAACGCTCTCCGGTATTTCAGGCGCACTGATCGTCGCCTCCGACAACATGCAACTGCTTCCTTCGGACAAAAACGATCCCATCGTCAGCGAAGCCGCACTGGTGGACGTCCCCTCCGTCACTGGCGAAGTCGCCACACTCACTCTCAAGCCCGCACTCTCAGGCATCTACGACGCGACCACCGTCAAGGTCAACGCCAACGCGGTCGGCTCCACCAACGGCGAAACCGTGCAGGAGATCCTCGGCAGTGGCGACGCCACAAACAAAGCCTTGCAATTCACCCTCAAGCAATCGCCACTCACCTACGTCACCGCAGCGACCGGCAACGGAACACAATCTACTCTTGAAGTCTGGATCAACAACCTCCAATGGCACGAGGTCTCAAATCTCCTTGCCGCCGGTCCTGCTGACCGCGTCTTCGTCACGCAGATCAACGCCCAGGGAAGTCGCATCGTGCAATTCGGGAATGGCCTCCAGGGTGCACGCACGCCTACCGGCCAGTCCAATATCCGCGCCGTGTACCGTAAGGGCATCGGCAGCCCCGGCATGATCAACGCCAGCCAACTCTCCCAGCCGCTCGATCGCCCACAGGGCGTCAAGTCCGTCATCAACCCCAGCCCCGCTTCTGGAGCCGCCGATCCCGCCTCCTCTACCGAGGCACGCTTGAGCGCCCCTCTCCCCACCCTCACCATCGGGCGCATCGTCTCGCTTGAGGACTATCAGAACTTCGCCATCAACTTCGCTGGCATCGCCAAGGCACTTGCCACCTGGACCTGGTTCGGAAACCGTCGTGGAGTCTTTCTCTCGATCGGCGGAGAAAACGGCGCTATCCTTGAGAGCAACGATCCCATTGTGCTCAAGCTGGTGGGGGCCATCCAGTCCAGTGGTAACCGTTACATCCCCCTGATTGTCGCGCCCTATGTGCCCGTACTCTTCCGCATCACCGCCGCAGTCAAGGTCGATCAGGATAACTATGACCCCGGACAGGTTTTCGCGCAGGTGTGGAAGAACCTTCAGGACGCCTTCGCCTTCGACCAGCGCCAGCTTGCGCAAAACGTCGTCGGAAGCCAGATCATCGAGATCATCCAGCAGACCCCCGGCGTCATCGCCGCGCAACTCCAGGCGCTCAACCCCAGTGGAGATCCGGCAACCGACCCCGCACCCGCCATGCTCTGCGCCGCAGGCCCCACGCCACCGCAGGGTGCGCAGATGCTCCTGCTCGATCCCATCTCTCAGGGAACCATTGGAGGTTGGTCATGAGCCTCAACGCCGAGCAACTCTTCGCTCTCCTGCCGACCGTCTATCGCAACCGCGACGCCGCGCGCGGCGATCCGCTCCAGGCGCTCTACGCCGTCCTTGCTCAGCAGCTCGGCGTCGTCGAAGATAATATCGAGCAGCTTTACGATGATCAATTCATCGAGACCTGCGCGCCCTGGGTCATTCCTTATATTGGTGACCTTATTGGTTACAATTCCATCTACGAGATCGCAAGCGCCAGCTTCGACAGTCGCGCCGAGGTAGCCAACACCATCGGCTACCGCCGCCGCAAGGGCACTCTGCTCGCTCTCGAACAGCTCTCTACCGATGTCTCCGGACGCACTGCCGTCGCTGTTGAGGAGTTCCGGCACCTCATTACTACAGAAAGCATGCGGCTCCTGCGACCACGCCACGCCACCACCGTCGATCTGCGCCGCGGCGGCGCACTCAACCGTTTCGACACAGCCTTCGACATCGAGAGCCGGACCATCGACGTCCGCCGCATCGCGCCGCGGGTGCGGATCGCCGCCAATCCCGATCCCGCACCGCTGGATATCACCCTGCACGGTCCCGGCCGCTATAACATCCCCGGCATTGCCATCCATCTCTGGCGCTGGAAGAGCCAGCCCGTCGTCAATGCGCCGGCATTCTCGATCGGCGAAGGGCGCTACATGTTCAGCCCGCTCGGCCAGAACATTCCTCTCTTCTCGCAGCCGCCCGTTCGCGCCTCTTTCAGCGATCTGGCGACGCGCATGAACGTGCCTCAACCCATCGATCGCCATGAGTTCGCAAAGAGCCTCCGCTCGCCCAGTGCATCCGCGTTCTATGGCCCATCGGCCAGCATCCTGCTTGTCGCCGATGGCATTCCCATCCCGTGCTCGCAAATCTTGTGCGCCAATCTCTCCGACCGCAATGCGGGTAGCTGGTGCATCGTGCCTGCAGGCCGCATCGCTATCGATCCCGAACTTGGGCGCATCCAGTTCGCCGCTGATCTCGCCCTGCCTGGGTCACTCCGCCTGAACTACTCCTATGGCTTTCCGGCTGAGATCGCGGGTGGCCCTTACGATCGTTCCTCTTCGCTCACCAGGGTTGACCCTGCTGGTGCAGACTTCTTTGCCACCATCGGCTCATCCACGTTCCCGACCCTGGAGAGCGCCATCGCCCAGTGGAATCAGCTCGTCACTCTCACGCCTGGCTCTACCGGCGTTATCGTCCTGCCGAACTTTGAATGCTTCACCATCGACCTCACGGAGAACGCTGCCATTCAGCTTCCCGCCGGATGCAACCTCTCTCTTGCTGCCGGGCAACCGATCACGAACGTCGGTCCATTCGACGTTATCTGGAACCGGTCCTGCGTGACACTCAGCGGCAACATCGAAGTTGTCGGAACTCCTGGAGCGCCGCTGCCCGAAGGCGAAGTCGAACCCGCCGGACAACTGCTCATCAGCGGCCTTTGGATCGCCGGTCAGCTTTCGATCGCCGGCGAAACAGTCGCTGTGCAACTTGCCGACTCTACGCTCGTTCCCGGCATCCGTCTCACTCGCGCCGGTGATCCTGTCTCCCCCGGCGATCCCAGTATTCAGGTGACCGCGGCTGAGGCAAACCTCACCCTCATCCGTTCCATCAGTGGCCCCATCGCAGCCAACGCTGGCGGCACGACTCGTATCTGTTCGAGCATCGTCGACGCCACGTCGCCCTGCTGCGTCGCCTACACCGCCTCCGATCTCGCCTCCGCCGGAGCTGACCTTCATATCGAGGACAGCACTCTCATCGGCAAGGTCCACACCCGCACGCTTCCACTCGCATCGAACACGATCTTCTACGCGCGTCGTCCGCGCTGCGATCCGTGGCCGGCTGCGGTTTGGGCCAATCGCAGACAGACCGGCTGCGTCCGTTTCTGCTCTCTACCCAATGACTCCATCACACCGAGGCGTTATCTCTGTCTCCCACCGGATGCGAGCAGCGAAGCCGCACTTGCGCCCAAATTCATCACCCTGCGCTACGGCAAACCGGCCTACGCGCTTTTGAGCGGTGACGTCCCCATGGCAGTCTGGCGCGGTGCTGACAATAACTCGCAGATGGGCGTCTATTACCAGATTCAGGAGACCGAGGCTGTACGTAACGTGCAACTCCGCGCCCCGGAGTATCTGCCTGTCTGCCTCGAAAGCGGCATCTTCCTTCATCCGTCGCGTCCGCTTCTCACACGTCGGCTGACGTCAACTTTCTATGGCTCCGGCACTCCGCCACGTCATTGCTGCGACGACCAGGACGGCGGCACCCAGACGTTTTCTGGAATAGGCAGCGATCTTATGTAACTACTAAAGTTTCAAATATGCAGTCTTCATATTTGCAGACAGAAATGGTCAGGTGCTTGCTATGAAGGGCGACTTCAGTCGAATCCGATTCAACCCAGCGAAGCAATACACGTCGGTACTGGAGCAGCAGGGACGCGTATCTCTCGATGCCGACTCCAACGAGCAATGCTCGATCAACAACTATTTACGCAAGAACGAAACCGTCGACGTCATCGGCCCATACGGCGCGCCCGAGCACGATGCCGGCTTTTCAATCACGGTCTCCTCAAACGAGATTCTCATCGGAGCCGGCCGCTATTATGTCGAAGGCTTGGTTTGCGAGAATCTTGTGGATAATCTTCCCTATCTCAACCAGCCCTACCTGCTCGATCCTTCGGTTCCCGATTCCACCCTGCTCGGCGAACTCGCGCAACAGGGCAACAGCAGCGCTGTCCAGGTCTTTCTCCAGGTCTGGCAGCGGCTCGTCACCGCACTCGACGATCCCTGCCTGCAAGAACCGGCACTCGGTCAGGCCGACACAACTGCGCGGCTCCAGACCGTGTGGCGCGTCGTTGCCAGTCTCGCTCCGCCGCCTGCAAGTACGCAGGCTCCCGGCGGCCCCGCAACTGGCATCACCGGCACCCGCCCCGGGGGAACACTGCTCAGCGGAACCTTGCTTGGCGCCAGGCAGCGCCTCGCGGATTCGTTGAATATAAAAGCAACTTCTACCGCTACAAATATTCAGAAATTGGCACTTCAGAAATCGCAAATCAACATCATCGATAATCCCATCTCGAAAATCCCCATCGTCATTACCCAAAACCCCACAGCGACCTCACCATCAGCCGTACCGACTACTCCTGTACCAGCTTCCCCGCCGCCAGACTGCTGCGTCGCGATGTATGCCAACACCCCCACCGCCAGTACCGGCACCATGAGCGCCAGCACTGCCCCCGGCGGATCGGACTGCTCCTGCCAGCCCATCCCGGCCGCCGGATACCAGGGCCTCGAAAACCAGCTCTATCGCGTCGAGATCCATCAGCCCGGCGACGAAACCACGGCCACGCTGAAGTGGTCGCGCGAAAATGCGTCGGTCGTTATTGCAATTCAAAGCATCTCCGGTCAAACGGTCACGGTCGAATCGCTCGGTCCCGATGACAACCTCGGCTTCCAGGCAAATCAATGGGTCGAGATCAGCGACGACCACTCTCTCTTCGGCGAAACGCCCAATCAACCCGGCCTGCTCTATCAGATACAGAGCGTCGATCCTACCGTCCCTTCGATCACGCTGACCACGCCCGTCGTCCTGGTCGACACCACCCGCAATCCTCGCCTCCGCCGTTGGGATCAGACTGGGGCTCTGGCAAGCAGCTCCGGCGTTCCGCTGTCCGTCGGCACATGGCTCCCGCTTGAAAACGGCATCCAGGTTACTTTCGGCAGCGGCTCCTATCAATCCGGCGATTACTGGACCATCCCCGCCCGCGCCGCGACCGGCCTCATCGATTGGCCGCCCTGCGGCGGCAATGGCGACAGCTTTCAGGTGCCCCACTCCATCGTCGTCTACAACGCGCCGCTCGCCTGCATCCATTGGGACGCGAACTCGCGGCAACCAGTCGTTGAGGACTGCCGCCGCTTCTTCTCTCCACTCACCGAACTCACCGCTCCAACTGCGCCTAAAGCTCTCCACGTCACCAACATCAACTGGACCAATGACGCCCTCGTCACCGCGGATGTCTGGGTTGCCAACGGACTTTCCATCACCCTTGATAACGCGCCCACCAGCGTCATCACCGGCGCGGAGTTCATCGTTACACTCGAGTCCATCTTCGATCCCTTCCCGCAAGGCATACGCCTCCCCTTCTTCGCCGCACTGGACTTCAACCTGCAGCGCCCATCCACCTTCCTGCGCACCTATTTTGTCATCGATTCCACGATCACCATCACCGGTTCCACCATCAACTGGGCGATGCCCTATCTCAAAGCCCCTCAGCTCCAGCAACTCACCCTGCAGTCCATCAATGCCGGGCTGCTCTTTGCCGCCGCGTTCGGCCAGTATGGCCGCGTGCGATGCCGCCTCCTCGGCAACACCATATCCTCCCGCGCCGGCAGCACACAACTCTTCCTCGACGGCCAGAGCTACGGACAGGCTGCCACCAACGCCGACGGCACCACCCGCATGGATCTTCAACTCCCTTCCGGCACCGGTCAGCGGTCGAGCGACTTCGACTCCTGGTTCTACGTCGCTCCCACCCTACTCATCACAAGCATCAATGTGGCGTATCCGGCACTTTACGCCATCGTGGTCAACGACGTTGTCACCGGAGCCTCCACCGTTCCATACAATCCCACCACCGGCGCTGCTCCTCCCGCAGTCAGTCCTTACGTCACCGTCTTTACGAATTACCGCGCCCTCGTCGACACTCAACTCACGCTCTCGCTTCAGGACTCTACCGGCGCCGTCACAACCTTCGCCACGATCGAATCACCCGTCACTATCCATGCCGGCGAGCTCTCCGTAAATGCGGCCATCACAGTCACTGGCAATCCAATCACGAATGCCGTCCCAACCACCGTCACCCTTACGGTCGAGGCCAGTATAGCCACTGCTATTGGGCCCATCGCAGCCAGCCCTGTCACCTTTACCCTTACCGGCGGCATCTCGCAAGTCATCACTCAGTAGAAAGGAGCATAGGTCGATCCATGCGCGCCGTCTGGTCGTTCTGGAGCAAACCGTTTCGCGGGGAAAAGGGCCGCATCTGGCGCAGCCCCTTCCATCACCTGCTTGCCTGGGGTCTTTCATTGCGCCTCGCGCGCAGGCACTTTCCCGAGACAATGTTGGTCACAGACAGCCCCGGCAAGGCGCTGCTCGTCGACTCTCTCGGCCTGTCCTTCACCCACGTCTCCACCGAGCTCGACCAGCTCCGCCACGTAGATGCCGGCTGGTGGGCTCTCGGCAAACTCCTCGCCTACCGCATGCAGCAGCAGCCCTTTATCCACCTCGATACAGATGTATTTCTCTGGAAGCCCCTGCCGGCCAACATGCTTGCCGCCTCCGTCTTCGCGCAGTGCCGGGAGGAGCATCCTCCACTCGATCAGTGGTGCGGACCCGAAGAGGTCGAGCGCGCCTTCCTCGAACAAGGCATCGCGCTGCCCGCCGAGTGGGAGTGGTCTCGCTCCCGCTCGCTGTACAGCTATCGAGAGGCCAACTGCGGCATCATGGGCGGCAACCGCATCGACTTCATCCGCTACTACGCCGATCTCGCCGTCGATCTTGTGCTCAATCCAGACCACGCCTCAGCCTGGCAAATGTTCCCTGACCGGACAGGCTACAACATGGTCGTTGAGCAATTTCTCCTCGATGCCTGCTTTGAATTCCATCGCTTCCATCCACAGTCACCCTTCCGCGGCATCTACATGCGCTACCTCTTTCCCACGCACGCTGAAGCCTTCGATCGCGCCTCTGCCGCGCGTGCCGGCTTCACCCACCTGCTCGGCGACGCCAAGCGAGACCCTTACATCGCCCACCGCCTGGAAGAACGCACCCAGCAGGAAGACATGAACTTTTACCGGCATTGTTTGCAGCTAAGTCGCAATCACAATAGCCTCGCCGGCGTTTCCATCTGAGTGGGTTGTCAGAACCGCAACGTCAGCCCGGCCACCTGGCCCCCGCCTGGCGTGCCGATCATACCAAACGTATCCGGACCGCCGGACTGAGGCGCAACATTCGCATCCCACGCAGGCTTCTGTTTGTCCTGTAAGGTCAGGCTCAGCCCCAACTGCAGTGCAACGCTGATCTTGCCGAACGTCGCCGTGCCCTGCAGTCCGCCCTGTATCTGAAATGTCACATCGCCCGACAGACTTCCCGGTGCCTGCGTCAAACCTGCCATCAACTGCAGAAAGGCAGCGCCCTGCAGCGTAATTCCCAGTACCTTGCCAGCCTTCGTAGCCTGCAGTTGCAGACCACCCATCGGTTGCGCAACGCGCGTTACCACATCCACCTGATATTGAAATACCTCTACCAACGCGCCGGAGCCGTGCTGGAACTGCACCTGAATCGAGCTCGATGACTGAGGATCTCCGTGACTCTTCAGATGGTAGGTCCACTGTCCGCCAACCGCCGCCTGCCAATCGCTGGCTGCTGCGCTCTGCACGCCAGCGCCGCCAGAAGGGCCGGGCCGCTTATCCGAGATCAAATCCTCATTGGGCGGCAACATGAAATGCATGGTAGGCAGCGGCGGTAACTCCCTCACCGTCACCAAGGCACTTAAGAACTTCCCTGTCACAAACTGGCTCACCTCTTCTCGCGGCACAATCGGCAGCACCAAATTGCGAGCCATATCCGTTACGGCATCAAGCGACATCGGCTTGCCCTGAAACATGGGCGTCAAATCCGGTCCCGCTTCGAGATGGCCCGACAACAGAAAATCCGAAAGCGTCTGCCGGTCCGAAGGAAGCAGATGAAAACCAAGATGCCCAGACATGATGGAGGGCCTCTCTTTCGGCTTCGTGCCAAACCGCGCGCTGGGCTTCGACAGCGAGACCGGTGGCAGCGGCTCATCCACACTCTGCCGCTGCAACATGGCATGCGGTGCATGCTCCAGTGCCGCGTTGCCTGCCAGGACCGAGCGCGCATTCCGCTCAAGCGGATGATCGTTGGCCGCAACTTTCGGCGCGGCATTTTCGCTCACACCACGCTGCTGTGCCACATGCACCAATTCATGTGCCAGCAGATATTGCCCCGCCCGCGTATCGAGTCCATATCGTCTCGACGCGAAGACCACATCCTTTTTATAGGTATAGGCAGCCGCTCCAATTGCGTCCGCAGAAGTCCTGGCCCGCGCATCCGTATGCACGCGAACGTCCCTCAAATCTCCAAAGTGCGGCTCCATCTGTCGTAGCGTCGCACGGTCGAGCGGAATGCCTGGCGAACTCAGTGCCTCACTCACACTCTCCTGCCCACGCGGATGAATCTGAATACGTCCTATATCGATTGGACCGTGCGCCCTCGACGCAGAAGTGCCCCTCGACGCCGGTTCCACCGAATTACGCCATAAGCGTCGCGCAGGATGATCCAGTGAAGTATGTCGCGTCGTTTTTCCGGGCCCGGAAATCTCACTCATAACCACAGCCCTCGTCATGCTGGAGCGCTACAAGCTTAGTCCTCCCCTGTACAGGGAACAAGACGAAGTGCGAGCGACTGACTTAAAACAAACAAATCAATGTATTGACAATGGGAAGCAGAGCAATTCGGAGCGTACAGCGAAGGCTTACGACCCAAACAACGATAAAAATATGCCCTCGGCCTACCCGCATACGGCATGACGCAAGTCATTGATTCTTTGGTGGAGCTGAGCGGGATCGAACCGCTGACCTCCTCGTTGCGAACGAGGCGCTCTCCCAGCTGAGCTACAGCCCCCCACCAGACGCGCATCGCACACCGCCTTCGCGGGCGCACGCGCTGTCAAATGACATCTCCGAGTGTACCAGCAAGCGCTCCGCGGCTCAAACGCTAAGCCTACCCCACACGCCCCGTCACCGCCGTACCCGCCGCCAGCGGTTTCTCCACCACATGCCACACCTCGCCCGCAGCATCCACCAACACATCAAGCACCGGAACCACCAGCCTCACGCCACTCGGCGCAACCGCCTCCATCGCTCCGACATCGCCCGCGCTGAACTCCGTCCGGTCCAGCGACATCTGCCAGCGTTGCCGTCCCGCCACACGCGACTCCTCGCGAATATCCACCACCACTGCCGCAAACTCCACCCCTGCAATCATTTCAATTCCCCAAGCTGCTCTACATGATCCAGTCGTCCCACCGGATACAGGCCCACGCGGTTCGCCGCAAACCACGGCGACCGCTCATAGAAAAACTCCAGCCGCGCCTTGGCATCTCCGGCAAACGCAGGGTCGCTCACGATCTTCTTCTCGAACTCTTCCTTCAACTTCGGATCTTTCGCCATCATCTCCCGCGCCAGTGACTCCAACACATAGGCCTCGCCGTACTCCTTCTGTTCAAAGATCGAGTCGAAGAATCCCCACTGCAACGCCGAATCAGGAGCCGCCGGTTCCAGCCACTCCATCGCCACCTTCGACAACCGTTGATTCAACCGCACCACCGTCGAACCGGCGGGAAAACTCATCTTCTGCCGTATCAGCACGCAGCTTCCAAACTTTCCGGGATCGTGCGTCGCTTCGCCATTGAACGTCGGATGCCGCCCCTCAAACGGAGGCTTCTGCCACTCCATCCCCGCGCACTGATACGTCTCGACATCTCCGCTCCACGCCTTCGTCGTCCGCTTCATCTCGACCTGGTGCGCGGCCAGTACGCCGATCACGTCCGTCCACTGTGCGGGAATAATATAAGCCGCCGGAGGAGCAGCCTCTGCCGTCACCTTAAACCCCGTCTGCATCGGCAACGAGACATTCCACGGCTCATGCGAATACTTCACCCACATCGCACCCGAAACCGCGCTCAACTCGCGCGTGTACTTATACCCGCGAAATAAAACCGGAGTCGTCTGACCGCCCCATCCCAACGCCAGCGGAAACTTCGTGTCACTCAGCGGATGCGCTCCTAGGCTCTCGGCCTCTCTATCCGCCGCTGCATTCAGCGCAATCACCTTATCGGCATCGCGATTCATCAACTCCATCAGGCCCGCAAGAATCTCGTAGTTCCCCGTCACCCGCGTCTTGTAGTCCTTCAACATGTGCAGCTCGACCAGCATTCCCGGCCGCCCCTCCAGCACCATATATCCGGTAGAAAACCGCGGCGGATCGTCATTGAACCCCAGCCCCTGCGCTGGATCGTTGTCATTCACCAGGTTGATGTAATTCGGAAACGCCAGATGCTCATGCGCATCCACATACCTCTCCAGAGTCGGCGTCGCCACATCGTCCACCCACTTCACCGTGCCTGCTGGCAGGTTCGGCCCATCGTCGATCGTGAATGTGACGTCGTATTGATAATCCGCGCCATCCGTCACATGGTCATCGACAAAAAAATCCGGCAGCCAATGGTGAAATATCGCCATAAACGCACGCGTCTCCGGCGCATCCACCTTCAGATAATCGCGGTTCAAATTCAGGTTCGTTCCATTGCCACGCCACCCCATCTCCGCCGGGCCAGTCTGATTGATGCGATTGTAAGCGCTCCGTCGCTCATGCCCATCCGCGTTATACATCGGGATAAAGACAAACACCGCGCGATCCAGCAGCGCGGCCTTCGTCTTGTTGATCACCATGTCCCGCAGCAGAGCAAGACAGGCATCCTTGCCATCCATCTCCCCCGCATGGATGGAATTCTGTACCAGCACAATCGGCCTCTTCGCCCGATGAATCGCCGCCGGATCGAACACTCCATCCCGCGAAGCGATCACAATGTCCAGCTCGCGTCCCTCACCCGTCTTGCCAAACCCTTCAATCTTTACCTGTCCCGGAGCAGCCGCCTGCACCCGTCGCAGATAAACCATCGTGTCGTCATAGTCAGGAGTCGTGGCATAGCAACTCTTCTCCGCCGGCGTCAGCCACTGCGAGTCCCCACTCGGCACACATGCGGAAGCTACAGTCGCGCGCGGCTGAAGACTGGCATCCGCGACCGTCTGAGCCAAAGCACTGACTGACCCCGCACATAAAATCAACGCTGAAAGCCGCACTAAAAAAGCCAAGTCCACCATCCTTAAAATCGGTGTGATCGGTGCCGATCGGTGTTAAGGTTCTCGCAGTCCTAAGCAGCGTTGGTATAGAGTCAGCAAAAATATTGTCATTCTGACCCTGAGCTTGCCGAAGGGGAAGAGCCCCGGTATTTCGTCTTTGCTTTTGCTGTTGCTTTTTCTTTAATCCTCTACGCCTACTCCAAAACTGTCCTAAGTCAGATCATCCGCATCGAACACCGGCCTCTTCCGCCCCAACGCGGACGTATCCCGAACCCCCTGCACCAGACTTTCGACCACCTGGTTCACCTCATCCACATCTGCTGTCGCCGACAACTTCTTCACCGGCTCAGGAACAGACAGACTCTCCAGCAGAACCGTCGCATGGGCAACAGCAACATGGTCCTGATTCAACCCCTCGGGAGTCTTGGCTTTGATACCCACCTCGCCCGGCTGCACCCCCAGCAACTCCGCCACCCGCTCTCGCAACTCCCCGGCAATCGGCACGATCTTAGGCCGAGCCATCACCAGGACCGTGTCGATATTGACGATCCTGTACCCAGCCGTTGCCACCTCTTCCAGCGCCGTCTTCAGAAACACGCTCGAAGCCGCGCCCTTCCATCGGGGATCGCTCGGAGGGAAAAACGTCCCAATATCCCCCGCAGAAACTGCACCCAGCAGAGCATCCGTAATCGCATGAAGCAACACATCGCCATCCGAGTGCCCGGCCAGCCCCTCGCTATGCTCAATCGCCAACCCGCCAATCACCAGCGGCACGCCCGCCTTGAACGCGTGCGAATCAAACCCATATCCAATTCTCATCATGGAATCATCTCAGGAGCCTTAAAAGGCTTAACACCGATTGTCACCGATTCCACCGATTTATGTTTCGGCTTCTTCAGTTCATTGTCCATTACAAACCTCTTGAACCGTGGCGTCATCCCAAAGTTCATTGGCAAACCGACTTCTATCTGAGTCGCTCTCAAATAATGCAAGGTTTGCGATTCATGTTGCCGAATGATCTGTTCGCAAGCCTTCAACTCAATGAGCACCATGTCATTCACAATCAAATCCGCTCTAAATATCCCAACAACAACGCCTCGAAAGTTCATCGGTACAGGCACTTCCGTATTCACCCGAAGACCTGCCTGCAATAATGCCAACCGCATGGCCTCTCGATATACCGATTCAAGAAATCCGTTTCCAAGCTCGTTATAAACATCATAAAAAATGCGAACAATCTGCTCCGTAAGAGCATCATGTTTACCACGCATTGGCTTTTGATCGGTGTTCATCGGTGTAAATCGGTGTTAAGCCTTGTCCT
>NFUO01000061.1 GCA_002197545.1 Acidobacteria subdivision 2 bacterium RH1 MAG20 | reverse complement strand
GACTTTGCGTCCGTTCAAATTCTCCTGGGCCGGGGGGATGGGACCTTCATCACCGGTGCCAGCGTTCCCATTCCCGGGGACTCCAGCTCGTTGGCGTTCGGCGACTTCAACCGTGACGGCAAGCTCGATATAGCCGTTAATATTTCCCCTCTCGATATCGCAGCCGTAGCACTGGGCAACGGAGACGGCACCTTCCAGGCTCTTTCCTGGTTTGCGGCGGGGACGGATGGGCAGTTCTTTTTTTCAAACAACATAGCCGTTGCCGACTTTAACGGCGATGGCAAGACCGATATCGTCACCTTGAACGGGGGGGGCAATTCCGTAACCGCGCTTATCAATACCACTCCATAACGCCGGCTTTGACGTGCCTATCATCAAAATTGCGCGAGCCACTCCCCCATCCATGCCGGCCGCGCTGTGATGCGCGTTTTCAAGACTTACTGCACCGCATGGGACCTCCCGAATCAAAACGCGTAGCCTCAGAAGTGCGGTTGTCCCCTTTGCTAGCCTAAGTTCGTCACCAAACCGATCAAAATTGACCTAACCCATTGAAAATAGGTTCAGGCGATCGCCGAGTCTGCACTACATTCGCGATCGAATTGAAGATGTTCGGGCAGGCGGAGGCCGAGTGGATGGAGAAGGGATTTTTGCTCTGCCGCGGGCTCGGTAATACGGCGCAAGCGGATCTCGCGTCCGTCCGTCGTGGGAAGAACGATGTCGGCGCTTTGCAAAGTGGAAAGTAGGGCGATGGCTCTCATCGGCGACAGCGGTTGAGCGTTATCGACCCCGCTCGCCGATGGCTTCGAGACCATCGCAGGCCGGCGCTTCAGCAGATGTTTGAGTGTGACCCACAATGCATAGCCCAGGAACGCCACCATTACGTGGGCCTTCACGCGCGGCTCCAGTTGGTGAAACAAAGGCCGCACCGAAAGCTCGCTCTTCAGCGCCCGGAATGACGCCTCGGCCTCGGTCAACTGCGTATACTTGGACCATAACTCTTCCGCCGTCTCCGCTTTCAGATTGGTGCGCAGCAGATAAGCGCCCTCGCGAGACTCCCGCCAGTTCTTGCGATCTTCTTTGATCTGCCAGAACAAGCGCAATCCTTCGGCCGTATCCCGCAGCGCCAGGTCATACAGATCGTTCACCTGCGGATGTCGCGCCTGGATCTTTCCCAGCCGCCGCTCCATCTTGTTGCGGTCTTTCAGCCGTCCCGCGACGATGGCTTTCTCCAGGCCTTTCAGAGCCGCCTCCATGCGGTTGGAAAACCGGCTGCGGATCGCCTTCTCTTTTTCCTTGCGACCCGAGGTGCGGCACAGAATGTACGTCTCCTCGCCTTGCGGGATGGCGACCTTCTTCACTTCCACCTCAGGCCTGACTTGCGTCCAGTCTTCCTTCAACAGTTCGGCTTCAAACTGCTTCATCTGGCTGCGCGGCGTGCCCGTCAGATACTGCCCATCGCGTTTGCGGATCGCCGCCAGATTCTCTTCGCTCACAATGCCGCGATCGAACACCCAGATCCTTCGCGCCTTGCCGTACTTGCGTTCCACCATGCGCAGAATCGTCTCCATCGTCGAGACGTCGCTGCGGTTGCCGTCGAAGGTTTCGTAGCTGAACGGGAAACCCTCGTGGTTGACAATCAGCGCGATCACCAACTGCTCGCAGTCGGGTCTGTGATCGCGCGAGTAGCCGCGGCGCACCATCGGATTCTTCTCCGCCGCCCCTTCCACATAGGTGCTCGTCAGGTCGTAAAGCAACACGTCAAACTCGGCGCCGAACAACTCGCCGTAGCGATTCTTCAGATGCCGCTCCAACTTCGTCTTGTGCGGCAGGATGCGATCCAGACAGCGGTACAGGCGCGTATCGTTGATTTTGCCTTCTTCGATTTGCAGCAGATCGTCGAGCGCTGTCGATGGATACCAGCGTTGCTCGATCGCCAACTCGCTGCCCGGCGCGCACAGACGATTGATCGCCAGCAACGCCGCTACGCGCGACCAAGGCACATCGGCGGACTCGCCGTCGACGGCTTCTTCGAAGAACCGATCCAGTTCGAGCCGCTTCCATAATTCCAGTCCGAGAAAACACGCGCCGAACTGGCGCGTTCTTTCCAGACGCACTTGGTTCAACAGCACCCGCGCTGCCTGCGGATCGTCCGCCGGCGGCGCGACCTGCGATGGGAAAAGCTTCAGTTGCTGGGCTTCGCCCCGTTCATTGAAGACCTCGACGGTTCTCAGCCAACGCGCCTGCGCGGAACTGTTCAATTCGCCCAGATAGCAGAGAGTTTTTTGTCGCGGACCATCCGGTGTGCGTACCGTCTCCACCAGCGACCAGTAGGTATGAGCCTTACCGTCCTTGTCGCGACTGTGCGGCCGCAAAAACATTCTGAGGTGATCGTGTCATGAACCCACTTTGCCCGCAAGAGGGTAGGTCTGCACTACATCGCCACCTTGTGAAAGGCCGCTTGTGGTAACAACGACTTGCCTCCTCGGAAGACCTGAAAAAAGCCTGAAACCGCCGTATCGTGACGAACTTCGGCTAGTGGCTCGCAGCCCTACTCACGGATGGACCCTTTGATGATCGGCACCCCGACGACGGTTCCGCGGGTAGAGGCGGAGAAAGAATGCCGACGTTCCAATTCCAGGCCGTATTGCCCTGGGCGCGACGGCGGCAGACGACCTCTTCGTGAAGCTCATACATGCCGGGCAACAGGTCTGTGCCGGGCCGCGGGACCTGGCCGAAGGCCATAAACGATT
>NFUO01000609.1 GCA_002197545.1 Acidobacteria subdivision 2 bacterium RH1 MAG20 | reverse complement strand
TTGTCCGGAATATGGCCTTCGAACATGCCCGGCGGCTCGACGACGTGGTCGTCGACGCTGATCATGATGAGATCTTCAGCGTTCATGGCACTCCTTTGGGCCTCCGCGGTAAGGCGGGCCGTACTTGCGTGAACCGTGATATCAGTCTAGTGAATCTCAGTTCACGGCCAGGGTGCAAGCCTTGGACGGTTTAAAAATAATATAATGTATGCATACACTTGTCCTGCACGATGAAGTACCCGCCTTCTCCGCGAGGCTCCTCGAAGGCGGCGGCGTACTCCCGCTGGAGTTCTTCGGAGACCGTCACGCTGTTGGCGCCGGCGAGGTTGTTACGCGACCGTAGTCGTTCCAGCAGCGTTTCCACCGATGCTTTGAGATGAACGAGTTGCCACCGGCAGCCGTGCTGCTCGATCAGCCGCTTATAACGCTCGCGCCGCTCTCGGTTCCAGAAGCTGTAGTCCACCACGACCCGGCGGCGGGCCGCCATCAGCTCGATGAGCTCGTCCCGCAGCTCCGCCTCCGTCTCGGTCTTGAGCTGCTCATACAGCGCCGACGGCAACTCAGCCGCATCACGGCCGATCCGTCGCCAGATCACTTCGTCGATGGACAAGCGGGTGAACCCCTGCTTCTCCAGCATCTGCGCGTACGTGGACTTCCCGGATCCGGGCAGGCCGCACATGAGCACTACCAGCCCCGGCTCCGCGTCGGTTCTGGCGCCTTCCCGGGCCGCGGCGCGGTCGTTCATGCTCGACTCCCCATGCCGCAGCACCATATCTGCCCGTAGTCCGTGCCGCCGTCGCGTCCGGCTTGGCGGAGGGCGCGGGCGCCGAGAGGCGGACGGGGACATATCGGCGAATAGCGGCTTTGCCGTTGACGGAAAGTCCGTGCCTGCCGGAAGGAAAAGGCCGGTCTGTGGCGGCTAGTTTCTTTCCGCCACGTACGGATGTTCCGCGAGAACCTCCCGGCGGAGCGCCGGGGAGCCGGGACCTGCCCCGCGCCGTGCTCCCGCCTAGCCGCGCGGTCCCAAACCGGGCATACCCGGCGCGCGATAGCCGACGCCAATGATGATGGATCAAAAGGTCCGGAAAGTAAGCATTCCGGAATAAGGTGCGTTTGCGGCATGCCGGCCACCGCGTCTTCGCTAATGTGGCCGTG
>NFUO01000608.1 GCA_002197545.1 Acidobacteria subdivision 2 bacterium RH1 MAG20 | reverse complement strand
TCTGGGTCCCCGCTTTCGCGCAGGGCTGTCCGGGGAATGATTCACTGTGACGCGGGTACATGCCCGGCCAAATCTGCGCGAAGCAGCTACTTTCCGGTTGTCGAGACTCAGGAAGTAGGAGACCGGGCATGCGCTACCGCGATAGCATTTTTGGGCAACTCCTCAAACCGATCTGCCGCAGGCGGGTGGAAAGGTCTGTGGATCGTCACAGGGCCGACGCCTACGACAAGCGCTTCGGCAGCTTCGCCCATCTGGTGACGATGATCTACGCGCAATTGTGTGGCGCCAAGAGCCTTCGTGCGGTGGAGACGGGTTGGAATGCGAACGCGCATCACCACTACCACCTCGGGGTTCCGAAGGTTGCGCGCTCGACGCTCGCCGACGCCAACGGGCGCCGGCCGGCAGCGGTGTTTGCAGAGACGTTCTCGGAGGTTTCTGGCCTTGCCGGCCGGGTGTTGCGGCGGGAGGGCAAAGCCATGCTGCGCCTGATCGACGCCACACCCATTCCCCTGCCAGAGATTGTCGATTGGGCAGAGTGGAACGGGCGCACCCGCGGAATGAAGCTGCATCTGGTCTATTCGCCCCTGCAGGACCGTCCCGACCGCTTCGAGATCACACCTGCAACGGTCAATGACGTGCAGTTCGCCAGGAACCTCCCCATTCTGGCGGGCGCCTTTTACGTCTTCGACAAGGCTTATTGCGATTACAGCTGGTGGAAAAAGATTGACGATAGCGGCGCCTTTTTCCTTACCCGAGCCAAAGCCAACGTCCGCTATAAGACCCTGCGCAAACGACCGCTCAAAGCAAGGAATGGCGATGGCTTTACAGTGCTCGCCGACAGGGAAGTGGTGCTGAAGACGCAAGGCCGCTACAGGCTGCCCATCACGCTGCGTCACATCACCGTCCGGCGCGAGGACGGCGGCAAACTCATCATCATCAGCAACGATCTGCTTCACTCTGCTGTCAGGATCGCCGCTATGTACAAGGCGCGCTGGCAGATCGAGCTCCTGTTCCGCT
>NFUO01000607.1 GCA_002197545.1 Acidobacteria subdivision 2 bacterium RH1 MAG20 | reverse complement strand
ATGCAATAAAACCAAGCAATTCACCAACAATGCCAGTATAAGTGCATATTTTTGTATTTGTAAGAAATCCTAGGAGCAACAGTGCGGACCCAATAAGCAGGATAACTGTTGCAATCCATTTCAGGAGTGTTGTCTTGCCTTTGGCTTCTGGAATCATGTACCGCACGCGCCCTTTTCTTGCTCGGCAATGCTCGCCCGGGGCGATGTATCTGCCGCCTGCAAAACCAAAGAAGTCAGCGCCTTGGCCGGTCGATCCGGTCGAGCAGGTGTAGTAATATGATAGATCAGCCCCGTCGCCACTTCCGCTCGCCGAGGTCATGTCGGAAGCGAAAGATGTGTTCATTGAGAGCGACGGCGCGCTCTTCAAGGGCTTCTCGCGCGAATGGCCCTGCGAAGTCTGGGACTTCGAAGATCGGGTGTGGCGCCCGTACGTCGGCTCCGTCCCGAAGGGGATTGAGTGGGGCTGGGTCTTAAGTCCCGAGGAATTCGACAAACTGCGGGACGACCTTGCCGCTGAGTACGCAGCCGACCTATAGCCGCCAGCCTTGCAACCGGAGGTGATTGTCTTGCTGGCCGGGCGACGGAGTGCGTCCCAGGCGTAGTAGAGGGGCCCCACTGGCGGTCAGGGCCCCCGTCGCGTGCGCCGCAGGATCGTCTAACCCGCCGTTGTGTGCCAAGCTTGCGCCGGGATGGCGAGGGGCCTGCAGATGGTTCGCGTGTTCTTGTGCCTTTTGGCGCTGGCGTCGGTTTTGGCCTCGCCGGCGGTGGCCGATAATCGGCTGTTCAGCGACGACGCGCCTTTGCATTTCACCATCACCGCCCCATTCCCGGACCTAGTCCGCGGCGCCAAGTTCGCCGTCAAGGACTACCCCGCGACCCTGGCGCTGACCGACGGCGGCGCCGCCTCGCAGGCCTTCCCGATCCAGGTGCGCGCGCGCGGCATGAGCCGGCGCAAGCTGGGGTACTGCGCCTTTCCGCCGATCCTGCTGACCTTCGACAAGAAGGCGATGCACGGAACCCCGTTCCATGGCCAGCACAAGCTGAAGCTCGTCACCTATTGCAGCCTGCCGCCCGACTATGAACAGCGGATCATGCTCGAATACCTGGTTTACAAAATGTACAATTTGATCACGCCGGTGAGCCTGCGCGTGCGCGCGGCGGAGGTGACCTATCGCGCCAGCGCCGCCGACCCAGGGGTGACCCGGTTCGGCT
>NFUO01000606.1 GCA_002197545.1 Acidobacteria subdivision 2 bacterium RH1 MAG20 | reverse complement strand
TATGTTATAGCAAGCGTGCGCCGACGCCGGAGATGAAGCACATCGATTATGGCGTGACCTTATTGTGCGGCGAAGTGTTGACGTCGTTGCCGGAGAATCAGCCGTCGGATCTGGCCGATCTTCTTAGTGACCTGGCGGCGCGCGGCGACTTGATTGGCCATGAAGTGACGCAGCGCTTCTATGAAATTGGCTCGCATAAGGGTCTGCAAGAAACGCGGCACCACCTTCAGGCGCGAAGCGCGTAACGACACGGCAGGAGGCGCCCGGTTCGGAACAGGAAGCACGCGACACTCGCTCACAGCGCCCGCAAGGATTGCCCTTGCTGGCACTGTGGGCTGGTAAATCGCCTTGCGTACAAAGAGGCTTTCGCATGTCGCATACGACCGACTACATTCACGACGCCATACAGATCCTCACCCAACTCGACGTGCAGACTCTGGATCGCATGGTTAGCATGCTCGTCAAGCTGCGCGAGCGGGCCGGACGACTATTCATCCTTGGTGTTGGCGGCTCGGCCGCCAATGCTTCGCACATGGTCAACGATTTTCGCAAAATCGCTCAAATCGAGACGTATGCGCCGACGGACAACGTCTCGGAGTTGACGGCGCGCACCAATGACGAAGGTTGGGAAACAGTCTTCGTGCAGTGGCTGGCCACTAGCCGATTATGCGACCGCGACATGGTATTCATTCTTTCGGTCGGCGGTGGCGACCTCGAACGCAATATCAGTCCGAACCTCGTTCGCGCTCTGGAATACGCTCAGGAAGTAGGGACGACTATTTGCGGTGTTGTTGGTCGTAATGGCGGATACACGGCGCGCGTGGCCGACGCCTGCGTCATTGTACCGACGGTCAACACCACGACGGTGACGCCGCACGCCGAGGCGTTTCAGGCGGTCCTCTGGCACCTGCTGGTTTCGCATCCGGCGTTGCGCGCCGTTGAAATGAAGTGGGAGTCGTCTAGCCGCCGCGCCGCGTAATGGGTTCGTGGAATTGCCTGATGAAACCTGTGC
>NFUO01000605.1 GCA_002197545.1 Acidobacteria subdivision 2 bacterium RH1 MAG20 | reverse complement strand
GAATCGCGCCATGCAGGAAATCTGTCATCAGCTCGGCTTCAACATGCGCTACTCGATCGAAGACGGCGTAGTGAGAGCTGCCATTACGGTCGGTGAGACCCCTCACACGAATGTCGTGTAGTGCATCAACCCATGACCCAGGAAAGAGTGTGGGACGATGCGTTTGCGCTGGGCACCTGCCGCAAACCGAGGCGTTTTGTCCGTCTCAGAAACAGGGAGACGGAAGCAGACGACCAACAGCGCTTCATACCACGGCTTCGGTCT
The DNA here is from genome assembly GCA_002197545.1 of Acidobacteria subdivision 2 bacterium RH1 MAG20. The sequence continues at coordinate 1,142 of NFUO01000605.1, read as the reverse complement.
GGGCGAACTGGAGCAATTCGCGATCGGCCTGCTGCGGATACGGAACTTTCTCGTCGCGCACAATTCCCCCATCACGGAAATAGATGTTGCGATTGGCGTATGCCGCGATGTCCGGCTCATGGGTGACGACGATCGTGGTGATGCCCTGCAGCCGGTTGAGGTGCTGAAAAATCGCCATGATCTCGATACTTGTGTGTGAGTCGAGAGCACCCGTCGGTTCATCCGCGAGAACGATTTGCGGATTATTCACCAGAGCGCGCGCGATGGCGACGCGCTGCTGCTGGCCACCCGATAGCTGGTTCGGGTGATGATCGGCCCGTTCCGCAAGCCCTACCGAGGCCAGCGCCCGAATCGCCCGTGCACGGGGATCGGGTACGGGCTCGGTTGTGTACAGGAGCGGGAGTTCGACGTTCTCGATCGCGCTGGTACGGGCCAGCAGATTGAATTGGTGGAGGAGTCGGAAGCCAGCGCCGAACCTCTTGCCGTTAAGCGATTCTCCCTGGAGTTGCGTGATTTGCCCCACTCGTTTGCGAGGCGGTGCTCACAGCGAGATAGAACTCCAACCACCCCAACACAGGACCACCGAAGCTGATGGCAGAGTGGATGCTCCGAGGAGTGGCGAAAGGAACAGGGAATCAAGGAATCTCGTGAAGTGTCGGAACGTGCTGTCGCTCAGTTGTTTTGCTTTTTCGCTTTTGCTCGCAACGGCGCCACGCAGGTGATTCATGCTGAAGGCGCTACGACGCAGTTCAACGCGAGCTTCCATAGCACTCGGCGAGAAACGTGGACGCCAGGATGGACTGATCTGCGACGAACAACACTGGAACGACAACACAGGATAGCCGTATCGTGAAGCTCTCAACGCTCGCACTCGACTTCAATGGAACCATAGCCCGGCACGACGTCCTGGACCCTGAAGTGCGTCAGGCCATCGCCGAGGTTCGGGCGCAGGGGATCGTTGTTGTGCTCGTCACTGGCCGCATTCTCGAGGACTTGCGCCGGGTTGCGGGTGACTTGCACTTCGTCGACGCTGTCGTTGCTGAAAACGGCGCCGTCATCGAGTTCCCGGACAGCGGATATTCAAAGAGTGCCGGACAGCCTCTGCCAGCCGCCCTGCTGAATGAATTGCGGCGTGAAGGCAT
>NFUO01000604.1 GCA_002197545.1 Acidobacteria subdivision 2 bacterium RH1 MAG20 | reverse complement strand
GGACGCGGAAATGGGGAAAACTGGCCCCAGCCCTCAGGGTTGCGGCGAAAATCGGGCCATACTTCGTCGTCGTCCTCGGCAGTGGACCGGCCACAGCCGTCCTCCTCCGCCTCGTCTGGCCTGATTTTTCCTCGCAACGCCGCCCACGCGAAAGTGAATAACAGGCTCTTAAGCGCGGTCGAGCCTCTCTAAATCAAGTTCATTGGGGAAGTCTTCATGATGGAATTCCATGTATCCCGGAAAGCGCGCCAGTTGTACGACTTCAACCGCGCCCTTTTTGCCTTTTCCGGCAACGTCATCTTTGCCAATCTCTCCGCCAGCCGTGAGTTTGCCCACCGGATGAATCAGGTGCGCGGCGCGGAGCGGGACCCGGCGCGCACCGTCCAGCCAGGCGCACTCTACGCCATGGGGCTGATCGACGAGCTTAGCCATGCTCTGGTCGCGTACTATCGCAAACGGTTGGACCCGTCTTCGCTCGACGACGCTCTCGCCTGGTTTGAAGCGCAGCTCGGCAAGCCCACCGTGGAGAAGACTCTGCTTGCCTTCGTCGAGCATTTTCCTCCCATTGCCGTCTATCGCGGAGAGCAGGAGCCCGCGGCGTGGCTTCAGGGATCGACGGATGGCCTGGCCCATCGCACCATGGCCTTTGAAGAGATGATGCTGCTCTGGCTGGCCAACGCCAACCCCGCATTCAAGCCTTTCTCCGAGCTGTTTGACGACCAGCACCTCGGCGCCTCCACCGATTACCCGAACATCAGCTCCGGGGTGCGCGGGTTCTTCGGAACCCGTCCCGCCATCGGACCCGACAATCTCAACCTCATCGATATGCTGCGCGCGCCTGCCTTGGCTTCACCCGACTCCTTAAGCGGGCAGCTCGCCTTCATCAAGACCCGCTGGGCCGCGGTGCTGGGAGCGGAGATTGACCGGATACTGATCGCGATCGACATCCTCAAAGAAGAAGACATCGCCATCTGGATGCTCTTTCACCCGCCATCGGCCGAGGAGATAGCCCGGCGCCGGCGGGCAGGGCAGTTCGGCGGCGTGTCCGAAGCTCCCTCGTTGTCGGAGGGCCCGCAGGAGTATGAGCGCTTCAGCCCGGATCAGGACTGGATGCCAACCACCGTCCTGCTCGCCAAGAGCACCTATGTCTGGCTGGAGCAGCT
>NFUO01000603.1 GCA_002197545.1 Acidobacteria subdivision 2 bacterium RH1 MAG20 | reverse complement strand
GGCTCCGTCCAGTTTGCCTTCTGCGGCCAAGTCGCAGATGACCGAAAGAAGAAGTGGCTTGTGCGGCGCAATTCCAGATGCTGGGTCGTAGTTTAAATCGCTCAGCACGTTGAGCCAACGCGTCCATTCACGGGATGCTGATAGGAGGGTACCGGTGGCCATTTAATTCTCTGTGCTGAGGGCTCTTTCGCGGAACAGGTCATCGTTCAGGATGTTGAGCAAATCGTCGGGGAGGCCTTGAGCGCGGTGGAATTCGCTGTATTCGTCCACTTTGGCGACCATGCGGCGCAACGTGTCGACATTAATGCCCTTCTCGCGGGCGACTTCTTCCTCAATTTCACGAATGCGATTCAAATCCTTCAGGTCGGTGTTCATGATGCCACCTCGTTGTTTGTTGACGATTCGCGCTACGCCGCGCCCGTCATCGGGGTCGCGCGCGGACTTCCACTTTTGCTGGATCAGCAGCAGTTCTTCGGGGCTGATGAGTTGCAGGTGAGTCTCCTCCTGCAAGGCGAGGAGTTTGGCCAGAAGCTCGCGGCGGACGGAAATCAGCAGCGGGCCGGGGCCGGTGTTGCCGTTCATGCGGCGATGGTCGCGCTTGCCGTTGGCGGGGTCGCGGTAGAACAGCAACGTCTCACGGAATTCAATCAGTTTTTCCATCCGCTCATCGCCGCTGGCTAGCAATCCTTCGCTCGCTTTGTCGCGGTCAACCACCGTGCAGGTCCAGCAGCCGAACCGGCTATTGCCGCAACTGGGGGTGCTGGTGTCAATCTGGATGGGACACTCGCCATTCGAGGCGCTGGCGTAGAGTTTGTACAACGGGCGGTTGTCGCCACCCCACGGGTTCACATTCTGGAGCAGGTAAGCCCAAACGTCCTCCGTGGTGAGGAACTCGATGGGATTGGACACCCATACGCGAGGCAGGTCAGGATGCCGGCGCAATCCGTTGCGCGTGGCGCGGCGCGCGCCGAGGTGCAGGATGGCCTCTCCCCAATGGCCGACACGCTGCTTCACAAAGACGTTGACCGGATCAATCTTCATCCGCTGCGTGCACCAGCGGAAGGTGCGGTTGGGGGGAGGATAGCCGCGACCGATGATGTTGACCCAAAAAGATTCTTCGATTTTTGGCTTGAGCAGATTGGCGTCGATGTTGAGGTTGTGCTGCTGGGAGCACTTGCGCATGCGGTCCAGCGCGCCTTCGATCATGTCCGCGATGGCGGGGATCTCGACACGGGTATCGGTGCAAAGGACCGATACCGGCTTTTTGCGCTGCTCGGCGGGAATCGACAGCACGACATCAAATACCAGCGACGCCAGCATCGTGCTGTCTTTTCCGCCGCTGAAGCCGACCAGCCAGGGCCGCTCATCCTCCAGGTAAAGTTGGCGGAGAGAACCCTTAATTTCTTGAAACATATTTGTTTGCATCGGAGACGTCAGTATGCCGAACTGAGCGTTTGATTGCAAGATAGTCTTCTTCAGATAACGAGAATAATCCGGCAGCCGAAGTCAGGAGTCAGAAGCTGGAAGCCTGGGCGCGTATGGAGCGTCGGCTGCAACCGGTGGTTAGGTTCGCTCGGCCTTCGGTGGGGCGGTTTGCGGTTTGCTGCTCACGATGGATGGCCGACGTCCAACTGTGGAATCCCGGGAGTCACAGGTGCAGCCAGAGTCGTCTTTGCCCGATGGCTCGGTCGCATCACCCTGGCGAGCGCAAAGAGGATGACGGTCGCCAGCGCAAAGAAGATCGATCCTCCTTGTCTGTGCAG
>NFUO01000602.1 GCA_002197545.1 Acidobacteria subdivision 2 bacterium RH1 MAG20 | reverse complement strand
TTCTTTACTTGATGATCTCGGAGATGGTCCCTGCGCCGACGGTGCGTCCGCCTTCGCGGATGGCGAAGCGCAGGCCCTTCTCCATGGCCACCGGCGTATGCAGCGTAATCTCCAACTGAATGTTGTCGCCCGGCATCACCATCTCCGTGCCCTCCGGCAGCTTCGCCGATCCGGTCACGTCGGTCGTCCGGAAGTAGAACTGCGGACGGTAGCCGTTGAAGAACGGCGTATGACGGCCGCCCTCTTCCTTGCTCAGCACATAGATCTCGCCCTTGAACTGGGTGTGCGGCGTGATCGAGCCCGGCTTCGCCAGCACCATGCCGCGCTCCACGTCTTCCTTCGCGATGCCGCGCAGCAGAATGCCGGCGTTGTCGCCCGCCAGACCTTCGTCCAACTGCTTCTTGAACATCTCCACGCCCGTGCATACCGTCTGCTGCGTGTCGCGGAAGCCGACGATCGAGCAGGCCTCGCCGACCTTTACCTTGCCGCGCTCGATGCGGCCCGTCACCACCGTGCCGCGGCCCGAGATCGAGAAGATGTCTTCGATCGGCATCAGGAACGGAAGGTCAACCGCGCGCTCCGGCTGCGGAACATACTTGTCCACCGCCTCCATCAGCTCGTCGATCTTCGCCTCCCACTGCGCTTCGCCGTTCAATGCGCCCAGGGCAGAACCGCGAATGATCGGTGTGTCGTCGCCAGGATAGTCGTACTTCGACAACAGCTCGCGGACCTCCATCTCGACCAGCTCGATCAGCTCTTCGTCTTCCACCGCATCGCACTTGTTCAGAAACACCACGATGAACGGAACGCCAACCTGACGCGCCAGCAGAACGTGCTCCTTGGTCTGTGGCATCGGACCGTCGGTCGCCGCCACCACAAGGATCGCGCCGTCCATCTGCGCCGCGCCCGTGATCATGTTCTTGATGTAGTCCGCGTGGCCCGGGCAGTCGACGTGCGCATAGTGACGGTTCTTCGTCTCGTACTCTACGTGCGAGGTCGCGATCGTGATGCCGCGCTCGCGCTCCTCGGGAGCGTTGTCGATCGTATCGAACGAACGAAACTTGTTGTTCGGGTTGTGCTTCGACAGCACCTTCGTGATCGCCGCCGTCAGCGTCGTCTTGCCATGATCGATGTGCCCAATCGTCCCTATGTTTACGTGCGGCTTTGACCGGTCAAACTTTTCCTTGCCCATGACTGCTCGTCTCCTGTTCTAAGTTGCTATCCCGTTAAGCTGTCTGCTTAAGCAGACGACTGATATTTGCTACCGCACCCGACGCCACTTCCAAATAATTCTCCACGGTAGGATCCCAAAAACTCCTGCCGCCTCGGCGCAGCGCACCTTCTATCACAATCTTCGCGACCTGTCTCAGGTCCACCTTCCGTCCTAAGATTCGATCAAACTCCATCGCAGCTAATGTGGTTACAGCGACCGTAACAGATACCCGTTCGCAACCACTTTGCAACGTGACCGGAATGAGAGTTGCGGCTCTCAACCCTCCATCCTGCCCATAAGCAGGAACAGGATCGCCAACCTTCTCCAGCAACCATTTCGACCTAATAACAAGGGTGTATACCTTGCCATTCAGCAACCGCCGCATCAAATCGGTCGCTTCCTCCAGCTTCGCCCTATCAGAAAGTACGATTTCAACGAACAATTCGCCGCCAAGATCATATATTTCGGATGAATCTTCAACGAGAAAGGGTAACAGTCCAGCGCGAGCAAACTGTTCTTTCATTTCACGTTGTACCTGCTGGGTATCGGTGGTCATGCTTTGTCCATTTGCAAAAGATGCTCGTAAAGACTTCTGGCAGTTTCCATCTCATCCTGAAATTGAATTCTAAAATTATCCAAGCCGTCGAACCGCCGCTTCACAAAATTCGGATCGTAATCGGCTCCCTGTCGCAGTTCGAGCAGTCCTCGAAAGCGTTCCCCTAATCCTTTTTCTTTCTCTTCCAAAGCCGCCGGAATCTCTCCGTGAGCCCTGCTTCCAACCAAAACGGTAGCTACATGATAAACCGCGTAATACATTCGCGAAAACGAACTTCGCATCTCGGCTTCAGAGGAGTGCTCAGCCAACTCCAGCAATCGCTCTGCAAGAACCAGTCTCGCCTTTTGCTTGTCGTCGAGCATCATCAGTAATACGCATATAGCTTGAAAAACTTCTGCCGCAGTTCAGGCGCGACGCGCTCCAGGCTGGCGAGATAAAACTCACGAATCTGGCCCTGATCGCTATTGCCAAGCCGGCCATACTCGCCGACTGTGGCGGAGCCCAGCAAACCCTTGCTCAACACCGCCTGAAAGTCACGGATGCGGACGGCTGAACGATCAAGAGACTTCAGAAAAGCCGCTATCTGACCCGAGGAGAAGGAGGCTTCAATGGCAGCCTTCACCACGCCAAACGGTTCGGGATCGGCGACCTGAAGTACAGCCTGCTCATACATAGTGCTCAACGCAATCTCCTACAGAATCGCCTTCAAAACATCTGGAGCGGGAGACGGGAATCGAACCCGCGACCAACAGCTTGGAAGGCTGTGACTCTACCACTGAGTTACTCCCGCCCTGCTACTGCAAAAAATCTGGAGCTGACGGAGAGGCTTGAACTCTCGACCTCTCCCTTACCAAGGGAGTGCTCTACCACTGAGCTACGCCAGCCTGAAAACCTGCCAACTCTTTTTACCTTACAATCCTACCGCGAACGGTAGCGTCCCAGCATGACGCGGAAGGCAAAATAGCCCAACAATATCCACGTCAGCGACTGGTACTTCCCCGGCTCCATCGTCTGCCAGGCGAGCACAGCCAACACTCCAAGAACGGCAAGCGCAATCCACATTCGTCCGCTACCGGCAGGGCTTAGATCCACAACACTCCACTCGTACCAATAAAACTAGTGGTGCACAGGGGAGGATTCGAACCTCCGTAACTCGAAGAGTGGCAGATTTACAGTCTGCTGCCATTAACCACTCGGCCACCTGTGCACATCCTGCAAAACCTTCCCAAACGCGCAGCCCTCATCCCAACCCATCAAGCCCGTCGAACGATCCCATGCCGCGAATCGAGCGGGTATTCCAACCTTGAAGAAGTCTCAGGAGGCCTGCATGACCAGAACGGCAAGCAGTACAACCAAATCCGTCTTTCTACCGCTTCTACATCCTTGCTGCCTGGAAACTGGAGCTGGCGAAGGGACTTGAACCCCCGACCCTCTGATTACAAATCAGATGCTCTACCAGCTGAGCTACGCCAGCCCAAACAGCCTTCTTTTACTGCTTGAATCTGCCCCCTGTAAGCCCAGCCGCAGAACGCGCAGCAATGCCCGCGCAGAGTGCGCCGCAGTCGTAACTTTAGCATAGCCGGAACGCCGTAGCAACGTGTTGGCCTGTCGAAAATAGCTCAATCGACAGAACCTCTCTCCCAAGGCGGAGGAACCTTCACCGAGGCCATTCCAGCGGCCGTCGCCGCCTGCACGCCCATCTCCGTGTCCTCGAAGACAAGACAGGATTCCGGTGCCACTCCAAGCCTGCGGGCAGCCGTCAAAAAAGGCTCAGGATCAGGCTTGCTCTTCTCATAATCCCCGGCACAGACAAAGGTCTCAAAGCGACCGAGCAGCTTCAGCGAACCCAGCGACGCAGTCACCGATTCCTTTGTGCTTCCCGAGACCACCGCAAAAGGAATCCGCCCAAACTGATCTTCAATATGCTCCAAAACCTCAGGAACGGCCTTCAACTGCGGAAGGGCCTCAAAAAACAGCGCCTCCTTTCGTCTGGACACAACCTCCACCGGCATCTTCAATCCGTGTCGCTGGTTCAGCGTGGCAATGATCTCGGCCACTGGCATCCCGCCCCACGCATAAAAAACATCTTCACCAAACTCGCAACCCCATTCCGAGAGCACGCTCCGCCACGCAACGTAATGGAGCGGCATGGAATCGGCAATCGTCCCATCACAATCGAATAAATACGCCTTGAAGGTTCCGTCGGGTAATTTCAGTTTCAAAATCTACTGCCTCTCTCTGCATAATCGCTCTGAATTTTCACAATGATATTTCCATTTTCTCATCATGGACAATCACTCTGCCCGCCAGCATTAAAGTCGGTAGTGGTCAGTTTCCGAATGGCCGTTATTCGGTAGCGATGCAACGACCTACAAGCCGACTTACGAGTACCTATTCGAGTAGTAAATGAATGCATTGGCGATTTAATGCAATCCGGGGTAGTGGTGAAAGAAAATCAGCAAGAAGTCCACTGTATCCGTAACGCCATGGGCAATGATCGGCACCGCCAATTTGCGCCCGAACTTCAAATAAAGCACTCCGAGGATGAGTCCATCGATAAAATTCTCACTCACTCCCGTGATCCCCTGCATGAAGTGCGAGAGGCCGAAGATAGTGCTCGCCAGTACTAGAGCGATGCCCCAACCACTGCGCGTGCGACCAACGAGATCAGTCATTCGATTCATCAAATAGCCGCGAAAAATCAGTTCTTCCCCGAAAGCGAAAAGCGTCCATGTAAATGCAAGAGACACCATTAGCCATTTCACGTTTCCGGCCACTCGATCAAAGGCAGATAGATCGGGCATTTGGCCTGTGAGATGCACAAGAAGGGGCTGCGTACAGAACAACTCCATCATTTCGATACCGACGCCTGCCAGGATTCCGATTAAGAGTGTTTTACCCCATCCTTCGTACAGACCGAGACCAACATCGCGCCAGCGCATTCCTCGCAGACGCAGCGATAGCCACCCCAATAGAAACAGGTATGGGACTTTGTTAAGGATGATATGGTGCTTCCAGTCCGCAATGTAGACGGCTGTGAACAGCGCAAACTCAAGCCAGATTATGTGTTTGTTTTGCCACCACGGCGACGGTTTTTCGCCCGCGTTCAACGATCCGTTCATATATCGCTCCCTTCGTTGGTCGGCTCTTGATAAGTCCTAAGGCAATACTCGCGACTGGCGGTATCGCCGCGCACACCAGAGTGCAAACCGCGTGGTCAGCGCAATGAGGCCGCATCCCGTCAACAGTCCGACGGGGAGGATCCACCAACCAAGAACATCTCTTGCGCCAATAGGCGGTCCCCCAAATCCCATTCGGAGGGAAAGCTCGAGGTCGCCAGTGCTGGTCGGAAACGCCCATAAACCTGCAGTATGCGGATGAATCAGCTTCAGCAGTGCGCTTAACATGAGAGCGCCCCCAAGAACATATCCCACGATTGAGGCGACCATCACAAGAAGACCTGCGATACTCAAGCTAGCCCAACGGAACAATCCCTGCAGGATACCTACCGGTGAGCGATTGATCTCTGCTCGCGATAGGAGTGCGACAGTCAGATATTGGTTGGCAAGCACTTCCGGGCTTCCCAGTGCATCAAGCGCGCCGTCCACTGTGACCGTTGTGGCTTCTCCTCTCACAGCCGTCCTGTCTGCAATGTGAGCGCGCAATTCCCGTATGATCTCGTGGACCTCATGCTCATTCATGCGGCGTAACCGGCCGCGCAGCTTCGCCAAATAAGCTTCTATCTTTTGCTGTTGCTCATCGGTTGGACTAGTCATCTCTTCCCCTTCTCGACGGGAGCGAGTAACTTGCTCATCCTCGATGTAAACCGCGTCCAAGTCGCCGTCATCTCAACTGCTCGCTGCTGCCCTGCGTGGGTAAGCGCGTAGTATTTTCGCGGGTGTCCAGCTTTTGATTCCACCCATTCACTTTCCAGCAGTCCTAGTGCCTTGAGTCGGCTGAGCAACGGATAGATTGTGCCCTCCGACACAATCAAATCGGAATCACTCTCTAGTCGCCGAAGAATCTCAAGACCATACAACTTTGCATCCCACAATGAAGCCAGAATCGCCAATTCCAGGCAGCCCTTTCGAAGCTGTACTTCCCACTTGTCCCCAGTTTCCGGGTTTTGCTTCTCCGCTACTTTCATATCCAATGTATCTTGCATTACAAGGTATCTTGTTGTCAAGCGGAAGAAAATAGAAAATTGGAACCTTATAGTTTGAGATATCAGGTCGACGCGCTATTGGAACTGCATAGGCGGATCGGTCGCTATAAACGCGCTTCTGTTTACCAACGACTAATGACTCCGGCAAAGTCCTCTTTTCGGAAAGTTCACGGCCAAGTTGCTCAAAAGCCCGTTTTCAAGGAGTCAAAGCATCACTTCCGAGAAGCCCGTTTTTCGGGAATCACCGTATCACTTCTGACAAGCCGACTTTTCGTTACTGATCTGAACTCGATGAGTGACTCGGCGATTGTGCGCTCATCGAGAAACGGAGAATTTCAGGTTGGGTTAAGCCGAGCTCGACACGAATCTGTCCATCGTGTCTCTGCCTGCTGCGCAACCGAGGAAGTTGATATCGCGCAAGGCCGCAATTCGAAATAGTGTTACGCCTCTCTTGACAAAACCATAACCTTACGGTTATGGTTTTGCGTGTGAAGCTGGCCAATGCCCATCACGTGTTCCGTGCTCTCGCCGACCCGACTCGCAGGGCCATCTTCGAGGAACTGACCCGGCAGGGCGAACAGACCGTCCACGCATTGACTCGTTATGCGGGCGTGTCCCAGCCTGCTGTCTCCAAGCATCTGACCGTGCTGAAGCGGGCAAAGCTGGTACGGCATCGCCGTGCGGGACGCGAAACTCACTATCGCGCGCAGTCCGATGCGCTGGCGCCGATGGTGGACTGGTTGCGTGACTATGGCGCGTTCTGGCGTGACCGGTTTGACCAACTTGAAAAAGTTTTGGAAAGGATGGAGCCATGAGCACAATGAGCAATGCAGCAGCGAGGAGCAATCCAGCAGACTGTCCCAGTAGCCTTGTTGTCGAGAGGGTATTCCCGCACCCGCCAGCGAAGTTGTGGCGAGCGCTTACCGAGGGCCCGCTTCTCGCGCAATGGATGATGAACAACGACTTCGAGCCGGTGGTCGGGCGGAAGTTCCAGTTCCGGGCCGATCCCGTGTCGAACTGGAACGGCATCGTCGACTGCGAGGTGCTCGTCGTCGACCCACCCCAACGCCTGTCCTATAGCTGGGGTGTCGGAGGAAGCGAATCCGGGCTTCAATGGTTGGTGCTCTGGACGTTGACTCCAACCGAGGGTGGCACCCACGTTCGCATGGAGCAGTCCGGCTTCCGTCCCGATCAGCAGGCAGCGTATCAGGGCGCAAAGTACGGCTGGCAGAAGTTCTTCGGCGGTCTAGAGAGTGTTGTTGGAGGGCTGGAATGACAATGAAGGCAAAAAACATTGCTTATTGGACAACGACCATACTCGTGGCGTTTTTTATCGGAGGCGGGGGCGTGGCGCAGGTGGCCCATGTGAAGGGCACTGTCGATGGCTTTGTGCGCATCCTTGGCTACCCGCCGTACTTTGTGACCATACTGGGCGTTTGGAAGGTGCTTGGACCGATTGCCATCCTCGTGCCGCGTTTTCCGCGGCTTAAGGAATGGGCGTATGCCGGCATCTTCTTCGACCTGACAGGCGCGGCCGCATCCTCCGCTTCGGTCGGCGGTTACGGCGCCTACAGCTTTCACATCATTGCCCCGCTCGTCATTGCTGGTCTTGCTGTGGCATCGTGGGCGCTTCGGCCGGAAAGCCGCACCATCGGCGTCCTCTTTCCAGCGAAAAGCGGCGAGCCGGTATAAACACGAGAGCAGTGGTAGTAAGGTCAGATGTCGGCCACCCGCCAACAGTCGAAAACTAAGGTGATCTTCAAACGGAACCTGTCCTCTGGTGATGCACCGGAGCTCATTCTCGTCAATGTTCAAGTCGAGGGGGGAATGGGTATTCTATGCGTCAGCAGTGAATGGTTCAGTCGATCCCAGGTTAGTTCTCGGAAGGCCGCTCGACGTGATCGACGACAAAGGTTTGAACGGTTCCCCGGGTTGATTCGAGCTTGAGGCCGAGCTGCTCCTGGATCGCCGTGAAGATGGATGCGCCTGCGTCGGGAGTGCCCTGCAACTCATCGGGTGTCCACTTGAGGTCGATGTCGTATTTTCCGGTGAGGCCGGTTTTGTCTACGACGGCGCGGCCAAGCGTGTCAGACAGACAGAATGCGAATCTTTCCATGGTCGCTCCGCGACCCTCGATCTGCCCTCGGCCCCAGGAAACGCCTCCCGGGGTCTTGTCGGACGGTAGCTCCTTCAGCCTCGATCCGCTCTTTGCAATCACCAGCGCGTAGATGGGACGTTCCCGCGATTCATAGTGCATTTTCAATTTGAAGCGATCAGCGAGAAGTGCTTGCAGCATGATCGCACGCTCTTCCCATTGTTCCTGAACAGGCATTCTCTGCAACTCTGCATAGGTGTCCGCGTCCATTACGGCTTCAACGCCAAAACGCTCAGACTTCGCCCAGCCGGGTAACCCGGGAACATCGTCATTGGGCCTGAGGTTGTAAGCATTGAAGAGAAGGCCCCAAAGCGTCGTACCTCTCGCCACAAAGCGATTAACGCTGCTATTGATAGACATTCCCTCAAGCTTGCTGGGTCGAATGGAGACGACGTCATAGTTCAGCTTGCGCGCGGCTAAATCAGTCCCGGAGCCGGTAGCGCGCTGCGCATACACCGGCAAGACGAGGACGAGTGAGACAGCGATAAAGAACACGTGTATCTCGGCCTGCACTGCAAGATAAGGAAGCCTGACGACAGCGGAGATCATCCTCCAGATCTGTTTTCGAAGAAATGCTGACACTTGTCGCATTCTCTTACGGCGATGGAACTTTCTGGCGATCTGTCCGGGTAGCATGAGTCTCCTGGCGGTTGGTCGCCAATCCGGACATTATCCCACGGAAGCCTGTATCGTTGTCCCCAAATCGCCGTTGCCCCAACTACCCGTAAAGTCAGGTTTTCCGAAACTTCAGCCATTCACTCCAAACTGACCCACAACCCGACGTTGGCGAAGGTTGCAGGTTACGTTCCAGCGCAGCTAAATTAGGTGCGAGAGTTGGAACTGTACGTGAAAGGGCTGGCCATCGCGCCCATTCCAGGAGAACTTAATGCAGAGAAAATTCGTTCGGTTGATCCTCGTTTCAGTGGTTGTGCTGGCCCAGGCGTCGATGACGCAGGCGCAGGATGCCAAAACACTTTACCCCAAAATGGCTCCTCTGAATCAATATCTGATGGCGGACCGGAATGCTGAGATCGCTCTTGCACGGAGCGCAGCTCCGAAGTCCATCTCAGACCACGCGGAGATTCTGGTTCTGGGACAGCATGGTTACGAAACCGCAGTGAAAGGCACAAACGGCTTCGTGTGCATGGTGGAACGGGGATGGACGGCGGGCATTGATGATCGTGACTTCTGGAACCCTAAAGCACGATCTCCTTTTTGCTTGAATGCTCCGGCTGCCGAAACTTATCTTCCCATCACAATTATGAAAACCCAGTTGGTTCTGGCAGGAAAGTCAAAGACTGAAATGGCCGCCGCGATTACAGCCGCATTTGACCTGAAAAAACTCCCGCCTATCGCACGCGGAGCGATGTGTTACATGATGTCGAAGCAAGGCTACCTCAACAACGCCGATGGGCCCTGGCATCCCCATCTGATGTTTTTCGCGCCGCTGACAAAACATGAAGCCTGGGGTGCTAACCTGCCGAGTTCCCCTCTCCTTGCGGATGATAATGCTCTGGATCGAATCACAGTATTCATGGTCCCGGTTAGCCGATGGTCCGATGGCACTCCCGATTCCAACATGCAACACTGACGCTGTCTCCGCAAACCATTTGTAGGCTTGCGATCGACTGAGAGAGGGAGGTTTGGGAACATGTGCCGAAATATCAAAATGCTGTACAACTTCGATCCGCCCGTTTCCCCGGAAGAAGTTCGAGCGGCGTCGCTGCAGTTTGTGCGAAAGATCAGCGGACTTAATAAGCCGTCGAAGGCCAACGAAGAAGCGTTCCAGTCTGCGATCGATGCCATTGCGGGCGTCTCAACGCAACTTCTGTGCTCGCTTCAGACCAATGCGCCCGCTAAAAATCGGGAAGAAGAGGCGGCACGATTGAAAGCTCGCAGCGCGAAGAGATTTCCCGTTTAAGGTTATGCGAGCGGTTGGTACGGGGATCTAATTTTGTACGTTACGCTGAGCCCAGCGAAAAAGGTGTGAGAGTTGGAGCTATCAATGAAAAAGACGATCCCGGTGGAATCTGCCTCTGCATTCATCGACGCGAAGATCAACGAGCTCGGGGGCTGGCGCGGGAAGACGCTCGCGAAGGTGCGCGAGATCATCCACAAGGCAGACCCTGAGATCGTCGAAGAGTGGAAGTGGATGGGGACTCCCGTCTTCTCCCACGGCGGCATCGTCTGCACGGGAGAGACGTACAAGAACGTCGTCAAGCTGACCTTTGCCAGGGGAGCTGTGTTGGAGGACCCTTCCGGTCTCTTCAATTCCAGCCTCGACGGGAATGTCAGGCGCGCCATCGACATCCACGAAGGCGACAAGATCGATGAGGGGGCCTTGAAGGATCTCATCCGCGCCGCAGTGGCGCTCAATCTCGATCTCAAGGGGCTGAATCTCAAGGACAAGGGCAAGCCGAAGCCCCGGCGAGTGAGCAGAAAGCAGGCTGGCTAGAGCAATTTCCCTGTGGGTGTACAGTAGGCAATCCTAAAACTGGCCCACTATCCTAAAGTCACTGAAAACATTGCCGTCCGCCGCCGGACAGAGTAGAAACAAAGTGGATGCGTAAACCGACCCGCTACTCGCTTCTGATTGCACTTGCGCTCGTCGCAGCCCTTGTTTTCGCGATCGCTCTGCGCAAGGCTGCCCCGCCGGAGGCCGCGCGCCTGCTGCCGGAATCCGACGCCATCGTCTACGTCAACCTCAAGCCTCTGCGTCTCGCAACCCACTTCGACCGCACTCAGATCACGCGCAGCCCGGACTATCAGCACTTCATCGACGCCACGGGCATCGTGCCCGAGCGCGATCTCGACGCAGTCGCCTTCGCGCTCCACCGCATAGACGATCCCAATGGCCCCAACGGCCCCGTCGGCTACTCCGAGGTCTTTGAAGGACGCTTCGACGGCGCGCGCCTGGCCAGCTATCTCGCCACCATTGCAACCGCGCAGGAGACCTACGACGGACACACCATCTTCACCATTCCCGTCGGCGAGTCCGACCCCAAAACCCACGCCACCCGCCAGCTTCGCGTCGCCCAGCTCGATTACGACAGCATCGCCGCCTCCAACATGCCGACGACCGAGCAGATCCACTCCATCCTCGACCGTCATCGTGCCGCGGCATCGCCCTTCTCCGGCTCGTCGCTGCTCTCCGCGCGCTACCGCGACGTGCCGCTGCTCTCAAACGCATGGGCGATAGGCCATATTGGCCTGCCCTTCTCCGACCGCGGCTACATCACTCTCTTCGGCCTGCAACTCCCGCTGCCCGAGGACACCACCTTCGTCGCCAGCCTGCGCTACGTCGGCTCACTTCGCCTGCGCATCGAGCAAATCTCCCCCACTGAAGCCGAAGCACAACTAGCAACACAATCACTGAACGCGCTGTTGGGACTGTTCAAGTCTCTTCAACAGGTACAGCCCCGCAACGCGAACGACACCGCTTTTCTCCAGATGGTCGGTTCGCTTAAAATCGAACGAGACAAAGACCGCTCCGTACTAACCGCCACCATCCCCGTCGAACTAGTTAAACAACTTACTGCACGCCCCACGGACACCCAACCATGACAGATGCACCACCCTCCTTCCTGAGCGCAAAGATCATTCTCGTGCGGCATGGACAGAGCCTGGCCAACGCCGGCGGCTTGACCAACGGTCAGCTCACCAATCCCCTCACCGAGCTTGGCCACGCACAGGCGCGTTCATTCGCCGAAGCCTTCTCCGCCACACCCACACGCTTCATCTGCTCGCACTATCTTCGTGCGCGCCAGACCTCGGAGCCTCTGTTGCAAAAACTCTCCACGGTTCCGGTCGAAGAGTGGCCCGTACATGAGTTCAGCTACCTTGAACCAACGCCGGAGAAGATAGCCGAAGAGGAACAGGTGCCGCAAATTATCGAGTATTGGGGACGCAACGATCCGGCGCATAGGAATGGTCCCAGCGTCGAATCGTTTTCATCGTTTCTGGACCGCGTCCGCGATGTCAGCAAGCGCCTTACCCAGCTCCCTCCCGGAGAGCACGTCGTCATCTTTACCCACGGCTTCTGGATGCAGGCGTTCCGGCTGCTTCTTCTCTTCCCGGATGCGACAGATGCAGAACTCATGCCCAACTTCCGCAGATTTCACTTCGCCCACTTCATCGACAACACCGAGACGATCGAATTCGAGGTGCGTCATCGTCAAATCCATATGCTCGGCCAGCCGCATCTAAACGATTTCAGCCTTGAAGGAGAACCATCGCATGTCTAGACCCACTCCGCTGTTTTCTGTTCTCGCGCTTGCATTCACCGCGTCCGTCCTTCCGCTTTCTCTACACGCACAATCCGCCAAGACCATCACCGGCCAGGCCGCCTTCACCGACTACTCTCAGGAGCACCCCGGCGTTCGCCGCAAGATCACGGTAGCCGACCTGCCCGCGCCCAATCCCAGCGAGTCCGTCGATAACGGCGCCGACATGGTTCCCCGCCCTGAAGGCGCATGGCCCCAGGCCCCCAAGGGCTTCAAGGTCGAGCTCTACGCGCAGGGCTTCAATGAACCCCGCCTCATCCTCACCGCGCCTAACGGCGACCTCTTTCTCGCCGACAGCGCCGCCGGCGAGATCAAAGTCCTCCGTGGCGTCACCGCCGATGGCAAGGTGAAGACCACTGAGACCTTCGCCAGCGGCCTCGATCATCCCTTCGGCATCGCCTTTTATCCCAACGGCGCGAATCCAAAGTGGGTCTACGTCGCCAACACCACCTCTCTCGTCCGCTTCCCCTACAAAGAGGGCGACCTCAAGGCGACCGCAACCCCGCAGACCATCGTGCCCGTTCTTCCCGGTTACGCGCAGCTTCGCGGCGGCGGCCACTGGACACGCGACGTGGTCTTCTCGAAAGACGGCCAGCGGATGTTCGTCTCCGTCGGCTCCGGCTCGAACATCGATGACCCCGACACCCATCCCCGCGAGTTCCACCGCGCCAACGTGCTCGAATACACCCCCGAGGGCAAGTTCGTAAAGATCTATGCCAGCGGCATCCGCAACTGCGTCGGCGAGGCGATCAACCCCACCACCGGCCAGCTCTGGTGCTCGGTTAACGAGCGCGACGTCCTCGGCAACAACCTCGTCCCCGACTACATCACCAGCGTTCAGGAAGACGGCTTCTACGGCTGGCCGTACTACTACATCGGCGACCACCCGGATCCGCGTCTCGGAGGGAAGCACCCCGAACTCAAGTCCAAGGTCATCGTGCCTGACGTTCTCCTGCAACCGCACTTCGCCTCGCTGGAGATGACCTTCTACACCGGTCATCAATTCCCTTCCACCTACGACGGAGACGCCTTCGCCGCCGAGCACGGATCGTGGAACCGCAACAAGCGTGCGGGATACGAAGTCATCCGCGTCCCCATGAAGAACGGCCACGCCACCGGGGAGTACGAGGACTTCCTCACCGGCTTCGTCCGCGCCGACGGCAAGGTCTGGGGCCGCCCCGTCGGGGTCGCCGTAGCCAAAGACGGTTCACTCTTTGTCACCGACGACGGCACCAAGAGCGTCTGGCACGTCATCTACATGGGCAAATAAACCGGCGCAATAAGAAAAGGGGCTGTCCTAGATAACGACTCTTAACCAGGTAGAAGCTAGGATGGATTGAGGATGGGGAAGAGCCGTTTGGAGTGTGGAGCGCAAAAGCGATTAATCGAGCATTTCGTGTCCGGCTCCACAGCCCGAACGGCAGCCTCGCTGGTCGGGGTGAACAAGAGCACGGCGGCGTTCTATTTCCAGCGGCTGCGCCAGATCATCGCCCAGGAGAGTGACAATGCAGCCCCGTTGTTCGGTGAGATTGAGGTCGACAAAAGCTACTTCGGCGGTCATTGCAAAGGCAAGCGGGGCCGCGGCGCCGCAGGCAAGGTTCCTGTGTTTGGCCTGTTAAAACGTGGCGGAAAGGTCTATGCCAAGCTCATCCCGGACGCCAAGGGCAAGACCCTGAAGGCCATCATCGACACCAAGGTCGTGCCCGACAGCATCGTC
>NFUO01000601.1 GCA_002197545.1 Acidobacteria subdivision 2 bacterium RH1 MAG20 | reverse complement strand
GGCAGCACGGCCACATCGGCAATGAAGCACACATCCCGCATCAGTTGATCGCGCTCCCGCCAGGGGTCGCGTCCGAGCACCTTCAGCTCTCCCTCATAGGCCGTGAGCCCGAGGATCGCGTTCAGCGCGGTGGTCTTGCCCGCGCCGTTCGGACCCACCAGACCGAGGATGCGCCCCTCTTCTACGCGCAGGTCCACGCCGTCCAGTGCCACGGTTGCGCCGAACCTCTTGCGCAGGCCGCGTGCTTCTATACATGTCATGGCTTCAATCCTCCTCCTCCGCGTCCGGCTTGGCAGGCTTAGCGGGCTTCCCTGCTGACCCGCGCGTGGCGGCGCCATTGAGCAGATCGTCCGGCTCGATGCCGAGCCGCTGAATGGTGGCCTTCACCCGCGGCCATTCTTCTGCCAGGAATTTCTGGCGTTCAGCTTGCAGCAGCAGACTGTGCGCTCCGGACTTAACAAACATGCCCAGACCCCGTCTTTTCTCCACAACCCCTTCATCCACCAGCTCCTGATAGCCCTTCAAGACCGTGAGCGGATTGAGCCGGTACTCTGCCGCGACGTTGCGCACCGAGGGCAACGGATCACCTTCCTTCAGAACGCTGTCGAGGATCATCGCCACGACGCGGTTCCGCAGTTGGCGGTAAATCGGCTGACTGTCATTCCACTCGCGGTCCATTCTGGCTTTCCAGATAACCTCTTACGAGAGAGCTCTGCTATTAGTTTGTCCGCCGCAGATCGAAATGTGCGTGGAGCGATTTGTTCCCGGGTTCCAGATAAGTCCAGTCCTCAGTGTGGTGGTTGGAGTCAATGACGGTGAACGCGGCCTGGTGCATGTACCCGTTCTGTGTGCCACCGGAGATATCGACAAAATCGAATGTCACAGTCTTTCCGTCCGGCGAAGTCGTGGCGACCATGCGCGGCCGGTTGCCGGCGTCGCAGTAATGTGTGAGGACTAGGCGATTCCCGTCCAGATAAAGAATGGTGATCGGATCGTCGTGAGCCGGATCGTCCGGCGTTCCCGGCTTTTTCATCTCATGCACGATGGCGTTTCCATGGGAAGTCACCCGCAACGTGACCCACATAGTCTTGCCGCCCATGGCTGCTTGCGGCGGTGTAGTTGTCAAAGACCCTTCCCAGGTACCCGCGAGAGTCTTCAGCAGGGCGAAAGACTTTTGCGCCTCGGACGTCGGTACCGACGAGGCGCCGGACCGCGCCAAGGCCACGGTGGTGAGCGACATCAGAGCAACGAACAATGGAAGGCGAAGGGGTTTCATATATATGTCCTCCTCAAGTTTTTAGTCTCGCCCCGAGGCTCTCGTCGGCGTCATCAGCGAAGACGATCACCCCGGGCGTGATGTGCTGTTATAGTTAACCATAACACTAAAGTGCTGTCAACCTTTTTTCTTTTTTTGCTGCGTTCGGGCCGCATTCCGAACTGGACCTTGCCAGTGGTGAGGCCTTAGCTCGAATAAAGGGGTCCAAGGGATGAAGCGGTGGACCTCTGAGCCGCGTGGCGGCTCGCAAAGCGGTCTGAGCCAGGCAAGGCCGTTACGGCAAAAGAAAGCTATGACGTCGCCCTCGATGAAGTGTCCTGTGGGAACACAATAGAGCCGTGCAATAGTTCGCCACCATGGCGCCCGAACAGACCGATATGACTTCCTGTGCCCCAACCCTTTATTATTCAGTACTCTCCACGAACCCTAAAATGGCGTGACTCGCT
>NFUO01000600.1 GCA_002197545.1 Acidobacteria subdivision 2 bacterium RH1 MAG20 | reverse complement strand
GCGATAGGCATCGAAGGCGTACTGGTCCTGGCGCAGGATGCCCAGCTTCTTCGGACGGACGACCACGCCCTTCTGGGCGTCCAGGTCACCAGCCAGAATTTTCATGAAGGTGGACTTGCCAGCTCCGTTGGGGCCGGTCAAGCCATAACGGCGGCCGGGCGTAAAAGTGGTGGAGACATCCTCAAAGAGGATCTTGGCTCCGTAGCGCATACTTACATTGCTGACAGAAATCATGGATACTTCTATTCTTCCATGATTTTGCCTATTTCTGACATTTGAACCATAATCTGGCCGATTGAAGCATAACCTGCCCATTGTAAGTTCTTTGTTTTAAATAGCGCCGAGCAGCAGCTACTCAGGCAATGCCGCATACCTCACAGACACAAAAAAGAGATCGTACGAAAGTTCTTGAATATCCGCATACCTTACGCAGACACTTTACCGAGACCGCAGTTCGGGATAAAGCAGGAACAAATCGATGCCGTCCATCGCATACCGCGCAAACAGAAAGTCACGGACTGAAACCACGCGATCGCCATCGAAATCTATCGCAACAAAATACGCAGGCGTCTCGAGCGAGACATCGCGGTCGTAAACGATCATGGCAGCCCTGCCATCGACAATGCCCGCCGCGTAGGCCCACCGTTTGGCGGCTGCATAGGCAGCGTAGTATTCCCCGACTTCGCGCTTTCCTTTTTTGCGTAGCGTCGCGACCAGGTCGAGTTTGACGTCATCGGCCAGCATCGCGCGAACTGCATCGAAGTCTCCGGTCTTGAAACCCTCTACATACTTGATCAGCCGGACGCGCATCGCATCCGGCAGAATCGGAAGCGATACATCGGCGGGCTCCCTGGCAATCTCGCGCAAGCGGACACGCCCCCGCTGCAGCGCGGATTTCGCCGCGGCCTCGCTCGCTCCAGTAATCGAAGCGACCTCTTCCAACGAGTGGCCAAGCACGTCCTTCAGTATGACCGCGCTCCGCTGGAGCGTCGGAAGCCGCATGAAGGTGCGCAGACTCGTCACGGTAATCTCGTGGTCCTGATCGGAGGAACCCGGAGCGGCAATCATGTCAAGGGCCTCGTCATTCAGCATCATTGGACCGCGTGCGCGGCGGCGCAGGAAATCGAGCGCGGTGTTATGGGCGATGCGGAACAGCCAGCCTTCAGGGTTGTCGAGGACGCCGGCATTCGGCAGCGCGGCAAGAGCCTTCATCAGCGCGTCCTGGACAATATCCTCTCCATCGACGGCAGTGCCGGCCATGCGCGCGCAATATCGATGAAGCTTTGGACGAACCTCGCCCACCAGCCGTTCAAACTCAGCGCGCGCATTATCAGTGATCAGGTGTCGTCTCCTCAGGATGGAAGCCCTAGGTGAATCATACGTCGAGGAGTTGGATGTCACAGTCGTCGCGAAAGCCATAGGCGACGCCCTGCATATAACGCGGATCGCTCAGTAGCTCGGCAACCTGTTCTCCAATCTGCGCCGGGCGCAGGATCGAGCCATAACGCCGCATTACATGCTCGTCGATGCTGATACCCTCGACTTCCGCGCAGGCAGCCGCAACCTGATGGCCGAGCGTGGTGCCGGGAATCAGCTGCAATGGCGCGAGCACCTGGAAGTGAATCCCGAGGTCGCGCTCGCGTGATACCTTGTTTGCACTGTGAGCCATGAACCACAGCATCCGTTTGGCCCCGATATAGCCTCCAGAGAGACTCAGGTCGTCGGGCTTGATGAACGGCACCGCAAGCACCATTGCTGCTCCGCTCGACATGACCAGAACGCGGCTGCCTGGCTTCATGGGAGTGTGGAGTGCGGCCTGAATGCCGACCAGCCCCGCCCTCACGTCGGTGTTCCAGACGATCGAAAACTCGTCCCAACTCAGATGGTCGATCGGCTTGATGGGCAGCCGCGTGCCGGCGTTGAGGATGAGCACGTCGGGCGCCTCCTCCCGGACGATCTTGTTCATAAGGGTGGCGTCGGTGGCGTCGCCGGCAATCGCCGTAGCACCGGCATGCTCGGACGAAGAGAGGTTCGCTCGATCGCGGCTAATTGCGATTACGTTCGCGCCGCAGGCAGCGAGCGCCTCGACCATCGCGAGCCCCAGCCCCTGGCTGCCGCCGGTGATGATCACACGTTTTCCGTTCAGGTTCTGCATGTTCATTCTCCTTTTGAGGCTGCCGCTGGCCTGCCCCATCTTGCATCTCTACTGTGTAAAACCGGCGTATTGGCTCAAACTCATCGGTGCCCAGCGGATTGTTTCAACCGCGCACACGAATTTTGGCCCGCGCTGGTTGTGTAGCCCGCCTGATTCGACGGCTACTTGCTTTCTCTCGTCAGCGTTGCGACAAAGTTTGGCTCCCAGGTCTTGCCTCCGTCATCG
>NFUO01000060.1 GCA_002197545.1 Acidobacteria subdivision 2 bacterium RH1 MAG20 | reverse complement strand
GCGCGCTCGCCATGCTGCGCGGCAAGAAGCTCGAAAACCCGTGGAAAAAGCACGACAACATCCCGCTGTGACCGCCCTCTCAGTCCCATCCAAACCCGTCATGGCCGGGCTTGTCCCGGCCATCCTCGCAGTATATGGAGGCCAGAGTGCCGACCCTCGATGATGTTTATAGGAAATTCGGCGAGACAGCAGAGGCAGCTCAACTGCTTGAAACTGAACTTGGTACGATGCTTCTCATAATCCGTGCTGCTGAGGAGGGTCTATTCACTCAGCCGGATTCGGCCCGTGCTTCTGATATTCTGCAAACAATCGATCGCCATACGTTGGGCCAACTCCTTAAAGGCTTAAAGAGCAAAATGCGATCGCTCGACACGCTTGAGCAACTCCTCTGGGATGCACTTCAGGCTCGTAATTGTCTTCTGCATTCCTTCTATCGTAAACATAATTTTCGCAGAAATTCCGAAGATGGACGAAAAATCATGATAGATGATCTTAATTCACTTCACGATACTTTACTCGACGCCTACAAGGCTGTCCTACTGCTGTCCGGAGTGGATCCCGATGCTATTGCTGCTGCTGCGCCCTTACTACCTACTCGCCACCTGCCGATCTGAGGGGCTGTGTGACGCTGCCAACTAGCCCCGAAAGTAGAACCGTCATGGCCGGGCTTGCCCCGCCCATCCACGGATCAGGCAAGCTGGTCATAGAGGTCGTCCCAGCGCGGATTCGCTGCGAGGATCAACCGCACCTTCCACGCTCGCGGCCAGTGCTTCATGTTGTGCTCGCGCTGGATCGCCGACCGGATGTCGGGATGAGCTTCGCAATAGACCAGCCGCTTCAGGCCGTACCGCTTCGTGAAGCCGTCCGCTACGCCCTCGCGGTGCTCCCACACCCGGCGAGGCAGGTCGCTCGTTACACCTGTGTAGAGTGTGCCGTTTGGCCGATTCGTCATGATGTAGACCCACGCGCCATCCATCGCCGAAGAGTGCCGGCGCACCCCGGTCGAGGCAATGCCCCCGTGGATGGCCGGGACAAGCCCGGCCATGACGGTGGGCTGGGCGCTACCGCTTCTCACAGACCGCCATGTTCAAAAAAATCCTGATCGCCAATCGCGGCGAGATCGCCTGCCGCATCATGCGCACCGCCAGGCGCATGGGGATCGCCACGGTCGCGGTCTATTCCGAGGCCGATTCCGGCGCCTTGCACGTGCAGATGGCCGACGAGGCGGTCGCGATCGGGCCGCCCCCCGCGGCCGAGAGCTATCTGCGCATCGACCATATCCTCGACGCCTGTCGCAAGACCGGCGCCGAGGCCGTCCATCCCGGTTACGGCTTTCTGTCGG
>NFUO01000006.1 GCA_002197545.1 Acidobacteria subdivision 2 bacterium RH1 MAG20 | reverse complement strand
TTTTTTTTGCGACGGGCTATAGCGTCAGGCCACCTCGGATGATCGCACGACGGCCCTTTTCATCCGCCGTTGTCAATCTTGATGCGATCCAATAGCTGTTTCAGTTGCGAGTGGTGAGCGAGGTACGTGCTGCAATCAATTGCGGTGGGGCTGGTCTCGCACACTTGACGCCGAACCGGCGATTGCTATAGTGTCGAGTAGCCACGGTAAGAAGCCATTTGTCTTGGAGGTTTAGAACAACGAGATCGCGTTGCTAATTCTGAGCGCTGATTCAGGCTGTCGTTGGCGGCGGCTCGTCGTGATCGCTCGCGGCGCCGTCCGGCGCTTGGAGCTTTTTTATGTCGCACAAATGCGCTCAGTCAGGTTGCGGCTTCCTTTTGTCAGATAACTACCCGCTTCCATTTTGCCCGTGGCACGCCGCCCCAGGCAACGGGGTGGTGAAGGTGGTCGGCGCAGTCGGCCTCTTTGCGCTTGGAGTTGGCGGCTTCTACGCCTTTGGCAAGATCCGCGATGCGGTTCGGAAGCGCGCGGAACAGGACGAATTGTCGCGAAATGCCGAAGATGCAGTCGAGGGGCCAGAGCCGCAGATGGACGATGACGGCTTTCACGATGCCGCTTGCTCAAATGGCAATGGATTTGACCCATACAAGGTTCTTGGCGTAGGTCGCTCGGCATCGGTCGAGGAAATCGAAGCGGCGTATCGCGAACGGGCTTTGAAGCACCATCCCGACCGCGGGGGCGACGGTTGGGCGTTTGAGCAGGTTCACGCGGCTTACGAGCTGATACGGCCCAGCACTTCTCGCCGTGCCGCGGCCGGCGCGGTCGTTGTCGCAACGGGAGAGCGGCCAGCATTGCCCGCTCTCAGGCCAAAGCCGGCGGTGCCTGCGGCGCGTCCGCCTGTGGTGGACGTTCCCAAAGCGGCACGTAAAGCGAAGAGCGCTGTGCTCGCTGCGCTACTTGCGTTTCTCTTCGGCCCTTTTGGGATGTTTTACAGCACAGTTACAGGGGCTCTGGTTCTATTCGCAACCGACCTTATTCTGCTGCCGGAGACGTTCGGCCTGATATTGTTCGTCACGTGGCCCGTTG
>NFUO01000599.1 GCA_002197545.1 Acidobacteria subdivision 2 bacterium RH1 MAG20 | reverse complement strand
GGGAGGGGCGACAGCTTCCGTCCGCTGAGACCGGTTGATCTGTTCAGACAACGTCCCGCGACGGCTAAGCAATACAGATCGCGCGAGGGTCTGAAGCAACCCCCGCTCCTGCGGAGAGATGAGATCCGCGCGTAGCAGGAAAATGCTGCCGCGCACGTTGCTCGTGTCCGGAGAAAGCCGCAATCGGCTGCCGCGCACGAGTCCCTCCAAAGAGACCTGTAACTCCTGCGCATACGAGGGGGACCTTTCATTGATGACGACTACGTCAGCGGAGAGTTGCTTCATACGCCAGTATTCATGCGCACGCAACAATTGACGAACGATTTCGAGATCTTCTGTTTCATCGATGCGCACCAAGACAATAGGTAAATCGCCGGAGATTCCGCGAGCCCAGAGCGCGGACCGCTCTAATGTATTGCGGCCCAAAACATCGGAAGAGGGGCGCGAGGAAGCGTCAGAGTAAAGCACCGGGTTCGCGAGTCTCTGGAATAAGTGAGCCTCGTTGAGGTCGATTCCCATGTGATGGAGTTGTACGTGTGCTTGCGTCCAAGCCAATGCCAGCGTGCGATCAACGGCCGTGGGCCCGCGATATTTATCTGCGAGTTCAATCGCTTGCTCTCGAGTTGATGCGACTATGGTGGCAAAAACAACGCGCGCAGTGGTCCCGGACGGAATCTTTACCGTTCGCCTCAAGCTGATGATCGGGTCGAGTACGGAACCCACAGTACTGGAAAGCGGCCGTCCATCGAGGATCGATATTGGGTTGCGCAAATTGTACCCACGCCCGACAAAACGCGAGCGGTCTGTATCGAATTGCAGGTCCCCGACAGTTTCACCTTCTACAGCGACTACGTGCGCCACCCACACGGCAGTTTCTTTATCGGATTGCCTGCGTCGCGTTGCCAGCAGCGCGCCGACCTCAGGGACAAATTCGGTCTGAACGAACAGGTTGGAAAACGCCGGATGGGCCTCATCCGCACCTTGTGACGTCAGGCAAAGCTCGGCGTAAGAGGTAACCTGGATTTCGCGAGTCCGCGCGCCTAAGTTCGTGATGGAGACACGCCGAACTTCCACGTCATCCTCAGGGGATACTACGACATCAAGCGTCGTGGTCAGCGCGCGGTCGCGCCTGACGAATTCGGCACGGTCTTCATGAAACGAAACCTCGTAAGAATCTGGTTCGACGCCGCTCGGCTGATACCCAGCGGACCAGAATTCGCCTGTCCGCGCATCGCGCAGAAAGATATAGCTGCCCCAGCAATCGCGCGTGGCATCCTCGCGCCATCTTGTGACGGCAATATTCCGCCAACGGCTATAGCCTGAGCCCGCTGTAGTCAGCATCACAGCATATCTTCCATTGGAAAGCAGATGCGTCCTCGGGATGGAGCTATGCGGAGTGGTAAATCGCCGCATCGACGGCGGGATGAGTTCACGAACATGGGCTGTGACGGATACTTCTTCCGCGCGCGGCCGGGCAACGAGTACGTCTCGTGGGGTGCGCTCTTGTAAGAGCAGTTCGGTGGCCTGCACCATGGGCTCGGCATGAAAACGGCTGCACATCGTGCCATCGTTCAACAGATTTGCAATGGCAATGAGTGACATGCCTTGATGATGCGCCAGGAACGCACGCACAACGGCCACCGTTTCACCTTCCGGCAGGCGCGTACTCGTATAATCGAGCGCTTCATAAAAGCCATACGCGCCGCTTCCGCCTGCCTCTTCAAGGCGGCGAAAGTTTTGCAAGGCCGCAGCAGGATCTATCATAGC
>NFUO01000598.1 GCA_002197545.1 Acidobacteria subdivision 2 bacterium RH1 MAG20 | reverse complement strand
CCGATAGGTCATGTCGGAGTTTTGCTGCGTCTCCAGCAGCACCAGTCCAGGGCCGATGGCATGCACCGTTCCCGCGTCGACAAAGATCATGTCACCCTTGACGACAGAAATCCAGTTGAGCAGTTCTTCCAGCGTCTTCCGTTCGATGGCCGCGCGCACATCCCGCTCCGTGACTCCTGCGCGAAAGCCGAGTGCAACCTTCGCATCCGGCGTTGCGTCGAGCGCATACCAGCATTCCGTTTTGCCATGTGGTTCGCCATGCAGACGTGCCAGCGCGTCATCCGGATGTACCTGCACGCTCAGCTTTTCCTGCGGAAACAAAACCTTCATCAGCAGCGGAAAGCGTTCGGCGTGCGTTGCTTCCTGTCCCAGCAGATATTCTCCGTGCTGCGAAAAAATCGTTGCCAGAGATGTTCCCGCGAGCGGACCGGAGTCAACGATGGAATCGTCTCCGGTCAGCCATACCTCACCGATAGGCTCCTCGCCAACCGTGTAGTTGTACCAGGGGGCAAGATCGCGCACGCCCCAGATGCGGGTGCGAAACCAGGGCTTCAAACGGAATGGAGAAAGTTTAGGCATGGTTGCAATGGATGTTCCAGAAAAGTGCTACTCACCAATGTATCGGAGTTGAGAACACCCCAGGCGCTCCCGGGAAATTTAACTGCATTCACTGAATGGCACGAGCACCACTCTATCTCGCTATGCGCCGGGGAGAAGGCCCTCTACCAGCGCCTCCCACTCCATCTGAAGTGAAGGCCGTCGGAACCCGCTCCCGGCGCGCTGGTACCAGTAATCGGCATTCGAGGTCTGCCCCTCTTTGCGGTGCAGGTAAGCGTGGACCGCCATGCCATCCGCGGTTTCCAGCTCATCCACCAATGCGTGAGCGTGCGTCCAGTCTCCTTTTGCATCCCACCACAGCGCCGCAAGCGGCGGTGTCAGCCTATCGGGAGGTTCCTGTCGTGCAACCGATGCCCGGAACTCCTCAACATTCATCCTTCGCCTCACATCCGCTGGCAGCCACGCGAAACATCAAATCCATATGCGCTTTACGTCAGCTTTGCGAAAAATTCCTGCATGCGGTTCAGTCCTTCGTCCACATCCGCGTGAGAGACGGCGTAAGACAGGCGAATATGCTCGCTGGTGCCAAAGGCTTCGCCCGGCACAGTAACAACATTGGCCTCATGCAGCAGCTTTGTCGCCAGCTCCGTAGTCGTGCGGATACCGCCTTTACCCAGGAAGGCCGACACATTCGGGTACACATAGAACGCGCCTTCCGGCACAGTGCAGGTGATGCCGGGAATGTTCTTCAGCTTGGCCAGGACTTGATCGCGCAAGGAAAGATAATCCGCGCGCATCTCGGCAACACATTCCTGCGAACCATTCAATGCGGCGATGGCTGCTTTCTGCACAATGGCTGCGGTCGAAGATGTGTCCTGGCTCTGCAGCTTCGACATCGCCGCGATCACAGGCCTCGGCCCGAGCGCGAATCCTGCGCGCCAGCCGGTCATGGCGTAGGTCTTCGACAGCGAGCCGAGGACGAGGATGTGTTCTTTCGCATCGGTGAATGAGCCGCCGCTGACCAGCGCGCCGGTGTACTGCAGGTAGACGTAGCACTCGTCGAGCAGCAGCCAGATGCCGCGCTCCTTCGCGAGGTGGACGATGCGTTCGAGGTCCTTGGGCGCGGTCACCGCGCCCGACGGGTTCGACGGCGAGTTGAGCAGGATGGCCTTAGTCTTCGGCGTGATGGCGCGCTCGATCGCCTCGGCCGTGACGCGGAAGCCCTCGGATTCGGCGGCCTCGACGAAGACGCAGGTTCCGCCGGCGTACTGCACGATGTCCTTGTACGAGACCCAGTACGGCACGGGAACGATGACCTCGTCGCCGTGATCGATCAGCACCTGGATGGCGTTGAAGATGGCCAGCTTGCCGCCGGTCGAGAAGATGGCCTCGTCGGCGGTGTAGTTCGACCCAAAATCCGCCGCATGGCGATCGACGATGGCCTGGCGCAGCTCCGGAATGCCGGAGACCATGGTGTATTTGGTGAAGTTGTTCTGGATGGCCTCGATG
>NFUO01000597.1 GCA_002197545.1 Acidobacteria subdivision 2 bacterium RH1 MAG20 | reverse complement strand
GGATGGTCAATGGCCCGCGGGGGATCGCCGTGGCATGCTCATTGCCAGTGACCTTCTTGTAGAGGTTGTCCATCAGCGGCTTAGCCACGAACATCAGGGCACCCAGCGCAAACAGCTTTCCGACAGCATCGAACCGCTCGGTCGCGGTCGCGTCCTTGTCAATCATGCCATGCACCATATTGGCGTAGGCGTTCCAGATGCCCGAGTGATATCGGCCGAAGGCCGTGAGAAGCGGGTCTGCCATCAACTGCGATGTCACCCGGCCCATATGGTTCTGACCAAATCCGAGAGTGGGCGTCAGCCGATAATTCGGGATGTCTTTCTCGACCGCGCGCACCGCACCTTCGGGGCTCATGCCCTTGTTTCGGAACTCCAGATAGTGCTGAGTGTACATCATGTCGTTGGCAGCCCACATGATCTTCTGAGAGCCGTCGTAGATTGCTTTCAGGAGCGTGCTCGGTCCCATACCAAATTTCTTTGCAATCGGGTCCCACACGGCGGGCATGGTCTGTATCTCATGGCCCAGTGACTTGCCAATCGCCTCGACAAAATTCTTGGTCAGCGTCTGTCCGTACATGGTCGACCCGCCCGCTTCCGCGATCTCACGCGAGATCGGGCCTTGGGTCAGAACGTCCTTGAAGGACGGCCCCGAGGTCTTCAAAAGCGACTTCACGTTCAAATTATCCCAGCCGCGCCCGACGAACCAGTGACCCGCCACGTTGAGCGGATGGATCACCGGGTTCCAGAAGATCGTCTTGGTGATTGCTTGTGACGTCTGACGAGCCCAGTCAGCGGAACGTCCCATATCGAAGCCCGGCTTGGCGTAGTCGTCCATGATCGCCTTGAGCATAGGGTCGACCCAATACTTCTCGAACTCAGGCAACTTGGGACGTTCCCAACCCTTTTCAGCGGCAAGCTTGCCGTTGGTAGTGGCGCGCGCCTGGAATCGCGGGTCCCGTTTGATCTCGTCGATGTAGCTCATGTGGCGCGCCACCTCGGCAAGGTCCTTGTTTGCCAGCGCGGCGCTCATAACTGCATCGTGATGGTACCGCATCATCTTGCCGTCTGCACCGCGAGCATTGCGCTCAATTTCGCGTGTCAGCGCATCTTTCATCTCCAGCTTGTTTCCGCCCACGTCCATCGTGTCGCCAGGTGTGAATTCAAACGCCAGGTCTTTAATCTGGATCGCTTTGCCGTTCTGCCAGAG
>NFUO01000596.1 GCA_002197545.1 Acidobacteria subdivision 2 bacterium RH1 MAG20 | reverse complement strand
ATTGCTCTCGGCAGGCGTCGTTTTGATTTACACCTTCTGGGGAGGGCTGGCTTCATCCATTTACAACGAGGTCTTGCAATTCTTTTTGATTATTGTTGGATTCCTCCCGCTGTCGTTCATCGGCTTGCACGATGTAGGAGGCTGGAAAGGACTGGTGGCGCGATTGCCTGAGCAATACCTCCATACCTGGAAGGGTATGGGAGGACCGGGTGATCCATTGGGCGTCGATTGGTGGGTGGTGGTCATTGGGCTGGGATTGGCAGCCGGACCGTCTTACTGGTGTACGGACTTCCTGCTCGTGCAGCGGGCGCTCGCCGCCAAGAATGTGGACGCCGCACGGAAGACACCGCTGGTAGCCGCCATACCCAAGATGCTATTCCCGGCTATCGTCACCATGCTAGGCATGATCGCCCTGGTGGTGGCTCCCCAGATTGTCACCAAAGACTACAACCTGGCTCTACCCCTGCTGCTCGGGCGCTACTACCACAGCGGCATGTTGGGTGTGGGACTGACGGCGTTGCTGGCCAGTTTCATGTCGGGCATGGCTGGCAACATCACGGCTTTCAACACGGTCTTTACCTATGACCTGTACCAGACTTATCTGGTCAAGAATCGTCCCGACTCCCATTATCTCCGAGTGGGAAAAATGGCGACGGTCTGGGGCACGCTTCTGGGCTGCGCCACTGCTTACATTGCCCTCAACTTCGACAATCTGATGGACTACATGCAGTTAATCGGAATTCTCTTCATCTCCCCCTATTTCATCGTTTTCCTGCTCGGCATGTTCTGGAAGAGGGCATCCGCTACGGCGGGATTTTACGGCATGCTGGCAGGCACTTTGGGGTGCTTCACGGAGTACATGCTCTACCGCTTCCACTTCCTGCATTTCAGGACGGCCATGGCATCAAACGTATGGACCGCCGTGTGGGGACTGGTCGCGGGCCTGACCGCAATGGTGGTGACGACTTACCTCACCGACCCGCCGGATGCAAAGAAACTTGAAGGCCTCACCTATTCGTATGCTGCCCGCTTGGAAAAGGCGGGGGCGTGGTACCGGACACCCGAGTTCTATGCTCTGGTCGTCGTTGCGGCACTGATTTTCCTGAACATCGAGTTCTTCTGACCTTCGCAACATAAACTTCGGGCAAAGGAAGCGAGATGATTAATCGACGCAAGTTTGTGGCAACACTTGGAGCCTCAGCGGTCCTGCCGGCTGTCCCGATGTTCGGCGGCCGGCCCGAGTCGATACCAGAGAATCGTTCCAGGTCGCGTGTCAATTTGAATGGGGAGTGGGAGCGCCATATCGATGGGAAGCTTTATGACCTTGTTGCCGTTCCCTCCTCTCGCCATCCGATCGGATTCTACAGCTTGAAAAGAAGCTTTTTATTGCCCCGGATCGCGGTACAGGAGCGAGTCTACGTTCACTTTGAAGGGATCACCTATTTTGGACGAGTGGCGGTGAACGGAGTGGAGCTGGGGACGATGGGGCCGTATGTGCCCTACGAGTTCGAGTTCACACCTGAAGCCAGGGAAGGGACGAACCAGATCGAAGTGGCGATTACCGACCTGGTGCCGGGTCCGGATGGAGCGGGAAAGGATGAGCTGGCCTTGGGTGTGAATCCAGGGTGGGAAGCGTACGGGGGGATCATCCGGGATGTTTACGTTGAACTCCGGCCCTCGGCATTTATCGGGAACGTGCGGTTTGGGTACGAGTTGAGTGGGGATTACAGCCGGGCGGAATGCCGGGCGCAGGTGTATGTTTCAAGCCGGGAAGCCGGATCGGGGGACGTGGAAGTGGTGCTGCAGCACGGGGCGGCGGAGGTGGCGCGAGGGGAGAAGACAACCGCGCTGCGAGCCGGTGAGAACGAAGTGGAAGTCATTTTCAGGTTGAACGATGTGGCGCTATGGTCCCCGCAGAGTCCGCAATTGTACGAACTGCAGGCGCGGCTGAAGTCTGGAGGAAGAGAAGACCGGTGGGGGTGCCGGACGGGATTTCGCGAGGTGAAGACAGCGGGAAGGGAGTTCCGTCTGAACGGCAAGCGGTTGGTATTGAATGGGGTGTGCCGGCATGACATGTGGAAAGAACAAGGGTTCACACTGACGCGGGCGCAGCAGGAACAGGACATGCGGATGATCAAGGCGTTGGGGTGCAATTTTGTGCGGTTGGTGCACTATCCGCATGACCGGCACATTGTGGAGTTGGCGGACGAAGTGGGACTGCTGGTGAGTGAAGAGCCGGGATACTGGGGCATGGATTTCCAGACGATGGCGAGGAGTGAGATCGAGTTGGGCTACCGGATTCTGGAGAAGACCATTCAGCGCGACTGGAACTCGCCCTCGGTCTTGGCGTGGCTGCTGTCGAATGAATGCACGCTGACGGTTGAAGTGTTGAAGGAAGGCAAAGAATGGTGTAACAAGCTGGACCCGATTCATCGCTTGGTCTCGGCTGCCAATAGCATGAGTGACGAGAAGGCCAAGCCCATCTTTGAAGCGTCCGGTATGGACTTCTTCGACCAGCACCCGTACACGTTTAACGTCGATGACTTCAACAGAGATGCCGATTTCGACGGCCCCAGCAAGCCGCTCACCTTTACGGAGTGGGGCGGCAAGGCCATCGGCCAGTCACAGATCGTCATGCGGTTTACTGTGGACCGTCTGCTGGACTTGGTTGAATCCGGACAGCTCTCCGGCCACGTCTTCTGGTCATGGCAAGACATGCGCCAGTACAGCCGTATTGACGACGAAATGAAGAACGGCGTCCTGGAGTCTGGCGTTGTGACCGAGGGCCGGGAGCCTCGTGAAGTAGTTTACATGGAGCTGGAGCGGCTTTTTGAGGGGCGAAGGCACTTCGCCGCTCCTTCCGACACCCAACCCCGGGTCCTGCCACTTCGGTGGATACCGTGGTCGCAGGCAAGCGCGTTCCATTCAATCGACCTCGAGTCCGCGTTGACCAGTGGCTGGGGAAGCCAGGCTTGGGCGTCATTTGAAGCGCGAATGGCCAAATATTGGGCCACGGCTCCCTACGCCCGCGACCAGTGGAAGCGCACAGGCGAGAAATTCCAACTGTGGCCGCAGATCGAGATTGAGATCGCTGGCGTACCGTTCAGCACTCCGGCGGTTAATGGTTATGTGCGACCCCTGATGGTGACTCCGGAATCTCCTGAAATCACCATCCCCATCCAACAAGAGTGTACCCGGCTCCACATTTTGGGTCATGTGACGTTGCCCACGGGCTACCCTGGTGTGGGCAGTGATGGTGAAACAGTTGCCACCTATACGCTGCGCTCTTCGACAGGAAAGGAACTGAATATTCCCTTGCGCAGTGGATATGAGGTTGCTCGCGCCAACCTGATCGACGGTTCGACCCGGATTGAGGCTGTAGCTACGAACGCGCAGTCGGCGCTTTACTTTCGGAAGGACCTTGCACGCGAGCACTATCAGATTCTGTTGTATAGCCTCCCAGTAACCATCGGACCACTTTCCAGCCTCACCTGCAAACTCCACAACAACCAACAACCCTTGGCAATCTTTGCCGTCACGGTGGAGCGAGCCTCGCCCTGATAAGAACGTCCGAAGAAAGCGTGGAAACAATCATGAATCGAGCCTACGCGGGACTCATGCGACCCGGCGAGAAGATTTGCACCCCCAGAATGTTTGAACCCATGAAGGTTGACTCTTTGGCCTTCCCTGCTCTTGGTGCGGTCCCGTCACCCCCGAATGCTTCACGTTCACGCCTAGCCTTGGGAGGCAGGTGGGAGCGCCACGTCCACGGCAAGATACT
>NFUO01000595.1 GCA_002197545.1 Acidobacteria subdivision 2 bacterium RH1 MAG20 | reverse complement strand
CTCGTAGTGATCAAGGTCTTTTTTCGATGGGCGCAGCGCCGGCACTATGTCGCGCATTCTCCATGCGAGGGAATGCAGACGATAAACCGTCCGTCCCGTAATCGCGTCCTATTGGACACCGAGCTTGCCGCCGCCTACAAGGCCGCAGAGAAATTCGGTTACCCCTTCGGTACTATCGTGCAGCTCTGCATTCTCACCGGCCAGCGACGGAGTGAAATTGCATGGCTTCGTCGCAGCTACTTTGCAGAAGGTCGCTGCACCCTCCCCGCCTCTCTCACCAAGAATAAGCGCGACCATACTTTCCCGATAGGAACGATCGCCCAGGCCGTCATCGACAACATTCCGAACGAGAGTGATTTCCTTTTCCCCGCGCAGCGTGGCGAGACCGTCTTCGGCGGATGGTCCAAGCAGAAGATGGCGCTAGACGTACTATGCCCGATTGATCCCTGGACTCTTCACGATCTACGCCGCACCTTCGCTCATCAGTGGCAGCGCATGGGGATCAAGATCGAGCACACCGAAGCCGCCCTCAATCATGTTTCAGGAACACGCGGCGGCATTGTTGGTGTCTATCAGACCTACAATTACGAGGCGGAGCTGAAAGACTGTTACGCTCAGTGGGAAACACGCCTCCAGACCATCCTGAAGGCTGCAACCTAGATGCGCATCCTTACTGCGCGCGACTCGCCTCGTCCATCAATTCATCGATTTGCCGAACTGTCTCCGCAAGCTTATTGCGTGCGTCGACGAGTTTTTTGGTGGTTGCGATCTGTTGCCGTCCGGCCAAGAGCAGTAGAGTCTCCAGAACATCATCGGAATGCCGGATCAGATCGACGAGGTGTTGACCACTCGGGCCGCTGACCCCTGCGAGCCAATTCTTCACCGTCCGCTCTCCCGCCCCAGTCCATCGCATGACGGTTTTGACGGCCTGATGGGTGGTGCCCAACTGGTTCCGCAAAGCATAGGCGACGGCCACATGGTACGGGCCCAAGATTCTCTCCATTCGGAAAAATTATGCCCTTTTTCGGCAACATTCTGCCGATCCTCCGCAGCTATAGTGGATGGAATACGGAGTTGACCGGAAGGTGACGATCGGTGCTCAGCCTTTGGCGTTGGGCATGACTGTCCTTCTCGTGCCCGGCCGCATACTCCAAGGCAATTGGGATGGTTGGCAGTGGGGCGTGAGTTCGGTACGGACCGTGGTGGCGAGGAAAATGGCAGGTCAGTGCGTGCCGCGCAGTATGTCCGGATGTCCACCGAGCACCAGAAATACTCGACGGAGAACCAGGCCGAGGCGATGCAGCAATACGCCGCCCGGCGCAGCATCGAGATCGTGTGCACTTATGCCGATGCGGGAAAGAGCGGACTGAGCCTGGACGGACGCAATGGGTTGAAGCAGCTGATCGAAGACGTCCAGCAAAAAAGAGCCGATTTCACGACCATCCTCGTCTACGATATTAGCCGCTGGGGCCGGTTTCAGGATGCAGACGAGAGCGCCTACTACGAATATATCTGCAAGCGCGCTGGCATCAGTGTGCAATATTGTGCCGAGCAGTTCGAGAATGACGGAAGCCCGGTCTCCACCATCGTCAAGGGCGTTAAGCGTGCGATGGCCGGCGAATACAGCCGGGAACTCTCAGTCAAGGTCTTTACGGGCCAATGCCGTCTGATCGAGCTCGGTTTCCGCCAAGGCGGTCCGGCGGGATATGGGTT
>NFUO01000594.1 GCA_002197545.1 Acidobacteria subdivision 2 bacterium RH1 MAG20 | reverse complement strand
CCTGCCCCTCGAAGCGCCCCAGATTCTCAACGTTCGGCTTGTTGTACTGGGCGCCGGCAGCGATAACAATGCTCCGCGTGTCGATGAGTCCGCCGTTTTCCAAGGTAAGCTGGTACGGCTGCTGGTCGCATCGGATCTTGGCCACCTTCTGACCGACCATCATCTGGGCCCCGAATTTTTCTGCCTGCATAACCGCGCGGCTGGTAAGCTCCTGCCCCGAAATGCCCATCGGAAAACCGACATAATTCTCGATTTTTGAACTCGCGCCTGCCTGGCCCCCAGGGAACTCGGATTCGATCACCACAGCGTCGAGCCCTTCAGAAGCCGCATACACGGCCGCGGCCAGGCCTGCCGGACCAGCGCCCACAATCGCTACATCGTAAACGCGGTGCTCGTCGATATGGCCCGCGAACCCCAGGCACTCCGCCAGCCGCTGAGTTGTCGGGTTTCGCAACACAGTCGTCCCACTGCAGATCACAACGGGAATGTCGCCCAGCTTTATATCGAACCGATCCAGAAGTTCCTGCGATGCTTTGTCGTTATCGAGATCGACATAGCCGTGGGGATGGCCGTTGCGGGTAAGGAATTCGCGCAGGCGCAGCGTATTTGCCGAGTGTTGCGATCCCAATATGATCACATTCCCGCGGCCTTCCGAAATCAGTGCGACACGACGCAGCAGGAATGCGCGCATGAAGATATCGCTCAGCTCGGCATCCTTCGCAATCAACGTGCGCAACTCGTCTACGCCGATTTCAAGAAACTCCCCAGGCTCGGCCACACGCCCGCGAGAAAGTGCGCGGGCTCCGGAGATCAGGACAACTTCACCGGAGAACTGGCCCGGTCCGTAGGTCACATACACCTGCTCACCGGAAAGTCCGGACATTACGATGTCAAGCTTTCCTGAGAGCACCACGAAACAAGGCATGCCCAGCGTGCCCGGTTCAAAAAGAACCTCACCAGCCTGGACCGGCCGGACATTGCCATAGGGCCGGATGCGGGCGATCTGCGCCGGCGTAAGAACAGGAAAAGCCTCCGCTTGCCGGTCAGGCGTATTGATCGTTGGCAACATTGTCCAATTCTCCTGCAACCGTCTTGAAATGCCACAAGTGGTCACTCGTCGCCGGTTATTAAGAGCTTCGAAGCGGTTTACCTGTTGTTCTTGATCTTTCGCCGGCCATTTATTTCTCACGGGCCTAGTTCGCTTGATTAAGTGACGGTTTTGAAGTGTCCACTGAATTGCCGTCTTCATTCGAAAACTTCAGATGCTCCGGAATGGAGGGGTACCGTATGCAGCGGCGTCTGTTTGGCGCCGCCTTGATGTAGACCCGATGAAAACTTGCCATCCTGTTTGGGGCGACTTGCTTCGCAATGGGGGTCGCAATGAGGAAGAGCATTTCTGCAAACGGGACCAAGACTCCCGAGCTGTCGCCTGAAACTCCCTTCACAACGTTCGTCCAGTTGGACGGGAAGCCCTCCACGCTATCTCAGTTTAGAACTCTGGGCACCTTTACGATTGTTCGCCTCCAGTCGCCGGCAGGCCTATGATTGGCTGGCTAGTTCAGAAGCGATTCCCAGTTGGCCGGCACCCTTCCTGCTGGTCCAGGAGCGAGCTGATTTCTCGGGTGCGAATGCGGCGGAAGCAACTCTACACCCTTGACCATCGCCTGCTTCTCGTAATCAAAGAACCAATCCTCACCCGGCTCAAAGCTGGTTATGGTCGGATGCCCCGTCGCTGCCGCATGCTTTGATGCATGTTGACTCGGAGAACTGTCACAGCATCCGATGTGTCCACACTCCGCACACCGGCGGAGATGAAGCCACCAGCCTCTCGGCGACGCCAGGCATTCTACACATCCGTCGCCACTTGGTTTCGAAGCGGGGTTGATTCCGCGCGCAGCCTTTTTCATCTCCGATTCCCCCTTCGCGGCCTTTGTTCGCAATGGAATGTCAAGCCAACAGCAAGACCTTCCCGATATTAGCCTTTTCGGCGGCTGCTTGAGCTTCGGCCGCCTAGCTGAGTGGCAGCTTGCTGCCTATCGGAATCACCAGTTTGGCATCTCGGACGGCCTCGGCCATAGGCAAAAGTGGCGGCCGAGTCTGATCAGCCGAATGTTTTCGCAGCCATCGCCTTCCCGTCAACCGGGTCGGTAGACTTCTCTTGGGACGGCCATAGCATAAAGGAAGGCGGTAGGTTTCAAAACCGATGACTCAGGTAGCACAATCAGAGGTTTCTCGCTCGTCGGGGCCGTGGCAGCCTCTCCGGAACCGCACGTTCCGAAATCTCCTTGCGTCCAACCTGATCTCTGATATTGGAACCTTCATGCAGAGTGTCGGCGCGGCATGGCTGATGACTTCGCTCACCAGGAATCCTTTGTACATCGCCCTGATTCAAACCGCTTCTGCTTTACCCTTTTTTCTTTTGGCGCTACCAGCTGGCTCGATCGGAGACATCTTCGACCGCCGCAAGCTGATCCTCGGTACAGAGACCTGGATGCTCGTCATTGCGGTTGTGCTGACAGTGGCTACGTTCGCCGGGGTGATGACGCCTTGGCTCTTACTCCTGCTTACGCTGGGGTTGTCGATTGGGGATGCGGTCGAATCGCCCACTTGGAGGGCAATCTTTCCTGAGCTGGTAGACAAAGAGGGGTTACCCGCCGCTTTGGCTCTGAATGGGATCGAGTTCAACCTGGCTCGGGCCGTAGGGCCGGGTCTCGGCGGCTTCATTGTCGCATCTGTAGGCGTGGGCGCTGCATTTGCATTCAATGCCCTCTCCTTCTTCGGTGTCATCGCCGTGATCGAGAGATGGAAGAGGCCCGTGCGAAAGAGCACAGTGCCTGCAGAGACCTTCCGGGGAGCGACCTCCGCTGCCATCCGCTATGTCCGGTATTCCCCAGGTATTCGCAGGCTCTTGCTTCGGTCGGCGGTTCTTATCTTTTTCACGAGCTCCTTCTGGGCGCTCCTGCCAACCGCAGCGAGGGAACTCAGTAAAAGCCCAATCGCCTACGGATTCTTGCTCGGGTCCTTCGGATTGGGTGCGGTGCTGGGAGCCGTGGTGCTGCAGCGGACCAGATCGAAGTTCTCGACGGAGACCCTTCTGTCTTCCGCCACAGTCACATTCGCCACAATTGTCTTAAGCCTGGCATTGTTACGTACACCGGCGATCCTCTGCTTCCTCATGCTCTTTGGAGGCGCCGCCTGGACCTCGATCATGTCCCTCTTCAACATCATGGTGCAGGAGCTTGCACCCGATTGGGTAAGGGCGCGAGTGCTCGCAGTCTATCTCTTCGTCTTTCAAGGGAGCGTTACCGTAGGTAGCACTCTGTGGGGCTTTGTAGCGTTGCGCACGAGTGTCCATGCCACTCTTGCGGCTGCAAGTATTGGATTGGCTGCATGCCTATTGCTACGGCCCTGGTTCAGATTGCCGGATACTAAGCTGGATCTCAGCATCTGGAATCACTGGGTTAAACCGGCCATGATCGAGGAGCCTGAGCCCGACGAGGGGCCGGTCCTCGTCACCGTGAAGTATGTAATTGATCCGGCGAAAGCTCCCGAGTTTCTCCATCAAATCCACAACTATGAGCGCGTTCGTCGCCGCGATGGCGCGATAAGCTGGGGAATCTTCGTCGATACAGAAGCACCGAACACCTACCTGGAGAGCTTCCAAGTCGACTCTTGGGCGGAACACGAGCGGCAACATAACCGCTTCACTCAAGCCGACAGCGAGGTTGAGAAACAAGTGCTCAGCTACACCATCAAACCTGTCGAGGTCCAGCACTATATCTATGCACGGGAAGGAGCCTCGCTTCTCAGAGACTGACGCTTAACGAGAGGCGAATCTGCGACCTTTGACTTTTCGTGTTCTGGCGGTTTTCGCCGAAAACTG
>NFUO01000593.1 GCA_002197545.1 Acidobacteria subdivision 2 bacterium RH1 MAG20 | reverse complement strand
GAAGTTCAGGGCGCAGACCTTCCCCTGCTCAATCAGCCAGCCAAAGGAAGGCAGTGGTTTCCCATAGGGGTAATTACCTTTTTCGTCCGGGATATTGAGCTTGGGATCGTAGGTCTCTTTGGGCGGGCAGAAGACGCGCTTGACCGCCGGGCTGTCGTCGAAGAGCGACAGGAAAACCGATATGCCCTCGACGATGTTGGTGCGCAGCTTGGGCTCGATGGCCGACCAATCGTGTTCGTGCCAGCGCTTGACCGCCTCAAACTGCTCGCGTGCGGCGGAGTCCGGTTGCCGCACCTTTGTATGCACATAGTCAATCCCTGGTTTAAGGTCAGATTGGGAGAGCGCGTCCATTAACACCGCGGTTGCCGGGGCGCGGTATTCGACATGCTCTTCACTCCATAGGAAAGCCCCACGACGGAATGGCAGTCCTCGCTTGTCGTCGGCAAAAACTTCGCGTTTGACGGTGATGGATTCGCCGTCCTTGAACCGCTCTTCTCCCCTGCCAATCAGCTCCTTGATGCGGCCCGGGTTAATGGCGCATTGATAGACATCGAAGAGGGTGACATAGCCATCGACCACCTTGTTCAACAGAATGACGAACTTGATGAGGTTGGTGTAGGCCTGCTGCCAGAAAGGTTCTTTGCCTTTGCCGTAAAGATTGTTGAGCAAGGATGCGATGTTGAAGGCCAGAGCGTAGGCATCGAGATCGTTGTGCAGCGGGTTGTAACGGTAGTCGCCATCGAGGGCGATCTCGATGTAGTCTCCCGCCCGGCTTTGTTTGGCGAGCATCTCGCGCACCTGGTGGCAGAAGTCGCCTTTGACCTCCAGCACCAGGCCGCCGATTCGCTGGGCCGGATTGTTGGCGTGAAAGGCGATCAACTGCTCGGCGAAGGGGCGCATGCAGCATGAAGTTTTGCCAGTCCCGATGGCCCCGAAGATGGCAATGCCGGTATAGAGCCCGCGCTCGGGAATGGTGAGCCAATAGGGGTTCGCGACCGGGGTGTTCTTGACCGGATGATGGACCTCGCCGACGACCAGTGCGAGCTGCCTCCGCTTGTAGGGATCGGGATAAGGCGGCAACCCAATCTCGGTCGCCTTCGCGCTCTCTGCGCGGTACAGGAAGATGAACGCAGCCGAGAGCAGAGTCGAGTACAAGATCCAGGGCGTGGTGAACAAAAAAAGCGTGTAGCTTTTGTTCAGGAACAGGTAGATCCATGGCCGCCGGAAGTGGATGAGTTCAAGCACCAGATTGTCAGCGGGAAACGGCCAGCGCCGCATCAAGAAAAGACCGGTTGCCAGCGCCAGCGTGATGCTGATGAGGGTCTTGTTTTTTACCAGCGCGGCGAAGGCGCCGCGAGCTGGCAAAGTGGCTGAATTGGTGGTCATCGCTCTCATGTGTTTAGCTCCTACTTGCTTCTGTTTTTGCGGCACAGACCGAGGGAAAGAGGGAGCGACCCGGCGGCCCGGAACGGGCCGTATTAACTGACAAGTTAATAGGGTCGCTCCCTCCCTCGGTCTGTACCCGGCCCTGGGTCGGAGAATAAACGAAAGCCTTCTGGCTCACCGCATTACCCCGCCCTCGGGAGTAGAAAATGGGGTAGAAGATGGAGTAGACGTCTTGCAGCGCTAAGAACCGCATTTGCGAACCTCCACCGGCAAAAAGTCCCGTGCCGCGGCAACGAAAACCGAGTCCAACCGCGACGGATCCAGCGTCCCACTTTCTTTCCACTCGGAGTACAGGAGCCGCACCCGTTCGCTGTCGTATTTGGCGGCCAATTCGCTGCGCCGCGCCATGTCGGAATAGCTCCAGTGGACGGGGTCGCTGGTCTCCCGCTTGAGTTGCAGGCGGAAGTACTCCAGCACCTCGGGAACCATGGAGGCGAGCGGGCCTTGAGGATGCGAAACCTTGAGTTCAAATTGCTCCCGCGCAAACTCAAAGTTGCGGGCGGTGCGCGAGACAAAATGGAGCTTCATGGGAACGCTCAAGCGCCGCCAAAGCGGGGCGTAACGGGCGAAGTGCGAGGCGATACCGCCGCGCTCGGTCTCATCATCTATATAGGTGCAAATCAACGTCCCATCCGGGGCGATTCCCATGGGGAACTTGTCCACGAAGTAGCGGGCTGTCCTGTCCTTGGAATGGGCGGAGACAAACTCCGTCATGGGCAGGTGGTTAGAGGCTATATTCTGCTCGCGAACGAAGTAGGCGAGGCGCTGTTGTTCACTTAGAAAGTAGAAGAAATCCGGATGGGTGATGATAAAAGTTAAGCCGTAAATCTTCTGCAACAGCCGCCTGAAAGCATGCTCCTTGCGGTTCGAGGAATGGGGCTGCCCGACCGCCCGGTAAATGCTCTTGGAGAAGAGATGGTAATAGATGATGGGGCGGCCAGTCTTGCCGTTTTGGATGGTAAGTTCGCGCTTGCGTGCATGGCCATGCTGCTGGACCTTCTCGCAGAGTTGCTGGGTCGGCCTTCCGTCCGCGACCCCGCAAAAGCAGGTGAAATGGTCGCGGGTGAATACGCCGGAATGAATGGATGCAACGTATAGAAAGTGTGCCTCGCGTTCGGTGTACCCGAACTCCTGCAATTGCGTGATGGATGGTTGTTCGTAGGTCATAGGCTAATCAGTTCCTCTGCGTAATCAGGATCAAATCCAATGCGGCCGCCGCTCTTCTCGCGGTAGAGTTCAAAGCCAGCCGCGCGCTTGCTCGCAATGCTGCGCTCGCGGTAGTTTCCGGTGACGTATTCAAGGTCTACCGAGTCGCGGCCTCCATCCTCGCGCTCGTACTCAATCCGCAGGTCCGGGAAAACCAATTTCCCCTGCACGATGGGCACGCGGCACTCACGCGCAGCCCGCTCGCGCTCGGTGTCGTAATCAGAGGACTTTCTGGATTTTTTGGCGGTGCGGTTGAAGACCGCGCTCTTCAGCTCGTAGTCGAGAACGACGCGGGTGACGCGCCAGCCGCGAGCGGCGAGTTCCGCTTCTTTCTTCTTGTAGAGACGGTAGAGTGCTGCGTCATGCGCCAGCTCGCCTGGCTTTTTCACTTTTGCGTACGAGCGTTGCTCAGGATTCGTGAGCAAATGCCTGTCGACGAGGTACTTCGCGCCGATGGTCAGCGCCAGATAATGTACCATCCGCCCACAGGCGGAGCTGCGTACCAAACCGGCGCGCTCAAGATGGCTGATTGCATGGGCAAATGCGCCTTTATCCCCGCCGTAGATGAATCGCAGCACGTCGCGTTCGCAGACCACCCTGAAGCGGCCAATGTCGGTGAGCAGCGCTGTCTCGCGCGGACTCAAGTGATAGCTTCGGCTGCCCACGCGAAATGCCTGGCGGTCGCCGTCCAGCGGAGGTTCAGGTTCGCGGCGGGTGACCTCGCGCTCCCGCGCCAGCCACTTCTGGCGCACGGTATTCGTTAGCTGCTCGATGTCGCGGTCGTCAATCATTCGTGCTC
The DNA here is from genome assembly GCA_002197545.1 of Acidobacteria subdivision 2 bacterium RH1 MAG20. The sequence goes on along the minus strand of NFUO01000593.1, from coordinate 800 downwards.
CATGAACTGTTGGGCGACTTCGGGTGAGAGGTCGCTGTGTCCAGCGCGGATTTGTTTGTCCATGTGCAGCAACTTCTGCCCGGTGTCTTTGAGCAGGAACTTCTTCATCAGCAGAAAGGCGCAGGCGAAGAGGTTTACCCACAACAAGACGGCATAGATTGCGATCCCGAATCCGTAGCGCTGGAACATGAAGATCCGGTACGGAATCAGGAACGTAAACTGGTCCATGAAGTAGTAGGCGAGGGCCACTTCAAAGACCGTGGCAATGAGCGCGGCGCTGGCAATCATGCGCACCTCCCCATCGCGTAGATGGCAACGCGCAAAGGGCGCGCCCGCCTCTCATAAAAGCGGCGCGCCACTCCTGCGCATCCGAGCCTCGTGGTAACCTTCCCCCGAAGTATCCATCCACTTGGCCCGCTCCCCTGGCCTCCCGCACGGATGCCCTGTCGAGCGAAGCGAGGGCGGCCAGGGAAAGATCAAAATCAAAATTGCTTGTCATGCTTTTTAAGCACCTCATCGACGATCTCCTCGATGCGTTGCACTACTCCTTCGGCTCTCCGAACTGCGCTTGACAGCCTTGCGGCGCGGGAACCTTTTCTGCCCGGTTTCTTCCTCAGCTTCGGCTTGCTTGCAAGCGGGTCCGGCAACGTGGTTTTCATCGGTTTGTGGTCTTCTGTTTTTCATCTCAGTTGAATGCCTGGTCTTCCCGGAAGTAGGAGATCGCCAGACCCAAAGGGTTCGACTGGATCAACTCGTTGGGGACCTGGCTGCGGAAGGCAAAGACAAAGTGCGCGGTGTAT
>NFUO01000592.1 GCA_002197545.1 Acidobacteria subdivision 2 bacterium RH1 MAG20 | reverse complement strand
GCCGTCTATCCGCCGCTGGAAAAACTGCAAAAAGAAGGCGAGAGCGGTCGTAAGAAAATCAACGAATACACGCGCTACGCCACCGTGCTGATTTGTCTGTTTCAGTCATTCATGTATGTGCAATTCATCATGGCGCCCGATAAACAAGGTTGGGGACTCCGCGACTATAACACCACGGTCTATTGGATCACTATGGTTGTGACCATGACGGGCGGCACCATCTTCCTGATGTGGCTGGGCGAACAGATCGACGAGTACGGCATCGGCAACGGTATCAGTCTCATCATCATGGGCGGCATCGTCGCGCGCATTCCGGCGGCCACCTCGACGTTGTTCTTCGAGAACGGGCATTTCAAGGACTCCGTCTTCACGCTCGGCGGCGGCGGCGGCCGCGACATGAGCTTCGAGAAACTGATGGTGCTGATCGTGCTGTTCGTCACGGTGGTCGTCGCCGTGGTGGCCATCACCAAGGCTCAGCGGCGCATCAAGACGCAGTCGGCCAAGCACGTTCGCGGCCGTCGCGTTTTCGGCGGCACCAGTCAATGGCTGCCGTTGCGCGTCAATCAGGCCGGCGTCATGCCGGTCATCTTCGCCAGCAGCTTGCTCGTGTTGCCCTACTTCCTTTTCGGCGCTCTCGCCCAAGGCACCGAGTGGCGCTGGGCGCACGCCCTGCAAGAAACCTTCGAGCGCCAGGGCTACTGGTACACCATCATGTTCATTGCTCTCATTTACGTCTTCTGCTATTTCTGGACGGCCATCATCTTTAACCCCAAGGACATGGCCAACAACCTCAAGGACTATGGCAGTTTCATCCCCGGTTATCGTCCCGGCAAGCGAACGGCGGAATATCTGGAACGGGTGATGATTCGTATTACCTACGTCGGAGCGGCGTTCCTGGCCGTCATCGCGGTAACGCCGACGCTTATCACCAATACCATGAATGTCGATCCCAATGTGGCCAGCTTCTACGGAGGCACCGGACTGCTGATCGTCATCAGTGTGGCACTCGATCTGGTGGGGAAGATCAATAGTCATCTGGTCATGCGCAACTATCCGGGATTGACCGAGGATTAGGTCCG
>NFUO01000591.1 GCA_002197545.1 Acidobacteria subdivision 2 bacterium RH1 MAG20 | reverse complement strand
GCTGGTAAGGGGGGTACCCCCCAGACTTAGTCCGTAAAGTCTTCCATTCAGGAGGTTTATAGGTAAAGTCTTCATTATAAAAGGTTTATTTGAATAGATGACGGAGCAAATTCAGGGATTCCATGTATGACATTGATTATATTGCAGTTAGCGGATTGCCCAGAAGCGCCGCTTTGCGATGCCCACTGAAATGATGGCTTCCCTTCAGGAATGCCGTTGAGGATACCGAGTGAGCAGATCAGCCAGAGCAGAGGTCACTTCGTCTACGCTGACTTCGTCGATGATGTAGTCCGGCGGAGGCGGCGCAGCCATAGAGGCGTTTTTGAGAATGCGAAAGCTCTCATTTCCCAAAGGCAGCCACTCGATAGGGGGGGACCAGGCGGGAGCGATGATGACCATAGGCAGGCCCACTGCGCGGCCAAGATGCATCGGTCCCGTATCCAGGGTAATGCCAACTGTGCTGAGGCTCATAAGAGCAGCCAACTGCGGCAGTGTGGTTTGGCCAGCCACGCTCGTCGATGGAGCCGACAGGCCGCCGCGCAGTTGATTGATTGCGTCGGACTCAGCGGCAGTCCCCGCAAAGAGAATGTGAGCGCCATAACGTGCCATCAGAAACTCGGCAGCATCCTGGAAACGCTCCGGCCGCCAGCTCTTTCGCTGCGTGACGCTGGTCTGGGTAATGAAGACTGCGATGGGCTGGCCACTTTGCACACCTGCATGAGCGAGGGCTTCGCGGGCAAAGGCGAGGTCTGCTTCGCTGTAAAAGATCTCCGGCTCGAAGTGGACAGGCGCGTGCCCCAGGGCCTCCACCAGGCGAAGATTGTTGGCTATCTGGCTTAAGGCGCGATCGAAGACCAGCGGTCTGCGATGCAGTTGCGGCACAACGGTAAAGCCAACTCGAATGGATGCCCCGCTGAGCAGGGCCTGCATGGTGACGCGGGTCCTCTCGTTGCCGGAGGAGGTAAGCGTAGCGTAGGTTGTTCCGCGAAACGGAAGCTCGCGGCGAAGCGCCTTTACGGCACCGTTCAGGTCTTTCAGAGGGTTGGGGGTCTCGATCAGCCGGTCGATGCCGGGATTGTTGCGAAAGACATCCACGGCAAAGCCACTGGCTGCGACCACGATGCGGCATCCGGGAATGGCGCGACGCAGGGCTGGAACCAGCGGGGTGGCGTGTATCGCCGTGCCAAGGGCGGAGGGATATTGAAGAAGAAGAAAGTTGTCGATCTCTCGAAGGGAGCCGTTGCGCGAGACTCCGCCTGAATTTGCAACCTGCTCAAGCGCCGCGATTCCGGCGAAGACTCCACCCTTCAGGTTCTGAACAAGACTCAAGCGCAATCCTTGCTGGAAGTATTTGAAGAACAATGAAACCCGGGGCTACATCTTGTAGCGGCCCATGTCGTCGTCGTTCAGATTTTCAAGCCAGCGGCGCATCTCATCGGCGTTGATGGTTTGCGCTCCGCTGGCAGCCTGTATGGAGTTCTCCAGAACCTCGCGATTGACATAGATAGGGCAGTCCCAGCGCAGAGCCAGGGCAATAGCATCGGACGGGCGGGCATCCAGAGTGACCGTCTCGCCGGCATGGTCCATCCAGATGACAGCGTAAAAAGTGTCATCGCGCAACTCAGAGACAACGACCTTATTGACCTGCGCGTTGAGGCCACGGGCAAGATTTTGCAGAAGATCGTGCGTCATAGGCCGCGGGGTTGCGGTCTTTTCAAGTTCAAGCGCGATGGCGTTCGCCTCGAATATCCCCACCCAAATGGGAAGGACAAGGTCGCTGGCGACATCCTTAAGCACGACGATCGGCATGTTGGTGACAGGGTCCATCATGAGGCCGCGAATCTGCATCTCCACCTCATCCTGCGAGCCGGAGTCAGCGGTCTGGTGCACCTCGGTCTGGTCGTGTGGCTTCATCAGCTTGCCAATGCCTCGCCAAGAAGGCTGTTCGGAAAAGTCTGGGTAATGCGGACAGAGACATAGCTCCCTGTCGCAGGAAGAATCGGCTGGGTCGTCGTGAAATTGACCGTCTTATTCTGGGTGCTGCGGCCGATAACCTGATTGCGCTGCCGGTTATGGCCTTCGACCATAAGCTCCATTACTTCACCAAGATGCCGCTCATAGTTCACGCGTTGGGTCTCACGTTGGCGGTCAAGCAGAATCTGGAGCCGTCTGGCTTTGACTTCATCAGAGATGGAATCGGCCATAGTGATAGCGGGCGTGTTGGGCCGTGGCGAATACTTGAAGGCGAAGATGGCGTCGTAGCCGACCTCTTCGAGCAGAGTTGCGGTCTGCTCAAGGTCTTCTTCGGTCTCGCCGGGGAAGCCGACGATGATGTCGGAGGTGATGCTGATGTTGCGCTTCGCCGCTTTGATCCAAGCAATGCGCTCCAAGTACCAGTCCCGTGTGTACTCACGCGCCATTGCGTGGAGGACAGCGGTGGAACCGCTCTGGACAGGAAGATGGACGTGGTCGCAGAGGGTGGGCACGGCGTCGATGGCGTCGACGATGTCCTTGGTAAAGTCGCGGGGATGCGAGGTGGTGAAGCGGACGCGGCGGATGCCGGGGATGCTGCCGACAGCGGCGAGGAGTTCGGCGAAGGTCATCTTCGCGGAGGGGTCGTGGTAGGAGTTGACGTTCTGGCCGAGGAGTTGGATCTCGGTAAAACCTGCGTCAGCCATGCGGATGGCTTCATCGAGAACGGAGTTCGCGGTGCGGCTGCGCTCCTTGCCGCGTGTGTAGGGAACGACGCAGTAGGCGCAGAACTTGTCGCAGCCTTCGATGATGGTGATGTAGCCGCGATGGGGGTTGGTGCGGGCGACGAATGGGGTCTCGAAGGTCTCGTCGGTCTGACGGTCATCGAGGCCGGTGATGCGCTGCTCGCCTGCTTCGAGACGAGCAAGCATTTGGGGAAGATTGCGATACGAGGCAGAGCCGGAGACCAGCGAGACGTAGGGGGCCTTGTCGAAGATCTTTTCGCCCTCCTGCTGGGCGACGCAGCCGAGGACGGCGAACTTTTTGCCCTCGCCCTGCAGCTTCTTGTACTCGTTGAGGCGGTGAAAGACCTTTTGTTCGGCTTTGTCGCGGATGGAGCAGGTGTTGTAAAGGATCAGCCCGGCGTCGGCTTCGTCCTGAACGCGGGCGTATCCTTGCTGCTCCAGGGTGCCGATGACCTTTTCGGAGTCATGGGCGTTCATCTGGCAGCCGAAGGTCTCGATATAGAAAGTCTTGCTCACTTAGACAGTATAGCTGGCCTCAAGTTTCCCAAAGGCCCCCACTTTATCTCACCATTCCTACTTTTAGGGCAATTGCTAGTTCCAGCGATAGCCAGCCGTAAGCAAGAGCGAAGCAGATCAAGGCAGCAAATCCTGACGAGAACATCAGGGATGATTTCCAGGCAGTGAATGATATTGGATTGAATAAGAACATTTCATAAAAGTAGGTCAGAGTAGCCATAAACATCAGGGCATATAGGACACTTGTCCCCAACAGAACCATTGAAAAACCTATTCTTGGTAGACCGGGGAGATGTGAAGGGATAAAAACTAAAGACGCTGCTGCAAGCGTTATTAGCACCTCCGCGAGTTTCATATAGTGCCCCTGACGAGGATCAAAATCCACTCTTTGCCCAGTACCAATAAGTTTAGAAGGATCTTTAGGATCTCTGAACACCTCAAAGGGAGTTAGCGTGACATACGGAGCTTTACGTTCAATATTCCATTCAATTAAAAACAAGGCTGAAATAACGGCAATCCCAACCACTAAACCCACCCAAGCTGAGACCGGAAGATCCATAATCTCTCCTTTGAGACCTGAATATCCTAATGCAGAATTTTAACTGAATTTGGAGTTTGGTAGCGCCAACGGGGATCGAACCCGTACTCTCAGCCTTGAAAGGGCCGCGTGTTAACCAGTTACACCATGGCGCCGTACACAGAATGTTCCGCTGCTTCGACTATATCCCGCTCGCGGCTTCTAAGCGAAAGACATTCGGAAGGAAACAGATTTGGTAGCGTTACCGGGGCTCGAACCCGGACTCTCCGCCTTGAGAGGGCGGCGTGTTAACCAGTTACACCATAACGCCAGAAGGAAGGAAGTTCTCTACTGCGATGGGTTGAGTATATCAGAATTTGGGGGCGTTTTTTGGGGAGAACAAGCAACTGCAAAAACGGAATGCGGGGGTTCTTCGCTACGCTCAGAATGACCGGCGAAAACAACGGCAACCGCAGATCCCTACGGGATGACAAACAAAAGAAGAGGTACAAACAAAAGAACGGACACCAACAAAACTACAGGCCGAGCTTTTTGACTTCGTCGTTGTAGTACTTGCGGTAGAGGATGTCCCACTCCTGCGAGCCTTCCATGATGATCTTGCGCTGCGAGGCGATCTTCTGGCGGGCGGCGGCGTCGATCTTCGTCTCTTCAAGGAGAAGCTTTTCGAGGGCCTTGCGGGCCTCCTGCCGGATGGTGTTGCGGTCTTCGAGAAAGTCGCACTCGGGGATCTCGGCAAGGGTATCGGCAACCGTGTGGGCGAGCTTGTTGAGCTTGTCGCGAGAGATTCTCACAGCACCGCCTTGTACTTGCGGGCCAGTTCGTTCTTCACTTTTTTGAACATCTCGGGGTAGCTGGCTCCGGTCTTGAGCATATCGTCCTGGAAGGCTTCGAGGATGACGCGAACTTCGTCGTTGATGCGGTCTTCGAGGGCCAGTTCTTCGATCATGGCAGCCGTGACCCGCTCCTCAAGGACGGCAGGCTTGGCGGTTTCGATCATCTTCTCGGCGACGAGGTGCTTGAGGGTCTGGCGCGCCAGATATCCAACGTAATCTTTAGAAAAAATCATTGACTTTAACTCGAATATATCATGTGTGTCTATCACTTGTGGCCGGCTTGTATCGGCGAATTACTTGTGTTTTGGAGCAGGCTTGTGCGGGCAAGACTCGGTATTGAGGCAGGTTCCGGGAAGCCGCAGCCGCTCGACAGGCCTGCCATGGATGAGATGCTCAGTAACGATTTCATCCACATCTTCGAGCCGGACAAAGCCGTACCAGACGGCCTCGGGATAGACCACGACGGTTGGCCCATGCTCACACTGATCGAGGCAGCCGGACTCATTGGCGCGGACGAGGTGCTTGAGCCCTGCGGCTTTGATGGCATCCTTGAAAGCGGATTTGATCTTCTTGCTTCCCTTTGGAAGACAGCTCGGCCGCGATACGTCTTCGTCGCGCTCGTTGGTGCAGATAAAGAGGTGACGCTCAAATTCCGGCACTGGCGGGGTTTCCTTCTCTGCCTCTTTGCAACGTGGATGTGCGACCCGCGTAGCTTTCTGAGACAATATGAGATCGATGCAACCTGACAATCTTATCTCGCTTAAAGACGACATGATAGCGTTCATCGCTGGGCACGGTATGCGCCGGCTGAACGGTTATGTCACAGAGGACGTTCCTACCGTTCTGTTCGAAGAAGAAAATCCGGACGGCTGGAAGGACTTTGTCGAACACGCAAAGGCGGCGGGTGCGCCTTTCGTGACCATGAGCGAGGTGGTGCTGGAGAAGTCGGACATTGCGATTCTGCTCGAACAGATTCGCGACCAGACATTTCCGGATGATGAGGCTTCCGAACTTGACGATGCCGAATACCTGGTCAACTACGTCGGCAAGATCGGCTACCTGCAACTCGGGTTCGCGCATCAGGGCGTGATGTTCGTCTTTGAAGTGGCTACGGACTGGTATGACCGTTTTCAGGATTTGCTTGAGACTGTGTCCGAGCTTGGCGGCATCGTGCTGGATGACCGCGAGAGCGACGAGTAGACAAAATGACCTCCGCCCAGATTGGGTTACGCGCTGGGCTGCAACAGCAATGGGCAACCAATACGGTTGATGCCGAAGCGGTGTCGCGGCTGGCGATTGAGGCAGGGTGCCCGAATGCCATTGCAGCCTTACTTCTATCGCGCGGCATCGTCGATGCGGACGCGGCGAAAACATTCTTCAATCCCTCTCTGGATGACCTGCACGATCCCATGTTGATGCTGGGGATGCCGGCTGCCGTCGGGCGAATCCAGCAGGCAGTAAAGGCTGGGGAGCCAATTCTTATCTACGGCGACTACGACGTGGATGGGACCACTGCAACGGTGCTGCTCAAGACGGCCATCGAACGGATCGCTACGAAGGACCGTCCGGCAATTGTGACCTACCATGTTCCGCACAGGCTACGCGAAGGGTATGGGATGCAGACCAGCGTGCTGGGACTGGCGGCAGCATCTGGCGTTCGGCTGGTCATCAGCGTCGATACCGGGATTCGAGCCTTTGCGGCGGCAACAGAGGCAAAGGCACTCGGCCTCGATCTGATCGTCACCGACCATCACCTTCCCGATGATATCGTTGGCGTTCCCGAAGCCATCGCTGTGGTCAATCCGGCACAGGAAGGGTGCGGTTATCCTTTCAAATCGCTTTGCGGAGCGGGGGTAGCCTTCAAACTTGCACACGCTATCCTCTCCGCTGCCGCCGAGACCGAGGAAGAGCGCGCAAAGCTGCGGCGTGGCCTGATTCCCTCTTTTCTGAAGCTGGTTGCCATTGCCACCATTGCGGATTCGGTGCCGCTTGAAGGCGAAAATCGGATCATTGCATCCCTTGGCTTGCGAGAGCTTCGTAATCCAGTGCAACCCGGTCTGCGAGCACTCATGCAGGTGGCGCAGATACCGCCGAACCGGTCCCCCACAGCCACAGAGGTAGGCTTTCGGCTTGCGCCTCGCATCAACGCCGCAGGGCGAATGGATATTGCAAGCGATGTCGTCGAACTCTTTTTGACCCGTAACGCGGAACGCGCCTTTGAACTGGCCGAAAAGCTGAACCGGCTCAATGACGATCGCCGGGCTACAGAGGCCAAGGCGCTTGAAGCAATCGAGGCTCAGCTCGCTTCGCTACGCGACACAAACGAAGAGTTTCCGGCCGAGTGCATTGTGCTCGATGACCCGGAGTGGCATCGCGGAGTGCTCGGAATCCTGGCATCGCGAGTGGTCGACAGGACTGGACGGCCCGCCCTTGTGCTGACCCACGAAGATGGCCATGCGCACGGGTCGGGACGCTCGATCGCCGGCTTTCATTTGCTGGATGCGTTGACCGCAGTTCACGCGGATGGAGACGGGCTGTTTACCCGGTTCGGCGGCCACGCCCACGCAGTGGGATTTTCTCTGCCAACGGAACGCGTCGAGATCTTGCGGACCCGAATGCAGCGCTATGGAACCCCACTATTGCATGGAGCCATGCTCGCCACGCCGCTGGAGTGCGATGCCGAAGTTTTACTGAGCGACCTGACGCCGGAGTTCTTCGAGTGGCTTACCCGGTGCGGCCCATTTGGGATCGGCAATCGAGAGCCCATATTTGTAACCTGTAAAGTAACGCTTCTGTCCGACGTCCGGCTGATCAAAGAAAAGCATGTTTGCCTGCAGCTCCATCAGGAGGGCAAGCCTGCACGCTTTAGCGCATTGGGATGGAGCCGTGGAACGGGCTGGCCGGTACGCTGCGAGGAGATGGGCCTGCGGAGAGGATCGGTCATAGATATTGCCTATCGTTTGAAGGCGAAGACTAGCCCGCAATTTCCGGGACTCGAGCTTGAATTACTCGACCTTAAGCTAGCCTGAACCACTCGCACCCAATTGTGCACCTGTACCGCTCCACAAAAAAATCTGCTTCGTTTTTAGTGCAGTAGCGTCTTATATACTGAAATCCATTCATGCCGACAACCGACACAAGACGCCTGAATCCAATTATGCTAGGGGGCGTCGTTCTCGGCGTCCTTGTTCTTGTACTGCTTGTCGTTCGCTCCTTTACCCGCGACGTAGTTGAAATTAGCGCGGAAGCAGTCACCCATCAAAATCTGGTCAAGTCCGTTCCAACCAATGGCAAGGTCGAGCCGATAGACGATTTTCGCGCCCACGCCTTGACTCCCGGGGTGATTTCGCGGATCTACGTAAAGCTGGGACAAAAGGTGAAAGCTGGCAGTCTTCTCCTCACTTTGAACGATTCCGATGCGGTCGCAAAGCTTGCCACAGCTAATGCCGCGCTTCGCACAGCCCAGGCCAGTCTGCACGATCTGCAGCAAGGCGGTTCTCAGGAGGAACGCATCACACTGGAAGGCGATCTGAGCCGATACAAGGCCCAGCAGCAGCAAGCAACGAAGGACCTCGCTGCCTTGAAGCAGCTTCAACAAAGGGGGGCCGCCTCCGCCAGCGAAGTCGCCTCCGCGGAGCAACGGCTACAGTCGGCCAATAATGCCGCGCAAAACGTCCAGATGCGGAGTATGCAGCGTTACAGCGGGCCTGACAAGACACGCGCTCAGGCGCAACTCGCCGACGCTCGGGCCGGCGTGGCCGCAGCACAGCAGGGATATGCCGGCGCAAACATCCGCACTCCCCTGACAGGAACGGTCTATTCGATCCCTGTCTCACAATATGATTTTGTGCAGGCCGGACAAGACCTGGTGGGCGTGGCGGATCTCAATAAAGTTGAGATCCACGCCTATTTTGACGAGCCGGAGATTGGCAATCTGGCAGTAGGCCAGGCAGTCAAGATTGAATGGGAGGCAAAGCCCAACCGCGTCTGGCACGGGCACGTCAGCCGCGTACCGACAAGCGTAACCGCTTATGGCACCCGCAGCGTCGGTGAATGCAACATCGCAGTCGACGATGCGAAAGGGGACCTGCTCCCGAACACGAATGTTACGGTTACGGTGACGACGCAGCAGCGGTTCAACGTTCTGAGCATCCCCCGCGAGGCGCTGCATATCGAGGGCGCACGCGACTTCGTCTATCGCGTCGTCAATAACAAGCTTGTCGTCACTCCGGTCACGGCAGGCGTGATCAATCTCACGCGAGCAGAGATCACCGGCGGACTCACTGAGAAGGACACCGTTGCCCTCAGCGCAATCAACAGCAACCGCGATCTCTCGAACGGACTTCCGGTCAAAGTAGTCGAATAGACATGGTCTTTAAGGCAAACCTGCCCAGCATCCACATCGCTCTCGTTTTTGTTCTCCTCTCCGGCGTCCGTCTGTTCGCGGACGTCACCCAGGCCAACTCCCTGCTGCAACAAGGCCGGGTCGATGAGGCACAAACGGCATTGCAGCAGACGCTCACGGCACAACCCGGCAACGCGCAGGCCCACCAGCTTCTTTGCCGCGTCTACTACGCTCAGGAGATGGCGGACGAAGCCATCCGGGAATGCGAACTCTCTACCTCCAGCGACCCCTCCAACAGCACCACCCAGATGTGGCTAGGACGCGCCTACGGGATGAAAGCCTCTAACGCCAATCCGCTGGTCGCCTTTTCGCTTGCCCGCAAAGTGCGGTCGGCCTTTGAGCACGCAGTCCAGCTCGACCCGCAAAATATCCAGGCGATGAGCGACCTCGGCCAGTTCTATGTCTATGCGCCAGCCATCGTAGGCGGCGGTCTCGGCAAGGCGCGCGCTCTGGCCAGCCGCATGCAACCCCGCTACGCATCGCAAGCCCACCGCCTCCTGGCATTGATTGCCAGCCAGAACAAGGACACTGCAACGGCTGAATCTGAGTTCAAAAAAGCTGTACTCGCAGGCCGAACACCAGCAGCCTATATCGACCTCGGCCAGTTCTACCAGCAGCAGAACCAGCCCGACAAGGCAGTTGAGGCGCTACAAACAGGAATCGCCGCCGACCGCAGAAAAGATGCTGCCCTTGTCGATGCAGCAAGTATTCTGACAGCGATGAACCGCTCTCCTGAACTTGCCGAAAGCCTGCTGCGCGAGTATCTCTCCTCCTCCGCAAAGTCTGACGATGCACCTGCATTCAAGGTCCGCGTCCAGCTCGGCGATCTCCTCGCGCACCAGGGCGACGTCACTGGAGCACACCGGGAATATGCCGCCGCAACCAGCCTGGCCTCAAACTATGTACCCGCCCGCAAGGCGATGCAGGGATCATAAGAGAAAGGCGATACCATGATGTGCAGCCCATCTCGAAGGAACCTCTCAGGACGTATGCCTCGTCTTCTCCGCTTTTTTATTGCGTGTTCTGCATTGGCCGCTACGGCCCTTCCGGCCATGGCGCAGATATCTTTCACGACTGCGGTTGGTCTCGCGCTGAAGAGCAACCCCAAGGTACTGATGGCGCAGGCGGATGTCGACAAAGCTCGTGCGTCTCTTCGGGAGCTCCACGACGCCTATATTCCCAACATCGTTGCCGGGGCAGGTGTGGGGCCTCCTTCTTATGGATTCCCTCTCGGTCAACCCTCTCTGTTTAACGTCACCTCACAGTCACTGGTCTTCAGCTATTCGCAGAGCGGCTACATCCGCGCCGCCCGGGCCTCCATCGAAGCCGCAACCCTCACCCTCAAGGATGTCCGGGAATCCGTTACCGAAGACACCGCCGTCACTTACCTCGCGCTCGACCGCGATCTCCAGCGGCAGGCCGCGCTCCGCGAGCAGCAGGGTTATGCCGACCGCCTGATTAGCATCGTCCAGGACCGACTCGACGCCGGTCAGGACACCCCCATCGGTCTAACAACCGCGAAGCTCTCCGCCGCCCAGATTCGACTCTCCCTGCTTCGCGCTGATGACGAGACCGCCAGTGATCAAGCGCGCCTGGCTCGCCTCATCGGCCTTCCCGCGCAGGGCCTCAGCACATCGAGCAGCAGCGTCCCCACGTTAAGTGCGCCCTCGCCTGAACTCACTACGACCGCATTCACCACTAGCCCAGCCGTCAAGTCCGCCTACGCCAACGCCCGCGCTAAGCAGGAGATTGCCTTCGGCGAAGCTCGCTACCTCTGGCGCCCTCAGATCTCTTTCGCGGCGCAATACAGTTATTTTGCAAGTTACAACAACTACCAGAATTATTACCTGAACTTTCAGACAAATAACGCTGCCGTGGGCATTCAGATCACCCTCCCCCTCTTCGACATGCTCCACAAAGCGAAGGCCCACGAAGCCGCAGCCGACGCAGCCCACTCCCAACACGAAGCCGACATGGCCCGCGATCAGTTCTTGGACGGCCAACTGCGCGCTCGCCACGCCGCCGCCGAGCTCGTTACCCGCGCCGAGATCGCCAGCCTGGATCAGCAGCTCGCCCAGCAGCAGCTTGATGCTCTCCTCGTTCAATTGAAGGCGGGCAGTGGGAATCTCTCCGGGGTGCAGATGTCACCCGAGGACGAGCAGAACTCCCGCATCGCAGAGCGCGAGAAGTTTCTTGCTGTCCTCAACGCAAGATTCGAAGCAGCCCAAGCGCAGATCGACCTTCTGCGCCAGACGGGCCAGCTTGAGGACTGGGTTAAATCCGGAGTACAATCGTCGCCCTCAGCCACCCTAAAACCGGAATAATTGAACCGTTTTGACATTCTTTTCGTCTATCTCATTGATCGCAAAGAGCGAACCATAGACGCAACCTCAGAAAAACCTCTCAAACCCCTTAGCAAAATGGTAAACTTGGAGCTATTATCATGCCCCTCAAAACATTGTTCTTGAACCCGCCCTCTTTCGAGAAATTTGACGGTGGTGCCAGCTCTCGCTGGCCTGCCACCCGCGAGATCGAATCCTACTGGTATCCCGTCTGGCTCACCTATCCTGCGGGAATGCTCGAGGGGTCCCGTCTGCTCGACGCTCCTCCGCACCATATCAAGTGGCAGGAAGTCGTCGAAATTCTCAGAGACTACGAGTTCCTCGTCCTCTTCACCAGCACCATGGGCTGGGATGGCGACCAGAAGATGGCAGAGGTTATCAAGCAGACCTATCCCTCCATCAAGATCGCCTTCGTCGGCCCCCCGGTCACCACCTCGCCCGACAAGGCCCTCAACGAGTGCGCCGCCATCGACTTCATCTGCCGTCGCGAGTTCGACTTCTCCGTCGTCGAATACGCCAACGGCAAGCCGCTTAACGAGATTCTCGGCGTCAGCTACAAGGACAAAGAGACCGGCAAGATTCTCCACAATCCTGACCGCCCGCAGGTCACCCCCGAGCAGCTCGACGAGATGCCCTGGGCCACCGAGATCTACCACCGCGACCTCGATGTCACCAAGTACAACGTGCCGTTCCTCCTGCACCCATACGTCGCGCTCTATTCGACCCGCGGCTGCCCGGCGCAGTGCACCTTCTGCCTCTGGCCACAGACGCTCAGCGGCCACGCATGGCGCAAACGGTCAACAGACGATGTGGCTGCCGAGATGAAGCAGGCCAAAGAACTCTTCCCCCACGTCAAAGAGTTCTTCTTCGATGACGACACCTTCAATATCCAGAAGGCGCGCACCATCGAGCTTTGCGAAAAATTGAAGCCTCTCGGCCTCACCTGGTCCTGCACCTCGCGCGTTACCACAGACTACGACACGTTGAAGGCGATGAAGGACGCCGGTTGCCGCCTCCTCATTGTCGGCTATGAGTCCGGCGATCCCCAGATCCTCAAGAACATCAAAAAGGGCGCCACCGTCGAGCGTGCACGCGACTTCACCCGCGACTGCCACAAGCTCGGCCTCGTCATCCATGGCGACTTCATTCTCGGCCTCCCCGGCGAGACCAAAGAGTCCATCCGCAACACCATCGACTTCGCCAAGCAGATCGACTGCGAGACCATACAAGTCTCCATCGCCCACGCCTTTCCCGGCACTGAGTTCTTCGACTTCGCTAAGGAGAACGGCTTCATCACCAACGAAGCCATGTCCGACGAAGGCGGCCACCAGATGGCGCACATCGAGTACCCAGGACTGCCCGTCGAGTACGTCATGGAGATGGTCCACAAGTTCTACGACGAATATTACTTCCGTCCCAAGGCAGCCTTCCGCGTCGTCTGGCAGGCCATCGTCAACCGCGACGTTCCCCGCCTCTACACCGAGGCAAAGTCCTTCATGACACTCCGCTCCCAGCGCAATAAGGCAGTGCGAGCCGTCAAGGAAGCCAACGCTGCCAAGGCGCAGGAATCCGTCAGCATGAACGCGTAATTCTTTGAGACTGAGGCGGTCGGCATCGCTGATGCTGGCCGCCTTTTTCGTGAGTACATCACTCCTGAAATGAAGCACACTCTATCTCCGCAGCGTTACCTCATTCTTCTCGCCGTCATGCTCACTGCGTCGGTCGGAGACACGCTACTGTCGCATGGCATGACGCAGGTTGGGCCGGTCTCGCTGCACCATCTTGGCCTTCTCTTTGTTGCGCTTAGAAATCCATGGGTCATCTCCGGTATCCTCTGCCTGCTCGGCTTCTTCGCCAGCTATCTCACAGCGCTTAGCTGGGCTGACCTCACCTTTGTCCTGCCTTCCACGGCCTTCGGATATGTCGTCGTCGCGCTGCTCTCACGCTTTTGGCTACACGAGCATATCTCGGTCTATCGCTGGGCTGGCATCGTGCTGATCGTCTGTGGAGTCGGTTTCGTCGCCAACGGCCCATCGCTCACCGAACATCCACAACCCGCGAGTGACGCCAAATGACGCCTCTCGATCCTCTACCCCAAGCCAGCACCTTTGAGACCTGGGCAACTATCCTTACCGTCACCATCACCGCCATCACCGGCGACGTGCTGACCGCAGGAGCCATGCGCCGCATCGGCGATCTCGACGACATTCGCGCTCACTCCGGCATCATGGGAGCAATCAAAGCCGTCATCAGCAGCAAAATGTTTCTGCTCGGCGTCTTTTCGATGGCGCTCAGCTTCTTCTCGCTGCTCTTTACCCTCAGCGTGGTAGATGTTTCTCTGGCAGCCCCTGCCAGCGCGTCCCTCACCTTTATAGGAAACGCCGCTGCCGCGAAGCTCTTTCTGCACGAGAACGTAGACCGTCGCCGCTGGCTCGCAGCGATCTTCGTCTGCGCCGGTGTTGTTCTTCTATCGAGGTAATGCCATTCTAATTTCAAGATCTACTGCCGGCTCAACCACCGCATAAGTCCACGAGCAGGCGTTTCACGCGCCATAAAGCGTCTCGGATCACCCATCAGAACGCCAGCAGCAAGCCGTCCGCTGCGAACGGCTCCTTCCATGGTCGAGGGCCACTCCGTCGCCGTCCAGTCGCCTGCGAGATAAAGCCCGGGCCATCCCGTAGCCTGGCCGGAACGAAATATGTCCAGCCCGGGAGTGACTGAAAATGTCGCCCTGGCCTCTTTCAGGACGCCACTCTTCAAAAGCCTGGCCTCTCGCACTGCAGGGAAGAACAGCTCAATCTCCTGAAGCGCGGAAGCAAATATCTCTTCCCTGCTCATCTCCAGCTCGGCCCACGAGGCGCTGATGACCAGTTCAAGATAGCTCCCGCGTTCCGCAGCCCATCGGCGAATGCGCGACTTGTCAAACATCCACTGGATGCGCGTATCCAGAAGCACGGCATGATCGAGCCCGGTAACATCGCGGTCGTACCAGAGATGAATAGTAGTGATGGGCGAAGGGATGAACTTCTCATACCCGGCGCTCAGAGGAACATCGCCGTTCGCAGGTTGCGGCAATCCCGCCAGCAGCGCCTTCGTCTGTTTGAAGTCCGTCGCCAGAACAACGGCAGCGGCGAAATGTTCCTCGTCACCAGTCCGCACCATCCAGCGTTTACCCGCTGTTTGCTCAATGCATTCGACTCCAGCCTTGAGCTTCACCACAACGCCCTGCCGCTGCGCAAACACCGCCACCGGAGCAAAAAACTCGCTCAAAGGAGCAGCCGGAATCCCCAACCGGCCCGCTTCAGCCGACCGCAAAAAAGACTCATGAAAAACCTTCCCCGCATACTTCACGGAGCATCGTTCAAAGCCATCATTAAGCGCGCCAACGACGACCGGTTCCCAGAAGTGGCGGATAGCCCGGTCCGTCTGTCCGGTACGCTTGAGCCAACTGGCAAAGCTCTCCGTATCCTGCGCCGGATATCCGCGCAGAAAGCGGGCAAGCCCAGCAGCAATTCCTGCCTTGTCGCGCAGACTCAGCATAGGAGCGCGCAGGAAGCTGACAGCCTGATGCGCCGGAGCAGGAAGGCTCCCCGAACGCAGCAGGCTGCGCCGCCCGCCCGGCTCTAAAAACGTCAACTCGTCATACCAGCGAATCGCGTCCGCCATCCCCGCCCGCTGACAGAGGTCAAGGATGTTGGTGCAGCAGCCAAGAACAACATGCTGCGAATCAACCGTCTCCTCAATCGCTGGATGCGCATACGAATAAGCGCGTCCCCCAATATAAGGACGGCGCTCAAGCAGTGTTACATTAGCTCCCGCTCCAGCAAGCGCTACCGCAGCCGCCAGGCCAGCCACGCCCCCGCCGACGACAATCGCATCGCTCACGACGTCACCCGATTGCGCAAGGCCATGCCCATCCCTCGCGCAAGAATCATTAATTTCGAAGCAGTTGGAACGCTCACTCGCTGCGAGAACACGTCACTGTCGAGCCGATCCATCCTGTGCAGCAGATCGTGATAGATCGTAACCAGCACCCACAAAGCGGCGCGGCTGTCTTTATCAATCAATGGAAGCAGCCTATCGGCCGACGCATAATATGCTTCAGCCTTCGCTCCAAGCTGGTGAAGCATCGCACGCTCCGTCGATTCGAGACGAGCACTGCTGGCGAGCGCCATCATTCGCTCGACGTCCACACCGAATTCGTGCAATAAATCCTGCGGTAGATAGACCCGCCCGCGTTCTGCGTCTTCTTTTACATCTCGAAGAATGTTCGTCAACTGAAATGCTATTCCGGTCTCTTCCGCAAGCTTCTCTGCTTTGACATCGGTATAGCCGAAGATGCGAATGCAGACCAACCCCACGACCGATGCTACGAGATAGCAATAGCGATAAAGGTCATCGAAGGTCGCAAAGGTTTGAATCCCGTTCTCATCCACAGGGCGAGGCTCAAGGTCCATCGTGGTTCCCTGCACCAACTCTTCGAGCAATGCATCCGGGATTGCAAACTGTTTCTGCGTGTCGTTCAAGGCAATAAAGACGGGGTCGTCAGACACGCCACTGCCACGCGCAGCGCGCCATGCCTCGACCCATATCCTCATCGCTTCTCTGCGCTCAGGAATAGGGAGCGATTCATCGTCGGCAATATCGTCCGCCCGGCGCATGAATGCATAAACAGCGCACATCGCGTTACTTTTGCGCTCCGGCAGAACACGAAACGCATAATAAAAATTCTTTGCCTCGCGCCGCGCTATCGTCCGGCAGGCTGCGTAGGCCTGGGCAATTGTCACGTTATCGGCCCCGCTCGCATCTTTGCTACGAATGCTCCAGCCAGCAGGCGCAACTTCTTTGCCTTAGAAACGACGGGCCGCCCTCGCAGCACGTCGAACTTTTCAGCGGTAATGCCGTCGAGAATGGCATCCCCACCTTTGCGGAAAAGATCCAGCGTGACGGCAAGTTCTTTATCGACACGGGTACTGATTAGGCCGCCGTCATGCAGCATCGCGCGAGTTCCCGCGACCAGACTCTCGATCATCGCGCCAAACTTCGGAGTAAAGACACGACCCTCAATCTGGCCGTCTTCCACACCAAATTGCCGCATCGCCTCTGCAGGAATATATCGTCGACCGCGATCGGCATCCTCAACCACATCCTGCCAGAAATTTGCCAGTTGCAGCGCAGTACAGACCTTATCCGACAGCAACGCAAGCGATTCTTCCTTGTATCCACAGACCCACAGAACCAGCCGCCCAACCGGATTCGCCGAGTAGTGCGAGTATTCCAGCAATTCCTGCCACGTCTCGTACTCGATCTTCACCTGGTCCATGCGAAAGGCGACCAGGAGATCGGCAAAGAGCTCTCGCGGAACCCCGCATTCGCGCACCGTTTCGTGCAGGGCGACGAAAACAGGATGCATGGACCGCTCGGGCGTGTCGTAGCACTCATCCAGCATAGAGCCCCAGGCATCGAGCAGGCGCGTCGCAACGGCTGGGTCGTCCACCTCATCGCCGAGGTCGTCCGCAACTCTGCAATAGGCATAGATGCTCTCAAAATGAGGCCTCACCTCGCGGGGAAGAAACCATGTAGCCACATGGAAGTTCTCGTAATGCGTGGTAGCAAGATGCCTGCACCACACTTTTGCCTCGTCGAGAGTCGGCCGCTCCAGCGGTGTGAGGTATTCCAGCGGAGCGCCTAGTAGCGCGTGCTCGGTTCCAGTGATTCCGCTCACTTTGGTACTCCTGCCGGGAAGACTGCGGTCTTAATCTCCCGTGCGCCACCATTTCGATTCATCATGCGAGCGAACACGGCAGGAACCTCATCTAGCCCCACGCGTTCTGTAATATATTCCGCGCATTTGAATCGGCGGCTTGTGATTAGCTCAAATGCGGTCCGGCAGGTAGCGGGCGTGTGATGAAAGCTGGCCTTCAGCGTAATGTCGCCATAGTGCAGCCTATTCGTATCAAGGTGCACCTTCGTACCGCTGGGCGGGCCTCCGAAGAAGTTAACCACACCCCCCTTGCGTACCATATCAACTGCCCATTCCCAGGTTGCAGGCGTAGCTACCGCTTCAATGACGACATCCGCGCCTCGGCCCTGCGGCGTCAGCGCCCGGCTTGCAGAGACCACATCGTCCACCGTTTCCACATGCACAACACTGCTTGCGCCAAATAATTTTGCCGCGGCAATCTGGTCTTCTCGTTTCACAACGGCAATAACCTTCACACCGGCAAGTTGAGCGACGTGCATAAACATCAGACCAATAGGTCCAGCACCGATGACGATCATCGTATCGCCCGCTTTTGCGCCGCTCTCTTCAAGCCCACGAATGACGCAGGCCAGTGGCTCCGTGAGCGCAGCATATTCAAAGGGGACGCTATCAGGAATTTGCAATGTATTTTTTTCAACGATCCTTGCGGGGATACGGATAAATTCGGCATAGGTCCCATTGTTGAACAGGAGATCTTCGCACAAATTCTGCTGACCATGCATACAGAAGAAGCACGCATCGCAAGGGGCGGAGTTCAGCGCCACCACGCGGTCTCCCACGCGGAACGCGGTTACGCCTACCCCAACCTCCTCGACCTCCCCTGCCAGTTCGTGGCCGAATGGAATTGGCGGCTTCAGCATCCTGGCATGGTATCCACGCCGATAGACCTTCAGGTCTGTACCACAGGTAAGTGCCGCCCCAACGCGAACCAGCAGCTCTCCAGCCTCTGGCCGAGGAACCGCCACTCGCTCCAGCCGGAGATCTTCTTTACCGTATAGTACCGCCGCTGTCATTTCAGCCGTCATCGATTCTATTTTCTCATTCCTGCCCCTTTAAATCCGCATCTCAGGAGGAACTTCTCCAGGCGGCGCAAGAACATGCAATCTTCAACGCCACCCCTGCATCTGATACATTGAGCCTGATAACAACATGCCCTTCGTCACTCCAGAGGTCTTCGCCAAGCAAAAGATCGCCGCCGTTCAAGACTACGCGCTGCTTTCGTGGCACGCGATCACGAATATATTTTCGCGTCCGCGCTACTGGCCCGATATCTTCACCCAGATGGACTCGATTGGCTTCGGTTCGCTGCCGATCGTCGTGCTTACCGGCTTCTTTACAGGCTGCGTGCTCGCGCTGCAGTCGGCGACGTCGCTGCAGGAGTTTGGCGCGGTCAGCATGACCGGCAACCTGGTCGCGCTTTCGATGGTAAAGGAGCTTGGCCCTGTCCTTACCGGGCTGATGATCTCCGGCCGCAATGCTTCAGGAATGGCCTCGGAGCTCGGCTCGATGAAGGTGACCGAACAGATCGATGCCATGCGGGCGCTGGGAACCGATCCCGTTCGCAAACTGGTCACGCCACGTCTCTACGCTACGATTTTCATGCTTTTTTTCCTCACCATCATCTCCGACGCCGTCGGCATCGCCGGCGGAGCGATTGTCAGCATAGGCCTCCTCGGCCTCAATGCTTCGTCCTACTTTCACAACTCCTACCGGGCCCTTGTCTATGGCGACATCGTCCAGGGGCTCACAAAACCTCTTTTTTCCGGCTTTATTATCGCCACCGTCGGCTGCTATTTTGGCATGAAGACAAAGGGTGGAACCCAGGGAGTGGGCCGTTCCACGACTCAGGCAGTGGTCGTCTCTTCTGTCTTCATCATCATTGTCGACTTCATCGTTAGCCGCGCGATGATTGGCATCTTCGGCAGGTGACCCAGACCATGCCTGCAGACATCACTAACAACATCCCTACGCCGCTCCGGGAAGAGGTCAATCCGGCAGAACCTGTGGTTATTTATGAAGATGTTTCCATCTCCTTTGACCTGAAGCCGGTACTTGAAAATATATCTTTCACCGTCCAACGAGGCGAGACCCTTATTATTCTCGGCCCGGCAGGCTGCGGCAAATCTGTCCTGATGAAACTTGCCAACGGCCTTCTCCGTCCGGACTCCGGCAGCATCCACGTCTTCGGGCAGGAGATCACTACGATGCCTGAAACGGATCTGTTCAAACTACGCGCTCGCATCGGCATGGTATTCCAGGAGTCGGCGTTATTCGATTCACTCTCGGTTGAAGATAACGTCGCTTATCGCCTTCACGAGGACCGCGTTCCCGAGAAAGAAGCTCACGAACGCGTGGTGGAAGCACTGAAATTCGTGGAGCTAAAACAGGCCATTGACAAGTTTCCATCCGAGCTTTCAGGCGGAATGCGCCGCCGCGTCTCCATCGCCCGCGCCATTATCTCCAAGCCGGATCTAATTCTCTATGATTCCCCTACTGGCGGCCTCGATCCCATCACATCGACCACCATCATCGAGCTGGTAGTGAAACAAAGGGACGTTTCCCACACAACTTCACTTCTAATTACCCACCGGCTTCAGGATGCGTTCGCTCTCGCAAGAAATCGATTCAATTCGCAAACTGGAAAAATGGAGCTTATTCCTGACAACGGTATCGACGACAGCACTAAATTTCTCGTGCTCAACGAAGGCAAGGTCATCTTCGACGGCACGACTGAAGCCCTCGTTCATACCACCGATCCATGGCTCAAGGAATACATCTCCTGAACTTGTCAGCGCTTTTCTCGTTTCCACTCCTCAAACGATATCCGCGGCATTGTTAGAAATGCGTCTCTGGTCTTCACATACGACC
Organism: Acidobacteria subdivision 2 bacterium RH1 MAG20; assembly: GCA_002197545.1. The sequence goes on along the minus strand of NFUO01000591.1, from coordinate 7,400 downwards.
CCAATCCGTTCATCCGGCCGATTGCATGCAATTCTTCGGCTAATACATAAGGTCCTGCTGGATTCACAAATCTATCTTCGATATAGATTGCGACCACTCTCCCAAGAATAATCCGCGATCTTCCGATCTCCATCGTGGCGTATTCCCGGCATTCCAGCGCTGCATGGGCCTGTTCGATGCGCGGCACCTTCACCGTCTGGGAGGGGACCGTCGTCAACCCAGCCATCTCCAATTCGTTGAATTCTGCCGGAAAGTCAGTAGCGCAGATGTTCATCTGCTGGGCGAGGTCCTCGGTTACGACATTGACCACGAACTCTCCCGTGCGCCTGATATTTCTGGCCGTATCCTTTGGCACGAAGCCGCCTGTCGGGCGGTCGGTCACCCCGATTCCAATAATCGGCGGATCGGTGCACAGGTAGTTGTAGGCGCTGAAGGGGGCGGCATTCAACCTTCCCTCTTCATTCATGCTGGTCACCCACGCTATCGGCCTGGGCGCCACCAACCCGATCAACAGGTTATAGGTCTGTCGCGCAGTAGCCTCTTCCAGATTGAACTCCATAGGCTGCTCCCCCTTACTCCTCTGCAACCTATCGTACCCGCACCGCGGGTTCCGCTTACATCCATGAACCGGCCTCAGATAGCGAGAACCTATCTACATAGATTGACGATCCTGAACCTCAGGGTTTTGCAGGACTGCTGGTTGTATTTTTCGACGCAGGTTCCGCAGGCAATGTGTAAATCACCTCGCCTGGCCGGGTATAGTGCAGTTCCTCGCGTGCCTGATGCTCGATCGCATTTGGGTCGCTTTGCAGCCGATCTACCTGACCTTTCATCAGGTCATTTTCGCGCTGGAGGCTATGCAATTGTTTGGCAAGAGTCTGGGTCTCCTGGCGCTTCTGCTGATAGACCGTCAATCCATTTTGCCCAAAAATCACGTGATAAGCCACCGCGAGCGTAAGCACCGCAGCGCCACCCGTAGCGACTTTGCGCCAGTCAGTTTGAACCCACTCATACAGGCGCACGACGATGCTCTGCCGTTTCCCCCCTGCGCTGGCTGTGCCTGAACGAGTCATATCTCAAGATCAAGTACAAATTTCATACAGAGTGCCGTCAAGTGGAAAACTCGCTTGCTGTATGCATGTACCAAGTTCGTACTGGCAAACTACTCTCGCAGCTCTTCATTTTCCCTCTTCCTTGGAATTTACCCGACAAATCAGCAGACACATTCCTAATTAGCTGCACGAAGCGATGCACCTTGGTATTCTTTTGTTGGCCATGCAAATTCTCTTTGCCATCTCGATCCTCTGTTTTCTCGTTCTACTATGGGCAGCAGTGGCGATGACTCGACGTGTCCGCACCAGCCACAGGCTGGAAAACAGAATGGAAAGATCTTCGAAGCAATCGCAGCCGGACTTCAGCCAATATCTTTTTGCAGCAGCCCAGAGCAGCTCAACCAGCGAAAACTCGAGCGTTCAGCCAACAGAAACCATCACCAGCTTTCAAGACAAAGCAACTTCACCCAAACGCGGTTAACCGCGAAAGGACGTGCTCATGCAACCCGTTAGCTCCTCTCACTCAGGTCTGATGTATGCTACAAAACCGCTCCATGAATCGCTGCCAGGCAGGATTGTCCTCGCCGTTTCCGCGACCCTCTTCGTAGCCGCATGCGCTCATGTGTCGATCCCGCTCTTCTTTACGCCTGTACCCATCACACTGCAGACATTCGCTGTCATCCTTATTGGCATGGCGCTCGGACCGGTTGCCGGTTTCTCAACCATGGTCCTCTATCTCGCCGAGGGTGCCATGGGACTGCCGGTATTCAGTCCGGCGGGCCCCGGTGGCATAGCACACCTGCTCGGACCCAACGCTGGCTTCCTCTTTGCCTACCCGGTAGCCGCAGCCGCGGCCGGATGGATCGTGCGCTCCATGCCCCGCGTCGTATCCCGTTTCGGCAGCGCGATCATCGCCGGCATCGGTTCCAGTGTTATCACCTTCGCCCTCGGCGCCGGCTGGCTGGCGCACCTTCTGCATCTAGGCAGCACAGCCGTATGGAGCCTCGCCATCGCTCCGTTCCTTGCGGGTGAAGCCATCAAAATTACAGTTGCCGCCGGAATCTTCAGCACACTGCAGAGGTGGCGCCGCTCTTGATCCAGTAAAAATAAAACCTTTCGACGTCCCGAACGAACGAAGTCGGGCTGCGTCGCCTATCCCTCTTACTCTCCCAAGGATTACCGAATCATGACCACCGCCAACACTGCAATTCAAGAGATCAACATCGCCCACAGCCCAGACTCCGATGACGCCTTCATGTTCTACGGCCTGGCGACAAACAAAATCCGCGTTCCCGGCTTCAAGTTCAACCACGTCCTCACCGATATCGAAACCCTCAACCACCGCGCCATCAACGAAGCCTTCTACGACGTGACCGCCATCTCCTTCCACGCCTACCCCTACCTGCAGGAGCAGTACACCCTGATGGCATGTGGCGGCAGCGTCGGCGAAGGCTACGGCCCGATGATCGTCTCCACCCGCAAGCTCTCGCTCGACGAGGTGAAGAAGACCCGCATCGCTGTCCCCGGCACGCTCACCACTGCTTACCTGACGCTCAAGCTCTTTGCTCCAGAGATTGAAACGGCCGTTATTCCATTCGACAAGATTATTCCTGCCGTTGTCTCGGGCGAGTTCGACGCAGGCCTGATCATCCACGAGGGCCAGTTGACCTACGCTAACGACGGCCTTGTAAAATTACTCGACCTCGGCCAGTGGTGGCGCGAAGAGACCGGCCTTCCCCTTCCTCTCGGAGGCAATGCCATTCGCCGGTCTTTCAGTCCCGAGACGTTGTTGACCACCACCAACGCTCTGCGCGACAGCATCCAGCACGCTCTCGACCACCGCGAAGAGGCCCTGGCTTACGCCATGCAGTTCGCCCGCGATCTCGACCCAACCCTCGCCAATCGGTTCGTCGGCATGTACGTCAACGACCGCACGCTGAACTACGGCGAGGACGGCAAAGAGGCCATCCGTAAGCTCCTCGACATGGGCTTCGACCGAGGCATCATTCCCATTCGCGCAAACGTAGATTTTGTTGGCTAACTCCCGGCTTGCAGAGCAATTCTGCTCTGCAAGCTGTGTTATCTTAACTAAGTCGATTGATTGCAGCAGACTGGTTTCAGGGTGTGCCTCTCAATCACTTCCCCCTCATGCAATTGAGGTCAAAAATGGACGCGTAGCTCAGTTGGTAGAGCATTCGACTCTTAATCGACTGGTCGTAGGTTCGATCCCTACCGCGTCCACCACTTCTCCCTCTTAGATTCAAAAATTCCATATTCAGCATTCAGCGCAAAAGTCAGCCCCCTCTCATGGAGGGGACTGACCCTCTTCGCCGCGAAGAAAAAGCGGTGCTCGCGTTCCGGTAGAGTCGTAAGAATCTAGCGGCTATATGCAACGCCGAAAGTCGTAACGAATGGGGTTAGTCCATGCGCTGGATATCCGGGCGTTCCATAACCGGGCCATCTCTGCGCTTCAATGTCGATGGCACGGACATTGATGTGTTTAGAAGCCCGAAAATCAATACCTCCGCCAAGAGAGAAAACGCCGAAAGTATCAGTGTGGGGATGGGGATAGGTGCCAGACTGGTACTCAAAACGACCTACGCCGCCAAGAGCCTTCACATAAGCGTTGAGACGGCCCTGACGGACAAGAGAGTACCTCGGTCCGATGAGGTACGTATCCTCTCCAATGTCCGTTGGCGTAAGGAGGCTGATGTAATGCATGTCGGCCTCCACACCGAGGCGACGCCACAGATCGACATCGCCGTAGACCGTGAGGCCCTTAATGTAAGTGGGACCGTAATCGGGTACGGCAAAAGAGAAGCCTGCGCCAACCTGCACGGACGCCAGCCGCGTAGCCGCTGGAACGGCCTGAGCGTGGGACGCTATCGAAAAACCGAGCACAAAAACTAGCAAGCCAACCAAATGATGTCGTTTCAAAGTTATGCCTCCAGGGGAAGATTGGGGAAAATCCGCCATGAACCTTAGAAGCAAAGAAGATCTAACACGTTGCCTGTCAGCAGTTATGCCAATAAAAATAAGCTATAACGCCGAGAGCAAACCTCTACCGCGCTCATCACTTTTGCTTACTCAATTCCCATTTTTTTCCACAACGCATCGACACGCGCCTTCACCTCGGGTTCCATCGTAAGCATTGCAGGCCATGGACGCGTAAATCCCTCCGCCGGCCACTTCCGCGTAGCGTCAATCCCCATCTTGCTCCCAAAGTTTGGCAAGCGGCTTGCATGATCGAGCGAATCCACGGGTCCCAAGGTGAACTGAATGTCGCGTTCAGGATCGATGTTATTCGTCGCCCGAAGAACGACCTCGGCCACATCCTGCACATCGCAATCTTCATCCACAACAACGATGCACTTGGTAAACATCGCCTGCCCCATCGCCCAGATGCCGTTCATCACCTTCCGCGCATGGCCTGCATACGATTTCCTGATCGAGACGATCATCAAATTATGAAAGACACCTTCAGGCGGAAGGTTCACATCCACGATCTCAGGCAGAGTCATCTGCATCAGCGGCAGAAAGATCCGCTCCACCGCCTTGCCCATCCACGCATCTTCCATGGGCGGCTTGCCGACAATGGTAGCGGCATAGACAGGCTGTTTACGGTGCGTAATTGCGGTGAGGTGGAAGACGGGATAGTCCTCCTGCATCGTATAAAAACCGGTATGGTCGCCAAAAGGCCCTTCGGTGCGCAATTCGCCTAGTTGGACATAACCCTCCAGGATGTACTCCGCATGAGCGGGCACTTCCAGATCGACTGTCTCCGCCTTGACCAGCTCCACCGGCTTCTGCCGCAGAAAGCCCGCAATCAAATACTCCTCGATCTCGGGCGGCGCGGGAACAATCGCCGAAAAGGTAGTCGCCGGGTCCGTTCCGATGGCTACAGCAACCTCCATGCGGTCGTTGCGAATCTTCGTCAGCGTCGTCGCATTTAAGGTGTCCAGCGAAGCAGCCGAAGCTGTACCACCAGCCGTCAGCGCCATCAGATCGACACCGCCTGCAAGATCAGGCGCCGCGGCCCGCAGCCGGTCGCGCATATGTTCGGCAGCAACCTTCTGCCGCTGCCAGTGCATCCCCGTGGTCTTGCCGTCGTACACCTGCATCCGATACATCCCGACGTTGCGTTTGCCCGATTTCGGATCGCGCGTAATGACGCACGGCAGCGTGATAAAGCGGCCGCCATCCTGCGGCCACGTCTTTAGAATGGGAAGGTCAAGAAGATTGACCGCATCTCCGCGATGAATCACTTCCTTGCAGGGAGCGTCCTTTGCATGGATGAGCCTGGGAAAGAAGCCGCCCACCTCGGCCAGCTTCGGTAGCATTTTCAGCTTGTCCATAAAACTCGTCGGCGAAACCGGATGCAGCAGCTCACGGATGCGGTTGGCAATGTCATCGAGGGAGTCTGTCTCCAGGGCTAGCTTCATCCGGCGTTGACTGCCGAACTGGTTCATCAACACCCGCGCTTTGGGATAGCCTTTGACGTTCTCGAACAGCAACGCCGGTCCGCCTGCCTTCGCTGTACCGCGTCCCAGCTTGGCGGCACGGTCGGCAATCTCGGCCATCTCAAGGATCGGATCGACCTCAACGGTGATGCGCTTCAGCTCTCCAGCCTTTTCGAGTTGCTTTATCCAGTCGCGAAGATCGTTGTAGGCCAATTCTCTCTCCTGCCGCAGCGCGCCACGGTCGAAAGTTTATGGTAACGGGTTCCAGGAAAGATCTGATAAGTTCCCGAAACAGGAGACTGGAGAACCTTCCCTCCCACAAGACGTTCGGTCGCAGGTACCCCCTGTACTTTTGATCCAAAGTCTTCAAAACAGATACTTTAAGTCTGAACCTCGGGGTTGACCTCGATTCCAAGGAAGGTCATCAAGTTCCAGACTTGTGGCGTGGCTGAAGCCATGCCTTTTCAAAGCCAAACTTAATCAGAGGTTCCTAAGTCATCTCCGACACCACCGCACGGAGATGCCAAGGTGTGCCAAAAGATGCTGAATGTAGTTCTGCCCCGACTTCTATTATAGAGGGTGCGTCAAGCCTTCCAGTGATCAGGATGAGGCCTGGGAGGTTGAAGCGACAGTCTGCGACAACAGGGGTTGCGCATGGGGTGTGTCTTCGACATAGTCTGTCAGCGGATACCCCGCCTCTTTCCATCCGTCGAAGCCTCCGCGCAGAGGACGCACGCGGTAGATGCCCATCTTATGCAGTTGCATCGCCAGCTTCGCACTCGTCTCTTCGCTCGGGCAGGTGCAGTAGAGAATCACATCGCGATCCCGCGGAATGATCTCGCTATGCTGCCTGATCTCGTTCGGCCCAATGCGGAGCGCTCCCGGCAGCACGCGAGGATCGGGGAGATAGTCCAGCGGATGCCGCAGATCGACGATAAAGGGAGGAGTATTTCCCTGCGCCTCCGCATGATCGATCATGGCCTTCAACTCAGCCGGCTCAAGCCGCAGACTGCGCACCTGCCGAAGAAACCTGCGTTGCTTGAGGATGCGGTATGCGAAGAAGCCGAACACCATCAGGATGAAGATCGCAAACGCAAAGTGGCCGAGGAGCTGGAAGAACCGCGCACTGCGTTTTGCCAGGTCGCCGAAGAAACGTCCGGCCAGCAGAAAGGTCTCCGCCCACAAGATCGCCCCGGCAAGGTCCCAGATAAAGAACCGGCCATACGACATGCCCGTCTGCCCCGCGATCGGCGCGGCAACCGTGCTGAGCCCGGGGACAAACTTTGAGATAAGCAGGGTGACTGGCCCGCGCCGCGAAAAGTATCCCTCAGTCTTGCTGACGCACGTCGAAGCCTCGAACGACAACCGGCAAAGAAGCTGAAGAACGTTCTTTCCATAACGCCGTCCCAACCCATACCAAAGCGTGTCCGCCAACATGCAGGCCGCCAGCACAACCGCAAGCGCATACGAGTGATGGATGCGGTGGGTCGCGCTAAGAGTCCCCGCCGTCAGCAGCACCGGGATGCTGGGAACAGGTATGCCGAGCTGCTCCGCCAGAACCCAGAGAAACAGGATCAGGTAGGCATAATGAACGAAAAATACGAGCGCTATCGGCATAGGGGTATGTCTTGTAGATGAATTAAAGCAGGTTTTGGATGCGAACGCCTTGCCGTTAAAGATACATAGCCCAGCCGGGCTTGTGCGGCTGGGCCGTGTCTGAATATGGATCGGGCCTTCAGCCCTGTCGTTGTGATCTAGGGAGGATCTGATTAAGTCTCCGAGTATTCCCTCAGCGGCTAAATGTGAAGTTTCAACAGGTTGTTGTCCATCTGCCCAAGAACGAAGAAGCTGATTGTGTCGAGCAAGCAGTAACTTCGGAGGTCAGATG
>NFUO01000590.1 GCA_002197545.1 Acidobacteria subdivision 2 bacterium RH1 MAG20 | reverse complement strand
CCTATGCTTTTCCGCGCAAGAAACAACTGGGCGCACTGCGTGCGGCGCTGGCGGCCAAGCTGGCCGATGGCAAGCTGATTGTGGTGGAGAGTCTGGAGCTGAAAGAGCCGAAGACCAAGCTGTACCGCACGGCGCTGAACAAGCTGGAAGTGAAGAAGACGGCGCTGCTGGTGGAGTGCGGGTCAGAGCTGAGCCGTTCGCTGCTGCTGGGCGCGCGCAACCTGGGTGGGGTGGAGCTGGTTCTGGGGAATGAAGTGCATCCTTACGACCTGCTGCGTTACGAGCGTGCGATCTTCTCGGTTGCTGCGATGGAGCAGCTGCAGGCCACGCTGAAGAAGACCATTTCCAAGCGCAAGCATGCGGAGAAGGCGGAGGTAGCCTGATGTCGGAGCTATATACAGTGATTCGACGCCCCCTGATTACAGAAAAGGGAATGGGCGTAAAGGAAACCGAAGGCACGCTGGTGTTCGACGTGGCTCCGGGTGCAACCAAGACAGAAGTGAAGCAGGCTGTGGAGTTGCTCTTCAAGGTGAAGGTACAGGCGGTACGGACTGCCAACTTCGCCGGAAAAGAACGCCGCCGCGGACGCTTTACCGGATATCGTTCGGACTGGAAGAAGGCGTATGTGCGCCTGAAGGCCGGCGAGAAGATGCCGGAATACATTAACAGCCTGTAGTTCCGGAAGCATGTAGTTCTGGAATCTGGCTGGAAGAGATTTGAACCGGAGGGTTGGGCGGCTTTCACTGCCCGACCGCAAAGAGAGTAACCGATGCCGATCAAGACATACCGTCCGATTACACCGTCGCTGCGTTTCACCTCGACGCTGGTCAATGACGATCTGACAACCAATCGCCCGCACAAGCCGCTGACGGTGACGCGGCAACGTACCGGCGGACGCCGCAATGCCGGTGACCTGACGATGCGCCACCACGGTGGCGGCCACAAACGGATGCTGCGTCTGATCGATTTCAAGCGCGAGAAGTTCGGCGTACCGGGCCGCGTGGCCACGATCGAGTACGATCCCAACCGCTCGGCGCGCATCGCCCTG
>NFUO01000059.1 GCA_002197545.1 Acidobacteria subdivision 2 bacterium RH1 MAG20 | reverse complement strand
TCGCAACTTTATCTCTCCGAACAGACGATTAAGAATCACGTTCACCGGATTCTCCGCAAGGTCGGTGTGGTAAACCGTCTGAGCGTCTCGGAGGCTTGCCGCGTGCGCGAGCCTAGGCTTTCAGAGAACCTGCCGCTAGCCTAGGAGAGGCAGGTACTTTTGTGGTACCTGAACTTAACTGCTTGGGACGCATGTGAGTCTTTTGTAGTACCGACTGTCGGTCTTTGGCCGTAACCAAATCCCCTCTCAATTGGACCTGTTCATTGCGCTAAGTCTCGGCATAATTCGCGTAGCCGGAGTGTCGGATGAAGAATATTCGAGTGTTGGTTGCCAATCGGCCCAGACTCATGCGCGATCTTGTATCAGCCACCATTGCGGACCAACCCGACATTGAAATCGTGGGAGAGATTGAGGACGAAACAGAGATTGAAACTGCGGTCTCGCGAACGACACCAGACTTCCTGATTGTTGCGTTCGAGAAAAGATCCACTCTTCGTCCCGATCCATGTGATGCGATATTGCAGAACCATCCCAATCTCAGAATCATTGCCATTGCGCCGGATCGAGGCAGTTCGGTGTTCTATTGGACGACTCCGAACATTCGAACAAACCAGATTGAAACGTCGGAAGAAGGCGTTTTGAATGCTTTGCGCGGTAAGGCCCTGCTCGTCGGAGGTTAGGAATGAACGCGAGGGATCCAAGTTCCTTCTGGAAAGTCGATCGACGGCCGTGCCGGAGCGGGCTTCTTCGGCTCTTGGCGTCGGCCGGTCTAATCGTCTTCGGCTCCCTGTGTGCCTATCCGCAAAGCCAAACAGCGGCTCGAATGCCTCAACGCCAAACGGCGGCTCGAATTCCTCCATCTGAGCTGGGGCGGGAAAACATGAACAGGGTTGCGGCCTCCGCTGCTCAGATTGAATCGATACTGCACGCGAACCCTGGCCTGATGGTGGAATTGAAAAGTTGGATCGCCAAGGATGCGACCGACCACGGGCAACTGGTCAGCGACTCAGATCTGACGGACCAGGCAATCCTCGACCGCCTGGAATCGGATATTCAGTTCCGTTCGATTGCTACCCGATTGCTCCAGAACTACGGGTACCTGCTTCCTAAGATCAATCCGGATTCTCAACAGGCGAAAGAACACGAGCTCTTGGTTCAGGAGCGCACGAAGTGGCTGGCGCAGGATCAGGAAGAAGAGCTGGCTCAGGAGCGCAAGCAGCCGGGAAGCCAGATGCAGCAGGCGCGAACCAATGTGCCGGCGGGGTCCCCGGCTTCATCGCCGCAAGACGAGGGACGCGGAACTGAGTTCCCGTCTCCAAGAACGCTTCCGCCAAATGGTCCTGCCACACGAGGCTTGCCGCCGCGTACTCCACCCACCCTCGAGCAAGCGGAGCTTATGCAGACCTCCGCTGGCACTCCCTTGGGTAGTTCTCAACTCAATCTCGATCCCGGACGCACTGGGAATGCGGGAAACCCTGAAACGCTAGGGTCGCGGAGGATCACGAGCGGCTCGCAGGAACCTTTATCTTCTTCTACGGCCACGGCTGACGCTGAAACGCTTCCTCCGATCATGGATAATTCTCCGCTCTCAACGATCATGCCTCTGCCGCAGTTCACTGCTTTCAGCGGCGAGTCGACCGGTGCTGTCTCGAGTCCCAGCCAAGCGATGATCCGCCAGCCAAATCCCTTCGAGGATATTCCGTCGCTATATGACATGTATCTGCAAGCTTCGCCGCAGCCCCCCGTGCCGGAGCGCTTCGGCATGGAAGTATTCCAGAACGGCACGCGAGACCTCCAGATGATTCCCATGGATCTTCCGGTCGGGCCCGATTATGTCGTCGGGCCGGGAGACGGCTTGGCAATCGATCTGTGGGGGGGAGTGTCCGAGCGCATTGTCCGCACGGTGGACAGCGAAGGGCGCCTGAGCCTTCCGGAAGTAGGGCCGGTGCTCGTTTCGGGAAAGTCGTTGGCCGATGTCCAGCAGACCGTTCAGCACACTCTGCGATCCCAGTTTC
>NFUO01000589.1 GCA_002197545.1 Acidobacteria subdivision 2 bacterium RH1 MAG20 | reverse complement strand
TTTGCTGACCACGGTGTCGATCACCACGCGGTCGCTTACCAAACTCTTCTCGATGATCCGCGGCGGCAGCGGCGCCGCCAGCACACCACGCTCCTCGCAACTCTTGCAAGCGCGCTTCTCCCGCTTGGTTACCACCACGAAATACTTCGCTGGCTCGACATCCAGCTGCTCGCTCTCTTCGTAGCCGATCACCGTTGTTTCGCGGCCGCAACCGCCGCACACGCACTGCTCGGCCGTGCACCCGATCACCCGTTCGACCCGCGGCAGTTCCGCCGGCAGCGCCTGGCGGCCTGGATGCTGGCGAACTCTTTTCTCCGCTGGTCGCACAGGAACCGGCTCGCGCGCACTCTCCGCCTGCACTTCGGCGGTGCTCACTCCCGGTTCCCACTCCAGTAATTCCAACTGCTCGTTGGTCAGTTTCTCGCTGCCCGGACCATACATCTGGATGCGCTTCAGCCGCAGGCGCTCTTCCAGTACCTGGATCTTCAGCTCCGCGTATTGCAGCTCCTGGAACTTTTTGTTTACCGTTGTAAACAGCGGCTCGGGCAGTTCGTTCTTCAGTTGTTCCAGGAGTTCGTCGAAGGGAGGCTCGGAACGGTTCAGATTCACGATAACTTACTAAGTAACACGATGATTACCATTATGCAATCATATTCTCGCGGCTCACCGTAAAATGTCTGTAACAACTTTATGCCGCGGGTTCCTCCGCAACTTCCCGCCGGTACCACCGCCGCCGTTTCGCCTGCCGCAGATCGATCCCGCCCAACAGCAGCGCCAACTCCTCGTGGCTCAGCTGCACTTGGTTCTGATCGCCGCTCACTTCCGGCCAGCGAAATTTCCCCTTCTCCAATCTTTTCGCGCACACCCACAACCCACTGCCATCCCAAAATACCAGCTTCAGCCGATTGCGCTGTCCATTGCAGAACAGAAACACATGCCCGCTCAGAGGCTCGCATTGTAAGCGGTCCCGCACCAATCCATATAATCCGTTGAATCCCTTGCGCATGTCGGTTCGACCCACCGCCAGATAAATCCGCGTCGCCGCTCCCAGTCCAAACACGGCTTACGCCTGTTCCAACACGGCCAGCAAGCGCTCCAGCGTCCCCACATCAAACCCTTCGGAGACTTCTACTCGCCGCCCTCGCGGCAGGATCACTGCCAACCTGCCGCTGCTCGTCGTTCCCGCTATTTCCACCGCTACAAGCCTGCCGCTGCTCGCCACCTCTGCCCCAACATGCACTTTGCGCGCTACCAGCTGGTGGTCTGCGATTATTCCCCGTTTCTGCCGCCGCCTCTTCCGCCAGAAATCCAACGTCCCCACTGCTACGTCATGCTTCTGGCAAAAGTCTCGCCGCCGCAACCCGCTGGACTCAAATGCGTCGAGCAGTTGCTCCGCTTCTCCACGGCTCCGCCGCTGCTGAACTCTCCCAAACGTGTGTTTCTCTCT
>NFUO01000588.1 GCA_002197545.1 Acidobacteria subdivision 2 bacterium RH1 MAG20 | reverse complement strand
TCGGAGATGTGAAGGTATTCGGCTACTTTGGGATCGACGGTGGGGTCTTCTTCATACCCGCGCTCCACCACCGCATGAAGGTGAGCGCTGGTCACGGAATCCCTGCTGGCGAACAACGTTACATCCCAACCGCGAGCGACCAGTCCTTCGGTGATGTTGCTCGCCACCGTCTCCCAGGCGCCGTATTGCCGGGGAGGCGTTCGCCAAGCTACCGGCGATAGGACAGCCACTCTTTTATTCGGAATGCTCATGCTGTTAGGGCTCGGCAGTAAGTAGCGCAGACTTGTTGTTTAAGTCTGCGGCTTTTCCGGTGGATAGGGTGGGTGGCGCATACATGCCGCAGTATGGCATGTGTGCGGCGCAGAGAACACCTTGATTTCAAGCTCTGAGTTCGCATACATTCCATGTTGCGAAACGTATGCGCCGCCGGCGGAGTCTCGCTTCCCAAAGACCATGCTCTGCGAGCTGAATTCTGCCATTTCTAATCCTCGGCGCACGGTGTATAGTCAGGGCTACCGATGAACTCAAAACCGAATTTGATGGAGAGAATCACAGTCAATCCGGAGCAGTGCGGCGGGCGTCCCTGCATTCGAGGCATGCGCATCCGTGTGGTCGATGTGCTGGACCTGCTGGCGGCAGGTTTGAGCGCGGAGCAAATTCTGGCGGAGATGCCGGACCTTGAGATGGAAGATATTAAGGCCGCGCTTCAATACGCCACGCTTCGCCTGGACCATCCGGTCCTGGCGACATGAATCTCTGGCTGGACGCACACTTGCCGCCTGCCGTCGCGCCCTGGATTAGTGCGCGATTCGCCGTCGCTGCGGTTCCGGTGCGCGACTTGGGTCCCCTGAGCAGAGCCAAGGGGCCGAACCACGGGCCGTGCGCCAACGCATCAAGCTCGGCCTCGAACTGCTCCAGGCTCATCGCGCGCGCGGGACGTTCTGTTGCAGCCTGCTGCTTTAGCAACCCTCCACATGGCATCGAGCCGGAGGCCACGGGCTCGGGCCTGAGCCGCCAGACTGGCTTCGATGTCAGGCGGTAGTT
>NFUO01000587.1 GCA_002197545.1 Acidobacteria subdivision 2 bacterium RH1 MAG20 | reverse complement strand
GTGTCGAAGTTGGGGAAGCCGAGATCGCCGGGCGTGAAATAGAATTTTTCGTAGTAATGCGGGTCGTCCGGAATATGCATCTTGCGGTAGCGGCCAACGAGGCGTCCGTCCGCGTCCAGCACCACCGCCGTGTTGTGATAGATACCCTCGGCGCGGCGCTCGAATAACGATCCGACGATAACAACCTTGAGCGCCGCCGCGGCCGCGCTCAGGACTTCGGTGCTCGGCCCCGGAATCGGCTCGGCGAGGTCGAAGCGGCCCGCTTCCTCCGCCTGGCAGAAGTACCGAGATCGAAACAGTTCCTGTAGCGAGACCACCTTCGCGCCACGGGCGGCCGCTTCGCCGATATGGGCGAGCGCTTTTTCGACGTTCGCTTGCGGATCGGCGCCGCAGGCCATCTGCACCAGCCCGATACGAAGCACCTTGGCAACCATGGCCTAACTTGTTATCAAGCGCGAGCAGGCGCCGCCAGCCGTCGTTTGCGCATCATTTGCCACGCATTAGAATGAATCACAATGGAGCTGATGTTCGCAGAACTGCGCGCGCGCTTCGGGCACGCATTAGAGATTTCAAGGCGCGCCACTTCGACGGTCAAGCTCGCTTTAAGGCGGTTGATTGCTGAACTGCGCCATCTCAATGGCGTCGGCGCCAACGCATCGTCACGCCGCGCTCGTGTGCGGATGGTCAAGCAGAAGCTTGCGCGGCGCGGGGACGGCCCGAACCGATGCTGCTGAGCGGGCGATCTCCGCTTTTCTAGGTACTTTTCCCTAAGAAACCAGGCACTTTCTAACTGCGCAATAGGCAGTTTACCGATTTGGCATTGCGCTCGCATTGACTAGCTTGCGGGGTATGCATTCGTCAACGCTTCGACACTGAGTTCCGCCTTCATGCGTCGCACGGGTGAAGAGGAGATGTTCATGCCAAATCGGACGCCATCTGAGGACCACGGCTCACCTCAGGAGATCAGCACAGAATCCAGGGGTCAACTCCGGCACTGGATAAAGGGGATGCGAGTTGAGATGTTGGCGAACCTGGCGCACGAACTTCGGACGCCATTACAGGTACTGCTCGGCTACCTGGATATCCTGCGCGAGGAATGGGCAGATCAGTTACCTACCGAGCCGAGAGCAATGCTGCAGCGGATGAACGCCAACCTGCACGACCTTAGCCAGACCGTGGACAACATAATGGAATT
>NFUO01000586.1 GCA_002197545.1 Acidobacteria subdivision 2 bacterium RH1 MAG20 | reverse complement strand
GCGAAGCGCATGTCGCAGGCGAGGACGAACTCGCTGCTCACGCCCCGGACACAGCCTCGGATCTTCGCGATGCTGACCACCGGGGATTTGGTGAGACGCACGAACGTATCCATCAGGATCGGGAGGCCCGAAGCCCCGACAGCAGTCATGATGTTCCCTATCTTGCCAGTCAAATCAAAGTGGGCAAGGTAAAACTCGGGGTTCGCGCTTTCGAATACGACGACCCGCAGGCTCGGGCTGGCGTCCATTCGCGCGAGCAGATCCTGGAGGGCTTCGAATATGCTGGCGTCTACGATGTTGAACGGAGGATAGTCGAACACAACCCTCCAGTACGCAGTCGTTTCCTCGATGACCCGCACGTGCATCGCTGATTCAGTCATGATTTACGCTCCTGGCTTCGACTTCTATAGAGCGCGACGGCGAGGTGATGTTCCCCTTCTCATAGGAACGCATGCGCACGAGTCCTGCTTTGCTCAGGCCTTCCTCGACTGCGCTCTTCAGTTGGGCGAAAACGCGTTGCTGGCTGTTCTCCTCAGGCGGCTACGTTGATCCGTGCGGAGGTGGCAGCCTCTTCGATGAGCTTGGCTGTTTCCTTTGGATGGGACATGTAGGCCACATGGCTCGCTTTCACTTCGACCGTCTTGGCCTCGGCGCGCTTCGCCATCATGCGCTCCTGGTCCGGATTGATCGATCGGTCTTCGGTGGCCACCATGTACCAGGTGGGCTTGTTCTTCCACGCGGGATTCGTAACCTTATGGGTGAACGAGTCGGTGGAGATCGGCACCTGCGATATAGCCATGAACGCCGCCTTCTCCGGTGGAATGTCCGCTGCGAAGTCGGCCGCGAAATGCTCCTGGTCTATCCACCAGTTGCTGTTGCTGTCCGGCTTGAACGCCTTGGACGCTTGCGGCAACGCCTGCTCGATCGACGCACAGCTCTCCCCTTCATCGAGAGCAAATGCGGCAATATAGACAAGCGCCACAACGTTTGGATGATTGCCGGCCTCGGTGATGATGGACCCGCCGTAGCTGTGGCCAACCAGGACAACCGGCCCGCCCATGGCGTCGATGGCCGCCTTCGTATACTTTTGGTCGTCGGCATACGAGGTCTCGGGAGGCTGCGCCACCGACACCTTGTACCCGTCATTCATGAGGATGTTAGCAACGGCTTCCCAGCCGGAGCCGTCGGCGAAGGCTCCATGCACCAAGACCACGTTTTTGACATGCTGATTCATGCCCATTCTCCTTTGTAGTAGAGATCCACTCGGATCATTTGATTTCGATTTCGACGCCTTCGCACCAACCCGCTTCTACCTTGACGCAGAACATGCCTGATGTCTTGCAGAATCTTGCTGGTTTTGTTGTCTATTGCCCAAAAATTTGTGAGGAGTCGCGACTGTTTGGAAACGTTAGATGGGGACTACCTTCCAGAATGTCTTGTGGTGTAATGCCGCCGCCATCTTCCGGGGCTGACGCCGACGAATTGACGGAATGTGCGGGTGAACGCCGCCTGGTCATTAAATCCCGACTGAATCGCGATGTCGATCAGCGACATGCTGGTCTGGCTCATCAGTTGTTTGGCGTGGTCAACGCGATGCTGCGTCAGCCACTGGTGAGTGGAGGCGCCGAACGAGGTTTTGAAGGAGTGGGCAAAGTGGCTGACGGAAAGTCTGCATTCGCCAGCAATCTCGGAAAGCCGGATGCGGCCATGCATATTCTCATGAAGAAGTTCCGAGGCTCGGCTCTTCTGCCATGGCGCCAGCCCTCCCTTTGAACGTCGTGCTGTTTTCTGGAGTAGACCATACCGCTGGATAAGATGTGCTCCGAGGATGAGGCTGAATTGATCGAGCGCCAGCACAGAAAGCCTGTCGCTCCGCCCAAGGAACGGAAGTGTGCTTTTCGTGATCTGGGCCACAACCAGATCGTCTTCGAGCACTGCTAAACGATAATCATTTACACGGCCAAAACCGAGATCCTCCGCGATGTCATCTAGCCCCTGACGAGGGACAGAATAGTGAACGTAATCGAAGGCAGTACCTGCCCAGCACCTTGGCTGTGAATCGAAATCTATGACGTTGGAACGAAAGGGGTGAACGATGGCTGTGGGAATGAGCTTGTCTGCTGTCCACACCTGGTAGCTCGATGATGGCAGAGACTTGAGGGAGATCGACACCAGCAGAGCGGGGACGGGCGATAGCTTTGTGATTCGGTCAGGAAGCCCAGCCGGCGACTGGAGCCGGGTGATCGTAAAAGTCCCAGGAGTGCGAAACTGCGATGGAACGGGGGACCTCCCGTCCAATTGAATAAACGTTGTGAAGGGAGCTTCAGCTGACGTCTGCGGACTCTTATCTTCTTTTTTAGGCGAGGCGTTCTTGTCCATCGCGAGCTCCCGCGCGGCACGATCCGTCGTGCATATGATTACAGATTTCGGTCACGATTGCATCCATACAAGACGGCCGCGGCAGCTTCTAGCTAGTGGCCGCATTCCTCACTGCAATTCCAGCGATACCAAGTCGCCATCGGTTTTTCCTGCGGCTTTGTAGTTGACGATTACTGGGCGACGGGGCCACTCGCACGAAAACTCATCGGCTCCTACGAGGACCAGAGTTTTGTAGTCCGCGGTATGAAGCTTCAGAGTTTTTCCGGCGCCGACAACGGTTAAGACCGCTGCGGGAGGGTGTGAGCAATCAATTTTGGTGAGCGTTCCTTTCAAGAACTTCACTGGCCGCTTATCTGGCTGGGCGGGTTCGGCCGGCCGGGGCGGAGGTTCTGCCTCAGCGGATTGCCTTGACTCCTCGTTGGAAGAAGATGACCCCGGCTGATTGGACCAATACACGGTCACTGATGGAGAGCCCGTTTGTTGCGGCAGAATGCCGTACTTCTTCAATGTCGGTAGATCGGCAAGCTCTTTTCGGGCTGCGGGCCTAACTTGTGGATCTGGGCTATCCTTGAGCCGGTTCAGCAATGCGGTCGCGTCGTCCCACTGCTTTCCTGCCATATCAATCCGCGCCAGATTCAGCAGATATGTCTCATTGCGCGGGCTGAGTTGAATGGCGGGACGCATCGCATCCATCGCGGAATGCGTTCCGCCTCCTTCGAGCCTGGCCATGGCGAGCATGTTGTAGGCTTCGGCAAAAGTCGGATTCCAATCAATGACCCTGCGCAAATCCTGCATCATGTTCGCCAGGCCTGGAGTAGCGCCGCCGCTTAGTTCAGCTTGCCGATATTTCATGAGCGCCGAATAATAGTGCGCCCAGTGATCTTTAGGGTCCATCAGCGATGCCTGAACTAGCTCAGCCTTGGCTTGCTCAAATTCCTTGCTCTGCATATAGGCCCAGGCCAAAGCGCGATGCGCAATCGCATTCTCCATTTTCGGATCGTCGTTGATGCTTTTTAATTGCGCTATGGCTTGCTGGCGTTGTTCGGGCAAACGAAGTTCCATCTCAGCGACGGTGGCTTGCGCTTCTGCGTCGGAGATTTGTGCGGTGCTTGTGCCAATGTCTTGCGCGTCGGAGGCGGGCAGATGCGAAACCTGATAGGCGGGAGAGCTCGGGTCGAAAGGCTTCGAGTCTGGCT
>NFUO01000585.1 GCA_002197545.1 Acidobacteria subdivision 2 bacterium RH1 MAG20 | reverse complement strand
GTTCAGGTCATCCAGAACGGCGCACTCATTGCGCAAATGAACGTTTCCGTCCTTGAAGACTGGAAGGCCCCAGACTCCGGCTCATTGGACCCGCCCAAAAACGCCGAGCTTCAGCCCTACACAATCGAACCTGGCCAGCCCCAGCCCGAGCCCGTCTATCAGGTCGGCGCCTCCCTGCCCATCCTCGACGATGCGCACGTCTTTCGAGGCGTGGCAATCGTTCGCGCCATCATTCAAAAAGACGGAAGCGTAAAGGTCCGCGGCATAGCTGGTTTCATCCCGCCTATCATCTATCAGACGTCTCAGCAGCTCTCTGACGCCATCTCCAACGCCGTCAAAAAGTGGCGCTACAAGCCCTACATCGTCGATGGCCAGCCCGTCGATCTCGCCTACAACATCCCCTATGTCGTCGACGGCAAGCCCTTCGTCCCCGTCTACGACTTGCCCAAAATGAAGTCCGGCGACTTCTCCACCGCCTATGATTTCCGGCGCGACCCTGCGGACGACCTCGCGCTCGCCGAAACCGAGGCCCACGCCCAGCACAAGCGCATCCTCCTTGAGGTCGGCGGCGACTGGTGCTACTGGTGCCACCAGCTCGACGACTTTTTCAAAAGCAACGCCGCCGTCGAAAAGCTCCGCGACGACAACTTCATTCTCGTCAAGGTCAACATGAGCCCTGAGAATGCCAACTCCGCATTCCTCAGCCACTACCCCGCCATCCCCGGCTACCCGTGGATCTTCGTCCTCGGCGCCGATGGCTAATTCCTCAAGTCCGAGGATACTGACATTCTCCAATCCAGGGACCTCTCCTCAAGCCACAAGATCACTGAGTTCCTCACCGCCTGGAAGCAGCCTTGAGCTTTGGAAACAGCCCTGAGCCCGGAAACAGCCCTGAGCCCGGAAACAGCCTTGAGCCCCGGAAACAGCCCTGAGCCCGCCACCGGTCCATCATTTCTGCGCAAGAATGGTCGCCATCCCCACCTGCGGCGGCTCCGCAAACAGCTCCTCCGCCTTCGCGAACAGAGCTTTCGCCACCGCGCCTGTCAGATGCGCCTTTCTGCCCTCTTCATCCGCAAACGTATCGAAAATGCCAAAGCTCGAAGGGCCCGTCTGAAATGCGAACCAGCTCGCCGTGCCTGTCTCTTCCAGCACCAGGGGCCGCGCGCCCTTCAAGAACTCCGCCACCTCATCTTCCTTGCCAGGTTTCGCCTTCAGTTGCGCCAGAATTCCAAAGCGTTCCATCAGTTGCTCCTCCCGTGGTAAATAGTTTTCTCCGCATGCACACACCAACTCATGCTGTTTGAGCGCTGCGCGTTCAAAAGGTTACACGGCAGGACGTCTCAGGTGCCGCTTTCGAGCGCAGCGTGAAGATTGATATGGGAAGCCTCAACCCCCGCTCGCCTCTGACCCTCTGACCCGCAAAAAATCTTCTCCAACTTTGCCGATTAATTCCCCGTCCCTGTCACACTGGAAATGGACAAGCCTTCTCCCCGGCCACGAACTGGCTAGCAGCTAGGAGCTAGGAGCTAGCAGCTAGGAGTTGGCCCGCACGACCTACCCCCCCACC
>NFUO01000584.1 GCA_002197545.1 Acidobacteria subdivision 2 bacterium RH1 MAG20 | reverse complement strand
GAAGCAATGCCAAATGATCGGTGCAAAGTCGCCTACCCAACAAACTTTCTTCAAGCCGAGGAAGTAAAAGGGGTCAGAACTATTATTTCGCTTGCTCGGTCTTCCGGGGGCGGCCTCGCGGTCGGATGGAGAGATCCAGCCCGAGCCGCTTCGCCAACCGCTCGACCCATGCGTCGCTGCCCTAGGGAAGGCCGGTGGCCGAGGAACGACGAATGGCAGCCAGCGTCTGCTCTTCGATGGGCTGATGAACCATACGCTCCCAGATCCGCTGCCCCACCGCGGGATACGCCGACAGCTCGTCGTAAGTGATGAGCCGGTCCACCAAACTATCTGGTTCGCCCCTGCCGTGCGCGCGATAGCTGCTCCACGGGTAGTCCTCCGCGCGCGCGACGAGCCGTGCCCGAAGTGGGTTCGCCTCGATGTAGCGCAGGACCGTCAGCAGGTGTTCGTCGTTCTGGATGACGGGGCTCTTGAACCGCCCTTGCCAGACATGGCCGCCGGAGCGGTGATTCTTGTGGTACCGCTGCGTGTGCGAAACCAGCAGGCTCTGCATGATCCGGCTGATGGGCGCTCCGCGAGGCCGCACAAGGAGGTGAAAATGGTTGCTCATCAGGCAGTAACCGTAAAGCTCAAACGGCTTTCGCTCTTTCAAGTCGGCCATCGCTTTGAGGAATGCCTCGAAGTCGCCATGCTTGTAAAACACATCTTGGCGATTGTTGCCGCGATGGATGACATGATAGATCAATCCATCGTCGATCGGTCGCAGAGGGCGAGGCATGCCGCCCACTATAGTCCAAGTGCGGCCTTCTGTCAAGAAAACAGTTCTGACCCTTTTTCCCCTTCGAAGCGGCCAGCGCGCCGGTCCAGGCGCCGTCGCTAGTGGCGACGTTGGTGAGATCGGTCGCGTCGGCGCCGGCCGTGCCGATGGCGTCGGTGCCGATCTCGCCGGTCACGTCCACCGAGTAGGTATCTTCGGCCCCGCTGATGGCTTGCGTTTCCGTGCCTTGGGCCGCGGTTTCGCTGGAAACGTATTGGACGTTGGCGGTTTCCAACGAGTCGTCTTCATTCT